>CAZYUL010000084.1:8534-12102 GCA_964650715.1 uncultured Gemmatimonas sp. | reverse complement strand
TCCACCCTCGATCGAGGAGACGATGGAGATCCTGAAGGGTCTCCGCGCGAAGTACGAGGACCACCACCGGGTGACGATCCCCGACGAGACGCTGTCGATCGCGGCGAAGCTCTCGGAGCGCTACATCACCGACCGGTTCCTGCCCGACAAGGCGATCGACGTGATCGACGAGGCGGGGGCCCGGGCGCGCCTTGCAGCGCAGGTGCCGCCGCCGGAGGTCGCCGACCTGAAGGCGAAGCTCGAGGAGGTCAACGCCGAGAAGGATGCCGCGGTGCGCGACCAGAACTTCGAGCGCGCGGCCGCGCTGAGGGACACCGAGCGCGAACTGCAGGGGCAGATCCGGACGCGTCAGGAGGAGTGGGAGCAGAAGCGGCAGTCGGTGCGTCCGGTGCTCGGCGAAGAGGAGATCGCGTTCATCGTGAGCCGCTGGACCGGCATCCCGGTCACCCGGCTGCAGGAGGCCGAGACCGCCCGGCTGCTCCGGATGGAGGAGGAGATCCACGGGCAGGTCGTGGCCCAGGAGGACGCGATCCGGGCGATCGCCCGCTCGATCCGCCGCAGTCGCGCGGGGCTGAAGGACCCGAAGCGGCCGATCGGGTCGTTCATCTTCTGCGGCCCCACGGGCGTCGGGAAGACCGAGTTGGCGCGGGCCCTCGCGAAGTTCCTCTTCGCCGACTCCTCGGCGCTCATCCGCGTGGACATGAGCGAGTACATGGAGAAGTTCTCCGTCTCGCGGCTCATCGGCGCGCCGCCGGGCTACGTCGGCTACGAGGACTCGGGCACGCTCACCAAGGCGGTGCGCCGCAAGCCGTACAGCGTGGTGCTGCTCGACGAGATCGAGAAGGCGCATCCCGACGTCTTCAACATCCTGCTGCAGGTGCTCGACGAGGGACACCTCACCGACAACTACGGCCGCGTGATTGACTTCAAGAACACGGTCGTGATCATGACGTCGAACGTCGGCGCGAAGGACATCACGAAGAACCGGACCCTCGGGTTCGGTTCCGTGGACCCGACGGCGAACTTCGACCGGATGGCCGAGAAGGTGAAGGAGGAACTGCAGCACGCGTTCAATCCCGAGTTCCTCAACCGCCTCGACGACGTCATCGTCTTCCACCCGCTCACGCGCGAGCACATCGCGCAGATCGTCGGCATCCTCCTCAAGGACGTCCAGACGCGGCTCGGCGAGGAAGAACTCACGATCAAGCTCACCGACGGCGCGATCGACTTCCTCGTGAAGCACGGCTACGACTCGGCATACGGGGCGCGGCCGCTGAAGCGCGCGATCCAGCGCTGGATCGAGGACCCCCTCTCCGAGAAGATCCTCCTCGCGGAGTTCAGCCGGGGGGACGAGGTCGAGGTGGACGTCTCCGCGGACGGCGCGCGGCTCGAGTTCCGGGTCCCCGCGAGCACCCCGAAGGCCTAGAGGCAACCCGAACCCACCCGGTCGGGGTCGGACAGATGAACCTGTCCCACCCCGACCCGTGTATATTCAACCCATGCATCGAGTTCCGAGCTTGGCGCTCGCCGCCGTCCTGGCGGCGGGGCCGCTCTCTGCGCAGGCCAATCAGGCCCAGACCGGTCGCTGCCTGACCCCCGACTCCATCGAGGTCCGGGGGCTCAGCCGCATCGCCCGCGAGACCGTGATGGGGACGGCGGCGCTGCAGCCGCGCACGACGCTCAACTTCCCGGCGATCCAGCGGGCGATCCGCGACCTCTTCGCCACCCGCGAGTACGACGACGTCGCCATCACCTGCGACCTCCCGGCGGCCGACCGGTCGCACCTGGTGATCACGGTGAAGGAGCGGCCGCTGCTGGCCCGCGTGGATGTCGAGGGACCGGACCGCATCTCCAAGCGGCAGGTCGAGGACCGCGTCGAACTCCTCCTGGGTCGCCCCGCCGACCCGGCGGATGTCGCGCTGGCGATGCGCCGGATCGATTCGCTCTACCAGGCCAACGGGTACTTCCTCGCGCGGGTGCGCCCGGAGACGACGACGGTCGAGGACCGCATCGGGATCACCTTCCGGGTCGAGGAGGGCCGCCGTCTCGCCGTCTCGGGCATCCGTGTCACGGGCAACTCGCACCTGAGCGATGACGCGATCGTCGGGGCGATGGAGACACGCCCGGAGGGATTCTGGTGGTGGCAGAAGGGGGAGTTCGATGAGGACGTCTACGCGACGGACCTCGGCGAGAAGCTCCCGACGCTCTTCGCGCAGCGCGGGTTCGTGGACTTCCAGCTCGACCGCGACACGGTGATCGTGGACCGGGAACGCGGCAAGGCGCTCGTCGAACTCGATGTGCGCGAGGGCGAGCAGTACCGTGTGAAGTCGTTCGAGGTGGTGGGGAACCGCCGGTTCACGGCCGAGCAGATCGCGTCGCACTACCCGTTCACCGAGCGAGAGCCGTCGCTGACGGAGCGGGTGCAGGCGATGGTCCGCCGGCGGCCGCCGGCCACGGACATCTTCGACCGGACCCGCTGGGAGGAAGCGACCCAGGCGGTCAGCACGATGTATAACAACGAGGGGTACATCTACGCCGAGGTCCGGCCGGTCGTCGAGCGCGACCCCGCCGACTCGGCGGGGTACGTGCGCCTGCGGTGGGACATCGTCGAACGGACGCCCGCGATCATCAACCGCGTCGAGATCCTCGGCAACGACTTCACTGCCGAGAACTGCATCCGAGACCAGCTGGTCATCATCCCCGGCGACGTCTTCAACCAGGACCGAATGATCCGGAGCTGGCGGAGCATCGGCAACCTCGGATTCTTCGAGTCCCCCCTCCCGTTCCCTGACGTGCGCCAGGCGAACGAACAGGGGGATGTGGACATCGTCTTCCGCGTGAAGGAGAAGCGGACGGGGAACATCAACTTCGGCGCGTCGGTCGGGCAGGGCACCGGGCTCGGCGGGTTCATCGGCCTCGAGCAGCCCAACCTGTTCGGGAAGTGCAAGCGCGGCAACGTGAACTGGCAGTTCGGCCAGTACATCAACGACTTCAACGCGTCGTACACGGACCCGAACATCAAGGGATCGCTGATCTCGGGGCAGGTGAACGCATACCGCTCGCTCGCCCGCTACCGCATCGCCGACTTCGGGCGCACGACGCGGATCGGCGGCTCGACGCGCGTCGGCTTCCCCTTCCCGGGATCGCGTTTCACGCGCGTCTTCACCTCGTACGGCCTGGAATCGGTCCGCTTCGGCGAGGACGGGCTCCTCGGCACCGTGACGACGGATGAGTGCAAGGGCTGCCTCCGCAGCACCCTCGGGTTCGACATCACGCGTGACACGCGGCTCGACATGCCCTTCGCGACCGAAGGGCAGCTCCAGAACCTGAGCGTGCAGTTCAACGGCGGGTTGCTGGGCGGTTCCGCCACCTTCACGCGCTACACGGCGGAGTTCCGCAACTACGCCCTCCTCGCGCGCCTCGGTGGGCGACGGGCGGGGTCCACGCCCCTCCGCCTAACGTTCGGCCTGTCGGCCCGCACCGGCGCCGTGTTCGGCGACCCCGCGGAGTTCTTCTTCTCGCAGCAGTTCGCGATGGGCGGCGTGCAGTTCGGCGAGATGCTGCGCGG
>CAZYUL010000084.1:0-8524 GCA_964650715.1 uncultured Gemmatimonas sp. | reverse complement strand
GAGAACGCCGACATCTGGTCGGTGGGCTGCATATTCGGCGAGATGCTGCGCGGCTATCCCGAGTTCTCGATCTCGCCGCTGGGCTTCATCGGCAGCACGAACCAGTACCAGGCCCAGCGCGAGTCGTTCGGCAGCGCGTTCTTCGCGAGCACGGCGGAGATCGGCCTGCGGTTCACGCAGTCGGTGTACGTGAACCTGTTCTACGATGCGGGCAACCTCTGGCAGCGGCCGCGGGACTTCGATCCGACGCGCCTCTTCCGTGGGGCCGGCATCGGGCTCTCCACCGTGACGCCGCTCGGCCCGCTCGGGGTCGACTACGCGTACGGATTCGACCGCCGTGACGCCGCAGGACGCCCCGATCCCAAGTGGCAGCTGCACTTCCGGCTTGGCCAAGTCTTCTAATCCTGGAGCACCGCATGTCCGTCCGTCCCCACGCCCTCCTCACCGCGCTGCTCCTGGCGGCGACCGCGGCACCGCTCGCGGCCCAGCACAAGGTCGCGTATGTGGATTCCCGCCGCATCCTGCAGGAGATGCCCAACCGCCCGCAGGTCGAGGCGCGGATCCGCACCGAGTTGCAGGGGCTCGAGGCTCGCCAGCAGAAGATGGTGGATTCGCTCAACGCGCTCCTCACCGCGTTCCAGCGGGATTCGGCCACGATGAGCGTGGACGACCGCAACAAGCGCTTCGCGGCGATGCAGGCGTACGACGCCGCCTACCGCGACACGCTCGAGTCGCTGCAGGCCGAGGCCCAGCAGAAGCAGGGGGAAGCGATGCAGCCCCTCTTCGACGTCATCCGGCTGGCGCTGGAGGAGGTCCGCGTCGCGGACGGCCTCTCGATGATCTTCGACCTCGGCGCGCAGGTGAATCCCATCGTCGCGATGGACAAGAACCTGGACGTCTCAGACAAGGTGATCGCCCGCATCCGGACGATGCCGCAGGCGCGACCCGCCACTCCGGTGCCCACTCCGGCCACGACGCCGGCGCGTCCCGGTCCGGTCCAGCAGCCGGCGGGAGTGAGACGGCCGTAAGTCCCGGACATCGGTCCCCCCACCGCCGATGTCAGCTGGTCCTGACGCCCCGCTGAGCCTCGCCGAGGTCGCCCGCGCCGTCGGCGGGCGCGTCGTCGGCGACGGCGAGGTGCGGGTGTCGGGGATCGCATCGCTCGACCGCGCGACGGCGACCGACCTCTCGTTCCTCGCGTCGCCGAAGTACGCGCCGCAGCTCACATCGTGCGCCGCGGGCGGCGTGCTGGTCACCCCGGAGCTCGCCGACGCGCCGGGGCGCTGTGCCAACCGCATCGTCGTGCCGAAGCCGCACGAGGCGATGCTGGCGCTGCTGCCGCGGTTCTACCGGCTCCCGGAGCGCCCCTTCGCGGGCGTGCATCCGACGGCGGTCGTCGCCGCCGACGCGGCGATAGACCCCGATGCCTGCGTGGAGGCGTTCGCGGTGGTCGGGTCCCGCGCCCAGGTCGCCGCGGGCGCTTGGGTCGGTCCGCACTGCGTCATCAGCGAGGGCGTGCGCGTCGGCGCGTCGACGCGGCTGGTCAGTCACGTGACGCTCTATCCAGGCACCGAGGTCGGCGAGCGCTGCCTCCTGCACGCCGGGGTGCGCATCGGCAGCGACGGCTTCGGGTTCGTCTTCCACGACGGCCAGCATCGCAAGATCCCCCACGTGGGGCGATGCGTCGTCGGGAACGACGTCGAGATCGGCGCGAACAGCACCGTGGACCGCGGCAGCATCGACGCCACGGTGATCGGTGACGGGACCAAGATCGACAACCTCGTGCACGTCGGACACAACGTGCGGGTCGGGCGCCTCTGCCTCTTCGCCGCCGGCGTGATGATCGCGGGGAGCGCCCGGATCGAGGATGGCGTGGTGCTCGCGGGGCAGGTCGGCGTCGCCGGTCACCTGACGATCGGCGCCAAGGCGGTCATCACCGCGCAGGCCGGCGTCATCTCCGACGTGCCGGCGGGGGAGACGTGGGGGGGATTCCCGGCGAGACCGCACAAGGACGCGATGCGCGGATACGGCGCCGTGTCGAAGCTCCCGGAGTTCATGCGGCGGGTCGAGCGGCTGCTCCGGCGCGACAGGGACGCGTGACGCGCCGGCGGACCATCGGCACCGCAGCGTCGCTGAGCGGGGTAGGACTGCACCTCGGGCGCACCTGCACGCTGACGTTCCACCCGGCGCCACCCGGATCGGGCGTCCGATTCCGGCGCACGGACCTGGCGGGGACGCCGGAGACGCCGGCGCATGTCAGCGCCGCCACCGCTGCCGAGCGGCGCACGCAACTGGGGAGTGGCGAGGGCGCACTGCACACGGTGGAGCATGTGCTCGCCGCGATCGCCGGCCTCGAGCTTGATGACGTGGTCGTCGCGATGGACGCCGCCGAGCCGCCGATCATGGACGGCTCCGCGGAACCGTTCCGCCTCGCCCTCGAACGCGCCGGCCTGGTAGAGCACGGTGGAACCGTCGAGGTGCTCCGCCTGCGCGACTCCGTCCGGGTGGTGGATGGCGAGTCGGTGTACGTCGCGCACCCGGCGGACTCGCTCGAGCTCGAGGTCGCGATCGACTTCCCGCATCCGCGGATCGGGGTCCAGCGCGGCTTGTGGCGGGTCACGCCCGAGACCTTCTCGCGCGAACTCTCGCCCGCCCGCACATTCGGGATGCTGAGCTGGGTGGAGGAGCTGCGGGCCAAGGGGCTGATCCGGGGCGCCTCCGCGGAGAACACGATCGTGCTCGACGAGGCGGACGTCGTCGGGACGACGCTGCGCTGGCCGGACGAGTTCGTGCGGCACAAGGCGATGGATGTGGTGGGGGACCTGGCGCTGGCCGGGCGGCGCGTCGCCGCGCGGATCACGGCGACCAAGCCGAGTCACCGGGGGACCGTGACGCTCGTGCGCGAGATGCTCGCGCATGCGGCGCCCCCACAATCGGAGGCACGCGTGCTGGGCATCGAAGACATCATGAAGATCCTGCCGCACCGCTACCCGTTCCTGCTGGTGGACCGGATCGTGGAGATGGAGGAGAAGAAGCGGATCGTCGGCATCAAGAACGTCACGATCAACGAGCCGTTCTTCCAGGGTCATTTCCCGGGGCATCCGATCATGCCCGGCGTCCTCATCGTCGAGGCGATGGCGCAGGTCGGCGGCGTGCTCCTGATGGGCACGGTGGACGATCCCGAGAGCAAGGTCGTCTACTTCATGTCACTCGACAACATCAAGTTCCGGAAGCCGGTGAGACCCGGGGACCAGCTGCGGATCGAGGTGGACATCAAGCAGCTGCGGAGCACCGTCTGCCGCATCGCCGGCGTCGCGAAGGTGGACGGCGCGGTGGTGTGCGAGGCGGAGATGGCAGCGATGGTCCGCGACCGATGAGCGCCCGGATCCACCCGACCGCGGTGGTCCATCCCGACGCCGAACTCGCGGACGACGTCGAGGTCGGGCCGTGGGCCTTCATCGGACCGCGCTGCCGCGTCGGCGCCGGCAGCGTGATACAGATGCGGGCGACGCTCGAGGAGAACGTGACGCTCGCCGCGCGCGTCACCGTCGGCGTCGGGAGCGTGCTCGGCGGCCGGCCGCAGGACCTGAAGTTCAAGGGTGAGGTCACCACCGTCGAGATCGGCGAGGAGACCACGATCCGCGAGTACGCGACGATCAACCGCGGCACCTCCGAGTCCATGCGCACGAGCGTGGGCAAGAAGTGCTTCCTGATGTCCTACGTGCACCTGGCGCACGACTGCCACGTCGGGGACGGCGTCATCATCTCGAACGGGACGCAACTCGCCGGGCACGTGAAGATCGACGACCGGGCGATCATCTCGGGACTCTGCGCGGTGCATCAGTTCGCGAGGATCGGGCGGCACGCCTTCGTCGGCGGCATGTCCCGCGTCGCCAAGGACATCCCGCCGTTCGTGAAGGCCGTGGGGAACCCGGTCAAGCTCTACGGGCTCAACTCGGTCGGGCTCCAGCGCAGCGGATTCGCCGACAGCGTCGTCTCCGAGCTGAAGAAGGCTTACCGCCTCTTCTTCCGCTCCGACCTCAACATCACGCAGGCGCTCGAGAAGGCCGCCTCCGAGCTGAAGCCGTTCCCCGAGGTCCAGGCATTCATCGCGTTCGTCGAGGCGAGTGATCGCGGGATCGTGATATGAGCGCGCCCCTGCGACTCGGGGTCGTCGGGACCGGGAGCCTCGGCTACCATCACGCGCGGATCCTGCGGGACCTCCAGGGGATCGTCTTCCGCGGCTTCTATGAGGCGAACAGCGATCGCGCCGGCACCGTCTCGCGCGAGCTCGGCGTGCGGGGCTACCCCTCGCTCGACGCCCTGCTCGACGACGTGGATGCGATCTCGATCGTCGTGCCGACGTCGCGGCACCACGAGGTCGCGATGGCCGCCCTCGGCAAGGGGAAGCACCTGCTGATCGAGAAGCCGATCACGGTCACCCTCGCCGAGGCCGACGAGCTCCTCGCCCTCGCCGAGTCGAAGGGCCTCCTCGTGCAGATCGGGCACATCGAGCGGTTCAACCGGGCGATCCGCGCCGCACTGCCGCACGTGGACCACCCGTTGTTCATCGACAGCGACCGGCTCGCCCCGTTCAATCCGCGGGGGAGCGACGTGGCCGTCGTGCTCGACCTGATGATCCACGACATCGACCTCGTGCTGACGCTGACGGGTTCGCCGGTGCGCGGGGTGGCGGCCGCCGGGCTCCCGGTGCTGACGCCGTCGGTGGACATCGCCGATGCGCGGATCACGTTCGAGTCCGGGGCGGTGGCGACGATCACGTCGAGTCGCGTCTCCAAGGACCGGATGCGCAAGCTCCGGATCTTCCAGCGGAACGGGTACCTCTCCCTCGACCTCGCGGCCGGCACCGGGGAGATGTACCGGCTCCGCGGCGACGTGGACCTCGCGGCGCTCGCCCGCCAGGCGCAGCCGCTGGAGGCCTTCGTGGAGCGCGTGGCCCTCGAGGCGCCGGACGGGGAGCCCCTCCGGCTCGAGCTCGAGAGCTTCGTGGCGGCCCTCCGCGGCGAGGCGCCCGTGGCCGTCTCCGGACGCGCCGGACGCGAGGCCCTCGCCGTCGCCCTCCGGATCGTCGCCGACATCGAGCGCGCGCTGCCCGCGCTCGGCGCGATGACCGGCTCGCGACGTGCGTGAGATCCTCCTCCTCGCCGGGGAGGCATCCGGCGACCTGCACGGTGCCGCCCTCGCCGAGCGCCTGCGCGTCGCGCGGCCCGACCTCGCCCTCGCCGGCACGGGGGGCGCACGGATGCGCGCCGCCGGCGTCGAGCTGATCGAGGAGCACGAAGGGGTGGTCGGGTTCGTCGAGGTGCTCCGGCACATCCCCTCACACCTGCGGTTGCTGCGACGGCTCCGTGACCGCATCGCGTCCGGCTCCGTGGCGCTCGTCATCTGCATCGACTACCCGGGTTTCAACATGCGCGTGGCCGCCGCCGCGCGCGCGCGAGGGGTCCCGGTCCTCTACTACATCACGCCGCAGGTCTGGGCATGGCGGCGGGGACGCCTTGCAACGATGGCGAAGGTCATCGCGAAGGCGGCGGTGATCCTGCCGTTCGAGGAACCGATGCTCCGCGCCGCCGGCGTGGACGCGACCTTCGTCGGCCATCCGTTGCTCGACCGCGCGAAGGACCTCCCGGACCGTGAGGCGGCGCGCTCGCGGCTCGGTCTCCCGCGCGACGGCGAGATCCTCGCGCTCTTCCCAGGGAGCCGCGCCGAGGAGATCCGTCGACACCTGGCCGATTTCGTCGCCGTCGCACGGGCACTGCAGTCCCGACGCCCCGGGCTCCGCGTGGTGCTCAGTGTCGCGCCGACGATCGCCCTCCGGGACGACGAGGTGCCGTTCCCGCTCGTGCGCTCGGCGTCGTTCGACGTGCTCCGCGCTGCCGATGTCGCCCTCTGCAAGAGCGGGACGACGACACTCGAGGCCGCGGTCGCGGGGTGTCCGTGCGTCATCGTCTACCGCACGAGTCCGATCTCGTACGCGATCGCGCGGCGGCTCGTGCGGATCGAGCACATCGGCCTGCTCAACATCGTGGCCGGTCGCGCCGTGGCGCCGGAGTTCGTGCAGGACGACTTCCGCCCCGCACCGGTGGCCGATGCCCTCGAACCTCTCTTCGACCGCCACGGCGCAGAGCGTCAGCGAATGCTCGAAGGCCTCGCCGAGGTGCGCGCGAAGTTGGGGAGCCCGGGCGCGTCGGACCGCGTGGCCGCGATGGCCGCGGAGCTGGCGCGGTGAGCGGGCGCGAGCACGATGAGGAGCGTCGGGTCCGCTGGAGCGTGCGGCTCGGCGGCTGGCTCCTCTCCACTCTCGCGCACTCGTGGCGCGTCCGCGAGGTCAACACGGGCGTCTGGCGGGCGATGCACGCCGCCAAGGAACCGTGCATCGTCGCGTTCTGGCACGGCGAGATCCTCGGGAGCGCCTGGTTCTTCCGGCGGCAGGGACTGACGACGATGGTGAGCGAGCACCGGGACGGCGAGATCATCGCCCGGCTCGTCGCCCGTTGGGGGATCGATTCCATCCGCGGTTCGACGTCTCGAGGCGCCGGTCGCGTGCTGCTGCAGATGGTGCGGCTCGTGGAGGCGGGGCGGGGGTTCGCGATCACGCCGGATGGTCCGCGCGGACCGGCGGGCGTGCCGCAGCCGGGTGCGTTGATGGTCTCGCGGCGCACCGGCGCCCCGATCTTCCCCGTGCGGATCCAAGCGTCCCGCGCGTGGCGGATGCGGAGCTGGGATCGCTTCATGGTGCCGAAGCTCTTCGCGACCGTGACCGTCACCTTCGGCGAGCCGTGGGTCGCACCGGCCACCGACGAGGGGGCGCTCGCCGAGTTCGCGCGCCGGATGGGACCGGCACTCCCTGCGGACACCGGGGGGGCCCCGTGAGGCGCGACGCCGCGGAGGTCATCGCCGGCGTATGGCGTCGCGATGGCGTGACCGCGACCCTCCTCACGCCATTCTCCTGGCTCTTCGGTGCGGCGGTCCGGATGCGGAACGGCCTGTACGATGCCGGCCTGCTGCGGGTCATCCCGCTCGGCGCGCCGACCGTGAGCGTCGGGAACCTCACCGTGGGCGGGACCGGGAAGACCCCGATCACCGCGTGGATCGCAGCGCATCTCGCCTCGCGCGGGCGGCGCCCAGGGATCCTCCTCCGTGGCTACCGCGGCGAGGACGAGACGCTCGTGCACCGGGCGCTCGTCCCCGGAGCTCCGGTGATCGCCGACCCCGACCGCGTCCGGGGCGCCGCGAAGGCGCGCGCCGCCGGCGCCGACGTGCTGGTCCTGGACGACGGCTTCCAGCATCGCCGGGCGGCGCGCCACCTGGACATCGTGCTGGTCGCAACGGAGCAGGGAAGCGCACGCCGCCTCCTGCCCGCCGGTCCGCTTCGTGAGCGAGTCGGCGCGCTGGCGCGGGCGGACGTACTGCTCGTCACGCGCAAGACCGCGAGCCAGGACGAGGCGGCGGACGTCGCCACCGAGTGGTCGGAAGGGCACGAGCAGCTGCTGATCGTCGTGGCTGCGCTGCTACCGGGGCAGCTCGTACGTCTCGATGCGGGCGGGTCCGGGGCGCCCGAGACGAG
Source organism: uncultured Gemmatimonas sp. (assembly GCA_964650715.1). Classification (GTDB taxonomy): domain Bacteria; phylum Gemmatimonadota; class Gemmatimonadetes; order Gemmatimonadales; family Gemmatimonadaceae; genus Pseudogemmatithrix. The sequence continues at coordinate 936 of CAZYUL010000084.1, read as the reverse complement.
GGGACTCGAGACGCTCCGCGGAACGAGCGTGCTAGCGATCTCGGCGATCGGGTCGCCGCGGCAGTACGTGGACCAGTTGCGCGCCACGGGCGCCGAGGTGCGCCCCGTCGCGTTCCCCGACCACCACCCGTTCACCGACGCCGAGGTCGCCGCGTTGGCGCGTGATGCGGCCGGGGTCGAGACCACCATCTGCACCCTCAAGGACGCGGTGAAGCTGCGCGGGCGCTGGCCTCGCGAAGCCCCCCCACTGTGGTATCTTTCGCAGGCTGTCGCGGTCGAGTGGGGCGCGGAAGCCCTCCGCGAACGTCTCGACCGGCTCGGCGGCCTGGCTCCCACGTGAACTGACCCTCATCCGCCGGCCCCCGGGGCCGGTTCGGTGCCCCCTTTCGATGGCCGACCTGCGCCTCCCCACGAACACGATCGTCCGTCCCGACAAGGACCGCTTCCTCAACGAGGAGAACCCGTTCGAGGCGATGATGTCGCGCTTCGACCGCGCGGCAGAGCTCCTCGACCTCGAACCCGGCATCTACAAGGTGCTGCGCAGCCCCGAGAAGGAGATCACCGTCTCGATCCCCGTGATGATGGACAACGGGGAGGTGGAGGTGTTCACGGGGATCCGCGTCCTCCACAACACCTCGCGCGGCCCGGCCAAGGGCGGCATCCGATTCGACCTCAACGTCAGCCTCGACGAGGTGAAGGCGCTCGCCGCGTGGATGACGTGGAAGTGCGCCGTGGTGAACATCCCGTTCGGCGGCGCGAAGGGCGGGGTGATCTGCGATCCCCTCAAGATGTCGGTCGGCGAACTCGAGCGCGTGACGCGCCGCTACACGGCGGGGATCATCTCGACACTCGGCCCCGATTCCGACGTTCCCGCGCCCGATGTGAACACGAACGAGCGCGTGATGGCGTGGCTGATGGACACGTACTCGATGCACG
>CAZYUL010000083.1:0-12441 GCA_964650715.1 uncultured Gemmatimonas sp. | reverse complement strand
CGAGGATCTCGTACTCGCGGGCGTACTCCTGGAACACCTTGCGGATGCGCCAGAGGAGCACGCCGACGGTCGCCGCCTCGTCGTGGGCGGGAAGGCAGATGTAGAGCACGGAGGAAAGCTAGGCAGGGGTCCCGGGGGGTACTACCCGGTCATATCCCTCTGGACCACGGAACGTTCAGGGAAGTCACGCGGGATGTGACGGGCATCTCCCCGCGGCGGTGACTAGATTCGCGACCATCCCCTTGGGCACGAGGACCCGGTGTTCGAATCCCTCCGCGCGACGATCGCTGACCTGCTGGGAGGGCGCGTGGCGCCCGCCGACCGGCGCGCCGTGATCGCGGAGATGAAGCGTGCGCTCGCCCAGGCCAAGCTCGGCGTGGAGGACCTGCGCGAGGGCGTCGAGCTCACGCGCCGGCGGCTCGCGGCCGAACGCGAGTCGATGGCGACGGCGGCGCGCCGGCGCGTCCTCGCCGAGGGGATCAACGACGCCGAGACCGCCGCGGTCGCCGCGAAGTACGAGTCGCAGCACGCCGAGCGCGCGGCGGTCCTCGAGCGGAAGCTCGAGGCGCAGGAGGCGGAGTCCGGACTCGCCGAGCGCGACTACGACGAGATGGTCGCGCAGCTCAAGCAGGCGTCGCTCGGCGTCGGCTCCGGGATGAGCGCCGGGTCGCGCGGGCCGACCGACGCGGAGCTTGGTCTTCCTGACGACGCCCCGCTCAAGTCGGAGCTCGACGCCCTCGGTCGCGCGCAGCGCCGCGCCGACCGGGAAGCCGGTGCGGACGCGGCGCTGGACGCCCTGAAGAAGCGGATGGGGAAGGAGTAGCGCCGCGGGCGCTACCGCACGTTCGTCATCATCCGCCGGATCGGGACGATCATCAGGCCGAGCACGAGCGTCGCGACGAAGAGCGCGATCGCCGTGCCCGTGAAGACCACCGGGGTCTGCTCGAGCTGGTTGGGGTCCACGTGCCCCCCGACGAGCCCCGCGATCAGGTTGCCGACCGAGGTCGCGAGGAACCAGATCCCCATCATCTGCCCGACGTACTGGCGCGGCGCGAGCTTGGTCATCGACGAGAGCCCCACGGGGCTCAGGCAGAGTTCACCGAGCGTCTGGAAGAAGTAGCTCCCGATCAGCCACCAGGGCGACACGCGGAGCGTCCCGCCGCTCGCGACCACGGCGTTGGCGGCCGAGATCATGAGGAGGAACCCGACGCCGGCGAGGGCGAGGCCGAGCGTGAACTTCGCCGGGCTCGAGAGCTCCCATCCTCGGCGCGCCATCCCCACCCAGAGGGCGGCGAAGACCGGGGCGAAGACGATCACGAAGAAGGAGTTCACCGACTGGAACCAGGTGGCGGGCATCTCCCACCCGCCGATGTCGCGGTCGGTGAAGTCGTTGGCGAAGAGCTGCAGCGACGTCGGCGCCTGCTCGAACGCGGCCCAGAAGATCGCCGCGAAGACGAAGAGCACGAAGATCACGCCGACGCGCTTCTTCTCGTCGCCGCTGAGCCCGCCGGTGAGGAGCACCGTCGCGAAGAACAGCACGGCCAACCCGACGAGCACGCCGGTCATCAGCTGCCCGACGCGCTGCGGGTCGATCGTGATCGTCCCGGTGGCGGTCAGGACGAAGACGAGCGCGAGGGCGCCGAGCCCAGCGAGGGTCCAGCGCTTCACGCCCGCCTCGCGGCGCGCCTGGACGGCGGGGTCGGGATCGCGGACGATGTCCTCGCCGATCGGACCGAGGGTCGGACGGGCGCGCAGCCAGAACACCACGAGACCGAGGAACATCCCGAAGCCCGCCGCGCCGAAGCCCCAGTGGTAGCTCACCCGCTCGCCGAGGAAACCCGTCACGAGTTGGCCGAGGAAGGCGCCGAGGTTGATCCCCATGTAGAAGATCGAGAAGCCGGCGTCACGCCGGGCGCCGCCCTCGGGGTACAGGTCGCCGACGATCGCCGAGATGTTCGGCTTGAGGAGCCCGGTGCCGAGGACGATCAGGATGAGGCCGAGGAAGAACACCGGCTTCGAGAGCGCCTCCGGCGCGACACCGGAGAGGCCGATCGAGAAGTGCCCGCTGGTGATCAGCACCGCGCCGAGCATGATCGCGCGGCGGAGGCCGAGGAGGCGGTCGGCGATCCAGCCCCCGGGGAGCGACGCGAGATAGATGGACGCCGCGTAGATGCCGACGATCGCCGACGCCTGCGTGCGCTCGAACCCGAACCCGCCGTCCAGCAGGGCGGTGGTCATGAACAGGATCAGGAGCGGTCGCAGGCCGTAGTACGAGAAGCGCTCCCACATCTCGGTCACGAAGAGCGTGGAGAGGCCGCGAGGATGGCCGAAGAAGCGCTTGTCGGTGACGAAGGGCGTGGAGTCGGTCGTCATGAGGTCGGCGTGGTGAGTGAAGGTTGGGGATACTGGCACGGAACCGTGTGCTCCGGAAGGCGCGGAGTGCGGATCGGCGCCCTGCACTTTCGTCCGTGACCCGCGGACCTATGTTTGGATTCGTCTCCCGGTGTCCCGCAGCGGACGCCATCCGCTCCTCGCCGTCCCGAGCCGACCCGCATGAGCCTCGTCAAGACCCTGCGGACCGTCCCGCTCTTCTCGCAGCTCCGCGACACCGACCTGGAGCGCCTCGCGCCGCTGCTGGTGGAGAAGGAGTACCCCAAGAACCGCGTGATCCGCTTCGCGCAGGACCCGAGCGACGCGTTCTATGTCGTGATCTCGGGCCAGGTGAAGGTGATGCTGATCGCCGAGGACGGCCGCGAGGTGGTGCTCTCGCTGGTCCGTGCCGGGGACTTCTTCGGCGAGACGGCGCTGCTCGACGACGAGCCGTACGCCGCGAGCGTCATCGCGATGGACGACACGAAGCTCCTCATGCTGCGGCGCGACGAGTTCCGGCGGTCCATCCGCGAGCTCCCGGAGATGTCGTTCGGCCTGCTGCGCGCGCTCTGCGCGCGGCTCCTCGAGGCCGACCAGAAGATCGGCGGCCTGATGCTCCTCGACGTCTCGGGCCGTGTCGCGCACCTGCTGCTGGAACTCGCGGCGCGCGATCCCGAGGAGGTGATCCGCGACCTCCCGACGCACCAGGTGATCGCGCAGATGGTGGGCTCGTCGCGCGAGACGGTGTCGCGGACGATCAGCGCGATGCAGTCCAAGGGGCACATCGAGGTGGGGAACGGCGGCGTCCGGATCCTGAACCGCTCGGCCCTCGAGAGCGCGGCCGGGCACATGCTGCGACGCCGGCTCAAGACCCCCTACACGGGGAACCGCACGATCACGCCGCCGCGCCCATCCGGGGAGCAGCGCGCCCAGCCATCGCGCGAGTGAAGGCCGCGTAGACCTCGTCGCTCCACGACGCGCGCATCCTCTCGATCTGGGCCATCGCCGCGTCGTGCGCCATCGCGCCGCGGTAGGGCCGGGCGGTCGTCAACGCGTCGTAGACGTCCACGATCCCCACGACCTGGGCAGCGAGCGGGATCTCGTCGCCGCGGAGACGGTCCGGGTAGCCGGTGCCGTCGGCCTTCTCGTGGTGCCAACGGATGATCGGCTTGAGGTCCCAGGGGAACTCGATGCCGTCGAGGAGCTCCATCCCCCACACCGGGTGCATCTGGATCACCTCGAACTCGTCGCGGGTGAGCGGCCCGTTCTTGTTCAGGATCTCGTGCGGGACCTTCACCTTGCCGAGGTCGTGGAGGTAGGCGCCGAGGCGGATGGTGGTGACCTCGAGCGCGTCGAGCCCGAGGGCCTCGGCGACGGCGACGGCGTTCTCGGCGACGCGCGAGCAGTGACCGAAGGTGTAGCTGTCGCTGGATTCGATCGACTGGCCCCATTCCCGCACGAGCGCGAGGTAGGTGCCCTCGAGCTCCTCGACCTTCCCCGAGACGTTGACGAGGTCCCGGCGGGCGTCGAGGCGGCGGAAGAGGGCGTGCGAGCGATTGAGGAGGAGGAGCGCGTCCTGGTTGCGACCCATCGCCTGGTAGACCACCGCCAGTTCGCGCGTCGCCTCGGCCTCGTGGAGGACCGAGCCGACCGCGGTGGCGAGCTCGATCGCCGAGCGGAGGCGGGACTCGGCGAGCGCGAGCTTGCCCGTCTCGCGGTACACGACCCCGATCGAGCGATACGCGGCGGACTTGTGGTCGCGCGAGCCGAGCTGGTCGAAGATCGCGAGGGAGGACTCCGCGTCGCGCCGCGCCTCCTCGAAGCGCTGGCGGCCGATCTGCACCTCCGAGCGGTTCAGGAGGCACAGCCCCTGCAAGTGCACGTCGCCGGCCTGCTCGGCGATGGCGAGGCTCTCGCGGAAGTAGGTCTCGGCGGCCTCGAGGTCCTCGAGGTCGGCGCTGACCATCCCGAGGTTATGGAAGGCGATCGCCGTGCCGTGGCGGTCGTTCGCCTCCCGGTAGCACTCGAGCGAGCGCTCGTAGCTGGCGCGGGCGCCGTCGAGATCGCCGTGGATGTTCGCGATGATCCCGAGGTTCTGCTCGGTCCGGGCGCGGACCTCGATGCTCGCCCCACCGAGGGCGAGCGCGTTGCGGAAGGTGTCGGTCGCGGCGCTGAGCGCGCCCTCGCGCAGGAGCATCACGCCGAGCGTGTTGAGGGCCTCGGCCTCGAGCAGGTCGTTGCCGGCCTCGTGCGCGACCTGCTGGCTCCGATGGCACAGCGACCGGGCCGCGGCGGCCTCGTCGCGCTTGTGTCGCACGATCCCGAGCCGCCGCAGCGCCTCGGCCAGCACCGTCGGGTTCCCCTCGCGCTCGGACGTCTCGATCGCGAGCTCGTAGCGCTCGATCGCCTCGGTGACGCAGCCGGCGCGCTCCTGGTCCTTGGCCGCCGCGAGATGATCGGACGCCGTGCGCCCCGCTCCCGTGGGGAGGAGCGGGGCACGACGGCGATCGGTCGCGGACGGCATCACGGTGCGCTACCAGGCCACCGCGTAGTCCGAGAAGTGATCGACCTTCCCGGTGACCTTCTTCGTGAAGATGTTGTCGAGCGACAGCAGGTAGTAGAGGATGTCGAGGTCGCCATCCACGTACGCGATGCGCTTCGGGAGCAGCCAGCTCACGATGTCGCAGTTCGCGTAGCTCATCGTCAGCGCCGCCGAACGCTCGAACTGCAGCCCGTGCGGCTGGAACTCGACGCGGTTCGAGCTGCTGCTCGGCGCGTGACCGGTGATCAGCGTCGGCGCATCGAGCGCACCCGGCGGCACGCGCAGCACGTGCGGTCCCACCACGACCGTGCCACCGCGCGGGCCGATGACGGCCGAGCCGGTCGCCGGCGCCATCGGGCGGCAGGTGAGGAGCCCGAGCGGGCGCGTGATGGGCTGCAGGAAGCCGAGGAGCTCGGCCTGGCTCGAGTCCGGCGTCACCTGCGCCGTCGGAGGCGCCGTGATCGAGCTGTCGCCGCAGGACGCGGCGGTGATGGCGAGGGCGACGATCGCCCCGACGAGGCGGAATCGGAGTGACTTCATGGCAAGGGTCCCGGTGCGGAGTGCGTGGACTGCAGGTTCACGGGGCCCAGTATGGGGAACCCCGACAACCCGCGCCGTGAGGCGCCTCCGTGTCGGCCGTCACATGGTGACGCGGTGTGACGGGCGTCACGCGGATCGCGAGCGATCCTCGTCCGTCACGCCTTCCAGCAGGCGGCGCGATGCGCCGGTCCGAGCTCCCGCAGCTCCGGCGCCGCCGCTGCGCACTGCGCATCCTTGGCCGGGTGGGCGCAGCGCGGGTGGTACGCGCATCCGCTGGGGGGACGCAGTGCCGACGGCGGCTCGCCGATCGGCAGCACGCGTCGGCCCGGCGCCTCCGGGTCGCCGGTGGGCTCCGCCGCGAGCAGCGCCTGGGTGTAGGGCATCCGCGCCGAGCCGAGCACCGCGGTGGCGGTCCCCGATTCCACGATGCGTCCGAGGTACATCACGAGCACCCGGTCGGCGAGTCGCCGCACCGAGGTGACGTCGTGCGTGATGAGGATCATCGCGAGCCCGCGCTCGTGCCGGAGCCGAGCGAAGAGGTCGAGCAGGAACGCCCGGTTCGTGGCATCCACCGAGGAGACCGGCTCGTCGCAGACGAGGAGGTCGGGGCCGGTGGAGAGGGCGCGGGCGATGGCGACCCGCTGGCGTTCGCCGGCCGAGAGCGCCGGCGGCAAGCGGTCACCCAGCGCCGGGTCGAGCCCCACGCCGGTGAGGAGCGCATCGGCGCGTCGCGCCGCGTCCGCGCCCACCGCGATGCCGTGCACCTCCATCCCCTCGGCCACGAGCTCGCGCACTCGCAGGTGCGGCGTGAGGGATGCCCCCGCGTCCTGGGGGATCCATTGGATCCGGCGCCGGGCGCGCCGCAGTTCCTCGCCTGCCATCGAGTCGAGCGGCTCGCCGTCGAGGAGCACGCGGCCGGTGGCGTCGGTGAGGCGGAGGGTCGCCAGCGCCAGCGAGCTCTTCCCGCAACCGGACTCGCCGACGATCGCCACGACCTCCCCGCGCGCCACGTCGAGGCGCACGTCGTGCACGGCGACGAAGTGGTCGGCGCGGCCCGCGCGCCTCCGGTCCCGGTAGGTCACGCGCAGGTCGCGCACCTCCAGCAGCGACGGCCCGGCCGCCGACGGGCGCGGCGGAGGCAGCGTGCGCGAAGCGCGGGCGGCGACGAGCGCCTGCGTCGTCGGTGAGGCCGGGCGCGACATCAGGTCGGCGGCGGCGCCGTCCTCGACGACGCGTCCGCGATCGAGCACCACGACCCGGCCGCACCGTTCCCCGACGACGTCGAGGTCGTGCGAGATGAGCATCAGCGCCGCTCCCGTCTCCCGGCGCAGCGAGTCGAGGAGGTCCAGCACCTGCGCCTGGATCGTGAGGTCGAGCGAGGTGGTCGGCTCGTCGGCGATGATCAGCGCCGGCGCCGGGAGGAGCGCCCCGGCGATGAGGATCCGCTGGCGCATCCCTCCGGAGAACTCGTGCGGATGGCGACGCGCCGCGTCCGTGGCGTCGGCGATCCCGACCCTGGCGAGCATCTCGACCGCGCGCGCGTGCGCCTGCCCCCGCGACGCGAGCCGGTGGACGGTGAGGGACTCGGCGAGCTGGTCGCCGATCCGCATCGCGGGGTTGAGCGCCCGGAGCGGTTCCTGGAAGACCATCGCGATCCGCCGACCGCGCCGCTCGCGCATCGCCGGCTCGTCGAGCGAGAGGAGGTCGTCCCCTCCGAGCCGGATCGCCGCGCCGGGACCGATCCGCGCGTGCGGCGGCAGGAGGCGCATGATCGCCGAGCCGAGCGTGCTCTTGCCCGCGCCCGACGCCCCGACGATGCCCACGCTCTCCCCCGGCCGCACGTCGAGCGAGACGTCATCGAGCAGCCGCCGCGGTCCGTCCGGCGTCGCGAAGGTGACGGTGAGGTCGCGGACCTCCAGCAGGGCGCTCATCGGTCGGAGCGCGACGCCGGGCCGGCGTAACGCTCGGCCACCGCGGAGGCGGCGAGCACCGAGCCGACGATCGCGGCCGTCGGGAAGGCGACCATCCACCACTGTCGGACGAAGCGGGACTCGGCATCCATGATGATGTTGCCGAGGCTCGGGTGCGGCGGCTGCACGCCCACACCGAGCAGCGAGAGGCCCGCTTCGAGGGGGATGGCGGCGGCGAAGGCGATGGTTCCCGCGGCGATCAGTGTCGGCGCGAGCCCCGGCAGGAGGTGTCGTCGCAGGAGCCTTGGCCAGGGCACGCCGAGCGCGCGCGCCGCTCGCAGGTGCTCGGTGGCGAGGAGCCGCGCCGTCTCGGCGCGGGTGAGCCGCGCGGTGTTCATCCAGCCCGTCGCGCCGATCACGATGGCGAAGGCGGCCGGCGAGAGCGCGTCCACGCTCGCGGCGACGAGGAGCAGCGCGAGCAGCCTCGGGAAGGCGAGCGCCGCGTCGGTGAGGCGCATCAGCAGGGCGTCCACCGCGCCGCCGAGCCGCGCGGCAGTGACGCCGACCAGGGTGCCGAGGGAGAGCGCGACCGCGACCGCGAGCGCCGCGATCCAGAGCGACGTCCGTGCCCCGTGGAGCACGCGACTCAGGACGTCGCGCGAGACGGGATCGGTCCCCATCGGGTGCGCGAGGCTCGGCGGTTGGGCGGCCATCGTGTGGATGTCGATCATCTCCGTCGGCTCGTACGGCGCGAGGGCCGGGCCGACGATCGCGATGAGCGCGAGTCCGACCACCAGCAGCGCCGGCGCGCGGAAGTCGCGGATCATCGGCGGTCCCGCAGTCGGGGGTCGGCCCAGAGCAGCGCGAGGTCCGCGGCGAGGTTCGCGAGGACCACCGCGACCGTGCTGACGAGCACGCACGCGACGACGAGGTGGTAGTCGCGGCTGCGCGTCGCTTCCACGGCCACTGCCCCCATCCCCGGCCAGTCGAAGACCGTCTCGACGAGGACCGCCCCGCCGACCAGGGTGGGGAGCGCGACGCCGGCGAGCGTGAGGATCGGCACCAGCGCGTTGCGCAACGCGTGCCGCACGAAGAGCCGCGGTTCGGGGACGCCCTTGGCGCGCGCCGCCCGGATGAACTCGCGGTCGTGCACCGCCGCCATCGCGGCGCGCTGATGGCGCGCGACGACCGCGCCGATGACGAGCGCCAGCGCGAGTGTCGGCAGGACGAGGTGGTCCGCGACGTCGAGCACGCCGGCGAGGCCACCCGGCGCGACGGCGCTCCGCATCCGCCCGGGTGGGAACCACTCCCACGTGAGGGCGGGACCGAGCACGAGCAGCAGCGCGAGGATGAACTCGGGGATGGCGACGATGACGAGCCCGAGGCGGTCCGTCGCGCGCGAGAACCAGGCATCGGGGCGCCACCCCTGCCACGCGCCGATCGCCACCCCTCCCACGAACGCGACGAAGAAGGCCGTCGCGGTCAGCAGGAGGGTGTTCGGCACGACGCGCGCGAGCACGCTGGAGACGTAGTCGGAATGCGACGTCGACCAGAGTTCGCCGCGCGCGGCGGTGACCACGAAGCGCACGAACTGCGTCGGGAGCGGCTCGTCGAGTCCATACTGCCGCCGCAGCGACTCGGCGACGCCCGGCGCGAGGTCCGGGTCGTCGGCGATCGCCGCGAACGGGTCACCCGGGGCCAGCCGGATGAGGACGAACGTCGCGACGACGACGATCGCGACGACGAGCGCGGCCTGCGCGACGCGGCCGAGGATGAGGCGCGTCACGCGCCGCGCTCAGGGTGCGGCGGGCGACCCGTCGCGCGGCAGGCGCTGCGCCGGGTCCACCGTCCACTCCCCGAGCGTCAGCCACCACGCGTCGCTCCGCCACGCCGGGATGTTGAACCGGCGATGCACCGCGGCGAGCGAGCGCACCTCGAAGAGCCAGATCGCCGGCGCGTCGTCCACGATCTGCTGGTAGGCGCGGCGCAGGGCCGCGCGCCGCGTCTCGAGGTCCACCGCGTCGATCGCGTCCGACACCGCGCGGTCGAAGGGCGCGCTCTCGTACTTGCCGAGGTTCTGGACGCCGCCGCCGGGGAGCGCGGCGCTCGCCCAGGTGCCGCGCAGGCTCAACGGGCTCGGCGAGGTCTGCCAGATCCAGACCATCGCGTCGAACCGGCCCGAGGTCGCCGCCTCCGCGAACGCCGCCTGTTCCTGCGTCCGTACCGTGACGTCCACCCCGACCTGGCGCAGCTGCTCCTGGATCACCACGGCGGCGCGCTGCCGCGGGGGGCTCGTGCTGGGCACGAGGAGGGTGAAGGCGAGGCGCTGGTTCCCGCGGCGCCGCACGCCATCCGCCCCGCGCTCGCTCCATCCGAGGGAATCGAGGGCGGACTCGGCGGCGGTCCGGTCGAACGGGATCTGCTCGATCGTCGTGTCGGCGGTGACATGCGCGCGCACGAACGGGCCGAGTCCGGGAAGGCCGAGGGTGTCGAACGCCGCGCGCCGCACCGCGTCGCGGTCCACGCCGAGGGAGAGCGCGCGCCGGAGGGTGCGGTCGGCGAAGAGTGGATGTGCGCGCGCGGTGTTCCGCGGGTCGCGCAGGTTGAACGTCATGAACCCGTAGAAGAACCCGGGGGCGCTGATCATCCGCAGGTGCTGCCGCGCGGCGACGTCGCCGACCTGCGCGGGCGTCAGCTGGTCCCAGACGTCGGTCTCCCCGGCGAGCAGCTGGGCGAGCCCAGCGCCGGCATCTCCATGCACCGTCTGGATCACCCGGTCGAGCTTGGCCCGGCCGCGGTAGTGGTCCTCGACCACCGCGAACTCGAGGCGCACTTCCGGTTCCCGTGCCACCAGGCGGTAGCGCCCGCTCCCGACCGGCTGCGCGGCGACGGGACTCGTGCGCAGCGAGGTGCCGCGGGGGACCACCCCGAGCTGGTGCTCGGGCAGTGGCACGATCCGCGTCGCGTGGAGGAACTGCTCCGCATAGCGGCGGGAGAAGTGGACGGTGGCGTGGAGCGAGTCCGGCGTGCTCACCGAGTCCACGAGGTTCAGGTTCGAGAGGGCAGGCGACGCGTTGACGGTGTCCTTGATCACGCGAAGGGCGAAGGCGACGTCGCTGGCGCGGACCGGCTGGCCGTCGTGCCAGCGCGCGTCAGGATCGAGCGCGAAGGTGATCGCGAGCGAGTCATCGCTCCACGTCCACCGCGTGGCGAGCCGCGGCACGAAGGCGCTGTCACCGACCACGTTGAGCGACGGTCCCAGCTCGGCCAGCGGGTCGAACAGGAGGTCGGCCGCGAGACGCGACGGCACGTCGCGGGCGAGCACGGGGAGGAGCGTCTCCGGATCGCCGAGGTCGCTGACGACGACCGTTCCACCGGTGGGGCCGGGCGCGGATCCATCGCCGCCGCAGGCGACGGTCGCGGACAGTGCGGCGCAGAGTGCGGCAGGCAGGAGGAGGCGTCGCATCACGTTGGGGTCGAGGGAATCGGGGTGGTCAACGCCGCCAGGTCCACGCGGGGTCGGAGAGGCGCGCGCGATGCGCCGCCACCGAGGCGGAGATCCCCGGTGCAGACTCATCCACGCGGACCGAGGTCACGGCCGCGGACCAGGTCGCGGCGAGGGCGTCGGCGACCTCGCCGTGCGAGACGTCGCGCCCGAGCGCCCCCCGCAGCGTGGCGACGGGAGCGGTCGCCTCGGGATCATCCGCACGACGCTCCGCCGCCGCCACGCGCCCGCGCGCGCCCGCGCGCAGCGCCGCGATGAGCTGCTGGTCGTCGTCGAGGAGGATGGACCCGTGCTGGAGGAGCGCGCCGCCCTCGATCACCTGCGCGCTCCCGACGAGCTTGGCGCCGCCCACCACGAGCTCGCCCGCCGAGGGCTGCGCGAAGCAGGCCGCCCCATCGGGGCGGAGCATCCGGGTCGCCGGCGCCGCGACCTCCACGGCGACGCCGATGCGCTCGAGCGCGGCGGCGAGGAGCGCGTTGATCGCCCGATAGGCGTCCGACGGGGAGACCTCTCCGAGTCGCGCGGTCACGCTGTAGGTCACCTCGCGATGGTGCAGGAGGGCGCGACCGCCGGTCGGGCGGCGCACGGTCGCGACCCCTGAGGCCTCGAGGCGCGCACGGTCGTAGCGGTCGCGCGCGCGTTCGTTGCGCCCGAACGAGAGGGTCGGGGCCCCCCACGCGTACACGCGCAGCGTCGCGTCGCCGGTGCGGCGCGCGTGGTCGAGCAGCGCCAGGTCCACCGCCATGTTCGTCGCGCCGTCCCGCGGGGTGTCGAGCCAGAGGGACCAGCGCGGGGCGAGCCGGGCGATCACCGACCCATCACCGGGTGATCGCGAAGTAGATCACGTAGAACCAGCTGAAGACGCCGTGCAGGATCGCCCAGAGGATCGAGTGGTGCTGGCTCCAGGAGATGGCGATGGCGAGGGCGGATCCGAAGCTGATCCCGGCACGGGTCACTTCGACTCGGGTGGCGGAGCTGGACATCCCATCCTCCTGCGAGAGGGCGGTGCGTGGTCGGGTCGCGGGGGGCTCCCCGAAGGGAATCTACGTCGCACTCCCGTCGCGTTTAGCTTTCGGGGTCCCCTCGTCCGCCCGCCTCAAGGAGTCCTCCCCGTGACGCAGTCCGTGCACCCGCAGCCCGACGTCTTCATCCCACGGCACATCGGTCCCTCCGACGCCGACGTGCGCGACATGCTCGCGGCACTCGGCTACAAGTCGCTGGACGCCTTCATAGACGACACGATCCCCGAGAACATCCGATTCCGCCGCCCCCTCGACCTGCCCGCGGCCAAGTCGGAGCAGGAGGCGCTCGCGGCGTTCCGTGCGGAGATGTCCGCCAACGTCGTGCGGCGCTCCTTCATCGGCATGGGCTACTACGATACGCACACGCCCGCCGTCATCCAGCGCAACATCCTCGAGAACCCGGGCTGGTACACCGCCTACACCCCCTACCAGGCCGAGATCGCGCAGGGCCGGCTCGAGGCGCTGCTCAACTTCCAGACGATGGTGAGCGATCTGACGGCGCTCCCCGTCGCGAACGCCTCCCTCCTCGACGAGGCGACCGCCGCCGCCGAG
>CAZYUL010000082.1:0-12611 GCA_964650715.1 uncultured Gemmatimonas sp. | reverse complement strand
GCGCAAGTTGGTGTGCTTCCCGATGACCGGGGCGACCATCCCGCACGAGATCGTCGGCAAGCACGGGGCCGGTGAGGTCCTGATGAAGCCGGCGGCGCCGGGCGCGGGCGTGATCGCCGGCGGCGCGGTGCGCGCGGTCCTCGAGTGCGTCGGCATCCACGACATCCTCACGAAGTCGCTCGGCTCGACGAACCCGCACAACATGGTGCTCGCGGCGCTCGACGGGCTGCAGAACCTGACGACGGTCGAGCAGGTCGCGCGCGAGCGCGGCGTGGACGTCTCGGCGCTGCCCTACAAGTCACGCGCGAAGTCGAAGGAGGCCGTCTGATGCCGCGGACATTCGTGTGGCACCGCACCCGCGGTCCGAAGGTGACCGAGGCGAACACCCTGACCGACGGGAAGGTCCGCATCACGCAGGTGCGGTCCGGCATCGGTCACAACAAGGTCATGAACGCGACCCTGGAAGCCCTCGGGCTCCGGCACCACCAGGACTCGGTGGTGCACCAGGACTCGCCGTCCCTCCGTGGGATGATCAAGCGCGTGCGTCACCTGGTCGACGTGACGCCGGTGAAGGAGTGATACGATGAGTGATGAGAAGATCGGCCTCAGCAACCTGGCCCCCGCGCCGGGCTCGCACCGGAACCGGAAGCGCCTCGGGCGCGGCCCCGGGTCGGGCACGGGCAAGACGTCGGGCAAGGGCCACAAGGGCATCAAGGCCCGCGCCGGCCATCACGGCCCGGGCGGCAACAAGCCGCACTTCGAGGGCGGGCAGATGCCGCTCACGCGGCGCGTGCCCAAGCGCGGCTTCACCAACCCGTTCCGGCAGGACGCGCAGGTGGTCGGGCTCGACGACCTCGCGCTCGTCGCGGGGAACGAGGTGACGCTCGAGGCGCTCGTCGCCGCCGGGTTGGCGCGTGCGTCCAGGGGCCCCGTGAAGCTGCTCGCGAACGGGGAGATCGGCCGCGCCGTGACGGTGCGCGGCATCAAGGTCAGCGCCACGGCGCGCGAGAAGATCGTCGCGGCCGGCGGCAAAGTCGAGGAGTAAGATGGCCCAGACGAACCCGATGGCGGCGATGGGGAACATCTATCGCACGCCGGAGCTCTGGCAGAAGATCACGTTCACCTTCCTGTGCCTGGTGATCTACCGGCTCGGGTCGCACGTGACCGCCCCTGGCGTGAACGTGAACGCGATGGTGGCGTTCTTCCAGAGCCAGGGTGGCGGCCTCCTCGGGCTCTACGACCTGTTCGTCGGCGGCAACCTCTCGCGCTCGACGATCTTCGCGCTGGGCATCATGCCCTACATCTCGGCGAGCATCTTCATGCAGATCGGCACCGCGGTGGTGCCGGCGCTCGAGAAGCTCCAGCGCGACGAGGAGGGACGGAAGAAGATCACGCAGTGGACCCGGTACGGCACCGTCATCCTCGCGGCGGTGCAGGGCTACGGCTACGCGATCTTCACGTCGAGCGTCCAGGGCGCGGTCGCCAACCCCGGGTCGTCGTTCGTCTTCCAGATGGTGCTCTTCCTCACGACGGGCGCGCTCTTCGTGATGTGGCTCGGCGAGCAGATCACCGAGCGCGGCCTCGGCAACGGCGCGTCGCTGCTCATCTTCTTCTCGATCGTCGAGCGGTTCTGGCCCAGCATCTTCCAGACCTTCGGGTTCCTCTCGACGGGCGCGGTCACGGTCCTCAGCCTCGTCGTGATGACGGCGGTGATGCTCGGCGTCGTCGCCGGCGTCGTCGCGATCACGCTCGCGGCCCGGCGGATCGCGATCCAGATCCCGCAGCGCACGATGGCCCGCGGCCGCCAGCGCGAGGCCGCGAAGAACTTCATCCCGCTCCGCATCAACTCGGCGGGTGTGATGCCGATCATCTTCGCCCAGTCGCTGATCGTCGTCCCCGGCGCCATCGCGCAGTTCTTCCCGTCGCCGTCGCTGCAGGCGATGTCCGACTACCTCGCCCCTGGCACCTGGCTCTACTACGCCCTGTCGGCGGGCCTGATCCTGTTCTTCACCTACTTCTACACGTCCATCATCTTCAACCCGGTGGACTTGGCGGAGAACCTCAAGAAGCAGGGCGGGTTCATCCCCGGCATAAAGCCGGGCTCGGCGACCGCCGAGTACATCACGCGGATCGTCGAGCGGATCACGCTCCCCGGGGCGCTCTTCCTCACCTTCATCGCGCTGCTCCCCATCTGGCTGGCCGACCGCTTCGCGGTCCCCTTCCAGTTCGGCGGGACCTCGCTGCTGATCGTGGTCGGCGTCGCCCTCGACACCCTCGCCCAGCTGCAGAACCACCTGCTGCTCCGGAAGTACGACGGCTTCATGAAGAAGGGCCGCGTGCGGTTCCGCGGTCGCGCCCAGACCGGGTTCTGAGGCCGGCGTGATCATCGTGCTGCTCGGGCCCCCGGGCGCGGGCAAGGGAACGCAGGGGGAGCGCGTCGCCGCCGCCCTCGGGATCCCGAAGCTCGCGACGGGGGACGTCCTCCGGGCGGCGGTGAAGGCGGGGACGAAGCTCGGCCTCGAGGCCAAGGGGTTCATGGACCGAGGCGACCTCGTCCCCGACGCGGTGATCCTCGGCATCATGCAGGAGGCCCTCGCCGAGCCCGCCAACGCCAAGGGCGTCATCCTCGATGGCGTCGTGCGGACGGTGCCGCAGGCGGAAGGACTCGCCGCGGTGACGAAGGCGCTCGGCCGGCGGGTGGACCTCGTGATGGTGTTCGACATCGCCGACGAGCTGCTGGTCTCCCGCCTCTCGGGCCGCACCACCTGCGACAAGACGCAGAAGCCCTTCACGGGGCTCACCCCCGGGGCGCCCTGCCCGGACGGCTGCGGGGGCACGCTGGTGCGCCGGAAGGACGATGAGCCCGAGGCGATCCGCAATCGGCTGCGCGTCTACCAGGCGCAGACCGCGCCGGTCCTCGGCTGGTACCAGCGCGCGGGCGCCCCGATCGCGCGCATCGACGCGGTGGGCACGATGGACGAGGTCACCGCCCGCGCGTTGAAGGCCGTCGGCCGCTGAGCCGGCGTTCCCCGTGATCCAGCTCAAGAGCGCGCGCGAGCTCGAGGTGATGGCCGCCGGCGGCCGCATCCTCGCCGCCACGCACCAGCACGTGAAGCCGGCGATCCAGCCGGGGGCGACGACCCTGCAGCTCGACGCGATGGTGGAGTCGTTCATCCGCTCGCACGCCGGCGCCGCGCCATCGTTCAAGGGCCTCTACGGCTTCCCGGGCTCGGCCTGCATCTCGATCAACGAGGAGATCGTGCACGGGATCCCCTCGGTGAAGCGCGTGCTGCGCGAGGGGGACATCGTCACGGTGGACATCGGTGTGCACTACGGCGGCTTCCACACCGATTCGGCGTGGACCTACCCGGTCGGTGCGATCGCCCCCGAGACCCAACGGCTGCTGGAAGTGACGGAGGCCTCGCTCTGGGCCGGCATCAAGGAGGCCCGGGTGGGGAACCACATCGGCGACATCGGCGCTGCGGTGGAGGCGGTGGTGGTGAAGGGGCGGTTCACGATCGTGCGCGACCTGGTGGGGCACGGCGTGGGGGCGCAGATGCACGAGGAGCCGCAGGTGCCCAACCACGGCAAGCCGAAGCGGGGTCCGAAGCTGCAGCCGGGGATGACGCTCGCGATCGAGCCGATGGTGAACGCGGGTGGCGCGGCGACGCGCACGCTCAACGACAAGTGGACGATCGTGACGCTGGACGGCTCGATGTCGGCGCACTTCGAGCATACCGTCGCGGTGACGGATGCGGGACCGCGCGTGCTCACGACGCTCGCGTGATGCGGGATGCGGGGTGAGGGGGCGGGAGGTCGGGAGAGGAGGCCGCGACGGCGACGCTCTCGGGCGCGCAACAGCGCGCGCCCTGCGGCCGCGTCGCCTTGACGCGGCCTCCTCTCCCTCCCTCCCTCACCCCTCACCTCTCGGTCTTCGCCCCTCGCTCTTCGCTCCTCGCTCTTCGCTTGATGCGGGATGCGGGGGTGGATGCGGGGATGGATGCGGGGGGCTACAGCTGCTTCTCGACCGCGTCCGTCGCCCGCCTGGCGAACGCGGCGGTCGTGGACACCAGGCGCTTCGCCTCGTCGGCGAGGGGAACGCCCTTCGATTTGTCGGGCATCGCGACCACGTTGATGCGGACATTGTAGGCGGCGCCGCGGCAGGCGGCCTCCGCCAGTAGCGCGGCGACCCCGCCGTCGCTCACCGCGTTCGTGTTCCCCTTCTCGGCGCAGATCGCCGCGAGCTCGGCGACCTCGGCGCACCAGCGCGCCGTCTCGAGCGGCACCTCGGCGGCGCGCAGGAGGCCGGACTGGATCGCTGCGTCGCGCGTGGCCTGCTGCTCGGACGTCTCCTTCGGGAGCTTGTAGGCGTCGCTCACCAGCGTGTAGGCGGCCGCATCCTCGTCCTTGAGCTCGGCGAGGCGCCGCACGAGATGGCTGGCGCGCAGGCCGAGCTCCTTCATCTCGGACTCGACGGCGGCGTACTTCTTCCGCCCGACGGTGAGTCCCGACACCATCTGGACGAGCGCGGCGGCGAGGGAGCCCGCCAGCGCACTCACCGTCCCGCCGCCCGGCACCGGCGCCGAGGAGGCGACCGCGGCGGTGAAGCCCGCGATGGACTCCCCTCCCGACGCGGCCGTGCGCACCTGGCGCTCGAGGACGGCATCGGGGGTGAAGCTCCGCAACCGGAGGTGGCGCGCGGCGGCCTCGAACAGGGCTCGCTCGGGGACCAGACCGACGATCTCGCTCCAGGTCGGCGTCACGCCCTGGCCTTCGGCCTCCATCTTGACCATCTCGTAGGCGCGATGGAGCGGCGTCGCGTCGAGGTCCACGAGGTTCATCGAGACCTGCGCCTGGCCATCCACCTCGAGACCGAGGCCCTTCACGCCCTTGAGGCCGCCGGAGGAGCCGCGGACGGCCTTGGCGACGCTCTTGGCGACGCCGAGGTTGGCCCGGTCGCCGAGGTACACGTTGAAGGCGACGAGGAAGGGGCGGGCCCCTATCACGGTCGCGCCCGCCGTCGGATGGACTGCGTTCGGCCCGAAGTCCGGCACGCGGTTCGGGTTGGCGCCGATCTCGACCTTCGCCTGCTCGAACTCGCCCCGACGGATGTCGGCGAGGTTCACTCGGTCGGCACGGGTCGCGGCGCGCTCGTAAAGGAAGACCGGGACCTTGAGCTCCTTCCCGACGCGCTCGCCCAGGGTGCGCGCGAGGACGATGCAGTCCTCCATCGAGGTCCCCTCGAGAGGGATGAAGGGGCAGACATCGGTGGCGCCGATGCGCGGGTGCTCGCCGGTGTGCTCGTTGAGGTCGATGAGCTGGGTCGCCTTCGCGATGCCGGCGAAGGCGGCATCGGCGGCCCGGGCGACGGGAGCGACGAAGGTGACGACCGTGCGATTGTGCGACGCGTCGCTCGAGACATCGAGGATCACGGTGCCCTCGACCGCGGCGATCGCGTCACGGATGGCGGCGATGACCTCGGGACGACGGCCTTCGGAGAAGTTCGGGACGCACTCGACCAGGGACATTTCGTGGCGGTGAAGTGGGAGGAACGAGCAATCTACGCAGGTTCGCGCACCGGATCAGTCCCGCAGCACTTCCCCGAGCCACCGGTGCATCGTCGGCGAACCCGCGAGCACGGATGAGGCGTAGAGCGGGTTCAACGCCGCGCCGTCGCAGGTGCTGGCGACGCCCCCCGCCTCGGTGACGAGCAGCATCCCGGCGGCGAAGTCCCACGGAGAGAGCATCGTCTCCCAGAACGCATCGAATCGCCCCGCGGCGACGCTCGCGAGGTCGAGGCTAGCCGCACCCGGGCGACGGACGCCGGCGGCGCCGGCCATCACCCGCGACATCTGCGATTGGTAGGCCGGGATGTCGGCGACATCCTTGAAGGGGAAGCCGGTGCCGATCAGCGCGCGCCGCGGGTCGGCGTTGGCGGAGACCCGGCAGGGAAGGCCGCGCGGCGCGTCGCCCGCGACCGTGTGATCGCGGCCGGACACCTCGGTGCCGCCACCGAGCGTGGCCGTGAACCACTCGTCGCGCGGGACGTTCACCACCACGGCGGCCACCGGCTGTGCGTCACGCAGGACCGCGATCGAGACCGCGTACTCTGGGAAGCCGTGGAGGAAGTTCGTGGTGCCGTCGAGGGGATCGACGACCAGGGCCAGGCCCCGCTGGAGCCGCTGCCGATCCACGCCGCCGGCGCTCTCCTCGGCCAGGATCGCCGCATCGGGGAGCTCGCCCCGGACGACCTCGACGATCCTCGCCTCGGCGGCGAGGTCCACCTCGCTCACGAAGTCGGTGGGGGCCTTGGAGACCCAGTCGATCTCCCGGATGCGGGGCGCGGCGGCGCGGATCACCTCGACCGCGGCCCGCGCGGCGCGCCGCGCCACCGCGAGCAGCTCCCGGTGTTCCGGTTGTGAGTGCATCCGACGCTCCGTAACTTCGGGGAATGGCGCGCATCTTCAGCGGCATCCAGCCCTCCGGCGAGCTGCACATCGGCAACTACCTGGGGGCGGTGAAGAACTGGGTCGCGCTCCAGCACCAGCACGAGTCCTTCTACTGCATCGTAAACTACCACGCGATCACCATCCCCTACACGCCGCGGGAGCTGCGCGCGCGGACGCGGGAGATGGCGGTCTCGCTGCTGGCGTCGGGCCTCGACCCCGCCAAGTGCGTGGTGTTCGTCCAGAGCGACGTCCCGGAGCACACCGAGCTCGCCTGGGTCTTCAACACGCTGACGCCGCTCGGCGAGCTCGAGCGGCAGGTGCAGTTCAAGGACAAGGCGGGACGGCAGGAGCAGGTGATGGCCGGCCTGCTGAACTATCCCGTCCTCCAGGCCGCCGACATCCTGCTCTACCTCGCGGACATCGTGCCCGTCGGTGAGGACCAGGTGCAGCACCTCGAGCTCTCGCGGGTGATCGCCCGCAACTGGAACAGTCGGTTCTCGCCGGACGCGCCCTTCTTCCCCGAGCCGCAGCCCAAGCTCACGCCGACGCGGCGGATCGTCGGGCTCGACGGGCAGGCGAAGATGTCCAAGTCGCTCGGCAACACGATCGGCCTGCTGGAGACGCCCGATCAGATGTGGGACAAGCTGCGGCCGGCGATCACCGACCCCGCCCGCCAGCGGAAGTCGGACCCCGGCGAGCCCGACCGCTGCAAGACGATCTACGAGCTCCACAAGGCGTTCTCCCCGGCGGAGTCGGTCACGGAGGTCGCGGAGAACTGCCGCGGCGCCAAGTGGGGCTGCATCGACTGCAAGAAGGTGCTCCACGCGAACATGGTCGCCGAGCTGACGCCGATCCGCGAGCGGGCGGCCGAGCTCTCGGCGGCGCCGCGTCGCGTGGACGAGCTGCTCGCCGATGGCGCGGGACGCGCGCGCGCCGTCGCCCGGCGCACGATGGCGACCGTGAAGCAACGGATGGGACTCGATGCCGATCAATGAGCTGATCATCGAGGCGTTCCGCCTCGACCTCGCCGCGAAGCTCGTGATCGCGGTGCTGGTCGGCGGGGGGATCGGACTCGAGCGCGAGCTGAAGGGGAAGCCGGCGGGTCTCCGCACCAACATCCTCATCTGCGTCGGCTCGGCGCTGTTGATGGACCTCTCGATGGGGATCGCGGAGGCGCACGGCGGCGACCCCGGGCGGATCGCGGCGCAGGTGGTCACCGGGATCGGCTTCCTCGGCGCCGGCACGATCCTCCACACGCGCGGGCACATCACCGGACTCACGTCGGCGGCGACGATCTGGGTGGTGGCGGCGATCGGCCTCACGATCGGCGCGGGCTACTTCGTGGAGGCGCTGGGCTCGACGGTAGCGGTGATGGTGGTGCTGGTGGGACTCGGCTGGGTGGAGAGCCGTTACCTCAATGGCGCGCAGGACCACGCGCACGGGGTGGCGGGAAACGACTGGGCGGCGCGCGGCGGGCGCCGCGCGACCGATCGCCGCGGGATCCACCCGTCGGAGACCGGCGAGCAGGCTGCGGTACCCGCGCCGAAGCGGCGCGGCGACGACTGAGCGAGGGGCGATGGAGAAGATCATCAAGGCGGCGATCGATCGCGGGGCCTCGGACATCCACATCAAGGCGGGTGACGTCTTCCGCGCGCGGATCGACGGCAAGCTCGTCGCGCTCACCAAGCAGGCGCTGACGCCGGACCAGACGCGCAGCGTCGCCCTCCGGCTGATCGCGAACGAGGACGACAAGGCGCGGATCGACAAGCTGCAGGACTACGACTGCTCGTGGGGCGCGCCGGGGATCGGCCGCTTCCGGGTCAACATCCTCCGGCAGCGGTCCAGCTTCATGATCGTGATGCGGGTGATCCCGTTCGAGGTGCCGAGCTTCGAGAAGCTCGCGGTGCCGCCGGTCCTCAAGACGATCGCCGAGGCCGAGCGGGGGATGATCCTCGTGACGGGGGTGACGGGCTCGGGGAAGAGCACGACGATGGCGGCGCTGATCAACCACATCAACCAGCACGCCAACAAGCACATCGTCACGCTCGAGAACCCGATCGAGTTCCTCCACCGCGACCTGCAGAGCTCGATCACGCAGCGCGAGATCGGGGTGGACACCGAGAGCTTCCGGATGGGGCTGCGCGCGGCGCTCCGCCAGGATCCCGACGTCGTGCTGATCGGGGAGATGCGCGACGCCGAGACGATCGACACGGCGATGAAGGCGGCCGAGACGGGACACCTGCTCATCTCGACGCTGCACACGGCCGACGCGCAGACGACGATCATGCGCATCATGGCGATGTTCCCGTTGGAGGAGCAGGACGTCGTGCGGGTGCGTCTCGCGGAGTCGCTGCACGCGGTGGTGTCACAGCGGCTGCTGCCGCGGGCCGACGGCCAGGGGCGCGTGGCGGCGCTCGAGATCATGGTCGTGACGCCGACGATCCGCGAGCTGATGCTGGACAAGGACCGGATCGGCGAGATCCGCGAGTTCATCGCGGACGGTCGCGAGCAGTACGGGATGCAGACCTTCGACCAGCATCTCGAGGAGCTCGTGACGAACGGCACGATCGCCTACAACGTCGCCCTCGCGGCGAGCACGCGGCCGAGCGACTTCCAGCTCAAGATGCAGGTGTTCAAGCGGCCGTCCGTCGCGGGGGCCGCGCCCGGGGCGGCCGGCGGCGCCAGCGGAGCGTCGGCGGAGCCCACCTCGGGCCCCTCCGCCTCACCCTTCGGCACGGGCATGGAGTTCCTCAACGGATGACGGTCGGCACGGCGCAGGGACTCAGGGGCATCCTCGCCCCGGTGGTGACCCCGTTCCTGCCGGGGAGCGAGGAGCTCGACCTCGCGGGATTCACCGCGAACATCCGGGCCCATCTCGGCGACGGACTCTCGGGGATCGTGGTCGGCGGGTCGACGGGGGAGGCGGCGCTGCTCTCGGAGGAGGAGCGCCGCTCGCTGGTGCGGGCCGCGCGCGCGGTGATCCCGCGTGACCGGTGGCTCATCGTCGGGACCGGGGCGGAGTCGGCGCGCCAATGCGTCGCCAGGTGCCGCACGGCGAAGGAGGAGGGGGCGGACGCGGTCCTCGTCGTCGCGCCGCACTACTACTCGAACGCGATGGCGCACGAGAACCTCCTCGCGCATTACGTCCGCGTGGCCGAGGAGTCCCCGCTGCCGGTGATCCTCTACAACATCCCGAAGTACATGCACTTCGCGCTCTCGGCCGAGCTCGTGGGGGAGCTCGCGCGGCACGCGAACGTGATCGGGATCAAGGACAGCTCGGGGGACCTCGCACAGCTCACCGGCTTCCTCACGGCGCAGGACGACGGCTTCACGGTGCTGACCGGGAGCGGCTCGGGGCTGCAGGCGGGGCTCGGGGCGGGCGCGCGCGGGGGGATCCTCGCGGTCTCGCTCTTCGCGGCGCGGTTCGCGCTCGACGTCCTCGCGGCGCACGGCGCGGGAGACACCACGCGCGCGACGGCGGCCCAGGCGCGGCTGGTGCCGATGGCGAACGTGATCGTCGCCAAGCTCGGGGTCCCGGGCGTGAAGGCGGCGATGGAGCACGTCGGGCGCGCGGGCGGGGTCCCGCGGCTGCCGCTCCTGCCGCTCGCGCCGGCGCAGCGCTCGGAGATGATCGCCGCGCTGGGGTGACCCGATCAGCCGGGCGGACGGAGCTCGACCCGCGTGCCGGCGCGCGTGATGCGCCAGCCGGCGGGGAGGGTCAGGCGCCAGCCGTCGCCCTCGATCACGCGTTGCTCGGTCACCGTCCCCGGCTCGAGCGAGACGTCGCCGAGCGGGACCTGGAACCACTGCCAGGTCGGCGCGACGAGCGCGCCCTGCGCCGCCACGAGCTCGGCGCCGTCGTCCGCGGCCCAGCGGAAGTTCAGCATCACCGTGCCCGCGTCGCCGACCGGCGTCTGGCCGTTGGGGTCGAAGGTCACGCGGAGCGAGGGCGGGACGATCCGCAGCTGGGGGCGCGAGACGAAGCGCGTGCGCAGGGAATCGAGCCGCCGGCGGCGCTCGGTGTCGCGCGCGACCTCGCGGCGACGGAGCGCGTCGCCGCCGTAGAGGCGTGCGCGCGCGTCGAGGTCGTCGGTGACGGGCGTCGAGCCCAGGACCGCGGCGAGGATCTCGGGGAGGCGCGCGCCGCCCTGCCAGGCGGGACGCCAGGCATCGCCGGCGAGGGCGTCGAGGAGATAGCCGTACGCGGGCCCGGTGGCGTAGCCGGCGGCGCGCACCCAGCTCACGTTGCGCACGTCCGACGAGTCGAGCCGCGCGGCGAGCGCCGCGGGGTCCCGCCGCGTGAGCCGCCACCCCATGTACTCGGGGATCCCCTCGGCGAGGTCGAGGGCATCGAGGCGCGTGCGCTCCGTCGGATGCGCGAGCGAGTCGCGGCGGGCACGGAACAGGAGCGCGTCGCGCGCGGCCTCGCGGCGCGCGTCGCCGCTGGCCATGAGGGCGCGCGCGAGGGCGCGCAGCTCGAGGAAGAACCAGGTGCGGCCCACCGGCCCGTCGAGGTAGTCGCCCCCCTCCTGCGGCTCGGTCGCCCCGGGGTGGGGGAGGCGCTCGGGCTGGAAGGTGTGCATCGCCTCGTGCACGAGCAGGGACGCGCTGACGTCGAGGTCGGGGCCGAGGGGGAGGACGACCATCGCGACGCGGCGGCCGTCGAGGTCGTAGGACATGTTGGCGCGTGGGGCGCCCGCGGGGAGGGTGACGGGCAGGAGCGACTCGCGCCCGCCGCGGCGCACCGTGAGGAAGGCCTCGGTGCGGTCCACGAAGAGCCAGTCGACCGAGTCGCCGTCGAGGCGCCAGATGGCGGGGAGGTCGCGCAACGCCTCGCGGGCGCGGGCGACGGTGCGGAGTGCCGCCGCCGTGTCGGGTTGCGCCGCCGCTGGCGTCGGCGGCACGGCGAGGGCCAGGAGCGCGGCGGCGAGGAGCGAGGAGCGAGGAGCGAGGGGAAGAGACACGAGGGAGGGAGGGGGAGGAGCGAGGGACGAGGGGGAGGGGGAGGGGGAGGGAGAAGACGCGTGGAGTTGGCCGCGTCCCCGCCACGGGGTGACGTTACGGCCTCCTCGGCTTCGCGACGAGGGGATCGGGGCGGGGGCTGCGGCGTGACCGCCACCGGTTCGATGCATCGCGCGCGCCGTGCGTTGCCCCCCTGCGGCCCCCTGCGTAGATTCCTCCAACGCCCCGACGCCCGGGGCGTTTTTTTGTGCCCGTCGGTCCCCTGCGCGTCGCGGGGCCCCCTGCCGGCGGCCCTTGCCCGAGATCCCGCCATGTTCGACTCGAAGACCCGTACCATCGTGATCGTCGGCGCCCAGTGGGGCGACGAGGGGAAGGGGAAGCTCGTGGACGTCCTCGCCGAGCGCGCGGACTGGGTGGTGCGCTACCAGGGGGGCGCGAATGCCGGGCACACCGTGCACGTCGGCGACGAGTCCACCGTGCTGCACCAGGTGCCGAGCGGGATCCTGCACGCCGGGGTGCGCTGTGCGATCGGGAACGGGGTCGTGCTGGAGCCCGAGAGCCTCTTCGAGGAGGTCGACATGCTCGTGAAGAGCGGGGTCGACGTCGCGGGACGGCTCTACCTCTCGGACCGCGCGAATCTCGTGATGCCGTACCACAAGCTCGTCGACAAGGAGAGCGCGGCGAGCAAGGCCATCGGGACGACGGGGCGGGGGATCGGGCCGGCGTACGAGGACAAGGTCGCGCGGCGCGGGATCCGGGTGCTCGACCTGCGGCAGCCCGCGCGGCTCAAGGCGCTCGTGGAGAAGGGGACCGACCACGCCAACCACATCCTCGCGGGGTTCGGGTCGTCGAAGCGCGCCGACGCGGCGTTCACGCTCGCGGCGCTCGAGCGGATCGCGCCGCGGCTGCTCGAGATCGCGGAGGACGTGGGGCTCGCGGTGCACCGCGCACAGAAGCAGGGGGCGGCGATCCTCCTCGAGGGCGCGCAGGGGTCGCTGCTCGACGTGGACCACGGCACGTATCCGTTCGTGACGTCGTCGAACACGACGGCGGGCGGGGCGGCGATCGGGGTGGGGATCGGCCCGCGGACGATCGACGCCGCGATCGGGGTCGTGAAGGCCTACACGACGCGCGTGGGAGCGGGGCCGATGCCGACGGAGTTCGACGAGGCGATGAGCGAGCGCGTCCGGAAGCTCGGCA
>CAZYUL010000081.1:0-12724 GCA_964650715.1 uncultured Gemmatimonas sp. | reverse complement strand
TGGGGTCCGGTGCGCCGCGCGAGCCGCCCGGCGCCCGGCGCGCGCCGCGATCGCGCTCGGCGAAGAGCGCGGCCGCGATCGCGGCGGCCCGCAGCGTCCCCGTCGGCGGACGCACCGCCAGGAGCGCCGGGAGTCGCGCCTCGAGCCACTGGATGTCCACCCTACCCGCCCGGTAGTCCGGGTCGGCCATCATCCGGAGGTGGAACTCGCGCGACGTCTCGACGCCGTCGATCACGAGTTCGCGCAGGGCACGCTCCATCCGTGCGATCGCCTGCTCCCGCGTCCTGCCGTGCACGATGAGCTTGCCGAGCATCGGGTCATACGACAGGCCCACCTCACTGCCCGCCTCGATGCCGCCGTCCCATCGCACGCCGGGTCCGCTCGGCAGGTGCAGATGGGCGATCCGGCCGGTGGAGGGGAGGAAACCGTTGGCCGGATCCTCGCTGGTGATGCGGCACTCGATCGCCCAACCCCGCGGCTCGGGCGCCTCCGTGAACGGCAGGCGCTCACCCGACGCGATCCGCAGCTGCCACTGAACGAGGTCGATGCCCATGACCAGTTCGGTCACGGAGTGCTCGACCTGGATGCGCGTGTTCATCTCGAGGAAGTAGAACCCGCCCTGCCGGTCGAGAAGGAACTCGCAGGTGCCGGCATTCACGTAGCCGGCGGCGCGGGCGGCGGCGACGGCGGCGTCCCCCATCCGCTTCCGCAGCTCGGGGGTGACCGCGACGCTCGGCGCCTCCTCGATCATCTTCTGGTGCCGGCGCTGGATCGAGCATTCGCGTTCACCGAGCGCGATGCAACTGCCGTGCTGGTCGGCGAGGACCTGGATCTCGACGTGCCGCGGGCCCTCGATGTACTTCTCCACGTACACGGCGTCGTCGCCGAAGGCGTTGAGCGCTTCGCGCTGGGCGCTCGCCAGCGCGGCGGGGATCTCGGCGGGGGAGCGCACGACGCGCATCCCCTTCCCGCCTCCGCCGGCCGCCGCCTTGAGGAGCACGGGGAAGCCGAACCGCTCCGCGATCGCGATCGCCTCGGCGGCGTCGCGCAGGGGTTCGGTCGTTCCCGGCACGACCGGGGTGCCGGCCTTGATCGCGAGTGTCCGCGCCGCGGTCTTGGAGCCCATCGCCGCGATCGCCTCGGGCGGCGGGCCCACCCAGACGAGCCCGGCGTCGCGCACCGCGCGCGCGAACGGCTCGCGCTCGGAGAGGAACCCATAGCCGGGATGGATGGCGTCGGCACCGGCGCGCTTCGCGGCGGCGATGATCAGCTCCGCGCGCAGGTAGCTCTCACTCGCGGGCGCCGGCCCGAGGCGGATCGCCTCGTCGGCCTCGCGTACGTGCGGCGCTCGCGCGTCGGCGTCCGAGAAGACCGCGACCGAGCGGATGCCGAGCTCCTGGCAGGCGCGGACGACGCGCAGGGCGATCTCCCCGCGGTTCGCGATGAGGACCTTCCGGATCACAGCGGGATGCAGCCGTGCTTCTTGGCCGGGTTGCGGCTGCGCTTCCCCTGCAGCGCGTCCAGCGCGTCGATCAGGCGCGGCCGGGTCTCCCGCGGGTCGATGACGTCATCCACGTATCCTCGGCTCGCGGCGACATACGGGTTCGCGAACTTCTCCGTGTATTCCGCCACGCGCGCGTCCATCGCCGCCTGCGGGTCCTTGGCGTCGGCGATCTCCTTCTTGAAGAGGATCTCGACGGCGCCCTTGGGACCCATCACCGCGATCTCCGCGGTGGGCCAGGCGAGGTTGAGGTCGCCGCGGATGTGCTTCGAGCTCATCACGTCGTAGGCGCCGCCGTACGCCTTCCGCGTGATCACGGTGAGCTTCGGCACCGTCGCCTCGCAGTACGCGTAGAGGAGCTTGGCGCCGTGCTTGATGATGCCGCCGTGCTCCTGCGCGGTCCCGGGCAGGAACCCCGGCACGTCCTCGAAGGTCACGATGGGGATGTTGAAGGCGTCGCAGAACCGGATGAACCGCGCCGCCTTCACGCTCGCGTTGATGTCGAGGACGCCGGCGAGCACCGCCGGCTGGTTGGCGACGATGCCGATCGCGCGGCCACCGAGATGGGCGAACCCGCACAGGATGTTCTGCGCGAAGTCGCGCTGCACCTCCAGGAACTCGCCGTCATCCACGATGCGCCGCAGCACCTCGTGCATGTCGTACGGCTTGTTCGGATGGTCGGGGACGATGTCGAGGAGGCCCTCGTCGCGCCGGTCGCGCGGGTCGCTGCCGGCGCCCGGCGGGGGCGCGTCGAGGTTGTTCGATGGCAGGAACCGCAGCAGCTGGCGGATGCCCTCCAGGCACTCGAGCTCCGATCCCGCGGTGAAGTGCGACACGCCGGAGGTCGCGCCGTGCGTCTCGGCGCCGCCCAGGGCGTCCATCGTGACGTCCTCGTGCGTCACGGTCTTCACGACGTTCGGGCCGGTGACGAACATGTAGGAGGTGCCGCGCACCATGAACACGAAGTCGGTGATCGCCGGTGAGTACACGGCACCACCCGCGCAGGGCCCGAGGATGGCGGAGATCTGCGGCACGACCCCCGACGCGAGCGTGTTGCGGAGGAAGATGTCGGCGTACCCGCCGAGGGAGACGACCCCCTCCTGGATCCGCGCGCCCCCGGAGTCGTTCAGCCCGATGACCGGGGCGCCGTTCTGCACCGCCAGGTCCATCACCTTGCAGATCTTGCCCGCGTGCGCCTCGGAGAGGGAGCCGCCGAAGACGGTGAAGTCCTGCGAGAAGACGTAGACGAGGCGCCCGTCCACCCGACCGTACCCGGTGACCACGCCATCGCCCCAGGGCCGCTGCGCGTCGAGGCCGAAGTCGCTCGAACGGTGGGTCACGAACCGGTCGAGCTCGACGAACGTGCCCTCGTCGAGCAGCGCATCGATCCGTTCCCGCGCCGAGAGCTTCCCCTTCGCGTGCTGCTGCTTCAGCCGCTCGGCACCGCCGCCAAGCTCGGCCTCGGCGCGAAGGCGCTCGAGGACCTCGAGTTTCCCGCGCATTGACATGGCGGGAAAGCTAGCGGCGCGCCGGGAGCGCGGACAGCGAGGCGACCGCCCCGCGCGCTTCAGTTCACGATGAAGTTGCCGGAGTAGCGCACCACCATCTCGTCCATCTCGAACCAGAGCTTCACCCGCAGCCGATAGGTGCCGGTCGCGAGATCGGGGAGTATGGGGTACGTCTCATCCTTCACCGCGGCCGGGTCGAGGGAGTAGAGCGCGGCGGTGCAGAGCCAGAGGGGATCGCCGACGTCCACCCACTCCACGCCCTCCTGGCGCTGGAGGCGACCATCGCTGCAGAGGTTGAAGCCGAAGCGATTCGCGGTGGGGTTCGCGAGCCGCACGGTCACCTCCCCGCCGCGCGGCGCGCTGGCCTCGAGCACGGTCACGAAGGGCGCGTCGCCGATGGGCAGGGCCTCGACCGTGAACGCATCCGACGTGCGCTCGACGACGACCCCATTGCTTTCGAACGGCACCAAGGCGCGGTAGAGACCGGGCTCGGCCTCCGACACAAGCTGCGCCGACACCTGCACCGCCTCACCCGGGAAGACCAGCGGTACGACGGCGATGCACACGATGAGTGCCGGCGGCACGTCCATCCACTTGGCGTTCAGGAGCCGCTGGAACCTGGCGGGGCAGACGTCATAGGCCCAAGCGAACTGTGTCGGATTGTGCAGCCGGAGCGGCACCGCGCCTCCGGCGTTCACCGCACTGGCGAGGACCGTCACGGTCGGCGCCTCGCCGGGCCCGAGTGAGGAGGTCTCATCGCAGCCGCCGACGACGAGGGCGGCGGGGAGGAGGAGGCTGAGTGCGAAACGGGCGTTCATGGTGTTTGGATGCGCGGGTCGGTCGGAGTGGCTCCCTGCTGACTCCAATACCCCACGGGAGCTGTCGAGTGTCAACGAGAAGCGCCCCGGACCAGCAGACTGGTCCGGGGCGCTTCGCTTCATCCCACCCGCGTGACGATCAGCCCTCGGCGTCCGGATCCAGGTCCGCCGGGATCTCCGGGATCTCGTCCTCCGTGTGGACCTTGGAGGGCTCGGCCGGTCTCTCCTGCCCGGCCGGGATGTCCACCACGCCGAGAACGATCCGGCGGTGGATGGGGTCCACCTCGAGGATGCGGATGTTCATCGCCATCCCCTCCCACGCCACGTCCGCCGGGCTGTCCACCTGGGTGCCGGTCATGTTGAGGTGCGAGATCGGGACGAAGCCCTCGATGTCGTTGCCGATGTCCACGACCACGCCCTTGTCCATCAGGCGCGCCACCTTGCCCGGCAGCTCGGTGCCGACCGGGTAGGTCTCGCCGATGCGGAGCCAGGGATCCTCGCTCGCCTGCTTGAGCCCGAGGGAGATGCGCTTGTTGTCGGAGTCGATGTTGAGGATGACGACATCCACGCTGTCACCCTTCTTCACGACCTCCGACGGATGCTGGACGCGCTTGGTCCAGCTCATGTCGGAGATGTGGATCAGCCCGTCGATGCCGGGCTCGATCTCGACGAACGCGCCGAACGACGTGAGGTTGCGGACCTTCCCGTTGAGGCGCGTGCCGACCGGGTACTTGAGCGGCAGCACCATCCACGGGTCCTGCTCGGTCTGCTTCATGCCGAGGGAGATCTTCTCCTCCGTCGGGTCCACCTTGAGGACCACCGCCTCGATCGTCTCGCCGATGCTGACGAGCTTCGAGGGGTGCCGGACGTTGCGCGTCCAGCTCATCTCGGAGATGTGGACGAGTCCCTCGATCCCCGGCTGCAGCTCGATGAACGCGCCGTAGTTGGTGATCGAGACGACCTTGCCGGAGACGCGCGTGCCGACCGGGAACTTGTCGGCGACGTCCTTCCACGGGTACGCCTGGAGCTGCTTGAGGCCGAGGGAGATGCGCTCGCGCTCCCAGTCGATGTCGAGGACCTTCACTTCGAGCTCCATGCCGATCTGCACCATCTCGCTCGGGTGCGAGATGCGGCCCCACGACATGTCGGTGATGTGGAGCAGGCCGTCCACGCCGCCGAGGTCGATGAACGCGCCGAAGTCGGTGATGTTCTTGACGACGCCCTTCCGCACCTGGTCCTTGGCGAGCTCCTTCATCAGCTTCTCGCGCTTGCCGGCGCGCTCGGTCTCGAGGATCACGCGGCGCGAGACGACGATGTTGCGGCGGCGCTTGTTGAGCTTGATGATCTTGAACTCGTACTTCTGGCCGAGCAGCTCGTCGATGTTCGGGACACGGCGGAGCGCGATCTGCGACCCCGGGAGGAAGGCGTCCACGCCCATGAGGTCGACGACGACGCCGCCCTTGATCTTCTTGACGAGAACGCCCTCGACCGGCTGGTCGGACTCGTAGGCGACGCGGATGCGCTCCCAGACGCGCATGAAATCGGCCTTCTTCTTCGAGAGGACCACCGAACCCTCGGCGTCCTCTAGGTGCTCGAGCAGCACCTCGACCTCATCGCCCGCCTTGAGCTCGGGCATGTCCTTGAACTCCTCGAGCGGGATCGTCCCTTCGGACTTGAACCCGATGTCGAGGACCACGAGGTTCTCGCGGATCTCGAGGACCTTGGACTTCACGATCTCGCCTTCCTCGATGGAGGCGAGGGTCCCGTTGTACATCTCCATCATCGCCTCGAACTCGTCGGACGAGAGTTCGTCCTCGTCGTAGAGCTCGGGGCGGCGGTTGGCGAGGGGGCGGAGCTGGGCCTTCTGGGCGTCGCGCTTCCGGCGGGCGATCAGCTCGGGCGACAGCGTCTCTTCGGCTACGGTCATGGGATCCAGATCGCGGTGGGTTCGACTCGCCGCGAGCGAGGCTGGGGGAGGGTGTGACCCGCGCGGCATCGGCCGAGCGGGGAGAGCCTTGAAGGGTAGTCCCCGCTGAGGCAAAGGTCAACGACGCCCCCGGCGGATGCCGAGACTACATTGCGTCCGATGTCCGAGCACGACGCGCGCCCCCCAACGCGACCGCGCCCGCGGCGCCGCCTGAGCCTGCGGCGCGTCCTCCACTGGGTCCGATCCGCCCGCGACCGCGCCCTCGAGTCGCTCGCGAGCCTCGGGGCCGATACCGAGGCCTCCCTGCTCGCGTTGGCGGTGCCGATCGGCATCCTCACCGCGCTGGGGGTTCTCGGCTTCTACCGCGGGGTCGCATTCGCGCACGCCGCCCTCCTCGTCGCCCCGGCGACCGTCCTCCCGGAACTCGGCCTGCTCGCCCTGCGGCCCGTGGTGACCAGCGCGGCGCTCTACCTCGCCAGCTGGACCGTGCGCGTCCCGGGGCGGGGCGTCGATGGGCTGAACGTCCCCGACGTGATGGCGGCCGTGCACCTTCGACGCGGCCGCATCCCACCCCGGCCCGCCGTGGCACGTACGATCGCCAGCGCCATCACCATCGGCGGCGGGGGATCCGCCGGCAGCGAGGGGCCGGTCGTCGTCGTCGGCGCCGCGCTCGCCTCGTGGCTGGGACGGATGTTCCGCGAACGCGCCGACCACTTGCGGATCCTGGTGGCGTGCGGTGCGGCGAGCGGGATCTCGGCCGCCTTCAACGCGCCGCTCGCCGGCGCCTTCTTCGCCCTCGAGGAGATCCTCGGCACCTTCGCCGGCGGGTCCTTCTCCCCCGTGGTCGTCTCCTCCGTGATCGCCGCGGTCGTCGCGCGGGGCCTCTTCGGCAGCGGTCCCGCGTTCCCGGTCCCCGGCGAGCTTGGTGCTCTCGCCTGGTGGGAGGTCGCGTTCCTGCTCCCGGCGCTCGGCGTGGCCTGCGCCCTCGTGTCGACCTTCTTCGTCCGCACGTTCTTCCGGGTGGAGGCGTTCAGTCGGCTCCATCGTGGACCCGCTTGGCGGCTGCCGCTCTTGGGCGGCCTCGGCGTCGGGCTCCTCGTCTACCTGACGGGCGGTGCGGTGGCCGGGGACGGCCATCTCGCGGCCCCGCTGGACCTCTTCGGCCGGCTGCCGTGGTGGACGCTCCTCGCGTTCGCCGGCGCGAAGATCCTCGCCACGAGCCTGACGCTGAACCTCGGAGGGTCCGGCGGCGTGTTCACGCCCGCCCTCTTCGTCGGCGCCGCGGTCGGGGGCGCGTTCGGCGCGATCGCGCAGGCGGCGCTCCCCGGGACCGCGATCGACCCCGCGCTCTATGCGCTGGCCGGGATGGGAGCGACCGTGGCCGGCGCGACCGGAGCGCCGATCACCGGGATCCTCCTGGTCTTCGAGATGACGCACGATTTCGAGCTCGTGATGCCCCTGATGCTCGCGGTCGTCGCCTGCAAGACCGTCATGCGCCGCTACGAGCGCGAATCGCTCTACTCGGGCTGGCTGAGCCGCCGCCAGCTGGCCCTGCCGCGGCTCTCACGGGGCATCGCCACGCCGGTCATCGCGACGCACGCCGTGCCAACGCGACGATCCGCTCCACCTGCTCCTCCTGCGTGAGGAAGGTCGTGTCGATCAGCACCGCGTCGGGTGCCCGCTGCGTCTGGGATTCGTCCTTCGCATCGCGCTGGACCAACGCGTCAGTCTCGTCGGCGATCTCATCCTCGGTCGGTAACCGACCCAGCCGCTGAAGGAGCCGGCGCTTCGCGCGCTCCCACGGGTCGGCGACGAGGAAGATCTTGACCCGCGCCCGCGGGAAGACGGCGGTCCCGATGTCGCGGCCATCCACGACGACAGCGTGTCCCTCGGCCGCCTGCCGCACCGTCGCGTTCACCCACTCCCGCACCCGGGGCATCCGCGCGACGACCGACACGTTCGCCGTCACCTGGGCGCCCCGGAGTTCCTCCTCCACCTGCGCGCCATCGATCCGCGGATGGAAGGTCGTGTCACCCGGTGCGAGGGAGACGCCCTTGGCGGCCGCGAGCACGAGGTCCTCGCTCCAGCGCGCCGCCGACGGCTCGCGACGCAGCACCGCGGCGGTGGCCGCCCGGTAGAGCGCACCCGAATCCACGTGCCGGAATCCGAGCTCACGCGCGACCCACTGTGCGGTCGATGACTTCCCCGACGCGGCGGGACCGTCGATCGCCACCACCAGCGGACGACGTCGCTCAGGCCCGGCAGAGCCGCTCGAGGTCATGCCAGAAGGTAGGGTACGAGACGACCGCGCACGACGGGTCGTCCACCGTGATCGCGTTGCCCGGTCGCGCGCCGAGCACGCCGAACGCCATCGCCAGGCGATGGTCCCCGTGCGTCACGACCCGGCCCGATAGCGCCCGGTCGCCGCCGCGCACCACGAATCCGTCAGGCAGCTCAGCGGCCTCGGCGCCGACGGCACGGAGGTTCGCGACCACCGCCGCGATGCGGTCACTCTCCTTCACGCGGAGCTCCGCCGCGCCGGTGACTCGCGTCTCGCCCTCGGCGCAGGCCGCGACGCAGGCGAGGAGCGGCAGCTCGTCGATCAACGACGGGACCTCCGTCGGCGTGATGACCGTTCCGCGGAGCGGCCCGTGGTCGGCGACGACCCGCGCAACGGGTTCCCCGCCCTCGTCGCGCGGATCCTCCGTCGCGATGCGCGCCCCCATCCGCGCGAGCACGTCGAAGGCCCCGATCCGCCCCGGGTTCACGCCGACGCCGTCGAGCGCCACCGCCTCCCGCGCGGCGCCGATGGCGGCGAGGCCCGCGAAGAAGGCCGCGCTCGAGGCGTCCCCCGGCACGGTCATGTCGAGCGGATCGAGCCGCCCCGCCGGGTGGAGCGAGACGACACCGTCGTCGTCGCGGACCTCGACGCCGCGCGCCCGCAGCATCCGCTCGGTGTGGTCGCGGGTCGGAGCACGCTCGGCGACGGAGACCGGCACGTCGGCCACGAGACCGGCAAGGAGGATCGCCCCCTTCACCTGGGCACTCGCCACCTCGGGGCGCCAGGAGACCTCGTGGAGTCGGGCGCCGTGGATGGTCATCGGCAGGCCGCCGTGGGGTGGGAGCTCGACGCGCGCTCCCATCGCCTCCAGCGGCGCCGCCACGCGGCGCATCGGACGCCGGCTGAGGCTCGCGTCCCCGACGAGCCGCGCGCGGAGCCCCGCACCGGCGACGACACCGCTGACCAGCCGAGCGGTCGTGCCGCTGTTCCCGCAGTCGAGGTCGCGGGACGGCGCCCGGAGGCCGCGGAGCCCGACCCCGTCGATCCCCACGGTCTCCTCCTCGAGTCCGGGGACGGTCGCGCCCAGTGCGCGGAGCGCCTCCGCGGTGGATCGGATGTCGGCGGATCGCAGGAGCCCGCGGATGCGCGAGCGGCCGCGCGCCAGCGCCGCGAGGATCAGCGCCCGGTGCGAGATGGACTTGTCGCCGGGCACGGTGAGGTGGATCATCCGCACCCCCGTGGGCACGGCGCCATCAGCGCAGCCATGCCTCGAGCGCGGTCGCGACGTCCGTCTTCTCGTCGCGGTACTTGACGATGACCGGCGTCTGCACCGAGAGTCCCTCCGCCGCCCCGAAGCCGCCGCGCACGGCGCGCGCGCCCGGGACCACGACGGCGCCCGCCGGGATCTCCAGTGGGCGGTCGGCCGTCGCGCGATGCACCGTCTCGCGCACGAGGTCGAACACCGGCGTCCCCCGGGTGAGGACGACACCGGCGCCGATGACCGCCTTCTCGCGGACGACGGTGCCCTCGTAGATGCCGCAGTTGCCACCGACCGTGACATCGTCCTCGATCACGACCGGGGTCGCGTTCACCGGTTCGAGGACGCCGCCGACCTGCGCGGCCGCGCTGAGGTGTACGCGCGCGCCGACCTGCGCGCACGATCCCACCAGCGCATGCGAGTCGATCATCGTCCCCGCGCCGACCCAGCTGCCGACGTTCACGTACATCGGGGGCATGCAGACCACCCCGGGCGCGAGGTATGCGCCACGACGGATGGTCGAGCCGCCGGGCACGACTCGCACCTGGTCGGCCAGGGTGAGCGGTCGCGTGGGATAGGTGTGCTTGTCGAAGAACCGGAACGGGGTACCCTCGATCCCCTGCTCCACCATCCGCCCGACGCGGAAGCCGAGGAGGATGCCGCGCTTGACCCACGCGACCGCGCGCCACGCCCCGTCGGGACCGCGGATCGCCGCGCGCACCTCGCCGCGTTCGAGCGCGCCGAGGAGCGCTTCCACGACGGACTCGGCCTCCGGCGGCAGGGCGTCGCCCTTGAGCGCGAAGAGCGTGTCCACGCGGGAGATCAGCGCGGAGTGGTCGAGCGTCGTCACAGGGCGACCCCGGCGGCGGCGAGCGCGGTCCGCAACGTCGGCTCGTGGGCGGCGGCCATCGGGACCAGCGGCAGGCGCAACTGGTTCCTGGCGCGACCCATCATCGCGAGCGCCGCCTTGATCGGGATCGGGTTCGACTCGACGAATGCCGCGTCGGTCAACGGCGACAGACGCTGCTGGAGGTCCGTGGCCACCGCGACGTCGCCGCGCGCGGCCGCCGCCACCAGGTCCGCCACCGCCCGCGGCACGGCGTTGGAGATCACCGAGATCACGCCTTCTCCCCCGGCGGCCATCACCGCGAGTGTCAGGGCATCGTCGCCGGAGAGCACCGAGAACCCCTTCGGACGCTGCCGGATGATCGCTCCGATCTGGTCGAGGTTCCCCGACGCCTCCTTCACCGCGACGATGTTCGGATGCTCGGCGAGCGCGAGCGTGGTCTCCGGCAGGACGTTGCTCGCGGTCCGCCCCGGCACGTTGTAGAGCACGATCGGCACCGGACTCGCGTCGGCGATGGCGCGGAAGTGCGCGATGAGCCCACGCTGGGGCGGTTTGTTGTACATCGGCGACACGTGCAACAGGTGCGTGGCGCCAGCCTTCGCCAGGACCCGGGAGTTCTCGATCGCCACCGCGGTGTCGTTGGACCCCGCCCCGGCGATCACCGGCACGCGGCCGGCAGCCCGCTCCACCGTGATCCGCACGATCCGCTCGCGCTCGACGAGCGAGAGGGTGACGGCCTCGCCGGTGGATCCCACGGGCACGAGCCCGTCGATCCCCTCGGCGACCTGCCATTCGACCAGCGCGGCGAGCGCGCGCTCATCCACCGCGCCCGTGGCTTCGAACGGCGTGATCAGCGCGGTCATCGCCCCGCGCAGCGGACGTGAGGTCATCTCGCCTCCCCTCCGAGGACGTCGTCGAGGGTGAAGACCCCGCGTCGGCCGATGAGCCAGGTCGCGGCGGTCAGGGCACCGGAGGCGAAGGCGCGACGGTCCCGCGCCTCGTGCACGAGCCGGACCTGCTCGAACGGGGCGTCGAGCACGAGTTCGTGCGTGCCCGGCACGTGACCGGTCCGCACGCTGGTGATCGGGACCGGGCGCGCGGCGGAGCGGCCGACGCGCTCGGCGAGGAGCTTGGCGGTCCCCGAGGGTGCGTCGAGCTTCTGCGCGTGGTGCGTCTCGATGAGGTGCGCGTCGAAGCCGGCCGCAGGGACGAGGAAGCGGCGCGCCGCGTCGGCCACCACGGCGGCGAAGAGATGGACGCCGATCGCGAAGTTAGGCGCCCAGAGCAGCGCCCCGCGCGACGCGCGGACCTCCGCCTCGACCGCGTCGCGCTCGCCGTCCCACCCGGTCGTCCCGCTCACGACTGGAAGCCCGGCGCGCGCGCAGGCGCGTACGAGTGACGGCGCGGCCGCGGGCACCGTGAACTCCACGACGACGTCGGGCTCGCCGAGCGCCGCGCGCGTGACCGGCGCCTCGGCGTCCGCCGCACCGCGGTGCGCGACGACCTCGAAGCCGGCGGACGGCGCCAGCGCCGCCACCATCGTCCCCATCCTGCCGTCGCCGAGGATCGCGAGCCGTCTCACCGGGCGCCTCCGCCGAAGAACTCCGCGTGCAGGCGACGCATCGCCTCGGGCATGTCGTCGCCGTCCAGGATCAGCGTGAGATTGATCCCCGTGGCGCTGAGGGAGAGCATGTGGAGCCGGAGCTCCCGTAGCGCATCCAGCGCCCGCGCCATCGTGACCGTGCTCTCGCCGAGCCCGGCGCCGACCAGCGCGACGATGCCCCGGCCGCGCTCCACCGCGACGTCGCCGAAGGCGCTGAGCTGCGCGACGATCGCATCGAGGTGCTGGTCGTCGTCCACCGTGACGGACACCGAGACCTCCGAGGTCGCGACCACATCGACCGACGTACGGTTCCGCTCGAACACCTCGAAGATGGCGCGGAGCGCACCCGGGGTCGCCAGCATCCGTGGCGAGCGGACCTTCACCACCACCACGCGCGCCTTGCCGGCGATGGCCCTCACCGCCAGGCGGGGGGCGTCGAAGGTGATCCGCGTCCCGGTGCCCTCGGGTCGCCGAGAGTTGAAGACGAAGACGGGGATCCCCTTCCGCACGGCGGGCGCGATGGTGCTCGGATGCAGCACCTTCGCGCCGAAGCTCGCGAGCTCGGCGGCCTCGTCGAAGCGGATATGGTCGATGAGCTTCGCGTCCGGCACGACCCGCGGGTCCGCCGTGAGCATCCCGTCCACATCGGTCCAGATCTCGATCGCCTCGGCCTCGAGCGCCGCGCCGAGCAGGGACGCCGAGAAGTCCGATCCCCCGCGCCCGAGCGTCGTGGTGACGCCGTCCGCCGTCGCGCCGATGTAGCCGCCGAGCACCGGGACCTGCCCGGCGCGGAGCAGCGGCAGGAGGTGCGCGCGCGACGCGACCGCGATCTCGTCCGGTCGCGGGGTCGCCTTCCCGAACTCGTCCGTCGTCGCCATGACCTTCCGCGCATCCACCCAGGCCGCCGGCAACCCGGCGCGCGCCAGCGCCGCCGCGACGATCGGCGCGGAGAGCCGCTCCCCCATCGCCGCGACGGCGTCG
>CAZYUL010000080.1:0-12858 GCA_964650715.1 uncultured Gemmatimonas sp. | reverse complement strand
TAGAGCGTCGGCCTCCGGAGCCGAAGGTCGTGGGTTCGAATCCCGCCTCGCGCATCCCCTTCGAACCGGGCACGCCCCCTCCCCTCCGCGCCCCGATGCGCGCGGCCGGCGGCCCCGAGCGCTCTCCCCCGTGGACATCTCCTCCCTCCGCCGCATGCCGCTCGCCGAGCTGCAGCGACTCGCCGATGAGCTCGGCGTCCCTGATGCGGACGCGCGCGACCGCGCGGCCCTGCTGCTCGCCATCGAGCACGCGCTCCTCGCGCGCGGCGACACGCTGATGGTGGAGGGGACGCTCGAGATCGTCCCGGAGGGCCACGGGTTCCTCCGCGCGCCGGAGAACAGCTACCTCGCCGGCCCCGACGACGTGTACGTCTCGCAGACGCAGATCCGCCGCTTCGGCGTCCGCACCGGCGACACGATCCGCGGGAAGGTCCGGCCGCCGAAGCACTGGGAGAAGTACCTCGCGCTGCTCCACCTCGAGTCCATCAACGGCCAGCCCCCGGAGGGCGTCGCCAACCGCGTCGCCTTCGACGCGTTGCGCCCGCTCTACCCCGACCAGCGGATCCGCCTCGAGTCGAAGTCGGGCGGCCTCTCGATGCGCCTCGCCGACCTCATCGCCCCGCTCGGGAAGGGACAACGCGGACTGATCGTCGCCCCTCCGCGCGCGGGCAAGACGCTGCTCCTCCAGCGGATGGCGAACGCGATCGCCGAGAACCACCCGGAGGTCCGGCTCATCGTGCTGCTGATCGACGAGCGGCCGGAGGAGGTCACCGACTTCATCGCGACCTGCCCGACGGCGGAGGTGATCGCCTCGACCTTCGACGAGCCCGCGAAGCGCCACGTGCAGGTGGCGGAGATGGTGATCGAGAAGGCCAAGCGGCTGGTCGAGGCCAGACAGGACGTCGTCATCCTGCTCGACTCGATCACGCGGCTCGCCCGCGCGTACAACACGATCCAGCCGATGTCGGGCCGCATCCTCTCCGGCGGCGTGGACGCGAAAGCGATGGAGCGGCCGAAACGGTTCTTCGGCGCCGCGCGTCGCATCGACGGGGGCGGATCGCTCACGATCGTCGCGACCGCGCTCGTCAGCACCGGCTCGCGGATGGACGAGGTGATCTTCGAGGAGTTCAAGGGCACGGGCAACATGGAGATCGTCCTCGACCGCGACATCGCGAACCGCCGCATCTACCCGGCGTTCGAGATCGGCAAGTCGGGGACGCGCAAGGAGGAGCTCCTCCTGACGGACAAGGAGCGGAACCGCATCTTCCTGCTGCGGCACTTCGTAGGGGACATGGCGCCCGACGAGGCGACGAACTTCGTCCTCCGGCGCCTGGCGCAGACGTCGTCGAACGAGGAGTTCTTCCAACGCATGGCGGAGGGAGCGTGAGCGGACGGTGGCGCCGGCGATGGCTCGCGGTGGACCTCGGGGACCGGCGGGTGGGGCTCGCGACGAGCGATCCCACCGGGACGGTCGCGAGTCCGGCGGGGCATCTCGAGCGCCGCGCCGGGAAGCGCCCCCCGCTCACCGCGCTCATCGCGAAGGCCGAGGAACTCGGCGCCGAAGGGTTCGTGGTGGGACTCGCGCTCGACGAGGAGGGGGAGGACACACCGCGCGCCGCCGAGGCGCGACGCCTCGCGCTCGAACTCGGGAAGCGCACCGGCCTCCCCTGCGAGCTCGTGGACGAACGCTTCACGACCGCCCTCGCGCTCCGGACGGTGAAGGAGATGGAGGGCTCCACCCGCGGCCGCCGGGGCGACGTGGACGCGCTGGCGGCGACGGTGCTGCTGCAGCACGCCCTGCGGCTGATGGAAGGGGGACGGACCGAAGTCGAGGGCGGCGTAGCCCGGGAGCCGGGAGATGGATAGGCGCCTCCTCCTCGCAGCGGCCTTCCTGGTCACCGTCGCCACGGCCGCGTGCAGCTCCGGCGACCAGTCGAACGTCACCCTCACCATCCGTCGGGGCTCCTCGTTCCGCGAGGCCGCGGAATCGCTCGCCGCGCACGACGTCATCCGCTACCCGCGCGTCTTCGGATTCTACGCCGCGCGGCGGGGGCTCGACCGACGCATCGAATACGGCACCTACATCATCCGGCGGGGGGCCAGCTGGAACGAGATCCTCACCGCGCTGCGCGAGGGGCGCGGCCTCGTGAACCGCGTGACGATCCGCGAGGGACTGCCGCTCTGGGAGATCATCCCGCTCCTCGCTGCCGGGCTCGGGCTCCCGGCGGAGTCGCTGGAGGCCGCGGTGCGGGACACCGCCCTGCTCCGCCGAGTCGGCGTCCCACGCGGTCTCCCCACGCTCGAGGGATACCTCTTCCCGGACACCTACGACTTCCCGGTGGGGATCAACGCGCGCCAGGCCGTGGACCTGATGGTGCGCCGCTTCGAGCGGGTGTGGAAGCCCGAGTGGACCGCCCGCCTGGACACCGTAAAGCTCAGCCGTCACGAGATCGTGACACTCGCCTCCATCGTCGAGAAGGAGGTCCGCAAGGGAGCGGAGCGGCCCACGGTGGCGGCGGTGTACCTCAACCGCCTGCGGATCCGGATGCCGCTGCAGGCCGACCCCACGATCCACTATGCGCAGCGCCGCCGCCCGGGGCGCGTGCTCTACCGCGACCTGCGCGTGGAGTCGCCGTACAACACGTACCGGCGCTCGGGCCTGCCACCGGGACCGATCGCCGCGCCGGGGGCGGCGAGCCTCGAGGCCTCACTCTACCCGGCGGACGTGCCCTACCTCTTCTTCGTCGCGCATCCCGACGGGCACCACGTGTTCCGCACGACGTATCGCGAGCACCTCGCCGCGATCGCGATGGTGCGCGCCGAGGCGCGGCGGGACACGCTGGCGCGTCGCGATTCCATCGCGCGGGCCGACTCGATCGCGCGGGCTGCGGCGCGGCAACGCGACCTCGAGCAGGCACAGAAGGCGGTCGGCGCGACCCGACCACCTCCGGACTCGGCGGACTCCCCGGCGACGAGTCCGCCCGGGGACTGACGCCGGGCGCCAGCGCGCTCAGTCCGACAGCAGGTCCTGCCGGAGCAGCACGGCCTCACGGAGGTAGGCGTGCCGCACCTCCGCGCGCTGCCGCCGCGTCTCGGCGTGCAGCATCACCCGGATGCAGCGCGGCAGGGCGCCCGCCACGGGGAGTTCCTGCGCGCAGAGCAGCGGGATGTCGGTCCACCCGATGAGCCGCGCGGCGTGCGCGGGGAACTCGCTCACGAGGTCCGGCGTCGCGGTGAAAACCGCCGAGATCACGTCGTGCGCGGCGAGGTCGTTGTCATCGAGCAGGGTCTCGAGCAGCTCGATCACCGCCTCACGGATGAGGGCGGGTTCGTCGGCGGCGACCGTGGTGGCGCCTCGGAAGGCGCGGACGCCGCGGGATCGTGGAGGAGGGACGGCCACGGCGCGAAGATGCGTGGGGTGCGCGGACCGCGCCAGCGATCCGTCCGGCACCGCTAGATTCGGCGGCATGTCCGAACTCCCGATGGCGAGGATCTCGGCGCGCGGCGCGCGCCGGTGGCAGGAAGGCCACCCGTGGATCTTCCGCTCCGACCTCGTGGCCGCGCCCGAGGAGCCCCCGGGCGCCGTGCGCGTGCAGGATCCCAAGGGGCGCGCGCTCGGGACCGCGCTCTGGAGCCCGCGCTCCGAGATCTCGCTGCGGTTCGTGTCCCGTGACCCGCGCGCGCGACTCGATGCCGCGTGGTGGCGCGCACGGCTCGTCGCCGCGATCACCCGACGCGCCGGCATCCTCGGCGACGAAACCAATGCCTGCCGGCTCGTGCATGGCGAGGGGGACGCCCTCCCCTCGCTCGTCGTGGACC
Source organism: uncultured Gemmatimonas sp. (assembly GCA_964650715.1). Taxonomy (GTDB): domain Bacteria; phylum Gemmatimonadota; class Gemmatimonadetes; order Gemmatimonadales; family Gemmatimonadaceae; genus Pseudogemmatithrix. The sequence continues at coordinate 9,039 of CAZYUL010000080.1, read as the reverse complement.
GATTCGACCGATGGCTCGTGATCCAGCTGCTGTCGGCGGGCCTTGAGGCGTTCCGCGAGCCCATCGTCGCGGCGCTCGCGGAACTCACGGGCGCGCAGGGGATCCTCGCGCGGAACGACGCGAGTGTGCGCGCCCGAGAGGGACTCCCGAAGGCGGTCGAACCGCTCCGCGGGACGGTCCCCGAGGCGATCGAGGTGCGGGAGCACGGCGTGCGCTACCTCGCCGCCCCGCACACGGGCCAGAAGACCGGCGCCTTCCTCGACCAGCGCGAGGCCCGCGCCCTGGTGGGAGGCGTCGCCCGTGGTCGCGCGCTCGACCTCTTCAGCTATCACGGATCGTTCGCCCTGCACCTGGCGGCACGCGCTGATGTCGTGCGCGCGGTGGACGCCTCGGCCGCCGCCCTCGAGCGCGCGGCGGCCAACTCCGAGCTCAACGGGCTCACGAACATCGAGACGGTCGAGGCCGATGCATTCGACTTCCTGCGCGGCGAGGAGCGCGACGGCGCGCGCTACGACACCATCGTGGTGGACCCGCCCGCGTTCGCCAAGAATCGCGCCTCGATCGCCGGCGCGCTCCGCGGCTACACGGACCTCAACCTCCGCGCGATGCGGCTGCTCGCGCCGGGCGGGCTGCTCTACACGGCGAGCTGCTCCTATCACGTCGGGAAGGCGGAGTTCCTCGCGATGCTGCAGCGCGCGGCGGCCGACAGCGGCCGGCGGATGATCCTCCGCGCGCTCACCGCGCAGCCGACGGACCACCCCGAGGTGCTGACGATCCCCGAGACCGGTTACCTGAAGGGCGCGCTGCTCGAGGCGGCGGACTGAGACGTCCGCTGACCGACACGGCCTGACCCCGCCTCACAACCCCGTGCGGACCGTCCTTAACGCCGCTGGCAGCGCGGACAGTACCAGGTGCCGCGTCCGGCCTGCTCCACGCGCCGGATGCGACCACCGCAGCGGGTGCACCGCTCCCCATCGCGGTCGTATGCCTCGAACGGGATCGGTCGTTCGCCGCGATGGTACCGCCCGGCGTTCTCGTGCCCGTCGCGGAGGGTGCGTCGGAGGCCGACGAGGAGCCGCTCGACGCGCACGAGGGAGAAGCGGTCGGCCCGCGCTGCGGGATGGATGCGGGCGTGCCAGCAGGCCTCGGTCGCGTAGATGTTGCCCACGCCGGCGAGCAGCCGTTGGTCGAGGAGCAGCGGCTTGATGTGCGCGCGGCGCGTCGAGAGCCGCGCCCGGAGATGGATGGCGGTGAGCGCGGGGTCCTCAGGTTCCGGACCGAGGGCGAGTCCGGGATCGTGGCCCGGCGCGACGTAGCGCAGCGTACAGAGAGCCCGCGGGTCGGTGAGCGCCAACCGGTGACGGCCCAATAGGAGGCTCACGCGCGCATGGCGCGGCAACGCCCCACGGGAAGGTCGCACGACCCAGTCGCCGTCGAGGCGGAAGTGGACGTGGATCATCGCGCCGTCGTCGAGGCGGAGGAACTGATGCTTCCCGCGTCGCTCCACGCCGGAGATGCGGCGGCCCGTCACCCGCGCCCGATCGCGCGACGCGAACTGCCGGCCCTGGGACGGATGATGCGCCTGGACCCCTGTGATGCGGCGCCCCACGACCTGCTCGCGGAGCCATCGCACGGCGAACTCGACCTCCGGGAGCTCAGGCAACGTCCGACACCGCGCGGGGGGCCCCGCCATTGACCGGGAGGCCCATGCGCCCGGAGCTTCCTTGGGTGACGCCGCCCGACCGGAAGGACCTCGAGCGCACCGCCGCGATCCAGCGGACGCTTGCCGTCATCCTCGCGCTGAACATCCTGGTGGTGGCGGTGAAGGCGATGGTGGCGTACCGGACCGGGAGCCTGACGGTGCTCGGCGCGACGCTCGAGAGCGCGCTGGATGCCCTGAATAATGTCGTCGCGATCGTGATCGTGGCGGTCGCCGCCCGCGGTCCCGACGAGGACCACCCCTACGGTCACGACAAGTTCGAGACCGTCGGGGCGCTCGCGATCGTGGGGTTCCTCTCGATCTCATGCTTCGAGCTGCTGCGGGGCGCCGGCCAGCGCCTGCTCGACCCCGCGCCGCTCGATCCCCCGGATCGCGCGGGGATCTCGCTCCTCCTCGCGACGGCCGCGGTGAACGTCGTGGTGGTCACCTACGAGCGGCGGCGCGGGCGCGCCCTGGGGAGCCCGCTGCTCCTCGCCGACGCCGCCCACACCATGGGCGACCTCTTCGTCACGGCGCTCGCGGTGATGTCGCTGGCCGTGGCGCGCCTCGGACTCGGCTTGACCGATCCGTTGCTCGCGATCGCGGTGGCCGCGATCATCGCCTGGAGTGGATGGCAGATCCTCCGCGTCACGGTCCCGGTGCTCGTGGACGAGCGGGGCATCGCCGCCGACCGGGTGCGGGGCGCGGCGCTCGGGGTGCCGGGAGTGACCGGTACCCGCGGGATCCGCTCGCGCGTGAACAGCGCCGGCACGGTCTTCGTGGAGGTGACGATCACCGTCGCCGGCGGACTCGACGTCGAGCACGCCCACGCGATCGCCGACGCCGTCGAGCGCGCGATCGGCGTCGCGGTGGGGAGCGCCGACGTCACGGTGCACGTCGAGCCGGGGTGACGAGGGGTTGTCCGCACCCGGCGCGCGCTTAGGTTGGACGGAACGCCGAGCGAGGACCACGACCCCCGATGGCGAAGAGCCACTCGCCCCGATCGCTCCAGCACGAGTACCAGCGGTACGTCGAGCGCGAGGTCGAGGACTACAAGAACTCGGTCTCCACCGCGTTCCTCCACAGCATCGCCACCGAGGCCGCGCGCGCGCTCGACGAGGGCACCCAGCTGGGGATGCGCGAGGTGATGCTCGCCGACGAGGTGGACCGGATCATCGCCAAGCGACTTCGCCTGCCGACCTACGCGACGTGGAAGAAGCGGCGCGAGCGGAACGCGAACGAGTTGCGGCGTCCCGAGCACTGGGGCCTCCGTCCGGACACGCCTCTCAGGAAGGCGATCCCCGCCAAGCACGCGATGGCGCAGGTGCTCGTCGCGGGCGCCCGCGTCGAGGGGTCGGCGCTCTACCTGGCCGCGAACGGCTGCGAGGTCACCGCGATCGAGCCGGAGGTCGCCGTGGTGAACCGCGTGCTACGCGCCGCGCGGGACGCCGGGCTGACGGAGAAGGTCCGCGGATTCGCCGCCGACCTCGTGAGCTTCACCCCCGATGGTCCGCTCGCCGCGGTGATCTGCACGCCGGCGGCCTTCGCCGGCCTCTCCGACGTGGAGCGCGAGCAGGTCTTCGCGCTCCTCCAGCGGGCGACGACCGACGGCGGAGTGCACCTGATCGAGACGTTGGTCGCCGGGCAGGCCGTGCTCTCGGAGGACGAGCTGCGGAGCCGGTACGACGGCTGGGAGATATCGCTCGTGCCGGAGCCCGGCGCGACGCGCACCTTCGTCGCGCGGAAGCAGGTGGCGTAACGCAACGACACGCCTGACGCGCGGCGGGTCGTGTCGAAGTGCGACGAGGGCCTTTCAGTGAGCCACGCGGACGAGTCCCAAACCGTTGTGCTGCAACGGCATGGATGCTTTGGGAAACTGGCATCCCACGTGCGACGTCTATCAGCGGAAGAGTGGGTCCGAGCGGACCCGCCAGGAGTCAACCGCAGATGGGCGCGCGCATGGACCGGATCAACAGCACCGAGCTCCTCACCGAGGAGCCCCTTGGCATCATCATCTCGAACGGCAGTCGCGCCGAGGCGACGACGCGCGTGTCGGCGTACGTGTGGGGACCCGTGCCGGAGGAGCCGGAGCCGGTGGCGAGCGGGACGCATCGGGCAGCGTGAACCGCAGGTGAATGGTGGAAAGTGGAAAGGGCCGCCTGTTCAGGCGGCCCTTCTTGCTTCCACCTTCCATCTGCCGTGCAGCAACAAGGGGACCGGTCTCTCGACCGATCCCCCTGTGGTGAAGCTGGCCAGCTTACTTCTTCTTGGCGGCCTTCTTCTTGGTCGCCTTCTTCGCCTTCTTCTTCTTCGCAGCCATGGTGCAATCTCCTGGATAGGAGGGGTTCATCCCGGCCGATCCCCCGGTGGATCGGTGGGTCATGCGGAAGCGCTAGGTCTCCCGCATCTCAGACAGCCTCAGAGAGGCTGGTAAAGTTGAAATCCCTGACTTTCAGCGCCGGCATCGCGACCGCTCCACCGGCTTCCGTCCCTGCGAGGCGCTCCGACGGTCCGAGCATCTCGAGGTTGTTCAACATGAAAAGCGGCGACTCATTGAAGCGAAGATTGCGGATCGAGCGCGAAATCCTACCCTCTTCAATAAGGAATGTCCCGTCGCGTGTCAATCCCGTGTAAAGGATCGTGCGCGGATCGACCTCGCGAAGATACCACAACCGGGTGACCAGGATGCCGCGTTGCGTCGAGCGGATCATCGCCTCCATCGAGTCGGTGCCGCCGGCCATCTTCAGCGACGTCGCGCCACCCGTCGGCGTCTTGGATTGCTTCCTCGCCCAGAAGCGCGAGTACTGCAGTTGCTTCAGCGTGCCGCCCTCGACCCACACCTGACGCGCGATCGGCAGCCCTTCGCCATCGAACGGTTGCGCGAGCAGCTGCGCGTCCGCGGGATCCGAGTAGATCGACACCCGTTGATCGACGATCTTCTCGCCGACTTTGTTACCTCCCCCCTGCTTCGAGAAGGGGGAACGACCCTCGTCGGCTTGGCGCGCGTCGGCGTAGAACGCTATGAGCTGCACGACGTCGCCGACCGCCTGCGGCTCGAAGATGACGGTGTAGCGGCCGGGTTCGATCGCGGCGGGTTGGCGTGACGCGCGGGCCTTCTCGATCGCGCGTGCGCTGACCTTCTCGAAGTCGATCTGCCGCCAGTCGGGATGGTCCGCCGCGGCCCAGCCGGAGCCGGTGCCGTCGGTGGTGCGCACGGTGAGCGTGTAATTGACGCTCGTGGCGCGATGGTACGCGAACATCCCCTTGTTGTTCGCGAGCGCGGTGCAGCCGGCGCCGGCGACGAGGTAGCCGGCGGCCTTGATGTCGCCGGCCTTCCGCGCCGGCGCGAGCGCGGTGAGCGCCGCCTGGGCGCGCGCCGCGGCATCCACCCCGGCGGTGGAGTCGAAGTACGCGTTGACGTCCACGTAGCGCTGCGGGTCGAGCTCGGGCATCGCCTCGGGGTCGTCTGGCGCGAGCCGCGCCAGCACTTCCGACTGCTCGACGCAGCGCCGCAGCGACTCGTCGGAGAGGTCGTTCGTGGTGACCACCGCGTGCTTGGGGCCGAAGGAACTCTGGACCGCGACCCCGGCGTCCACCAGCGAACCAGCGGTGCTCATCTGGTTGTCGGCGAAGCGGACGTTCGTGTTGTAGTTCGTGTTGAGCGTGACGTTGATCGAATCGGCCTTGGACATCTTGACGACCTTCTCGACGATCGCCTGGGCCTCGGCGCGGGAGAGGACCGCCCCCGCCGGGATGCTCTCGGAGAGTCTCTTGGGGGCGTTCATGCCTTCCGTCCGGTGTTGATGACGTTGACCTGCCGGAACCGCGCCGGTGGCGACCCGTGGCTCACCGCGTTCGACTGCGGAGGCTGGCCCTTCCCGTCGAAGAACGAACCGCCGAGCTCGTAGCTCGCGCGACCGCCGATCCCGTCCATCGAGTTCCAGAAGTCGGGCGTGCGGATCTGGTACGCGACATCCTTGAGCATCCCGCCCAGCTTGCCGCCCTTGATCTCGTAGAAGACCTGCCCGCCGAACTGGGCGTTGTAGCGCTGCTGGTCGATCGAGAAGGAGCCGTCGCCGACGATCGCGATGCCGTTGTCCACGCCGGAGATGAGGTCCTCCCACGTGGTGCCGTCGTTGCCCGGCAGCAGCGACACGTTCGGCATCCGCTGGAAGGCGACGCTGCCCCAGGAGTCGGCGTAGGAGCAGCCGTGCGAGCGCACCGGCAGTCCGTTCTTCGCGTACCAGGCCGAGAGCCAGGGCGCCTGCTCCCTCGTCGTCTGGTAATCGTTCAGGACGCCGTTCTTGACGATGAGGAAGTCGTCCGGCACGACGCCATCATCGTCGTAGCCGACCGTGGAGAGCGCCCCTTCCTGCGAGCGGTCACCCTGGACGTTCATGAAGTCCTTCCCGTAGCGCATCGTCCCGAGCTTCTCCTCCGGCGGCGCGAGGAAGCTCGTCCCGGCGTAGTTCGCCTCGTAGCCCAGCGCGCGGTCGAGCTCCGTCGGGTGGCCGATGGACTCGTGGATCGTGAGCCACATGTTCGACGGCGCGAGGACGAGATCGTACTTGCCGACCTCGACCGGCTTGGCGGAGAGCTTCTCGGCCGCCTGCTCCCCCCACTTGCGCGCGTTCCCGACGAGGTCGCACTGGAGCACGTACTCGAACCCGCGCCCCATCGGCGCGGCCTCCGACGCGGCACGGTTCTGGAAGTCCGAGAAGTCCGGCGCGACCGCGGTCGCGGTGAAGAGCGGCCAGCTGCGCACGATCGTCTGGTCGATCACCGAACCCTCGGTGCTGGCGAACTGCCGGTCCTGCTTCACGAAGAAGAGGATCGAGTTCACGAACCGGACGTTCGGCACCTTCATCGCCTCGGCGTTGGCCTTGAGCAGCAGGTCCACCTTCTGCTCGAGCGGGACCTCGAAGGGGTCGGTGGTGAAGGCCGACTTCCAGCTCGCGTTCGGATGCGCCGGCGTCGGCGCGAGGCTGATCGCGCGGTCACGGGCGGTGCGGTTGGCGCGGGCGATCGCGACGGCCTCGCGGGCCGCCGCAGTGACGGCGTCGCGCGTGAGGTTGCGGGTCGCCGAGAAGCCCCAGCAGCCGTCCACGAGCGCGCGGACGCCGCACCCGAGGGTGTCGGTGTCCACCACGTTCACGATCTGCTGCTCGCGCGTGACGACGAAGTTCTGCCGGAAGCGCGCGATGCGGCAGTCGGCGTAGGAGGCGCCGGCCATCTTCGCCGCGTTGATCGCCTCGAGGAGCAGCTCCTTCGAGGCGCCGCTCTGGAAGCGGTCGAGGTCGTCGAGCGTCGGGGCGGCGGCGCTGGCCCGTCGTGGCGAGGAGGCCACGGCGAGCCCGATGGCGGCGGACCCGGTGAGGCGGAGGAAGTCCCTGCGGTCGGTCATCAGATGGCGTCGCTCGTGCTGGTGAAGTTGAAGTCCCGGACCTTGAGCGGCGGCACGATGATCGCCTGCCCCGGTCCCCCCGACTCGCTCGCGCTGACGCGCTCCGGACGGCCCATCATCAGGAGGTTGTTCAGCATGAAGATCGGGGACTCGTTGTAACGGAGGTTCTTCACGGGCCGTGTGACGCGCCCGTTCTCGATGAGGAAGGTCCCGTCGCGCGTGAGCCCGGTGAAGAGGATCGTCCGGGGGTCCACGCCCCGGATGTACCAGAAGCGGGTGACGAGGATCCCGCGCTCGGTCGAGGCGATCATCTCCTCGATGCTCGAGGTGCCGCCGGACATCGCGAGGGTGCCACCCGCCGAGACCGGCTCCTTGCCGGTGCGCTGGGCCCAGAAGCGGTCGTAGGCGAGGTTCCGCACGACGCCGTTCTCGATCCAGGTGACGGCGCGATTCGGCATCCCGTCGCCGCCGAAGGTGTTGGCTGGGACGCGAGGGTCGAGCGGATCGGACGTGAGTGTCACCCGCTCGTCTACGACCTTCTCGCCGATCTTGTTTCCGCCGCCGGCCTTGGAGAAGAACGACCGCCCCTCGTCGGCGTTGCGCGCGTTGAGCGACCCGCCGATCAGCTGGACGAGGTTCGCGACCGCGGTCGGCTCGAGCACGACGGTGTAGCGACCGGGTTCGATCGCGACCGGGTTCGCCGAACGGCGCGCCTTCTCGATCGCGCGCTCGGCGAGCGCGCGGGGGTCGATCCGCCGGAAGTCGTTGTCCGACGCGCCGGCCCAGCCGGACCCCGTGCCGTCCGGCGTGCGGACGGTGGTGGTGAACGCCGAGCCGGTGCTGCGCGAGTAGGCGAAGAGCCCCTTGTTGTTGGCGACGGCGAAGGAGCCGGCGTTCGCCTCCAGGTAGCCGGTCGAGATGAGCCCGGCCTGCTGCGCCGGGCCGGTGATCGCGCGCACGGCCTCGGCGCGCGCCTCCGGTTCGAGCGAAGCGGTGGCATCGCTCCAGACGATGGACTCCCGGTACTGCTGCGGCCCGAGTTCGGGCAGCAGCTCGGGGTCCTCCGGCGCCAGCTTCGCGATCCGCTCGCAGTTCTGCACGGCCGCGCGGAGCGACGCGTCGTCGAGCCGGTTCACGTTGACGTTGGCGACCCGCTTCCCGAAGACCGACCGGATGTTCACGCTGGCGTTGTAGTCGTCGCCAGCCGTGGAGATCTGGTTCACGGCGAAGCGGGTGTTCTGCCGCATCCCGCTGTTCACCGTGACGCGGCACTCGTCCGCCGTGGAGAACGAGAGCACCTTCCGGGTGATGGCCTCGCACTCCGCGCGCGAGAGGTGCGGGGCGATGGCGTAGAGCGTCCGGGGGGCCATTACGCGGTCCTCCCGGTGTTGATCACGTTGATCTGCCGATGCCGCGTCGGGGGGCAGCCGTGGCTCACCGCATTCGATTGCGCCGGCTGTCCCTTCCCGTCGCCGAAGGCCCCGCCGAGCTCGTAGCTGCGGCGTCCGCCGATCATGTCCATCGCGTTCCAGAACTCCGGCGTCCGCATCTGGTAGGCCACGTCCTTGAGCATGCCGGTGATCTTCCCGCCCTTCACCTCATAGAAGAGCTGGCCGCCGAACTGGGCGTTGTAGCGCTGCTGGTCGATCGAGAAGGACCCGTCGCCGACGATCGCGATGCCGTTGTCGGTCGCGGCGATGAGGTCCTCCCAGACAAGGTCGCGCTCGCCGGGGAGGAGGTTCACGTTCGGCATCCGCTGGAACTGCACGTCGGCCCAGGTCTGGGCGTAGGAGCAGCCGTGCGACCGCGTCGGCATGTTGCGCGACTTGTACCACCAGTCGAGCCACATCGCCTGCTCGCGGGTGGTCTGGTAGTCCACGAACATCCCGTCCTTCACGATGTGGAAGTCCTCGGGCTGGACCCCCTCGTCGTCCCA
>CAZYUL010000079.1:0-13284 GCA_964650715.1 uncultured Gemmatimonas sp. | reverse complement strand
GACAACTGACGGGGACAACTGACGGGCCGAACTGACAGAGAGTAGTACCGGAACCCCACGATGCGCCGACGACCTGAACCTTGGTCGCGGATCGCACCGTGGGGTTCTGTGTTTCCGGCGACGCGCGATCCGGTCAACTGGATGCCTGCACCGTCACGGCGCTTCGATCAGCACGCGACGTTGACGGGGATCGAACGTCCACCGGAGGCGATGCTCGAGCGACGAGGGCACCGTCATCTCCTCCGCCGCTCCGGTATCGAGGTTCACGAGCACGCGATCCGCGCCGATGCGCGCCCACAGGTAGGGCAGGCGGCCCTCCACGACCAGCAGGTGAACGCTGCGGCCGTCGGGTGGCGGGAGAACGCGCCGGTGCACCACGAGCCGCTGTCCCGGGAAGTCCAGCGTGAATGAGGCGTGCGCGAGGATGTTGTACCCCAGCACCCCATCCACATCCAACGCGTCATAAGACGCCAGGGTGACGTCGCGCAGTTCGATCTCGCCGAGGCGCAGCGTCTCCGCGCGCACGATGTCCGTGGTCGCACGCTCGACGACGACGGCCACGCGCGCCGCATCCACCACGTCCCGCCTGAGGAGCGAGACGTTCGCGCCGAGATCGACGAGCAGGCGATACGGTCCGCGGCCGTTGATCCACGACTCCACGAGCGGCAGCGTCGGACTGCCCACCAGCGGCACCACCGCCGAATCGCTCCGCAAGTCGAGATCGGGCACCCCCGAGCGGACCGCGATCAGCACGAGCCTGGGCGCTGACGGCCGATGGGGGGGCGGGGACCGCGTCATCTCATCGGCGACGTCGCCTCTCGCACGCACGCAGCCCGCTGGCCGGTCGCCGGACGCCGCCGTAACACCCTCGGCACGGCGGCATAACGCGTCCCGCACACCTTCGGCCGTGCATGCGTCACTGCGGCGCATCCGAACCCGACGGGAGACCTCGATGCGGGCCCTCAAGCCACTGTTCCTCGCGCTGTCCCTCCTCACCTGCCTGTCCTGCGAACTCCTGTCCCCTCCCGGCGGGGACGATGATGATGGGGCCGGTGGACCCCCGGGGCCGGCCTGGCCGGGCAAGGCGAGCTACGTGCGGGTCGGATACGTCAACACCTGTGCCGTGGCGACGAACGGCACCGGCTACTGCTGGGGGGCGAACGCGTCGCTCCAGCTCACGCGACCGAACGTGATCGCGAATCCCTGCCTCGGGGGCTCGAGCTGGGACTGGCCCTGCATCGCCCGCGAGCCGGTCCCCGTGACCGGGAGCGTCCAGTGGAAGACCCTCACCTACAACTACGAGGGGATCCTGTGCGGCGTCCGCTCCACCGACGCGGTGAACTGCTACGACCCCTTCTCGATCGGCGGGATCTTCGTCGAACCGCCAGCGGGCGTGACGACCGTCGATGGGGTCTCGATGTGCGGAGCGATCGCCTGCCAGCAGACACCGCTGCCCCTCAAGGGAGGCGGGACGTACAAGTCGTTCGAGTGGGGTTTCGGCGCCGGATTCGGGTGCGGACTCCTGACGTCGGGCACGGCGATGTGCATCGGATCGAACTACAACTACGGGTCGCTGGGCTCGGGGACGCTCCACGAGGTGCTGTTCACGCCGCGCGCCGTCGCCGGCTCACTCTCCTTCACGGAGATCGCGGTCGCGCTCACCGGGGACCACGTCTGCGGCATCATCGCCGATGGCACCGCCTATTGCTGGGGGTCGGATTGGAATGGGCAGCTCGGCATCGCCGGCGGGACGGCGGCCGGACGCCTCTCCGGCGGCGTGCCCTACCCGGTCGCGGTCGGCGGCGGACTGAAGTTCAAGACGATCTCCGCCGGCGGGAACATGAGCTGCGGTGTCACGCTCGCCGGGGCCGGCTATTGCTGGGGGCACGGCGCGTACGGGAACGGCGAGATCCTCTCCATCGCGACCGCCCCGATGCCGGTGGCGCTCGGCAAGACCCTCGTCGGCCTCGAGGTCGGCATCACGATCGTCTGCGCCGTGGATGATGCGGCCGACGGCTGGTGCTGGGGGATCAACGATCGCGGCCAGCTCGGCCTCGGCTCCTCGAGCGGCGCCACGACCGCGCCCGCCAAGGTGACGGGCGGCCACAAGTGGAAGCACATCTCGCCGGGCTACCAGCACACCTGCGGCATCACCACCAGCGACGTCCTCTACTGCTGGGGGAGGGGCGACGCGGGACAGCTGGGCGCCCCATCCGTCTGGGTCGGCGCGAGCCCGACGGACGCCCATGCGCCGAAGGAGGTCGGCAAGTAGCCGCGACCAGCGGGGAGACTCACCGGATCTCGGCTGTCCTCACCCCGAGCATCAGCGTCGTGGATGACGCGGTCCCGCTCGTCAGGAAAGCGCTGTCGATCTCGCCCTCGTGGGTCCAGAGCATCGCCGTCAGGTTCAACCGTCGGAAGAACGGGACGTCGAGCCTGGCGCCGGTGGACTTGTGCCCACCCCCCGGCAGGAAGCCGGTGAGGACGATCGGCCCGTATTCCGCGCGCACGACGAGCTGCCGCGCCGCGCCGTCCAGCGACGTCCCGCCGATGGTGTAGCCGGCGGACTGCCAGCCGAGTCCGCCGAGCAGCGCCACCGGCCCCACCTGCCTGCCGGCCAGCAGGTGGTAGCCGAAGTCCACCGAGAACGAATCCCCGTCCTCGGGGCCGATGTTGTCGCTCAGGGGCTCACTCGACATCCGGCCGGTCGCCACATCCATATAGAGCGCGTCGTGCACGCGGAACGGCAGCCGGCGCAGCGCGAGCGAGAGGACCTTGACGTCGAAATAGAGGTAGATCGCCGAGCCGCGACGATCCTCGATCCCGCCGTCGAGACCCGTGATCGCCTGCATCTCGTAGCCGATCGCGGCACTGACGATCCGGAGATCCGGTGCCTGGCAGCCGAGCGGTCCGCAGGCGGACTGGGCGCCGGCGGCGGAGGCCGCCGCGGCGATCGCCGTGGCGGCGACTGCGACGACGGCGCCCGCAGCCCTGAGGGCGGGACGGTTCACTGGGGGCTCCCGTTCGTCGCGGCGCGCCGGAACTCCTCATCCACGTTCACGTGCTCGAACATCCGCCAACGCCCCGTCATCCAGTCGATCCCGAGGGACAGGCCGAGCGTGGGCGCGAAGAGCAGCCAGTCGATCACGACATAGCGCTTCCCGAGCTTCCCTTCGCGGGTCACGAGCACCGACGATCCGTCGGAACGCACGAGGCGGAACGTGTGCGTCTTCTGCTTCTGGTCGAGGAAGATGGTCGGGGAGAGCCGCATCGTCTCGGTGTAGGTCGCCGCCCCGCGCTGCTCGGCGCTGACGCGTCCGAGTTCGTTGCCGAGCGCCTGCGCGAGGGTCGGGTCGGCGGTCAAGAGGACCGGCATCGGCGTCCCATCCTCGGTGTAGACCCGCACGCCTTGGGCATTCCCTCGCAGGTACACCCGCGTCCCGCCGGGCACGCCGGCCTTCCGCGCATCCGGGTCCACCTTCGTGTTGATCGTCGCACATCCCGGCACGCCCAGCAGCGGCAGGAATGCGGCCACGCGAACCCACCTCAAGACCTTCGACATCGTTGCCTCCCTCGCATCGGTGAAGTGATGGACTCCCTGCGCGGACGACCCGCCCGGCTCAGTCCGGTGTCCGAACGCGCAGCACGGTCAGGCTCACGATCCTCCCCTTCGCCACCTCGGCGCTGATCACCCACTCCGCGTGCGCGAAGTCGCGGTAGCGGCCCTCCTGCCGCACGCGCGATGGCGTGCCCCAGCGGCGCTCGAGGACGGTGAGGGTGTCACCCACGCGCACGCCGTCGAGCGGCCCGGCCGACGGGTCGCGCAGCACGAACCCCTGGACCCCGGCCTCCCCGTCGTGCCAGAGGAGGGTCAGTCCGCGCGCCTTGTATTCCCAGAACCGGATGCCGAGCGACTCGTCGTCGCGGTCGGGGCGGCCGACAGCCCGGACCACCTCGGCCACGGTGCTGCCGAGCGCGACGCCGGCGATGCGCGGTGGCCCGGTCTGGGCCGCCGAGAGGCCGGCGATGGCGAGGATCCAGGTGAGGGCGAACTCGACCGGTGACACCACGGACTCCGTCGGGGGACGCGGACAGGGTAGGGGACCCGCGTGACGGCGCTGTGCCGGCGGCGTTATACTCGGTGTAACGCCCCCGCCGCCCACCTCCCCGGTCCCGCCGTCCGCTCGATGATCCGCTTCAGCGCACTGGGCGCCCCAGACCTGCGGGGGGAGACGGCGCCCGAGGCGGCGAGCGCGCTGAGTCAGCCGCGCGTCCTCGCATTGCTGGCATACCTCGCCATCGCTCGGCCGCGCGGATTCCACCGCCGCGACTCCCTTGTCGCGCTCTTCTGGCCCGAACTCGACCACGAGGGCGCGCGCAACGCCCTGCGGCAGCTGATGCACCGCCTGCGCCGGGCGATCGGCGACGAACCCGTCGCGAGCCGCGGCACCGACGAGGTCGGCCTCGACGCCTCGCGGCTCTGGTGCGACGCGGTCGCGTTCGAGGAGGCGCTCGATGCCGGGCGCCGGGAGGAGGCGCTCGCGCTCTACCGCGGCGACCTCCTACCCGGGTTCTTCATCGCCGACGCCCCTGACTTCGAACGCTGGCTCGATGAGGAGCGGTCCCGCCTTCGTCGCCGGGCCGCCGAGTGCGCGGCACAGCTCGCGGAGGCGGAGTCCGCAGCGGGCCGTCACGCGTCCGCGGCACAGCACGCGCGCCGCGCCGCCGAGCTCGCCGGCGACGACGAGGCGGCGGTCCGTCGCCACATCGCGATCCTGCTGCGGGGCGGGGACCGACCCGGCGCCCTCAAGGCCTACGAGGCTTTCGAGCGCCGAATGCGCGAGGAGTTCGAACTGACGCCGTCGGCGGAGACCCGCGCGCTCGTCGCGGAGCTCCAGGTCGCCGCGCCGTCCTCATCGATCACGCCGCGCCGGAGTCCGGGCGCGGGACTGGTGGCCTCCATCGGCGCGTCCGCGTCGCCGTCGGTCCCGGCCCCCACGACGGCCGAGCCCTCCCGCCGACGCTCGCGCATCGCCGCCCTCGGCGCCGTCGGCATCGTCGTGACGATTCTCCTCGTGGCGCTGGTGTCCCGCGAGCGCGCGCCGGAGGACGCGGGACCAGCCGAGGTGCGCACGCTCGCGGTGCTCCCGTTCGCGATCCGTGGCAGCGACGACCTCGCCTACCTCGGCGAAGGGATGACCGACCTCCTCTCCGCCAAGCTGAACGGGGCCGTCGGGTTCCGCGCGATCGATCCCCACGCGGTCCTCGCGGGACTCGGACACGACGTGTCGCGCACGCTCGGCGTGGAAGAGGGGGCCGCCGCGGCGCGGCGCGTCGGCGCCGGTTGGATGGTCACCGGACAGCTCGTCGAGCTCGCGGGGCGCCTCGAGATCAGCGCGTCGCTCTATGAGCTGCGTCGGCGTCCCCGCGTGGTCGCGACCGCCGATGTCGCCGGCGAGACCACGGAGATCTTCCGGCTCGTGGACGACCTCACGGGACGGATCCTCGCCGGGACCGCGGTCGGGCGTGACACGTCGCTGATCCGGCTGAGCGCGTTCACCACGCACTCGCTCCCGGCGCTCAAGGCGTACCTCGAGGGGGAGCAGGCGATGCGCGCGGGGCTCGACGCGCGCGCGGCGAACGCCTTCCGCACCGCCGTCGAGCTCGACTCCACCTTCGCCCTCGCGCAGTACCGGTACGCGATCGCCGCGAGCTGGGCCACCACGCTCGGCGCCGAAGGGTCCACGCGGCTGGCCGCGCGCGCGGCGGCGCGCGCCGACCGCCTCACGCCGCTGCTGCGCGACCTCATCCGCGGATACCTCGCCTACCGGTCGGCGTCCGCGGACGAGGCCGAGCGGTCCTACCAGGCCGTCATCACCGCGCACCCGGACAACGTCGAGGGGTGGATGATGCTCGGTGAGACGCGGTTCCACTACAACGCCGCGCGCGGGCGGGCCTCGCGCGAGGGGAACGCGGCATTCGAACGCGTGCTGCAGCTCGATCCCTCGAATCCCCACGCGCTGATCCACCTCGCGCGGCAGGCCGCCCTCGATGGCCGGCTCGGCACACTCGACTCGATCCACCGACGGTACTCCCGGACGCACGGCGACGCCGAGCGCCGGCTGGAGATCGAGGCGCTCATCGCCTGGACGCGGGACGACCCGTCGGGGCGCGCCGCCGTCGCGGCGGCCACCGGCGCGCTGGCCGACGTCCCCCTGCACGGGCTGATCCAGGCGGGGCTCAACTACGCCGAGAACCCCAACGTCCGCGACGACCTCCTCCCCACGTTGCGGCAGCCCGTGCGCGACCTGCGTCGGTACCGGGCCGCGCTGTTCGAGTTCGCCGACGTCGATCCCGCCCGCGGTCGCCTGCGTGTGCGGCCGCCGTCGCCGCTGGACTCCCCCGAGCTCCGCGCGTGGCGGCTCGAGACGGAGGCATTGCTCGCGTCCATAGACGACATCGGCATCCCGACGGAACGCGTCCGCGAGCTCCAGCGCCAGCTCCGCGAGCGACCGTCGCATCCCACCCTCACGGCGTATCCCGACGCCGCCGACCCGAGCCACGGCACGGCGATGCGCCACTACCTCTCGGGGCTGCTGGCGGGACGACTCGGGGACGCCCGTGCGCAGCGCGAGGCGATCGGGGCGTTGCGGGGCGCATCGTCGCCGCACGCGCGCGCACTCGCGGCGGCGCTGGAGGCCGACGCCCTCCGGAGGAGCGGGAACGCCGAGGGCGCCCTCGCCGCCCTCGACTCGTTCGTGTTCGACTGGCTGCCGATCCGCGACCTGTCCCACTACGGGGTACGGGAGCGGTTCCTGCGCGCGGAACTCCTCCGGGAGCTCGGCCGCGACGCCGAGGCGGTCGCGGCGTACGACGCGATGACCCACGCGTTCGACGTCGCGTTCATCGCGATCTCCCACCTGCGTCGCGCGGAGATCTCCGCACGCCTCGGGGAGAGGGAGCGCGCGGGCTTCCACTACGCGCGGTTCCTGCGGTGGTGGAGCGAGGCGGACCCCGAGCGTCAGCCGCTCGTCACCGAGGCGCGCAGGGCGCTCGAGACGCTGGCGCGCTGAGGCGCCCGCTGCCGGGAGCGCTCGCTATGCGGGGGCACCCGAGGGCCGGGAGAGGCCCCACGCGAGCGCCAGGTTCGTTCCGGCCGCGAGGGCCATCGCAGGTTGCAGCCACGAGACATAGCCGATGATGGCGACCTGCACCCCGATCCACGCGAGGAGGATGACCCCCGCAGCGAGGCTGAGTCGGCGGGCCCCAGCCGTCCGGCGGAGGACGCCGCCGCCGGCCGCCGCGTGCGCGCCGCCGACCACGACCAAGAGGATGAGACTCGGGACGAGGTAGTTCGCGAACGGTGAACCGCGGAGCAACTCCGCCGGCACTCCGGGGGCTCCGGCGAGGCCGAAGATGCCCCCTCCGATCGCATTGAGCGCGATGACGATGTGGAGCGCGGTCAGGACGCGTGTGCGCAGACGATCCTCCAGCTGGAGGGTGCCCTCATCCGGGACTCGTGCCGCGAGTCGCGCGCATGCCAACAGCCTGTCTGCGCTAGGTTGCCGGTTCGCCGCCGGCGGCGAGGAACTCGAGCGCCTCTGCCTCCGTGCGCACCACCGCGATCGCATCGTCATCAGACGCGCTCAAGAGCTGATACATCCGGCTCATCCCGAAGACGACAGCGACCGGCGCCAGGATCACGCGACGCGACTCCTTCGGCCACGGATTGCTCTGTGCGAGTGCCCGCACCGCCTCCACGGGCACGAAGTCCATCCGCGTGACCTCGCGGAAGTCCACCAGTTCGCTCCACGCGGCGTCGATGGTCCCGTCAGCGAACAGCCCGCGGACCTGGCTCGAGAGCGCGTAGAGGTCGCCGGCGGTCACGATATCCCAGGCCCGGGTGCGTACAACCCGCTTCGTATGGTCGAGCTTGAGTTCCGCCGGCATCCGACCTCCCGGCCGTCGCCGATGAAGCTGGCCACCCGCTCCAGCCGCCGCTAGGGCGCCGCTCTGCCGCGACGATACTCGCGCGCGAACATGAGGCCACCGAAGAGCAGCGCCACGTTGGCGCCGAGCGGGAGCCACGGCACGCTGCCCACCTGCGCGACCACCAGCACCGCGAGATTGGACGACAGCAGCAGCAGGCCGCCGAGCGTGCCGGCCACACCGACGGACAGGTTGAGCACCTGGCGAGCCGAGGGGCGCGCGAGGGCTCGAGTATCGCGAATCACGGCGGGGTGTCTCTCCCGTTCGCTCAAGGTCGCTCTCCGGAGACTGGCGTGAGTCCGTGCCGCGGCCACACTCAGAATGCGCGCTCATCGGCCGTCGGACCATAGATCGACGGGATCGGCACGTCCCGCAGCCGCAGGTAGACGGTCAGTTGCCCGCGGTGGTGGATCAGATGGCTGATGTTCTGGCGCACCACGACACCGCGGGGTGCGGTGAACAACACGCGCTCACCCAGCCGCAGGGACCATTCGGTCGCGAAGCGCTCGTCGCTGGCGCCGCCGACGGCGGCTCGCGCCGCGCGGACGTTCGCGTCGAACTCCGCCAGGAGCGTGGCCGGCGACTCCAGTGAGTAGCCGGGCCCGCTCGCGAGGTCGAGCGCGTCCTCGAGCAGCGCGTTCGTGATCCAACCCGGCATGCGGGAGATCAGCTGGGCGAGGTGACCGAGCGGGAACGACTTCGGGTGTGGCCGCCACTCCATCTGCGCGCCAGGGACCCGCTCGAGGAGGCGGCGCGTGACCAGCATCTCCTGATCGAACTCAGGCAGCAGTGACCCGCCGATGCTCATGATCCCCTCGCGCGCGCCCGGTGTCGGTCGTCATGGCGCCCCCTCCTGCGGCGGGCGCTGACATCATCGCGAACGCGGCGCGCGGACGCAAGCCGGCGGGCAGCCGCGACTCGCGGTCTCATCGTCAGGGCGCGATCCATCGGCCCGCATGAAGAGGAGGGCGTTGCGAACGCCCAGCCGCCGTCAGGTGGCGTCGCCGCCAGGGCGCCTCTTGGCGCGGCGCTCGGCGTAGCTCAACACGCCGATCATCACGACCGAGATGATCAGCCAACCCGCCGCAGCCAGCGCCACGCGGCCGCCCCAAGTCTCAGCCAAGCGATTCGCCCAGGACTGCAACGGCGTCTCGAGCGCAAGCAGGACATAGATGACGACGATCTCGCCGACACCGAACAAGAGCAGGACCTGACCCGTCGTCACGCCCCGCGGTGCGGGATCGGGAGTCGTGACCCTCTCAGTGGACATCGGAATCCCTCGGCCTCGCTCGGCCAACTGCCGCGGGCGTCGTCATGCTGCCGGACCGCCTGACCGGCGGCGCTGTCTGGGAGGACGCGGAGCGTCCAGTTGCGCGTCAATCTCCGCGAGGCGATAGCGCACGACCTTGCGCACCAGGGGCGCGGGAATCGGATCGGCGGGATCGAACCTCACGACCCGGCGCGACGCATCGAAGCGATCGAACTCGGCCTTGAGCGCGACCAGCGCGTCGCCGAACATGACGTACAACGCGGCATGGTCGCGCGCCGCACCGAACCCCGCGACCGTCTTGCCTCGGTAGCGGATGGCAGGCACCCGGGTCTTGATGGTCTCCTCGGCTCCGGGCACGGCGTCGAGCAGCAACCGGCGCAGTCGAGCGAGGGAGGCGCGCTGCGGCCGTGGAAGGGCGGCGAGATAGGAGTCGACTTCGGACGGCATCAGTCGTGCGGGAGCGGCTTGATGTGAGGGAGTGCTGCGGCGGGCGTCAAGGAACTGCGGCCCCGTCCGCCGCTGCTGAAACTACGGCGGACAGCACCTGCCGTCGTTAGGCCGGGATCGTCGGGATGCGATGCCACTCGTGCTTCAAACGTCGCATCACCAAGGCACTGTCGAGCTGGACGCTGCCCTTCGGGAACGTCCTCCCGTCCTCGAAGAGACGGACGAACGCCTGGTTGATCTTCAGCGGGCTGATGTGCCACTCAAGGAGACGCAGTTCCATCCCCTGGAAGTGACTTCCGTCCTGCGCGTGCGAGTACCCGATGGCGCCCTTGGCGAAGAATGCGGAGGCCTCCTCCAGCGAGGAGAAGACCGAGGACTGCGGGAACACCTGGGTGTCTTCGCCCTCGAACACCACGTGGGGATCGCTCCCCGGACTGCGGATCTGGACGGAGTACCGCCCGGCTGTTTCCACGACGCGAAACGCACTCAGATCGAAGATGCCTGGGAAGACCCTCCCGCCGGCCCAGCGATTGAAGCTGGAGGCGGTGTCGCGCCGCGGGATGAACACGCCTTCCTTCCGCACGCCGCTCTCTGACCAGGTGACCGCGATACGATGCGCCGCATTCTCTGAGTCAACCCCGATGACGCCTGGGAAGCCCCGCGGACGAAGCCGCTGAAAGCGGATCATGCAGATCCCGCCGATGCCGTGTTCCCTGTGCAGGCGCGGCTCGAACGGCGCCGGCACGAACTTGCGAAGGTGCTCTGGAGAAAAGCGATAGTTGAGCAGTATTCGGCGATCGAGCTGGCCTGTGATGACGGGTAACTGGATCATCAGCCGTCCTCAGCGTGACGCGTGCCGCCGCGCCGCGCGCCAGCGACGCCACACCATATCGCCCAGCGCGGCGACCGCGAGTCCCCCTGACGCTCCGCCAACGAACGCGACGGCGGCGGCATCGGTGACACGGCTCAGCAGATACACGCCGCCGCCCGGAAGGACGCCGAGAATACCGCCCAGGGTGACGATGTGAGCGCCAACGGGCGAGAAGACGTCGCTCCCCGCGGGCGGTTGGCCCAGAACGACCATCAGGAGGCCGAGCGTCGAGATCCAGACCAGCGGACTATCGAGGAGTACCTGGGTCAGGCGCATCGGGATTCTTGCGAGTGGCGTCCGTCCGGCTCGAGCGGCGCGGTGGGCTCAGGCATCGCGCCCATCCGACAAGTCCACCTTGAGTCTCCGAAGGTCCGTCCAGCCGTACATGCCATCGAAGACTCCCTTCTCGTTCAGTTGGCGCTCGCCGCCCAACCGCTCGTAGAACCTGCACGCTGGCTCGTTATCCGCCTCCGTGAAGAGGACCATCGAGGTCAGCCCGTGCGCGACGAGGCGCGCCACGGCCGACGCCACCATCTGCGTGCCCAGCCCGCGGCGCTGGTACTCGCGAAGAAGATAGATCTTGTTCAGGCGGACGGCCCAGCTGGGATTGTCGGTCGTCGGATGGCACCAGATGAAGCCGACCAGTTCATTCACCGGCGACTGTAGAACGAGCACGAAGTTGGTCGCGTCGGTCTGGGCAAGCTTCTCCCGCCACTGCCATTCTCTCGTGGCGAGGCTTGGACCGGTCCCGAACGGTCCGATGTGCGTCTCATTGAACGTGCGCACATGGAGCTCGGCGAGCGGGCGCACGTCTGCGATGGTGGCCTCACGAAGCGTCAGCGTGCCGATGGCCACTGGTGGCGACGGAACGTGCGTCAGCGCGATGACGGCGCGGCGCATCCGGTTCACCCAGCGTCGAAATCGCATCGTCGTGTCGCGGTCGCGCCTACTGCGGCACGAATCGGAGTCGCTCGCGCTCGGCGGTCTCAAGCACCAGTGTGTCGGCACGCATTCTGTACCGGGCAACGCGGTCGAGGCGATCATAGTAGGCTAGCTGGATCTCTCCCGCGGGAGGGGCGCAGCCGACGAGCGTCGATTCCATCTCGGTGAGAGTGATCCCGCCGCTCGGACCGAGCGCGTAGCGCCCGCTGAAGGAGTTGCACCCCGAGTACCCGCTCACGGCTCCATGTCCGAAACGGCTTGCCTCGGGCGTGAAGCGGATCGTCGGCGCGATGGCGAGCGCCGCGAGATCAGGCGTGGACCCCTCAGGCTCTATCGCGACCAGGCGCCAGTCGGATTCGGCGTTCCACGGGCCTGTCAGCGCCCCGTCGGCGCACCCAAATATCACGAGCGGGAGAACAAGGATCCACGATCGCAATGATGCCGTCACACCCATCTGCAATCCGGGCCAGAGTTGAGCGAACGACTTACGTGTATCAGGCCGTCCGGCAGGAAGAGAAGACGGGACAGCGCGCCGACCGACCGATTCTGGTTGTTCCGAATAACGTGCCGCCTCGACGCGCTTGCCGCCAGCAGGCCAACGACTTAGACCACCGCGTCACCCCATAGTCAGGCGTCACTCCATCGAAGCCCGTTCCCTGCAGAACTGCAGAAACGGAGGGAGCAATGACATCAGCCTCACGTGGCCGGTCGACCGGTCGCCTCGCATCCACTCCCACGCGGACCTCCCGGATCCCCGCCCGACAAGTCCAACCCCTTGAAATCCCATCGGTTACGGGATATGCTTCCTAGCTACTCCGCCCCTGCTGCCGAGCCTCCCATGAAGCCCGAAATCCATCCGACGTACGCTACCGCCACGGTCACCTGCGCCTGCGGAAACACCTTCCAGACGCGCTCGACCCACGCGGAGATCCATACCGACATCTGCGCCGCCTGCCACCCCTTCTTCACCGGCAAGCAGAAGCTGATCGACACCGCCGGTCGCGTCGAGCGGTTCCGACAGAAGTACGGGACCAAGGCCAGCGCCTGAGCCTCCGCGACCGACTCGCCGACGCGCTACGGCGCGCCGACGCGGTCGAACGCGAGCTCCTCGATCCCAGGACGGTTCGCGACGCCCGCCTCATGGCGTCGCTCGGGAGGGAGCACCAGCGCCTCGGCCAGGTCGTCGAACGCGCCGCACTACTCCACAAGATGGACTCGGAGCTCGCGCAGGCGCGCGAGCTCCTTTCCTTTGACGACCCCGAGATGGCCGCCGAGGCCAAGCGCGAGGTCGCACGGCTCGAGGCCGCCATCGGATCGGCCGAAGTCGAGCTGAAGCCGCTCCTCCTCCCACCAGATCCCCTCCACGACCGCAACGCGATCGTCGAGATCCGCGCCGGCACCGGCGGCGACGAGGCCGCGCTCTTCGCCGCCGACCTCCACCGGATGTACACCCGCTACATCGAGCGCCACGGCGGATGGCGGATCGAGCCGATCTCCTTCTCCGAAGGGACCCTCGGCGGCATCAAGGAAGCGATCTTCAAGGTCACCGGGCCCGGCGCCTTCGGCGAACTCCGCTACGAGAGCGGCGTGCACCGCGTCCAACGCGTCCCCGCGACCGAGGCCGCCGGCCGCATCCACACCTCCGCCGCCACCGTCGCGGTCCTCCCCGAGGCCGAGGAGATAGACCTCCGGATCGAGGAGAAGGACCTCCGGATAGACGTCTTCCGCTCCTCAGGCCCCGGCGGGCAGAGCGTGAACACCACCG
>CAZYUL010000078.1:0-13302 GCA_964650715.1 uncultured Gemmatimonas sp. | reverse complement strand
GTGGCCGCGGGGCGCGCGTATCTCCTGGTGCAGGCGCGCGAGCCGGAATACGTGCGCGACGCGCTGCGGGCGTTCGACGCCGCGGACGCCGCGGACCCGGCGCTCCTCGATGCGCCGCTGCGGGCGGCGGACCTCTTCCTCGAGAAGTACAACGCCCCCGACGCGCGCGCGGGGTATGAGGCGGTGCTGGAGCGCGCACCGGAGCACCCGCGGGCCCTGCTCGGACTGGCGCGGGCGCAGGAGTTCGCCGGCGACGGCGCCGCCCTCGCCACCGCACGGCGTGCGCTCGCGGCCAACCCGTCGTACGCGGACGCGCACCTGTTCGTCGCACGCCTCCATCTGGAGGCCGAGGCGCTCGACTCCGCCGCCGCCGCGGCGCGCCTGGCCCTCGAGGCGGACCCGAGCGCGCTCGATGGCTGGGCCACGCTCGCGGCGGTCGCCTTCATCCGCGGCGACTCGGCGGCCTTCCGTGCGGCGCGCGCGTCCGCGGAGCGCGTGGCCCCACGCCCGGCCCCCTTCTACGTGACGCTCGCCGAGGCGGCGGCGCGCAACCGGCGCTACGGGGACGCGCAGCGCTTCAGCGAGCAGGCGCTGGCGCTCGATTCCCTCTCGGTCCCCGCGCTCGGCGCGCTCGGGACCAACCGGTTGCGCGCGGGGGACATCGCCGGCGGGCGCGCGATGCTCGAGCGGGCCTTCGCGATCGACGCCTTCCACCTCTGGCACAAGAACACGCTCGACCTCCTCGACCACCTCGCCACCTTCCGGACGGTGCGGCTCGGACGGTTCGAGTTCGTGGCGGTCCCGCGGGAGGCGGATGTGCTGCTGCCCTACCTCTCGCCGCTGCTGGAGGAGGCGTCCGACCCGCTCGCCGCGCGGTACGACTACCGGCCGCAGACGCCGGTGCGGATGGAACTCTACGAGCGCCACGCCGACTTCTCCGTGCGCACCGTCGGGCTCGCGGGCCTCGGCGCGCTCGGCGTGAGCTTCGGCCGCGTGCTGGCGATGGACGCGCCGTCCGCGCGGCCGCCCGGGAGCTTCAACTGGGGCTCGACGGCGTGGCACGAGCTCGCGCACACCTTCTCGCTCGGGCTCTCGTCCAACCGCGTGCCGCGATGGTTCTCCGAGGGCCTCTCGGTCCTCGAGGAGCGCCGTGCGCGCCCGGGCTGGGGGGCGGACCTCTCGCCGTCCTTCCTCGCGGCGTGGCGCGGGAAGAAGCTCCGTCCGGTGAGCACGCTCAACGACGGCTTCATCCGGCCCGCCAACGCGGGCGAGGTCGTCCTCTCCTACTACCAGGCCTCCCTGGTGTGCGAGATGATCGAGGCCGAGTTCGGCGCGCGGGCGCTGGGCGACCTGCTGCGGGCGTGGCGCGACGGCCTGGAGACCCCGGCGGCCTTCCAGCGTGTCCTGCGCCAGGACGTCGCCGCCGTGGACCGGCGCTTCGGCGCCTGGCTCGACGCGCGACTCGCCGGGCGGATCGACCCCGACACGCTGCGCGACGACTCCGACCTCGAGCGGCTCCAGGCCGAGGCCGCGGCGCGCGAGCGCTCGCGCGACGACGCGGGACTCGTGCAGGTGCTGGAGCGCATGGTGTGGATCTGGCCCTATGACCAGGCGCTGCACGTGCGGCTGGCCGAGGCCGCGACACGGCTCGGGGAGCACGGCAAGGCCGTGCGCGAGCGCCGCGCGATCGTCGCGCTCGGGCCGACCGACCTGCTGGAGGCGCGCTACCAGCTGGCGCGGGCGCTGCTCTCCGCCGGGGACCGCGCGGGGGCGCGCCGCGAGGTGCTCGGGGTGCTGGAGCAGGCCCCGACCTTCGAGAAGGCGCAGGGGCTGCTGCTCGACCTGCGGTCGCCGCCGCCGGACGGTGCGCCGTGAGGCGCGCCGCGCTGGTCGTACTCGCGCTCGTCGCCGCGGCGCCCGCGGCGGAGGCGCAGCGCTTCGGCGGCCGCGGCCGGATGATGGAGGCCGAGCGCAACGCCACTTACGACGGGCGGTTCACCTTCGCGCGCATCCGCTACGAGGACGGCTTCGGCGACACGGGCCCGGTGATGATCAGTCAGGGGATCCCCTGGTCGCACGACTATCCGCGCGGCGAGCGGCACTTCATGCGGATCTTCGACGAGCTCACGACGGCGCGCGTGAACACGGTCGAGAGCGTGATCCTGCGGCTCAACGACCCGCTGCTGCTCAAGTACCCGGTGGCGTACATGGCCGAACCGGGATTCTGGCGGCCGAACGACGCGGAGATCGCGGGGCTGCGGACCTACCTGCAGAAGGGCGGGTTCCTGATCTTCGACGACTTCACGGGGCAGCACTGGTTCAACTTCGAGGCGCAGATGCGGCGCGTGCTGCCCGAGGGCCGGCTGGTGCGGCTGACGGCGGAGCACCCGATCTTCGACTCGTTCTACCGCATCGAATCGCTCGAGACGCAGGACGCGCCGTACGGGCTGCCGCCGGAGTTCTGGGGGATCTTCGAGGGGAACGACCCGACCAACCGGCTGATGGTGATCGTGAACTACAACAACGACCTCTCGGAGTACTGGGAGTTCTCGGACACCGGGATGTTCCCGATCGAGCTGTCCAACGAATCCTTCAAGATCGGGATCAACTATCTCATCTATGCGTTGACGAGATGAGAGTAGGGAGTCGGGAGTAGGGAGTAGAGACGGACCGTGATTCCTCACTTATGGAGAGCACCTCGTGACCGGGACTGCCGCCGAAGCCACGCTCGACCATCTCGATGACGCCGCGCTCGCGGACCGGTTGCACGCGGCCGGAGGCCGCATCAAGACCGAGCTGCGCAAGGTCATCGTGGGGCAGGATGCCGTCGTCGAGCAGGCGCTGGTCGCGCTGTTCGCGGGGGGGAACTGCCTCCTCGTCGGCGTGCCGGGACTCGCCAAGACCCTCCTCATCTCCACGCTCGCGCGGGCGCTCGACCTCAAGTTCTCGCGCATCCAGTTCACGCCCGACCTGATGCCCAGCGACGTCACCGGCACGGACGTGATCCAGGATGATCCCAAGACGGGGCAGCGTCGGCTCGCGTTCATGCCCGGGCCCGTCTTCGCGAACGTCCTCCTCGCCGACGAGATCAACCGTACGCCGCCCAAGACGCAGTCGGCGCTGCTCGAGGCGATGCAGGAGAAGCGCGTGACCGTGCAGGGGCGGACGTACGACCTCGAGCCGCCGTTCTTCGTGTTCGCGACGCAGAACCCGATCGAGCTCGAGGGCACCTACCCCCTCCCCGAGGCGCAGCTGGACCGGTTCATGCTCGAGGTGTTCCTCGACTACCTCCCGGAGGAGGATGAGGTCGCCGTGGTGAAGGCGACCACCGCGCTCCCTCCCGATGCGGTGAACCCGGTGGTCACCCGCGAGGAGATCATCGCGTTCCAGCGCGTCGTGCGGCGGGTGCCGGTGGCCGACGCGGTGACGCGCTACGCCGTCGCGCTCGCGCGGATGAGCCGTCCGCACCATGCGCAGGCGCCGGACGCGATCCGGCAGTACGTGCAGTACGGCGCGTCGGTGCGCGCGGCGCAGGCGCTCGTGCTCGGCGCCAAGGCCCGTGCGCTCCTGCAGGGGCGCGCGCACGTGGGCTACGAGGACATCGTCGCGCTCGCGCGGCCGGTGCTGCGGCACCGGCTGATCCTGAACTTCCAGGCGCAGTCCGAGAAGGTGACGGCCGACCAGATCATCGAGAAGCTCGCTGCCGCCGTGCCGCGGCCGGCTTCGAAGCTCTGATGCGGGGCGCGCGGACGATGCGGCATGCGGAGGGGTCAAGGCGGTCCGGGACGCGGGGAGTCGCGGACGAGGGATGCGGGTCGCATCAGCCCCGCGCGACTCACCGGCCCGTTGATGCCGGATGCGGGGGACTTCCGCGTCCATCCGCATCCTCGCGGCTACCCCGCGTATCGGATCGCCTGTTCATCCCGCAGCATCCCGTTCACACATGACCGGGGCGGCGCACGAGACCTTCCTCGACCCCGCGCTGCTCGCACGCATCGCGGACCTGCCGCTGCTCGCCCGCACGGTGGTGGACGGCTTCATGCACGGGCTCCATCGGAGCGCGCGCAAGGGACTCTCGCTCGACTTCGCCGAGCATCGCCAGTACCAGCCCGGCGATGACCTGCGGCGCATCGACTGGAAGGCGTACGCCAGGACGGACCGCTTCTATGTGAAGGAGTACGAGGCCGACACCAATGCCGGCGTCCTCTTCGCCCTCGATGTGACGGGCTCGATGGACTATGCGAGCGGCGCGGTGAACAAGTTCGCGTACGCGCGGATGCTCGTCGCGAGCCTCGCCTGGCTCTCCCAGCGGCAGGGGGACCGGGTCGGGATCGCGACCTTCACCGACCACCTCGTCGAGATGGTGCCGCCCTCGACGCGCCACCTCCAGATGCTCTTCCACGTCCTCGGACGCGCGAAGCCGGTCGGGGAAGGGAAGCTGCCGCTCGCGATCGACCGCGTCGCCGATGTCGCATCGCGACCCGGCATCGTCGTGGTCGTCACCGACTGCTACGCCGAGCCCGACGCCATCGGGAAGTCCATGGACACCCTGCGGGCGCGCGGCCACGACGTGCTCGTGTTCCACCTGCTCGACGCCGCCGAGGAGGAGTTCCCGTTCGAGGCCGCGGCGGTCTTCGAGGACGGCGAGAGCGGGTTGCGGCTCCCGCTGCGCCCCGACGAGCTGCGCGAACGGTACCGCAAGCTCTGGACGGCGCACCGCGCCGCGCTGGAGGGCCGTTTCGCCGCGTCGGGCGTGGACTACATCCCGATCCGCACCGACGCGCCGCTCGACCGCGCCCTCTTCGCCTACCTGGATCATCGGCTCTCGCGGAGCCGGGTGCGCTGATGAACTTCCTCGTCCCCGCCTTCCTCGCCGGGCTCGCCGCGCTCGCGATCCCGCTGCTGATGCACCTGCGGGACAAGAACGAGGAGACGCCGACG
Organism: uncultured Gemmatimonas sp.; assembly: GCA_964650715.1. GTDB lineage: Bacteria > Gemmatimonadota > Gemmatimonadetes > Gemmatimonadales > Gemmatimonadaceae > Pseudogemmatithrix. The sequence continues at coordinate 8,361 of CAZYUL010000078.1, read as the reverse complement.
CGCTTCCCCTCGCTGATGTTCCTCGTGCGCCTCCCGATCCGGACGTCGGACCGGCGGAAGGTCACCGACTGGCCCCTGCTGCTGCTGCGCGCGCTCGTCGTCGCGCTCCTCGTCCTCGCGTTCTCGCGTCCCTTCTTCGGGCGCGATGCCGCCACGGCGCTCGACCAGCGCGCCCGGGCGGTCGTCCTGCTGCTCGACCGTTCGATGAGCATGGGGCACGGGACGACCTGGGCCGCCGCGCTCGACTCGGCGCGGACCGTCCTCGACGGACTCACTGCGCAGGATCAGGTCGCGCTCGTGCTCTTCGACGAGGAGGCCGAGGTCGCGCAGACCTGGACCGGCGACAAGGCGAGCGTGCGCGCGATCGTGGACGCGACGACCCCGGTGCGGCGCGCCACCCGCTTCGGTCCGGCGATCCGGGTCGCCCGCAGCACGCTCGTCGGGGCACCGCCGGGCGCGCCCGAGATCGTGCTCGTCACCGACCTCCAGCGGAGCGGGCTGACCGGCGTCGCCGGGCTCGAGCTCCCCGCCGGCCTGCCGTTCCGCGTCGTCGGCGTGGCACCGGGGACCCGCGGCAACACCGCCGTGCGCGCGGTGGAGGCGCGCCGCGTGGCCGATGGCTCACGCGTGCAGCTGCACGTGCTCGCCCGGGTCGCCACGCGCGAGCTCGCGGGTCCGCGCCGCGCGACGCTGACGCTCCGACTCGCCGGCCGCGAGGTCGCGTCGCGCACCGCGACGCTGCCCGCCACGGGGGAACTCGCGGTCGTGTTCGATCCGGTCGCGGCACCGAGCGGCTCGATCGCCGGCGCCGTCACCGTGGACGCTGACGCGCTCGCCGGCGACGATACCCTGCACTTCGCCCTCCCCGCGGACGACGGCCTCTCCGTGGTCCTCGTCGTACCGGACGACCTCGCCCGTGACGAGACGCTCTTCCTCGAGCGCGCCCTCGCGATCGGTCGCGCGCCGGCGGTCCGGGTCGAGCGTCGGCGCCCGGGGACACTCGACGCCGCGACCTATGCGCGCGCAGCGATGGTGCTCTTCTGGGATGTGGCGCCGCCCACGGCCGGCGCCGCCGCCACCGCCCTCGAGTCCTTCGTGGCCGCGGGGCGCGGGTACGTCGTCTACGTGGGACCGCGGCTCGGGGCGAGGCGCCAGTCGGCGCTCGCCGGCGCGACCGCCGTCACCGGCATCGCCGACCGTCGCGTCGGCGGCGGGGCCCTGCTGGGCGAGCTGCGCACCGAGCATCCCCTCTTCGCGCCGTTCCGGACCGCGCAGGCGTCGCTCGCCGCGCCGCGGTTCTTCCGGTATCCGCGTCTCGATCCGGCTGTCGGCGCCGACGTGCTCGCGCGTTTCGATGACGGCGCTCCCGCCATCCTCGAACGCGTCGTGGGCGAAGGGAGGATCCTCATCTCGGCGCTCGGGCTCGATGTGCGCGAGGGCGACCTCCCGCTGCAGCCGGCGTTCCTGCCGCTGATGCGCCGGCTCGTGCTGCACACCTCCGGCCACGAGTCGGCACCCCTCTGGCGGCACACCGGCGAGAGCTGGATGCCCCGCGACGTGCGGCGCGACCCGGTGATCGCCGCGCCCGACGGGGGACTCCTCCGGCCCGAGGTCGGCGAACGGGGAGCGGCGGTGATCCTCGAACATCCCGGGGTGTATGCTGCGTATGAAGGACGGGTGGACGGCGCCCCGCGCTCGCGGGTCGCGGTGAACGTCGCCGCGGCCGAGTCCGAGCTCACCGCCGCCGACCCTCGTGAACTGCTGCTCGGCGTCGGGGAGTCCGCGGATTCGACGCTGCGCGGCGTGACGGCCCCCACCTCGCTGGAGATCGAATCACGGCAGCGGGTCTGGAGGATCCTCATCCTCCTGGTCGCGTTGCTGCTCGCCGTCGAGACCGTCATCGCGTCGCGGGGCTGGCGCGGTCGGGCGCGGCGGGCCACTCTCGTATCACCCGAAGGGAGCCAGGGATGACCGCCACCGAGCATCTCCACGATCTCCTCGCGACGCTCCGCCGCCAGCGGCGTCGTCGCCTCCTCGCCGAGGCGGCCGCGATCGTCACCATCGCGATCGTCGCCTCCATCGTCGTCGGCCTGCTCGTGACCGCCACACTGGGTCGCACGGGGCCGGGAGTGCTCGCGGCGCGCCTCGCGGGATACGCGGTCGTGCTCGCCGCCGTCATCCGGTTCCTCGTCCTGCCGCTCCTCCGCCGCGCGAGCGACGAGGAGTTCGCCCTCTACGTCGAGGAGCACGCGCCGGGCCTCCGGCAGGCGCTCATCTCCGCCGTGCACGAGGTGTCGCAACCGCCCGCGATGCAGGCCTCGCCCGCCCTGACGGAGCGCGTCGTCGCGCACGCCGTGCGGGACCTCCGACCGATCGCCGGTGACGGCCGGATCGAGCGACCGCGCGAGGTGCGGGCGTGGAGGGTGCTGGGTGGCGCGGCGGCGGCCGCGGCCCTCCTCCTCGCGTTCGGGCCCGCGGGACTGCGCGACTCGGCACGGATCCTCTTCGCGCCCTGGTCGGTGGCGATCGCCGCGACGCCGCCGGCACCGGCCGTGGCGGTCGAGCCCGGCGACGCCGAGGTCCCGCGAGGCGGCGCGCTCGACGTGACCGCCACCCTCGCGCACTTCACCGCCGATGGCGCCGAGCTCGTCTTCCGCGCCGACAGCGCGGCGGAGTGGGTCCGCGTGCCGATGGGCCGCGAGTCGGTGGATGGCGCCTTCGAGGGACGCCTCTTCGATCTCGTGAGCCCGACCGAGTACTTCGTCGAGTCCAACGGGGTCCGCTCTCCCACCTACCGGCTGCGCATCACGAACCTCCCGGCGGTCACGCAGGTCGCGGTCGAGCTCCGGTATCCCGCCTACACCAAGCGGGAGATGGAGCGCATCGAGGATGGCGGCGACATCGCCGCCGTCGCCGGCACCGGGGTCACGATCGAGCCGACGGTCTCGCTGCCGGTGCGCGCGGGCGCGCTCGCGTTCGACGACGGCACGACCGTGCCGATCGAGGCCGACGCGCAGGGCACCCTCCGGGCGCGGTTCACCCTGCGGAAGAGCGGCTTCTATCGCATCGACCTCACCGCGCCGGACGGCCGGAGCGTGACCGGTGGGGTGCAGTACGCGGTGGAGGTGCTCGAGGATCGCGCGCCGAGCGTCCGGATCAGCGATCCCGGCCGGGACACTCGCGTGTCGGCGCTCGAGGAGCTGACGATCGAGGCGCACGCCTCCGACGACTACGGCGTCGCCGCGCTCGAGCTCCGGTATCGCGTCAACGGCGGCGAGGAGCGCACGGTGCCGCTCGCCTCGCCGCGCGAGGGGACCACCGAGACCCAGGCGGCGCACACGCTCCTCCTCGAGGAGCTCGGGCTCAAGCCCGGCGACCTCGTCGCGTACAACGCCGTCGCCCGCGACGGCAATGGGAACGAGGCGCTCAGCGACGTCTACTTCGCCGAGGTCCGGCCCTGGCAGCGCAACTACCGTCAGGCCGAGTCGGGCGGCGGCGGTGGGGGCGGTGGAGGCGGGGGAGGCGAATCCCCGGGCCAGCTCGTCCAGCGACAGCGCGACATCGTCGCCGGCACCTACAACTGGGTGCGGGACAGCGCGACGCGTGCCGAGCGGGCGCGCAACGAGGACGCGGCGACACTCGCGATCGCGCAGGGGAGCCTCCGCGAGGAGGTGAAGACCCTCGCCGACCGCCTCCTCCAGCGGGGGCTCACCGAGGGCGATTCGACGATGGGGCTCATCCGCCAGGCGCTCGTGGAGGCCGAGTCGGAGATGAAGCAGGCCGAGGAGAAGCTCGGGTCGCGCAACGGCCGCGCGGCGCTGCCGCCCGAGGAGCGCGCCCTGCGTCACTTGCAGCGCGCCGATGCCATCTACCGCGACGTGCAGCTGCAACAGCAGCAGCAGGGCGGCGGTGGGGGCGGGGGTGGGGGCCAGCAGCAGCAGGCCGAGGACCTCGCGGACCTCTTCGAGCTCGAGAACGACCGGATGCGGAACCAGTACGAGGCGGTCCAGCAGCAGGCGACCGAGGGGGCCGCGCAGGCGCAGGAGGTGGACGAGACGCTCGAGCGCCTTCGGCAGCTCGCGGCGCGCCAGCAGCAGGAGAACGAGCGGCTGCAACGCCAAGCCGAGGCGATGCGGGATCGCCTCGGGCGTCAGGCGGGCGGCGGAGGCGGTGGTGCGCAGCGCGAGCTCGCCCGACAGGCCGAGGAGGAGGCGCGTCGCCTCGAGCGGCTCGCGCGCGAACAGGAGAATCAGGAGCTCGCGCAGGCCGCGCAGCAGATGCAGCGCGCGGCGGATGCGATGCGCCAGGCGGCGAGCGGGAGCGAGTCGCAGGGGAACGCCGCCCTTGAGGAACTGAATCGCGCGATGCGCCGCGTCGAGGATTCGCGCAACGCCGGTTTGCAGGAGGATGTGCGCGAACTCGCCGAACGGGCAGCCGAGCTCGAGCGGCAGCAGCGCGAGATCGCCGTGGATGTCCGGCAGATGCAGCGGTCGAGCGGGGGCGAGCGTGTCGAGCGGCAGCGCGACCTCACCGCGCGCAAGGACCAGCTCGGGAACGAGGTGCAGCGGCTGGAGGCCGAGGCCGAGCGGCTCGCGCGCGAGGGTCGTCGCGACCAGCCCGGGGCGGCGAACCAGCTCCGCGAGGCCGCCGAGACGATCCGCGACCAGCGGATCCGGGACAAGATCGAGTTCTCGAAGTCGGTGATGCGGGGTGGGTCACCCGAGTACTCGAACGCGTTCGAGGGACAGATCGCGGACAACATCGCCGAGGCGGCGGAGAATCTCCGTGAGGCGACCGGTGCACTGCGCGGCGAGTCGGTCGCGCGGACGCAGGAGCGGACGCTCGACCAGGCGCGCGAACTCGTCCGCGGGATGGAGGCGCTGCGGGACCGCATGCGCGACAACGCGAGCGGGAATGAGCGCGAGGGCCAGCAGGGTCAACAGCAGGGTCAACAGCAGGGACAGCAGCAGGGTCAGCAGCAGGGTCAGCAGCAGGGTCAGCAGGGTCAGCAGGGCCAGCAAGGCCAGCAAGGCCAGCAGGGCCAGCAAGGCCAGCAAGGCCAGCAGGGCCAGCAGGGCCAGCAGGGCCAGCAAGGCCAGCAAGGCCAGCAAGGCCAGCAAGGCCAGCAGGGTCAGGGCGGCCAGCAGGGTGGTCAGCAGGACCGCGATGGTCGCGGTGGTACCGCGCCCGATGGTGGGATGCGCGACGGTCGCCCCAACGATGGCAGCACCACCGACGGACGCGGGCCCCGGATCGATCCGAATGCGATCCGGCAGTACGCGCGCGAGTTCGGACTGCGGCGTGAGGACGCCGAGGGCCTTCGCGACCTGGTGCGCGAGCAGGGGCTCGACGCGACCGAGCTGGACCGCGCGATCGCCGACCTGCGTCGCCTGGAGTCGCAGCGCGCACTCGCCGACTACACGGCGAGCGCCGAGCTGCAGGCGGCGGTGCTCGAGCGGCTCAAGGCGTTCGAGTTCGCGCTGAACCGCCAGCTCACCGAGTCGTCAGGTCCGCGCTCCGCCCTCGGGGCGCGCGCACCCGTGCCGAGCGAGTTCCGCGCCCAGGTCGAGGAGTACTACCGCTCGATCGCGCGGCCGCTCCCCGCCGCGCCGAACGAGCCGCCGCGAACGCCGCGGCCGTGACGGCCGGCCCGACGACGTACGCGCGGCGGCTCGGGCTCTTCTCGGGCACGCTGCTCGTCGTCGGCGGGATCATCGGCTCGGGGATCTTCCTCAACCCGGCCGTCGTCGCGCAGCGCGTCGGCACCGGTGCCCTCACGACGGTCGCCTGGGGGATCGGCGCGGTGGTCGCGATCCTCGGTGCCTTCATCTTCGCCGAGCTCGGCGCGCGCTCCCCCGCCGCCGGCGGGGGGTACGCCTATCTGCGCGACGCCTTCGGCCCCCTTCCCGCGTTCCTCTACGGATGGGCCCTCCTGTTGGCGATCGCCAGCGGGGCGACCGCCGCGGTCGCGGTGACCTTCGCGAACTATGCGGCGCCGCTCGTCGGGCTGCCCGCGGGGAGCGAACGCGCACTCGCGATCGGCGCCATCGCCGCCTTCGCCGCCCTCAACGTCCTCGGTGTCGCGCCGGGCGCCTGGGTGCAGAACACCTTCACCCTGCTCAAGCTCGCGGCCATCGCCGCGCTCATCGTGGGCGGACTCGGGCTCGTGGGAGGCGCGGCGGCGGTGCCGGCGAGCGCCGCGCCGTCGCTCACGGCGCCGGCGGGTGCGGCGGCGATCGGCGTCGCCATCGGCACCGCCCTCGTGCCCGTGCTCTTCGCCTACGGGGGGTGGCAGCAGACGAACTTCGTGGCGGAGGAGATGGTGGACCCGAGGCGCGACCTCCCCCGCGCGCTGGTGCTCGGCGTGCTGATCGTCGCGGCGGCGTACCTCCTCGTGAACCTCACCTATCTCCGCGCGCTCGGCGTCGAAGGCCTCGCGGCGAGCCGGTCGCCGGCCGCCGATGCGATGGCCCTCCGCTTCGGCGAGGGCGGACGGACGCTGATCGCGCTCGGCATCGCGGTCTCGACGGGGGGATTCCTCAACGTCGTGATCCTCGTGACGCCTCGCGTCTACCAGGCGATGGCGCGCGATGGCGTCTTCTTCCGCTCGCTCGCCACGCTGCATCCGCGCACCCGCACGCCGGTGGCGGCGATCCTCCTGCAGGGCGCGTGGGCCGTCGCGCTGCTCCTCACCGGCTCGTACGGCGATCTCCTCGACTGGGTCACCTTCGCCGACTGGATCTTCTTCGGCACGACCGCCGCGACGCTCCTCGTCTATCGCCGACGCAGCGCGCCGGCGGGGCACTTCGCCGCCCCGCTCCATCCGTGGAGCACCATCGTGTTCATGCTCGCCGCGGCGTACGTGGTGGTGGGTGCGGTCATCTCGAATCCCGGCAACGCGCTGCGTGGCGCCGCCGTGCTGGCGGCGGGCGTCCCGGCCTTCCTCTGGTGGCGGCGATCGGCGCCCCGCGCTGACACAGCCGCGGGGCGTGCTGCGTAGTGTTCAGCATGCCCCAGGGAACCCCTCCGGCCGCACCGGCTCCGCCAGCACCCCTCCCGCCTCCGACCGTCCCCGCGCCGATCGCGAGCGACGCCAACGGCACGATCACCGGCGCGACCGGGATGGTGTTCCAGGTGCCGACCACGCGCGCCGAAATCGGCGCGCTGCGCAACATGCGCAGCGAGCTCTCTGACCAACTGCAGTCGGCGGCGGGCCGGCGCGAGGAACTGGCTCGCGAGCTGGCCACGGCGGATCCCGGGGCGCGGGCGGGGATCCAGTCGCGAATCGACCTGCTCGACGCGCGGATCCTCAAGATCGAGGCCGACATCGCCACCACCGGCGACCTGCTCGCCCGCTCCCTCGCGGGATCGCAGGATGCGGGGAGCGGCGACGTCCCACCCTTCTCCCGGTTCGATATGGAACTCACCCCGATCTTCATCGTCGTCACGCTCTTCGTGCTGGCGCCGATCGCCGTGGCCTACGCGCGCGGGCTCTGGCGGCGCGGATCGGTCCAGCGCGTCGAGACGGTCATCGAACGGGAGAACGCCGAGCGGCTCGCGCGGCTCGAGCAGGCGGTGGACACCATCGCGGTGGAGGTCGAGCGGATCTCCGAGGGCCAGCGGTTCGTGACGCGGCTCCTGAACGAGTCACAGCAGCGGGACAAGGCGCTGCTCGAGCGCGGCGGCTCCTGACGGGCGAGCGGATCAGCTCGAGTAGTAGGAGGCGTTCTCCTCGACGTACCCCTTGGTGAGGTCGCAGCCGTAGGCGATCGCCTCAGCGGGGCCCACCCCGAGCGCGATCTCGAGGTCCACCACCTCGGCGGTGAGCGCCTGCCGCACCGTGGCGTCCTCGAATGCGACGCGCTCGCCACCACGCACCACCTGGTGTCCGTTGATCCACGCGTCGGTCGCGTCCGGGCGGATCGTGCAGTCGAAGCACTTGCCTACCGCCATCAGGAGGCGGCCGACGTTGGGGTCTGCGCCGTGCACCATCGTCTTCACCAGCGGCGAGTTCACGACCGACTTCGCGATGCGGCGCGCCTCCCCGTCGTCGCGCGCGCCACGGACCGTCACCCGCAGCAGGTGCTCGGCGCCCTCGCCGTCGCGCCCGAGGATCTCGGTCATCCGGATGCAGCCCGCGGTGAGCGCCTCGGCGAAGGCCCGCTCGTCCACCGGTCCGGCGAGCCCGTTCGCGAGGAGCGCGCAGGTGTCGGAGGTGCTCGTGTCCGTGTCCACGCTCAGCAGGTTGAATGAACGCGCAGCGGCAGCGCGCAGCATCCGGTCCAGCGTGGTGGCATCGAAGGCCGCGTCGGTGAAGATGTAGGCGAGCATCGTCGCCATGTTCGGCTCGATCATCCCCGA
>CAZYUL010000077.1:0-13323 GCA_964650715.1 uncultured Gemmatimonas sp. | reverse complement strand
AGATGCACTGCTGGCGCATCAGCGCGGCGAGGCGGATCGCGGGGCGCATGTAGTCGGCGAACACGAGGAACGTCCCGCCATACGGGATGATCCCGCCGTGCAGCGCCATCCCGTTCATGATGGCGCCCATCCCGTGCTCGCGGATGCCGAAGTGGAAGTTGCGTCCGCCGCGCTGCCGAGCGCTGAAGACCTCGCTCCCCTTGATGTTGGTGAGGTTGCTGCCGGTGAGGTCCGCCGACCCGCCGATCAGCTCCGACACCGCGGGCGCGATCGCGTTGAGCACGGCGCCTGATGCGGCGCGGCTCGCGACGTTCCCGCTCTTCTCGTCGAACTCCGGGAGCGACTTCTCCCAGCCGGCCGGGAGGTCGCCGTGCCACCGCCGGCCGATCTCCTTCGCCTCGCTCGGGAACGCCTTCGCATACTCGGCGAATCGCCGCATCCATTCGGACTGGAGGTTCACGCCGCGTTCCTTCGCGTGTCGCCAATGCTCCAGGGCATCGGCAGGGACGTGGAACGGCTCGGTGCTCGGCCATCCGTACGCCTGCTTGGTGAGCGCCACCTCATCCTTCCCGAGCGCCTCGCCGTGGGCCTTGGCGGTATCGGCGCGGTTCGGCGAACCGAATCCGATGATCGTCCGCGTGATGATCAGCGACGGACGCGAGGTGTCGGCCTTCGCCGCGGCGATCGCGGTGTCGATCTGCGCCTGGTCGTTGACGTCGGCGATGTGGAGCACCTGCCACCCGTAGCCCTCGAACCGCTTCTGCACGTCGTCCGAGCAGGAGAGGTCGGTGCGCCCGTCGATCGTGATCCGATTGTCGTCGAAGAAGCCGATGAGCTTGCCGAGCTTCTGGTGCCCCGCGAAGCTCGCCGCCTCGTGCGAGATGCCCTCCATCAGGCAGCCGTCGCCGGCGATGAACCAGGTCCAGTGGTCGATGACCCCATGCCCGTCGCGGTTGAAGAGCGCGGCGAGGTGCGCCTCGGCGACCGCCATCCCCACCGCGTTCGCCATCCCCTGGCCGAGGGGTCCGGTCGTGGTCTCGATCCCCGGAGTGTGGCCATACTCGGGGTGCCCCGGTGTCTTGCTCCCCCACTGGCGGAAGGCCTTGATCTCGTCGAGCGAGAGGTCGTAGCCGGCGAGGTAGAGCGCCGAGTACAGGAGCATGGACGCGTGCCCCGCCGAGAGCACCACGCGATCGCGATCGGGCCAGCGCGGGTCGGCCGGGTTGTGGCGCACGTGGCGCGTGTAGAGCGCGTAGGCGAGTGGTGCGAGCGCCATCGGCGTGCCGGGATGTCCCGACTCCGCCTTCTGCACCGCGTCCATCGAGAGGGTCCGGACCGTATCGATCGCGAGCTTCTGGAGCTCCAGCGAGCTGGGTGCGGCGGTCGTCGTCACGCAGGAAAGCTAGCCGGGCCGACGACGCGCGGAAATCCGCTCCGCCACCACGCTCGCCAGCACCATGATCGTCTCCTGCGGGTTGACACCGGGGGCGGTCGGCATCAACGACCCATCGGCCACGAACACCCCCGGCGCGCCGAACACCTCGCCGTGCGGGTCGCACCCCGCCGTCCGCCGGCTCGACCCCATGCGGCAGGTGCCGTTCACGTGGGCCGAGAAGAGGGCGATCTCGTTGGGCCCGGTGCGGCGTCCGCGCAGCTGCTCGGCGTCGCGCGCGTCGGTGAGCACCACCGGTCGCACGTGGCCCGACCGCACCTCGCGCGCGCCGGCGGCGAAGTGGAGCCGTGCCGCCGCCACCAACCCGGTCTCCATATGCCGCGCGTCCGCCGCGGCGAGCGCATAGCGGATCGCGACCGACCCATCGGAGCGCGCGCGCACCTCGCCGTTGGAGGCGCCGCGGTCGGCGCCGTCGCGGGTGAGCACGATGAGGGAGCCGAGGTTCGCGAACTCCCGCATCGTATCGCGATGCAGCGTTCCGAAGCCGGGGAGCGACGCCGCCGTGAGGGCGGGATGCATCGGCGGGCATTCGATCCAGCTGCCGTAGCCCGCGCGGTCCTGCCGCAGGAACTCGTCGCAGACGGCGGTGAGCGGGATGCCGCCCGCCGCGTACATCTCGTGGTCGTAGAGTCCCACCAGACCGGTGGTCGGGTGGAGGCGCAGGTAGCGGCCGACCGCCTCGCCGGCCAACGCGGAGCGCTGCAGCAGCGCGGGGGTCTCGATGGCGCCGCCCGCCACGATGACCACCGGCGCCTCGACCACGAGGTCCCCGGCCACGTGCCCGGGGGGCGTGTGCCGCAGCGTGATCCGCTTCTTCGGGAACGATCCCTGCCGTTCGATGAACTCGATCCGGTCCGCGCGCGCGTGCGTGAGCAGCCGGGCCTCCGCCCGCTGCGCGCGAGGGAGGTAGGTGCGGAGGGCGTCCTGCTTGGCACCGGCGCGGCAGCCGTAGCCGCAGAAGCCGGCGCGCACGCAGTCCTTCGCGTTGATCCGCGCGGGGAAGGCCGAATAGCCGAGCGCGGCGGCGCCGCCGAGGATGATCCGGTTGCTCGGGGAGTGGGCGTCATCAGGGACGGCACGCGTGTGCGTCTCCTCCTCCACGCGCTCGAACCAGGGCGCGAGGTCGGCGGCGCGCATCCCCTCGGTGCCGTGGTACGTCGCCCACTCGTCGAGCACCCACTCGGGGGTGCGGAGCATCACCATCCAGTTCACGATGGTGCCCCCGCCGACGCCGACCCCCTGCACGATGGAGACCGCGAGGTCATCGGTGGCGCGGTGCCCCTGCTCGCCGTAGAGGGCGCGGTAGAGCCGCGACTCGTTCTCGTCGAAGTCCGCGCCCGACTTGAGGCCACCCGCCTCCACGATGAGCACGTCGTGCCCCTCCTCGGCGAGGCGCGCGGCCGCGACCGCACCTCCCGCGCCGCTCCCGATCACCACGACGTCAGCCGTGAGGACCTTCGCGTCGGCGATCGCGAAGGGGTGGAGCGCAGCGGCCATCGGGGCCGGGCGCGACGCGGCCACCGGGAGCGACGATCGCGCGACGGGCTCGGCGTCGGAGGGTTCGCCGAGGAGGGCGCCCTCCCACGGCACGCTCGGTCCGCGCGGGTGGAAGGGTCCGTGGTACCCGATCTCGGCGTGCGCCTGCGGTGACGCGTATTCGACGAAGAGGATCAGCCGCCGTACCGCCTGCGCCGCGCTGCGGCACCCAGCGAGGCGCGAGTGCAGCCAGGCCTCCAGCACCAGCGTCGCCGATGCCGTCGTGCGCCTCGCGACCGGGATCGGGAGACGCCAGGCGAGGAGCGGCGCGAACCGCGATCCGATCGCCCCGAGGGCGCGGTGGAAGTCGTCTCGCTTGCGGGGCGGCAGCGCGGCGACGAAGTCGCCGAGCCGGGTGACGAGCCGTTCACCGCGACGGGGATCCTCGAAGGCGTGGGGGACCACGCACCGGGCGACGGCTTCGAGGGTCGATCGGTCGGCCACGATCCCAGAGATACGACGAAACCGGCACGAACGCCATCCTATTGAGTGGCCGGGGACCCGTCCGACGGCGATAATTGCGACGATGACGCGATCAGCGACGCTCGGCGAAGCCGCGGCCCTCTCCAAGGAACTCTCCGATTTCCTGCTGGAGTTCTCGATCGCGCTGCACAAGAACGCGATCTACCCGCCGGGGCATCCGCTGCTCGAGAACACCTCGGAGGAGGTGAAGCGGCGGCTCGAGGCGCTCCTGAAGGAGCGGGATTCGCTCTCGCTGGGCGTCGCCCGGCAGCAACTGATCATCGAAGGGGTCGCGACCGACGACTCGAACCCCGTGCTCCGCGAGCTCGCGACGCGGCTGCACAAGCACCACCTCGGGGCCGTGAAGTTCACGCGGGGCGTGACCGAGGACGAGATCGTGCAGATGCTCGCGACGGTCTCGAAGGACACGCGCAACCTCCCGCGTCCGCTCGGGCTCGAGGGGCCCGAGGTGCTCGCGCAGTGGGCGCACATCCGGCTCTTCCCGATGACCTTCGCCCAGCTGCAGCTGATCGAGGAGCAGCCCGGGGTGGTCGACGCCGAGGACGGCGACGCGATGAAGGCGACGGGCACCGGGAGCCGCTCGGCCCAGCTCTGGATCGGGCTCGCGCGCGCGGCGCTCGTGAGCGAGCTCGGCGTGCAGGTGGATCCCGACGACGCGAGCTCGGCCGACCCGAAGGTCGTCGCGCAGGCGATCGAGGAGCACAAGCGCGACGCGGCCTACGACCAGGTGGTGGTCGGCTACCTCCTGCAGATCGCCGAGGAAGTCAAGCAGAAGGGGGGACGCGAGCAGGCCGCGCTGACCAAGCGCGTGAGCCAGCTGGTGGGGACGCTATCGCCGGAGGCGTTGCAGCGCCTGCTCAAGATGGGCGGGGATGTCCGCCAGCGGCGGAAGTTCGTGGCCGACGCGGCGAAGGGGATGGACGTCGAGGCGGTGGTGGACCTCGTGAAGGCCGCCGCCAGCACGTCGGGCCAGACGATCTCGCACTCGATGGTGCGGATGCTCTCGAAGATGGCGGTCCACGCCGACGCGGGGACGGCCGAGGTGCGGACGGCGGCCGACGGGGCGCTCCGCGATCAGGTCTCGAAGCTCATCGCCGGGTGGCAGCTCGAGGACCCGAACCCCGACGGCTACCGGCTCACCCTGGAGCGGATGGCGACCGAGGCGCCGGTGTTCCAGAGCGAGGAGCACTCGTTCCCGATCGAACCGGAGCGCCTCCTCGCGATGGGACTCGAGATCGAGACGCTGGGGGACCAGGTCTGGCGGTCGGCGGACGCGATGGCGGCGCAGGGCGACCTCGCGCCGCTGCTCAACCTCGTGGACAACGCCCCCGCGGTCTGGATGCGCGACGCGCTCTGGCGGCACGTCGCCACGCCGCAGCGGCTGCGGCTGCAGCTGGCGCTGGACCCGCTGCCGGTGGCGACGCTGGTGCGGGTCGTGAAGCGGATGGGGACGGCGGCGGCGGACCCGATCCTCGACGCGCTGGACGAGGCGCAGGACGAGCGGGGCCAGGAGCGGCTCATCGAGCTGCTCGCCTCGATCGGCGCGCCGGCCGGCCCGATGATCCTCCAGCGTCTCGTGGGGATGCGTTGGGCGCTGGTGCGCCCCCTGATCGCGCTCCTCGGCAAGCATCCCGAGTGGGAGGCGGGCTACGACGCGGCGCATTGGCTCGCCCACCCCGACCCGCTGGTCCGCCGCGAGGCGCTGCGTCAGCAACTGCGCACCCCCGACGGTCGTGATGCGGCGATCGTGCGGGCGCTGGCCGACGCCGACGAGGCCACCGTGCGCCTCGCGCTCGGTGCGGCCATCAACAGCTGCCCACGCGACGCCGCGCTGATGCTGCGGGTCCGCGCCGACGACCAGACGCTCTCGGCCGACCTCCGCGCGCTCGGGATCCGCGCCCTCGCGAGCCACCGCGCCAGCGACACCGCGAGCTGGCTGGTGCATCGGGTCGTGCGGATGGGGAAGGTGATCAAGCGGCCGTCGCTCGCGCCCAAGACACCGGAGCTCCTCGCCGCGCTCGAAGGGCTCGCCGTGCATTGGCGCGACGAGAAGGTCGCCAAGGAGGCGCTGCTGCTCGCCGAGGCGAGCGCCGACGCCGAGATCCGCGGCGCGGTGCAGGTGCGGCGGCCGTCGTCCGGCGGGATGCCGAAGGTGGACGGATGAGCGGGGATGCCGACCGGGGGTCGCGATGAGCGAGCCGGCCCGATTCCTCACGGGGTTCGCGCAGTCGCTCGCGACGATGTCGCTCTATGGCGAGGGGCACCCCCAGCGCGAGCGCACGATCGACGGCGCATACGAAGCGCTGCTCCGCCTGCAGGAGACCGACCCGCGGCCGCGGTTCTCGTTCCTCGGGCAGGACGTGATCTACGGCGAGATGGCGATGCGCGAGCTCGGCGACTGGGGCTGGGGATCGCGCCTCGCGAACGCCGGGGTGCAGCGACTGGAGTTCCAGCGCGGCACGTCGCGCGAGGAGTTCGAGCTCTTCCTCGAGGAGGTGCTCGCCCGGCTCACCCTGCAGGCGGTGGACAGCGCCGGGCGGAGCCCGGAGCGGCGGAGCACGATCCGGTTCGGCGCGATCGGCGTGAAGGGGACGGACGAGCAGGTGCGTCCGGCGGAGGCGGTCTCGATGCCGACGGCGACCGTGCGGTACTCCCTCACCGACGAGGCCGACGCGATCCGCTGGATGCACGACGAGGTGCAGGTGAGCGGCGAGCTGCCGCTCCTCGAGGCGGAGTCGGTCGTGCGGTCGCTCTCGGTGGCGATGCACGGCGACAAGAACATCGTGATCCCGCTGCTGCAGCTGAAGGAGTTCGACCAATACACCACGACCCACAGCCTCAACGTGAGCGTGCTGACGATGGCGCTGGCGGAATGGATGGGGATGGGGGCGAAGGACGTGCGCGCCTTCGGGGTGGCCGGGTTGCTGCACGACCTCGGGAAGGTGCGGATCCCGAAGGAGGTCCTGACCAAGCCCGGGAAGCTGACCGACGAGGAGTGGGTGATCATGCGGCGCCACCCGGTTGACGGGGCGCGGATCATCTACGAAAGTGACCGTGACCTGGACCTCGCGGCCGCCGTCGCCTACGAACACCACATCATGATCAACGGGCAGGGCTATCCCCGACGGCACTTCGAGCGCGGCGTCCACTCGGCGAGCAAGCTCGTGCACGTCTGCGACGTCTACGACGCGCTGCGCACCAAGCGCCCCTATCGCGACGCGTGGGAGTCGGAGAAGGTGCTGCAGCACATCGAGGCGGCGGCGGGACCCGACTTCGACCTCGAGGCGGCGACGGCGTTCTCCGCGATGATGCGGCAGTGGGAGCGCCGCGTGGCCGTGGTGGACGACAAGACGTCGCTGACGCTCGGTGCCGACGCGGACCACGCGCCTTCCCCCGCGGGGGGCGTCGCATGAGCGCGCCGCGGTTCCGGTCGCTCAACGACCCCGACGCCCTGCGCTCGTTCGTCCAGAACCTGCGCGAGGCCATCTACATCACCAACACGCGCGGCGACATCCTCGATGGGAACCCCGCGTTCTACAGCCTCCTCGGCGTCCGCTCGCTGATGGACCTCCAGTCGTACGGGGCGAACGAACTCGTGGTGGACCCGGCGCGACGCCTCGCGCAGCTCGAACGGATCGAGCGCGAGGGATTCGTGCGCGACTTCGAGCTGCAGCTCGTGCGACCCGACGGCGCCCTCATCACGGTGCTCGACACCGTGTATGCGGTGAAGGACCCGGAGACGGGGGAGATGGTCTATCACGGGATGCTGGTGGACATTACCCAGCGGAAGGCGATGGAGGAGGAGCTGCGCCAGCAGTCCATGCGCGACCCCCTCACCGGCTGCTTCAACCGGAGATACCTCGCCGAGATGGACATGGAGCTGAGTCCGTCGGACTCGCCGTGGGGTGCGCTCTACATAGACATCGACCACTTCAAGACCTACAACGACACGCACGGCCACCAGATGGGGGACAACACCCTCATCCGGATGAGCCGGTTCCTGATGCGCCAGGTACGCGCCGAGGAACCGGTGATCCGCGTCGGCGGCGACGAGTTCGTGATCCTGCTGCGCGGCGCCACCGAGGCGCAGACGATCATGGTGGCGCAGCGCATGCAGTCGGCGGCGCTCCGCACGGCGCCGGTGCCGTTCTCGCTCGGATGGGCGTCGCGGCAGCCGGAGGAGACGCTGATGAACACCGTGCACCGCGCCGACCAGAACCTGCTCGCGGTGCGCGTGATCGTGCGGACGCCGACGCGGACGCACGGTGGGGTGATCGCGGAGCCGAACAGCCTGGAGTGAGGGGCGCGACGGCATCGGCGCCCCTCCGTGCGCCGGTGGACCGTGACCTGGCTCACAAGCCGTGCCCATCGCCCGGTGTGCAAGTCCGCGCGGGGCCGGCGTCTCCTTGTCGAACCTGACCGGGAGACCCCGTGTACCGCAGCCCAGTGTCCACTCCGACCGCGCGCGCCGCCGTGCGCGCCACGCTCCTCGCCTTCATCACCCTCGCCGCCACGGCGCCGCGGGCGTTCGCGCAGGATGTCGTGCGTCCGCTGCCCGAGCCGGAGTGCGGGGGCGTGCGCATGTGCGTCCGCGCGCCCTGCATCCAGCCGCCGCCCTGCCCCGTCACCCGCGACGGCGTCGTGCGGACCGGGCGCGAGGTGCGCCTGGTGCTCGACGGTCGCGTGCTCCGCTACGAGGTGACCGAGCGCTGGACCAACCACGGTCGCGGCATCGGCGAGGCCGACTACGTGCTCCCCCTGCCGCGCAACGCGGCATTCGAGGACCTCGCACTGGAGATAGACGGCGAGATGGTGACCGGCGAGGCCCTCGACGCCAACCGCGCGCGCGCGGTCTATGAGGAGATCGTCCGGCGCCAGCGCGATCCTGCACTCGTCGAGTGGATGGGGATGGGGCTCTTCCGGACGCGGATCTTCCCGATCCAGCCGGGCGAGACGCGCACGGTGGTCGTGCGGTTCCGCGCCGTCGCCGAGCGGGAAGGTGACGCGCTGCGGATCGACGTGCCCGCGCCCCGCGGCAGCGGGACCGGGCGCAGCGGCACCGAACTCACGTTCCGCTGGCCCGCCGGCGAGGGGTTCGGCGAGCCCTGGTCCCCGACACATCGCCTCGCGGTGGAACGCGACCGCGGGCGTCGGGTCGCGCGGGTGGACGATGCGACCGGGACGGTCACGCTGCTCCTGCCGGTGCGCGATGCCTCGCGTGCCGCGATCAGCGTGCTGACCCACGCGCCGACCCGCGGCGACGGTTACGCCCTGATCACGCTCGCGCCGCCGACCGTCGTGCGCCGCGCGACCGCGCGCGACATCACCTTCGTGATCGACGTGTCGGGCTCGATGTCCGGCCAGAAGCTCGCCCAGGCGAAGGCCGCGGGCCGGCAGTTCCTCGGCTCGCTCTCGCCGAACGACCGCTTCCGGCTGATCGCCTTCTCGAGCGACGTGGAAGAGTTCCGCGACGGGTGGTCGCCGGTGACCGGGGCGACGCGCGCGAGCGCCGCGGCGTGGCTCGACGACCTCCGCGCGACCGGCGGGACGAACATCGGCGGCGCGCTCGAGCGCGCGCTGGAGGGGAGCGCGTCGCGCGGACGGCTCTCGCTCGTGCTCTTCCTCACCGACGGCGCGCCGACGGTGGGTGAGCGCCGCGCCGAACGGCTCGCCCAACGCGCGGCCGAGTTGCGGGGCGAGACGCGGGTCTTCACCTTCGGCCTCGGCGCCGACGTCAACGCGCAGCTGCTCGAGCAGGTCGCGCTCGACGGCGCCGGCACCGCCCACTTCGTGCGCCCGGAGGAGGATGTGGAGCGAGTGGTGGGAGTGGTCGCCGAGCGGCTGACGCGGCCGGTCGCGACGAACATCCGCGTCAGCGCGGACGGCGTGCGGCTCCACGCGCTGCAGCCCGCGGGTCGCGTGGACCTGTTCGCGGGGCAGGAGCTCACCATCCTGGCGAAATACTCCGTGACGGCGGGTGGAAGGTGGATGGTGGAAGGTGGAAGGGGGCGCGTCATCATCACCGGCGACACCCCCGAAGGCCGGGTCACGTGGACATCCGATGCTTCCTTCCCGGAGCGGCGCACCACCGACGCGTTCGTCGGCCGGCTCTGGGCGACGCAGCGCGTGGGGTGGCTGAGCGCCGAGCGCCGCAAGAACGGCCCGTCGCGCGAGCTCGATGCGGAGATGAAGGAGCTCGGCGAGCGGTGGGGGATCCCCACCGAGCTCACGTCGTACCTCGTGCTGGAGCCCGGGATGGTCGCGCAGGCCCAGGGTGGTGCCGGGCCGCGGCGCGGCGTTGAGCGCGATCGGTTGAGTGGGGTCGTGCCGACCGGTGTCGCGCCGTCGGTCAGCGCCGGCCGCGGCGAGGCCGCGGTCCCGGCAGCGGCGCCATCACCGGCGCTCGCCCGTGCGAACGAGTTCGAGGCGGCGAAGCTCTCGGCCGAGATGCGCGACGCGCGGTCGGTCGCGGCGGCGGACGCGGTGTCGGAGCGCGCGGGACTGCGGCGCGCCGGCACGCGGACCTTCGCCCTGCGTGATGGCGTGTGGGTGGACTCGCGTCCCGCGGCGGAACGCGCCCGGGTGGTGCGGGTGAAGGCGTACTCGGCGGCGTACTTCGCGCTGATGGAGCGCGTCCCCGAGTTGCGCGAGGTCTTCGCCCTCGGCGACCGCGTGGAGGTGCATGGCCGCGCAGTGACGCTGGTGCTCGCGGACGACGGGCGCGACACGCTCGGCGACTCCGACCTCAGCGCGATCACGCGGGACTGGTGAACGCCGTGGACCCGGCCGAACGGCTCTTCCGCACCTACCACGAGACCCTCGTGCGATACCTCACGCGCCGATTGGGGGATCGCGACTGGGCCGAGGAAGTGGCGCAGGAGACGTTCGTCCGGGCCCTGCGGCAGGAAACGATCGTGAACGAGCGGGCGTGGGTGTTCGCGGTGGCGCACAACCTGGTGCGGGACGGGGCGCGGCGCGACGCGCGCAACCGGCGACACCTGGAGTTGCTCGCCGCGGAGACGCGCGAGGCGGAGCAGGTGGACCCGCAGGAGGCGAGGGAGCAGGCGATCGAGCAGACCCTCGAGCGCGCGCAGGTCGCGGCGATGGCGCGTCGGGCAC
Organism: uncultured Gemmatimonas sp.; assembly: GCA_964650715.1. Taxonomy (GTDB): domain Bacteria; phylum Gemmatimonadota; class Gemmatimonadetes; order Gemmatimonadales; family Gemmatimonadaceae; genus Pseudogemmatithrix. Next base: position 2,732 of record CAZYUL010000077.1, on the reverse strand, counting down.
TCGAGGCGCTCGGCGAGCGGGACCGCCAGGCGCTGCTGCTCAAGGAGGAAGGGCTCGACTACGGCGAGATCGCGAGCGTGCTCGGGATCGAGAAGGGCTCGGTGGGAACGACCTTGTCGCGGGCGCGCCGACGCCTCGCGGAGACATATGAGGCGCTCGAGCGCGAGCGCCGTGGAGGTTCGAGTGTCGCGTCCTGACGAGGGACTCATCCATGCCTGGCTCGACGGCGAACTCGATGCCGCCGAGGCCCAGCGCGTGGCGCGATTGGTGGAGACGGACGCAGAGTGGGGCGCGGCCGCGGCCGAGGCGCGGGGGTTGATCGCGGCGGGTTCGCGGATCGTGGGCTCGCTCGATGTGGTACCGGGAGGCGTGATCCCCGCGGGGTCGAGGGCCGGCGGTGTGCCGAAGCCGAGGTTCACCGTGCGGCCCTGGATGCGGGTCGCCGCGGCGCTCGTGCTCGTCGCCGGTGTCGGCTACGTCGCGACCACGCCGCGAATGGATCCGCCACTCGCCGGAAGTGAGGTCGCGGGCGGTCTTGCGCGCGACGCCGCACGTGAAGGGGGAGGTTACGCGGCGAAGGTCGAGGCGGCGGCGGACACACCAACAGTCGCGCGAACGCCATCGCCGGTGTCGCAGTCGTCCGCGTCGCGATCCCCCGCGCCGCCGTCGAGCGCGCCCGCGGGCCGCGCCAGCGCTGCGGTCCCCGCGGAAGTGGACGCCCGCGAGCTCGAGCGCCGGAACGAGTCGCAGGACGCCATCGCGGTCGGTCGCCGACTCGAGGACGCGCGCCTCTCCGAGGTGGTGCCGACCGGCGTCGCCAGCACGTCACCACCGGCACCCTTCGCACCGCCTCAGCCGACGCCGACCACGCCACCGTCGGCCGCGCGCGCGCCGACCACCGCCAGCGCCGCGGGCGCCACGAGCGCCACGAGCGCCGTGCTCGGCAGCGCACGCGAACAGACTGCGCAGCTGCGTCCGCGGCAGGTGATCGATCGTGCCGCGCCCTCGGCCGAGGCGTTCACGGCGCGCGACGCCGCGGCGGTGACCGGATGCTGGCGGACACGCACCGCGGCGCCGATGGACTCGATCCTCCTCGAGCCGCGACTCGTGCCGGAGCGCGGCGACACGCTCCGTCTCGAGGTGGCCGGCAGCGCCGTGAGCGCGCGCGTCCTCTACGTCGGGCCGGACACCCTCACCGGGACGGCGACCGATGCGTCAGGGCGCCGTCACCCGTTCCGCGCGGTGCGGGTCAGTTGCCCGTAGGCGGCGACGTGGCGGAGTCGAGTGGCCAGAACTCCACGCGGTTCGACGTGAAGAGCGGGACCGCGATGAGGCGGCGCGCGGGGTCGTAACCCAGGTCGGCGGGGCCCGGGAGGTTCCGGCGCAGCGTGGTCGCCTCGCCCCCGGCGAAGAGCGTGAGTGACGAATCGGCCCAGCTCGAGAAGAGCATCCGGCCGTCGTCGAACACGAGGAGTCCATCGCCCCCGCCCGGGCCGGCACCCAGCTCGGTCGCCTGCTGGGCGCTCCGCACCCAGGAGAAGACCGTCGGCGTGTTGAACCCGACGATCGCCCAGGCATTGCGCGCCCGGTCCCACGCGATGCCGTTGGCGCCCGATCCCTTGGGCAGCGTGAGGACGCGGCGCGCGACCCGGTTCCGCACCTCGAAGACGCCGCTCGTCCCCGCGTGCACCGCGTTGCCGGCGTCGTCGAACCTGAAGCCGGAGTCGGTGATGTAGATCTCCCCCTCGCTGCCGACCGCGACGTCGTTGAGGAACATCGCGCCGCGCGCGCCGAGTTCGATGCTCGCCACGGGCATCCCGGTCATCACGTTGAAGCCGCGGAGCGCGTCGATGTCGGCGACCCAGAGCGTGTCGCCTTGGAGCGCCATCCCCTTCGGGGCATGCAGCGTGATGTCGTCGTCGGCGCCGTTGATCAGCGGGAGGGAATCGAGCTTCGCGCCGTCGGGGCCGACGCGGACGATGTAGCCGTTGTCGTCCTTCGCCAACGGCGAACCGTTGATGTTGGTGATGTACCAGACCGCGCGCGCGGAGTCCCAGAGGACCGATTCAGGGGTCGAGAGGCCCGCCTCGACGACGTGGAGCGGGGCATTCGGATCGCGCGCGGCGGGTGCCTGGTCGGCGGGGCGGTCGCCGCCGCAGGCGGCCGCGGTGATGAGGACGGGGAGGGTGGCGGCGGTGGCGGCGAGGCGCCGCAACGGCGTGCGGGACGGAGCGCTCATGCCCGGAATCTAGCCGCGCGCGTCGCCCTTGCGTCCCGCTCCCGCGCGAGCGAACGTCGCATGGCTCTCCCCACCACCACTCGTGGAGGTCGTTCGCGTGTCCGTCCGTCGTCGTTCCCACCGGTTCCTCCGCGCGGCGACAGTCGCGCTGGCAATCCCCTTCGTCTCCGCCCTGCCGGCATCGGCGCAGGGAGTCGCCGAGACCGCGCTCAACGCGCTGCGCTGGCGCGAGCTCGGTCCCGCGCGCGGCGGACGCTCGGTGGCCGTCGCCGGCTCCACCGCCCGCCCGATGGAATACTGGATGGGCACGACCGGAGGCGGCGTCTGGAAGACGACCGACGGCGGGGCCAACTGGAATCCCGCGACCGACCGCTACTTCGGCGGGACGATCGGCGCGATCGCGGTCGCCGAGTCGAACCCCGACATCGTGTACGTCGGCGGTGGCGAGACGCACATCCGCGGCAACACCTCGCACGGCGACGGCCTCTGGAAG
>CAZYUL010000076.1:0-13378 GCA_964650715.1 uncultured Gemmatimonas sp. | reverse complement strand
AGGCAGCGGCGGCCCTGCCGCCGCGACTATATGAACGGCCACTGCAGAGCCACACGTTAGCGCGACCCGCGGCCAGTTCATCAAGGCGTAATCACAAGCTCACGCGCAACACACCTCGCCGCCACTTCTGCTCCATCGAACAGTCCTACGCTCCGAGCACCCTCACTCGGAGCATCGATGCCGTCCCCTCTTGTTCCTCAGTTGAACCGGGAGCCGAACGTCGTCCCGATGATCGACCTTTTGCTCGTCCTGTTGGTCATCTTCATCATCAACGCTCTGCAGCGCGAAGGCATCCTGCCGGTTCAACTCCCCGAGGAGCTGAGCTCCGCCGAAGCTACCGAGACGCCGATCGTGCTGGAGGTCAAGCCGGGTCCGACCTACGCGCTGAATCAGGAGCCTGTGGCCGCCGAAGCGCTCGCCTCTCGACTCAGGGAGGTGTTCGCGGGACGTCCGAGAAAGGTGCTTTACGTGCGAGGCGATCGGGGCGTGCGCTATCAGGACGTTGTTACGGCATGGGACGTCGCGCGCGGCGCCGGAGTGCATGCGACCGGTGTGATGCTCGATCGACCCTGAAGTAGATGGGGCGAGGTTACGATGGCTGGTGCAGCCGGCCGTCTGCGGTGGCGGCGGGCGGGGCGGACGCCCTATGTTGAACGGCCAGTGCAGCGGCGGCCCCGTCGCCGCAACCATATGACGTCCGCGGCACGGCCCCACGTTATTCGGTTGTCAGGCTGGCCACCCTACCTGAGGCATCGTGGCAAGATCGCTCACTGGGATCGGACGGGACTCACGCAATCGCCGGCCGATCGCATGCCTCGCGGTCTCACTCGTGTCGCTGGGTTGTGCGCGGGGCGATCCGGGGCGGCTCGGCGTGCGCGTACCGGTGCCGGTTGCGATCGTCGCCGAGTCGGCGGTCGTTCGTTACAGCGTTCCCGACAGGGCTGGGCAGATTCCCCTGTGGGCCATGGACAGCGTCGGGCCGAGGATCCACTCCCTCCGAACGGAGCCGGCGGAGCTTGAGCAGCTTGTTGGCGACACCATTCGAGTCTCCGACGTGGTGCTGGTGATCGCTCTCGATTCGGCGGGGGTGGAGCTGGGAGAGTTGAAGCACTACGACTTCGGGTTCACGGGCCGCGGATTCCGTCTGCTCGCCGATGGACGGGTGCGACTCGGTCGACGCGGCACCGTGACGTTCGCCGCAAGGCTTCCGCGGATGTACTGGCGCGGGTCCGAAAGTGCGCGTCCGCGAGGCGTCCTGCCCATTCGCGTCCACGAGCGGTAGCTGATCGAGCAGGCCGACGGACCCACCTGACGCTCCTCCCGTTCCTTCTCCACTCATCGGCTGCGTACGGCTCCCGGGGCCCTGCCTCAACCACGATCCGGAGGGACCTGCGAGGGACCGTCAGCTGGCGCGTCACGCCGCGTGACGACGGAGAGCGTCCGAGGGTACGGCCGGGAAACCAACCGCTGCCATCCGGGCACCGACGGCACCCTCGCCAGGAGCATCCATGCGCTCCGCCGCACTCGCGCCGCTCACGATCACGCTGCTCACCGCGTGCGTTGACGATCCGCTTCTCGCGCCGAGGCCGCCGCAACCCAGCGCGACTGCGATGATGGATCGGGCGTCACTCACACTCGTGCCCAACCACGCAGCGCTTCGGGTGATCGACAGCCTCATCGCGAATCGGCCCGAGCACCTACTCCTCATCGTCGACGGCACGATCACGCGACGTGCCCTTGCGGACGTACCTCGGCGCCTGATCCGGGATGTGGAGGTGATTCGGAACGTGCGGGGGTGCTACTCGGACGCGGTCTTCGACGTCGTGCTGGTGCGCCTCTTCGGCGTCGAGCGGGGCGGGGCTCGCTAGCGACGGCTGCGGCCGGAGGCCGATCGCGGGGTGGTCGCCGCACAGGCTCACGTCGGAACCACGCAACAGCGTCATCTTGAACACCGGTGGAGGCAGGCATGCGCTCGATCCTCGTCGTGGCGATCCTTCTCGGTCCAGTCGTGCTGGGGGCGCAAGCTCCTCGAGACAGCGTGATCACGATCAGCGCCAATCGATCGATCCGCGTTGCCCCGGACCGCGCCGTGCTGTTCGTCACGGTCGAGGCGACCGCGGAGACCGCGGAGGGTGCCTTGTCGGTGTCGGAGGCGAGGGTGGCTGCCGTCCTCGCGGCGCTGCGAGGCATCGGCCCCGGCATCGAGGTCGGCGCACCCGCGACGTTCTCTGTCGCGCCGACGTCCAGCGCACGGGGCTATGCGGGTCCCACGGCTCGGGCGACGGTCACGGCGCGCACGGCGATCCGAGTCGACGTGCTGCAGTTGGGTCTGCTTCCGCGGATCCTCGCCGCCGCGGGAGACGCAGGCGCGACCGGGGGATCGACCATCGCGTACGGGGTGAGTGCCGCGGACTCGGTGCGCCGCGTCGCCAGGCGCGACGCGCTCGCGGCGGCGCGCGCTGACGCCGATGAACTCGCTCGCGGCCTCGGGGGCCGTATCGGGGGGCTCGTGGAAGTCACCTCCTCGAGCGATGAACGCATGTTCCAGCAGCCCGCCATGCTGTTCTTCGAGGCACCCTACGCCCAGCAGACTGCCGCGCCCGAAGTGGTCCTGCAGGTCTCGCTGGTGCTTCGCGCTTACCTCGTTCCGTAGCGGTCACGTCCCCGCGAATAGATTCAAAGGTCACGGCGCAGCCCCTCGACCGGCGACTGGACCCAGGCACGAACGGAGGCGACCCGATGCGAACGACGGCGTGTGCCCTTGTGCTCTCCCTGACCCTCGGCTCCGCGTGCGCACAGCCGCCTAGCCATCCCGACTGGCTCTCGACCCTGATCGCCGAACTCGAACGCGAGCCAGTCGCCGATCCCCCGGCTTACATCGCGTCCTATGAGTACAAGGGTCAGACGGTCTATTATCTCCCGCCCCGTTGTTGCGACGTCCCGAGCACCGTCTACGGACCCACAGGGGTGGTCATCTGCTCCGCAGACGGCGGACTGACGGGTCGGGGCGACGGACGCTGTCCTGATTTCCACGAGGAGCGCAGGAACGAGCGGATCATCTGGCGTGACCGGCGCCCGGCGCGATGAGCATCTGGGCGAGAGCCGATCATCGACTGGTGATGGCCGCAGCGCCTCGCTGCCGCGGGAACGGCGTGCTGAACGCGAGGAACCGCAGGACCTCGGGCCGCTGAAACGCTGCGGACGGCGCCGGCGTACGGGCGGATACGCCAACCCCACCCCCCGTGATCCTCCCGCAGCCGATCCACCACGCCTGGCGCTCCCTTCGCCGCTCGCCGGGCTTCACCTTCGCGGCGGTCCTCACGCTCGGCATCGGCATGGCGGCGAGCGTCGCGATCTTCAGCGTGGTGAACGGGGTCCTGCTCAAGCCACTGCCGTATCCGAACGCCGAGCGGCTCGTCGGCCTGTGGCACGACCTGCCGCCGCTCTCGGTCCCGAAGGCGAACCAGACGCCGGCGACGTACTTCACGTACCAACGGCTGTCGCACACGATCGAGGCGATCGGACTCTACCAGCAGGGGGCGGTGAACGTGCTGCCGCCGGGCGCGGATGCGGCGCCGCGGCGAGTGACGGCGGCGTTCGTGACATCCACGGTCTTCCCGACGCTGGGAGTCTCGCCGATCCGCGGCCGCACGATGACGGCGGAGGAGGACGTCCCCAACGGGCCGATGGTCGTCGTGATCGGCGAAGGCCTCTGGCGCAGCGACTTCGGGGCCGATCCGGGGATCATCGGCCGGTCGGTGGACATCAACGGTGCGACACGCGAGGTGATCGGCGTGATGCCGGCGAGCTTCCGGTTCCCGGACCCGGAGTCGCAGCTCTGGTTGCCGATGCAGCTCGACCGGCACGCGGAGTTCACGGGCGGCTTCAGCTACAACGGCGTGGGCCGGATGCGCGAGGGCGCGACGCCGGAGGCGGCGGCGCGCGAGCTCGCCGCGCTGCTGCCGAGGACGCTCGAGGAGTTCCCGAACCTGGCGCCGGGGATCACGACGCAGGCACTGCTCGACCAGGCGAAGCCGATCCCGCTGGTGATCCCGCTGCGCGAGGACGTGACGGCCGACATCCGGCGGACGCTCTGGATCGTCGCGGCCGCGGCGGGGCTGGTGCTGCTGGTCGCCTGCGCGAACGTGGCGAACCTGATCCTCGTGCGCGCCGACGGCCGCCAGCGCGAGCTCGCGGTGCGCGAGGCCCTCGGCGCGGGCCGGGCGCGCGTGCTGGCGCACTTCCTCTCGGAGTCGGTCGTGCTCGTGCTGCTCGCGACGGCGGGGGGACTCGCTGCGGCGTGGGGAGCGGTGCGGATCCTGGTGGCGTCGGGGCCGGCGATCCCGCGGCTCTCGGAGGTGCGCGTGGACCCGATGACGGTGCTCTTCGCGCTCGGCGTCGCGGCGCTGGTGACGCTCTTCTGCTCGCTGATCCCGGCGCTCCGGATCGGGAGCATCCCGCTGTCCAGGGCGCTCCGCGAAGGAGGGCGCGGTTCGGCGGGGCGCAGCCAGCACCGGGTGCGCGGTGCGATGGTGGCCGCACAGATCGCGCTGGCACTCGTGGCGCTCGCGGGGTCGGGGCTCCTGCTGCGGTCGATCCAGCAGCTCAACGGGGTGCAGCCGGGCTTCGAGGCCGACCAGGTCGCGACGTTCTGGCTCGCGCTGCCGCGGGCGCGCTACGCGAATGACTCGGTCGTGGCGCCGTTCCACGCGCGGCTGGTGGAGCGCGTCGCGGCGCTGCCGGGCGTGACGTCGGCCGGGGTGTCGACGCGGCTGCCGCTGCTGCTGCGGGGGACGAACTCGAACCCGTTCTATGTCGAAGGGGACGCCGAGGCGCTGCGGCAGGTCCCGCCGCTCCAGCTGTACACCGTGGCGGACGCCGGCTTCTTCCGGACGCTCGGGATCCCGCTCCTCGCCGGCGAGGGGTTCAAGGCGACCGGGGCGCAGCGCGCGAACGAGGCGCTGATCAGCCGGCGGACGGCGGTGCAGTTCTTCAAGGACTCGACCGGGCAGGCGGCACTCGGGAAGCGGTTCAGCATCTTGCCCGGGACGCGGATGTATACGGTGATCGGCGTGGTGGGGGACATGCGCGACACGTCGCTCGCGGCGGGCCCGCTGCAGTCGGTGTACCTCCCGATCGCTCCGGACAACGACTCGAACGCCGGGCAGTCGCAGCGGACGGTGGCGCTGGTGGTGAAGACGTCGGGGGAGCTGCCGGCGCTCACGACCGCGGTGCAGCAGGTGGTGCGCGAGCTGGATCCGACGCTGCCGACATTCGACGTGCGGTCGATGCGCGCCGTGATGGACGCGTCGATCGCGCAGCGGTCGTTCACGACGACGGTCGTCGGGGCGGCGGCGCTCGTGACGCTGCTGCTCGGCGGGATCGGTCTCTACGGCGTGATGGCGTACCTGGTCACGCTGCGGACGCGCGAACTCGGCGTGCGGATGGCGCTCGGCGCGCGCCCGTCGGCGGTCGCGGGGATGATGACGCGTCAGGGGCTGGTGCTGACGGCGATCGGGATCGGGGTGGGGCTGGTCGTCTTCTTCGGGGTCGCGCGGTACCTGCGGTCCTTCCTCTACGGGGTGTCGCCGACGGACCCGGCGACACTGGTCGCGGCGGCGCTGGTGCTGGTGGTGGTGGCGACGCTCGCGACGTGGACGCCGGCGCGGCGAGCGGCGCGGCTGGACCCGGCGGAGACGCTGCGGGCGGAGTAGGGGCCTGGCTCCGGAGCCTCGCCGGATCCCCTCACGCCAACGACGCGCTCACGACCGAGACCGCCGCGCCGAACGCGCCCCAGGCGAGCCACGCCTTGACCCGGCGCGGTCGCGCCGCATCGTCCCGCGCGAGCAGCGCAGCGGTCGACCCGCACGCGCTCAGGAAGCCGAAGAAGGCGACCTCGATCATGAAGCCGAGCCCACGTTCCGCGCCGAAGTACCAGGACGAGAGCGCGAACGCGCCCGAACGGCGGATGCCGGCCAGTTCGAGTGCCGCCGTCCCCGCCACCATCCAGGCGATCGCGCTCACCGCCGCCCAGCGCGCGAACCGCTCCGGCCGGCTCCCCAACAGGATGGCGCAGCAGAGTCCGGTGACGCCCCCGAACAGCGCCGCGTTCACGAGCACCGAGTTCGGCGAGAATCCCGCGGCCACGTAGCGCGCGCCCTGGGTGATCCGGATCGCGCCGAATGCGACGATGACCGCGATCGGGACATCGGTCCGGAGACGCGAGGCGAGCGGCATCGCGGTCAACGGAGCTTCCGGCTGGGCCTGACCAACGCGAACTTCATGACATGATTCTACGCGATGCCGAGGCGCCGGGTGGGCGAGGGCCGGAGGCTCACTGTGCGGGATCGGCACGTTCACCGGCAGCCACCCCGGTCGTCGGGAGCCCCATCTTGCACGCGATGATCCGCCTCACGCTCGGCTCACTCGCCCTCCCCTTGGCGTTGCCCCTGGCCGCGCCCGCCGCGGCGCAGCAAGCGATCGTCCAGGGGTCGGTCTTCGTGGATTCGAACCGCAACGGCCGGCGCGACCCGGGCGAGCGCGGCCTCGCCGACGTGAGCGTGTCGAACCAGTCCGCCGTCGTCGCTACCGACTCCGCGGGCGGGTTCCGGATCGAGCGGGGACCCAACGACATCGTCTTCGTCTCGGTGCCTGATGACCATCAGGCGGTCGGCGGCTTCTGGCGCAGCGTGGCCCAGGGACCGGCACGGGTCGAGTTCGCGCTCACACCGGCGCCGGCGCCGGCGGAGTTCACCTTCGTCCACGCCTCCGACACCCACATCGCGCCGGCGTCCGTCGGCCGCACGCGGCGGCTGCGCGCGCTGGTCGACTCGATGCGGCCCGCGTTCGTCCTCATCGCCGGCGACCTCGTCCGCGACGCGCTCCGGGTCGGCGAGGTCGAGGCCAGGTCGTACTACGACCTCTTCGTGCAGGAGCTCGGCCAGTTCGCGACACCGGCGTGGACCGTCCCCGGCAATCACGAGATCTTCGGGGTCGAGCAACACCTCTCGCACGTCGAGGCCTCCCATCCGCTCTTCGGCCGCAGGATGTATCACCAGTACCTCGGGCCCGACTACTACTCCTTCACCCGCGGCGGCGTGCACTTCGTGGGGCTGAACACGATTGACGTGAGCGAGGGGTCGTACTTCGGACAGGTGGACAGCCTGCAGCTCGCCTGGCTCGCCCGTGATCTCGCCCGCATCCCCCCGACGATGCCCGTGGTCACGTTCAATCACATCCCGATCGTCAGCGCGATGGAGACGCTCGGGGGCTACACCGACGCGCCACCCGCACCGACGCTCATCACCGTCGGTGGGCGCACGCTGTTCCGGCATCTCGTCTCGAACGCGGCGGAGGTCCTCGCGGTCCTTCGCACGCGGCCGCACGTGCTGGCGCTGGGCGCCCACGTGCACGCGGGTGAGCGGATCGCCTTCGAGATCGACGGCGTGAGGACGCGGTTCGAGCAGAGTCCCGCGATCGTCGGTCCGTCGCGACGCGGCCCGCTCGCGTACCCGTCGGGGTTCACCCTCTACACGGTCCGGCGCGGTGCGATAGACGCCGGGCAGTTCATCCCGATCGTGACGGAGCCCTGAGGGCGAGCGCGAGCGGGATCCCCATCGCGAGGATCCCCGCCATCGCCGTCCCCCAGTATCCGTGCCGGGCCACGGTCGCGATCGGCATCACGGCGTTGACCGCGTAGACGACGAGCGGAAGGGCGAACGGCGCGACCTCCCGCCGCCAGGCGCTCGGCGGCACGATCGCCAGCATCACGCGGCTGATGAGCACGCCGGTGATGTACCACCCGATCCAGTTCGAGAGCGGCATCCCGTGGAAGAGCGGGCCCCCCAGCGACTCGGGGACCCACGCCGGCACCCGATCGAGCTCCCAGACCCAGTGCGCGGGCTGGATGTTCGTCATCTGGACTTCCATCGGGATGTCCCACGCGGTGAGGATCGCCCCGCCGATGAGCGCCCAGCGCCACTTGGTCCGGGCGCCGTCGTCCGCGCGCAGCACCCGCGCGCAGATCGCCAGCGACCCGAACAGCATGTAGTACCAGGAGACCGGGATCGGATAGGGGACGTCGCCGGCGATCCGGTACCCCAGCATGTCGGTGTAGCGATAGGGACCGAACGGGAGTCCGACGTTGGTGCCGCCGAGCTCCGATGTGAGCGCGATCCCCGAGGCCACGGCGAAGAGGGCGAGGGAGCGGCGCCACCCGAGCCGCGTCGCCGAGAAGAGGAGCACGGCGAGCGCGCCGAGGACCACGTAGAGCTGGCCGGAGTAGCGCCAGCCGAGGGTGTAGACGGTGGCGGTGTAGGGACCCTGCATCCAGGTCGGGAACGCCCCCGCGAGGATGGTGACCATCGCGAGGGTGGAGAAGAGGACCAGCCCGACGTGGCCGGCGAGGAGCGCGCGCGCCGCGCGGGTCATGCGACGAGCGCGTGCAGGAGGATCCCCGCCTTGGCCAGGTGACCGACCCGCGCGCGGCGGGTGAGGCTGTCGTACCGGTTGCCCTCGATGGCGCCGAGGATCGCCGAGTAGCCGTCGGCGCAGGCGCGTGCGCAGCGCTGCGCGTCGCTCGCGAGGAGGGCGATCCCGGGCCTCGCCGCGCGGTAGAGCGCGCGGGCGCGGGCGATCTCGTGGCGCATCAGCTGCGCCCAGCGGGGATCGTCCTTGAGCGACGGGTCGCGCAGCACCCGCTCGCGGTCCAACCCGAACGCGGCGAGGTCATCGTCGGGCAGGTAGCAGCGTCCGCGCGCGGCGTCCTCCCCCACGTCGCGGAGGATGTTGGTGAGCTGCATCGCGACGCCGAGGGTTCGGCCGTACGTGATGGCGCGGTCGCGGAGGGCATCGTCGCCATCCACGCCGAACACGTGCGTGCACATCGCCCCGACGGACGCGGCGACCCCCTCGCAATAGACGGCGAGGTCGCTCCAGGTGGCGTAGCGCCGCTCCTCGAGGTCGGCGGCGACGCCGTCGAGCAGCTCCTCGAGCACCGCCGCGGGGACGCCGCGCCGCGCGACCACGCGCGCGAGCTCGCGGAACACCGGCCCCTCGGCGCGGCCGGCGAGCGCGCGCCGCAACTGGGCGCGGTACGCGGCGAGGTCGCCGTCCACATCGGCGCGGTCGCGGCCCGGCGCGCCATCCACGATGTCGTCGGCCTCGCGGCAGAAGGCGTAGATCGCGAATGCGTCGCGGCGCTTCTCGTGCGGCAGGAAGGCGCTCGCGAGCGCGAAGGTGCGCGCGTGCGCGCGGGTCACCGACTCGCAGTACTGGGCGTCGAGGCGGGAGCGCTCCTGCTCGACGCGTTCGGCGGGGAGGACGGTCATGAGGCGATCCTCCACCCCGCGTCCTCGGCATCGCCGATGAGGTCCGCGACGATCTTCCCCGAACTCAGCACGCCGGGGATCCCCGCGCCCGGGTGCGTCCCGGCGCCGGCGAAGAAGAGGTTGGGGATGTCCTCGCTCTGGTTGTGCGGCCGGAACCAGGCGCTCTGGGTGAGCGTCGGCTGCACCGAGAACGCGCTGCCGAGGTGACTCGAGAGCGTGTCGCGGAAGTGGAGGGGGTCGATGTGCCTCGCCGTGACGATGTGCCGCGACAGCCCGGGGAGGTACCGCTCCTCGAGGTACTGGATGATGCGGTCGCGATACGGGCCCGCCGCGGTGCGCCAGTCGGTGGGACCGCCAAGGTGTGGCACCGGCGACAGGACGTACCAGGCGTCGCAGCCGGGGGGCGCCAGGCTCGGGTCGGTCGCGGTGGGGCGGTGCAGGTAGAGCGAGAAGTCGTCGGCGAGCTTCTTGGCGTGGAAGACGTCGCGGAGGAGCCCGCGGTAGCGCGGGCCCATCAGGATCTCGTGATGCGCCATCTCCTCGTAGCGGCGGTCGGTGCCGAAGTAGAGCACGAAGAGGGACATCGAGTAGTCGAGCCGCGCGTAGCGCGCATCGGTGTTGCGGCGGCGATGGCGCGGCGCGACGAGCTTCGTGTAGGTGAAGGCGACGTCGGCGTTGCTCACGACGGCGTCGGCGGCGAGCACGCTCCCGTCGGCGAGCCGCACGCCGGTCGCGCGCCGGGTGCGGTCGTCCACGAGGATCTCCGCGGCCCGCGTGGAGAGCTGGAGGCGCCCGCCCATCTCCTCGAGGAGCCGCACGAGGGCGCGGACGAGCGCGCCGGTGCCTCCCATCGCGAACCAGACGCCCCACTCGCGCTCGAGGTGGTGGATCAGCGCGTAGATGGAGGTGGTGGCGAAGGGGTCGCCGCCGACGAGCAACGGATGGAAGGAGAAGACCTGGCGGAGGCGCTCGTCCTTGAGGTGCCGCTCGGCGAGCGCGGCGACGGAGCGGTCGGCACGGAGCCGGACGAGGTCCGGGAGCACCGCGAGCATGTCGCGCGCGCGGCCGAAGGGCTTGTCGATGAGCGCCATCCCCGTGTCGAAGACGGCGCGGCTCTGGCGCGTGAACGCCTCGTAGCCGGCCTCGTCGGCGGGGGAGAAGCGGCGGACCTCGCGGAGCAGCGCCTCGCGGTCGCCGGAGTACTCGAAGACGGAGCCGTCCTCGAACCGGATCCGGTAGAACGGATCGATCGGGACGAGCGAGACGTAGTCCGCGGTGTGGCGGCCGGTGAGCGCGAAGAGGTCGTCGATCAGCCAGGGGGCGGTGATGATCGTCGGCCCCGCGTCGAACGTGAACCCGTCCTGCCGGTACACGTAGGCGCGCCCGCCGGGTTGGTCGCGCTGCTCGAGGACGGTGACGTCGTGTCCCTGCGCGCGCAGGCGGATCGCCGCGGCGAGTCCGCCGAATCCGCTGCCGATGACGACGATGCGCATGGGGCGTCAACGCGCACGACCCGCTCATCGGTTCCGAGTGCGAACGGTGGGACTCGAACCCACACGCCTTGCGGCACAGGATCCTAAGTCCTGCGCGTCTGCCAGTTCCGCCACGTTCGCCGGATGCTGCCTTCCATAATACGACGCAGGGCCCCTCCGAGGAGGGGCCCTGCGGTCATAGCGGTGTCCGGTGGCGGTCCGATCAGCGCCCGGTGGCGGTCCTCAGGTTCACGACCCGGGTCTGCCCGCCGCCATCGGGTGATGGCCGATAGACGAGCAGGCTCACGTAGTCGCCGGGCCGCACGTCCTCGAGCGCCTTGGTCAGGTCCGCCAGCGTCCGGATCTTCGTCTTCTCCGGCAGCACCTCGACGATCAGGTCGTCCACGAAGAGGCGGTCCTGCGACGGACTGCGCGGCTCGACCTCGGCGACCCGCAGGCCGCGGTACTGCTCGGGGATCTGCGCGGCCCGCACGAACTCGGCCGGCGCCGGCTCGACGCTGATGCCGAGGCGGGAGTTGGAGGGCGTCGGCGCGCGTTCGGCCGGCGCATCGGCCCGGGCGACGACGCCGAGGTCGGAGGGCGCCGAGGTGAGCTTGACGCGGAAGGTCTTCCGGGTGCCGTACCGCATCGCCTCGAGTTCCACCTGGTCGCCGGGCTTCTTGGAGCGGATGACGCGCTGGAGCGCGCTCACGCGGTCCACCGGCTTGCCGTCGGCGCGGATGATGATGTCGCCCGGCTCGATGCCGGCGGCGAGCGCCGGGGAATCCTCGCTCGAGTAGCCGCCGATCTTCACGCCGGCGATGGTGCGGAGGCCGGCCACGGCGGCGTCCTCCGGGGTCACCTCGCCGATCGAGACGCCGATCACGGCGCGGCGGACCTCGCCGTGCGCGATCAGGTCGTCCATCACCTGGCGCGCGAGGCTGATCGGGATCGCGAAGCCGTAGCCGGAATAGAATCCGGTCTGGCTCGCGATCGCGGAGTTGATGCCGACGACCTCGCCGCGCGCGTTGACGAGCGGGCCGCCGGAGTTGCCGGGGTTGATCGCCGCGTCGGTCTGGATGAAGTCGGAGATGTCGTACTGCGTGCGGGTGAGCCCCGGCAGGGCGCGGGCCTTCGCGCTCACGATCCCCGCGGTCACGGTGAAGTCGAGGCCGAGGGGGTTGCCGATGGCGAGCACCCACTCGCCGATGCGCAGCTTGTCGTCGTCGCCGAAGGTGACCGTGGTGAAGTTGCGCCCCTCGATCTTGAGTACGGCGACGTCGGTGGTCGGGTCGCGGCCGATGATCTTGGCGTCGTACACGCGGCGGTCCTGCATCGCGACCTGCACGCGGTCGGCGCCCTCGACGACGTGGTTGTTCGTCAGGATGTAGCCGTCACGCGAGACGATGAAGCCCGATCCGGTGGACTCCTGCGGTCCCTGCTGCTGCGGCGGGTCGAACCGGAAGAGGTCCTCGAAGCCCGGCGGGAGCTGCGGCCGCTGCTGCCGGGTGTTCGCGCGGGGCTGCGGCGCGCGCTCGGCCTGCACGGAGACCACGGCCGGCGTGATGTGCTCGGAGATCGAGACGAACGCGTTGGAGGCGTCGGCGAGGGTCTGCACCTGCTCCTGCCGCGGCTTGGGCGCCGGCACCGACCCGCCCTGCGCGAAGACGCGATCGGTCCAGTCCATCGAGGACGCGAAGAGGACGCCGAGGCCGAAGGCGACGGCGGAGACGCCGAGGATGAGTGGGCGGTTCAGTCGCATGCGAGTGCTCTGACGGCGGTTGGGCGGTCCGAGGGCGGCAGGGCCTCGCGCGATGCGGACCCTGCCGCCCAATCTACCACCTTAGTACCACGCGGACCGTCGTTCGGTTTCCTAGCCCTTCTTCTCGTCCACGATCTCGAAGTCGGCCTCGGCGACCTCTTCCTTCTTGGCCTCGCCGTCCGGCGGGGTGCCGTTGCCGGCGGCGGCGTCGGGCGCGGGCGCCGACTGGGCGGCGTACACCGCCTGGCCGGCGGCCTGGAACGACGCCGTGAGCTCCTCGAGCGCGGCCTTGATCTCGTTCATGTCGTCACCGCGGTGCGCCTTGCGGGCGCGCTCCACGGCGGCGTCGAGCCGCGACTTCACGTCGGCGGGGACCTTGTCCGCCCACTCCTTGGACTCCTTCTCCACCTGGTAGGCGAGGGTGTCGAGGCGGTTGCGCGTGTCGATCTCCTCGCGCTTCCGCTTGTCCTCGGCGGCGTTCTTCTCGGCGTCCTTCACCATCCGGTCGATCTCGGCATCGGAAAGCCCGCTGGAGGCCTCGATCCGGATCTTCTGTTCCTTGCCGGTCGCCTTGTCGCGCGCGGTCACGTGCAGGATGCCGTTGGCGTCGATGTCGAACGTGACCTCGACCTGCGGCATGCCGCGCGGGGCCGGCGGGATCCCGGTGAGCTGGAACTTGCCGATCGTCTTGTTGTGCAGCGCGAGCTCGCGCTCGCCCTGGAGGACGTGGATCTCGACCGTCGTCTGGTTGTCGTCGGCGGTGGAGAAGGTCTCCGACTTCTTGGTCGGGATCGTCGTGTTCCGCGGGATGAGCA
>CAZYUL010000075.1:0-13419 GCA_964650715.1 uncultured Gemmatimonas sp. | reverse complement strand
CGATCTTCAACCAGTACACGATCCGCGTGCCTCGCCGCGACGCGCTCAAGGCCCACCTCGCCGCGCGCGGGATCGGCCACTCGGTGTACTACCCCCTGCCGCTGCACCAGCAGCCCTGCTTCGCCTACCTCGGCTACCGCGAGGGCACCTGCCCGGTCGCCGAGCAGGCGGCGCGCGAGGTCCTCTCGCTGCCGGTGTACCCCGAGCTGACGCGAGCGCAGCTCGACGAGGTCGTCGCCGCGGTGCGCACATTCTTCGGCAAGTGACCGCCGCTTCCCCCTCCCCACGTCCATGACGATGCACCGACAGCTCCTGCGACGGATCGAGGACCGCACGGCGGTGAGCGCCGTCATCGGCCTCGGCTACGTTGGTCTCCCCCTCGCGATGGAGCTCTGCGAGGCCGGGTTCCGGGTCGTCGGCTACGACGTGAGCGAGCGCGTGGTGGGTCTCCTCGGGCGCGGCGAGTCGCACATCCAGGACGTTCCCGCCGCGCAGGTGGCCAAGCACGTCAAGAGCGGGAAGTTCGTGCCGACGACGGACGAGGGGCGCCTCGCCGAAGCCGACACGGTCTCGATCGCGGTGCCGACACCGCTCGCCAAGACGCGCGATCCCGACATGTCGTACGTGCTCTCCGCCGCCGAGACGGTGGCGCGGCAGGCCCACCCGGGGATGCTGATCGTGCTCGAGAGCACGACCTATCCCGGGACGACGCGGGAACTGCTGCAGCCGCGCCTAGAGGAGCGGGGGCTCGTCGTCGGGGAGACGGTGTTCCTCGCATTCAGCCCGGAGCGCGTGGATCCCGGGAACCCCGTCTATCACACCAAGAACACGCCGAAGGTCGTGGGGGGCATCACCCCGGCGTGCAACGAGGTGGCGACCGCGTTCTACTCCGCGACGATCGACACGGTGGTCCCGGTCTCGTCGCCGGAGGCGGCCGAGCTGGTGAAGCTGCTGGAGAACACCTTCCGCTCGGTGAACATCGGGCTCGTGAACGAGATGGCGATCGTCTGCGACCGCCTCGGCGTGGATGTCTGGGAGGTGATCGAGGCCGCCGCGACCAAGCCGTTCGGCTTCATGAAGTTCACGCCGGGGCCGGGGATCGGCGGGCACTGCATCCCGCTCGACCCCCACTACCTCGCGTGGAAGATGCGGGCGCTCAACTACAAGACCCGCTTCATCGATCTCGCGAGCGAGGTCAACTCGGCGATGCCGCAGTTCGTGGTCGAGAAGGTGGCGTGGGCGTTGAATGACGACCGGAAGGCGCTGCGTGGCAGCCGGGTGCTGGTGCTCGGCGTGGCCTACAAGCGCGACATCGACGACATGCGCGAGAGCCCCGCGCTCGACGTGATGCGCCTCCTCGAGGAGCGCGGTGCCGAGGTCTCCTATCACGACCCGCACATCCCGTCATTCCGCGAGGACGGCCACGAGATGCACGGCGTGCCGCTCACGGATGCGTTGCTCGACACGGCCGACGCGGTCGTCGTGATCACCGACCACAAGGCGGTGGACTACCAGCGGGTGGTGGATCGCGCCGCGCTCGTCGTGGACACGCGCAACGTCACGGCGCGGCTCAAGCCCGGGCGCGCACGGCTCGTCACGCTCACCTCGTCGCGTCCCGTCGGCGCGGTGGAGCAGCACGCGTGAGGATCACGGTCGTCGGGACGGGATACGTCGGGCTGGTCGTGGGCGCGTGCCTCGCGGAGACGGGCAACGACGTCACTTGCGCGGACGTGGATGCCGCCAAGGTCGAGGGACTCCGGAAGAACGTCCTGCCGATCTACGAGCCCGGGCTCGAGGAGTACGTCGAGCGCAACCAGGGGGCGGGCCGGCTCGGCTTCACGACCGACGTCGCGGCGGCGATCCGGACGGCGGAGGTCGTCTTCATCGCGGTCGGCACGCCGCCCGACGAGGACGGTTCCGCGGACCTGAAGCACGTGCTGGCGGTCGCGAAGGAGATCGGCACGCACATGACCCAGGAGCTCGTCGTCGTCACCAAGTCCACGGTCCCGGTCGGGACCGCGGCCAAGGTGGCGGCGGTGATCGGTCCGCTCGCCAAGCATCCGTTCCATATGTGCTCGAACCCCGAGTTCCTGAAGGAGGGGGCGGCGGTCGAGGATTTCATGAAGCCCGACCGCGTCGTGATCGGCGTCGAGTCGGACTTCGCGCGCAGCCGGATGGCGGAGCTCTACGCGCCGTTCGTGCGGACCGGCAAACCGATCATCTTCATGGACATCCCCTCCGCCGAGATGACGAAGTACGCGGCCAACGCGATGCTCGCGACGCGCATCTCCTTCATGAATGAGGTCGCGAACCTCTGCGAGCGCGTCGGCGCGAACGTGGACCTCGTGCGGAAGGGGATCGGCAGCGACGCGCGCATCGGGCCGGCGTTCCTCTTCCCGGGTCCGGGGTACGGCGGCTCCTGCTTCCCGAAGGACGTGCAGGCGCTGTTGCGCACGTCCGAGGAACGCGGGGCGCCGATGCAGGTCCTGCGCGCGGTCGAGGAGGCCAACGACCGCCAGAAGCGGCGGCTCTTCGAGAAGGTCACCGAGGCCGTCGGCGGGAACGTCCGTGGCAACCGCGTCGCGCTGTGGGGCCTCGCGTTCAAGGCCAACACCGACGACATGCGCGAGTCGCCGGCGCTCACCCTGGTGGAGCAGCTCCTCGAGGCCGGCGCGAGCGTCGTCGCGCATGACCCGGCGGCGATGCACGAGGCCCAGCGTCGCCTGGGGGACCGCGTCGCGTTCGCGAGGACCAACTACGAGGCGGTGGCGGGGGCCGATGCGCTCGTCGTGGTGACCGACTGGAACGAGTACCGATTCCCCGACTTCGCGCGCCTCAAGGCGGCGCTCAAGGCCCCGGTGATCGTGGACGGCCGCAACCTCTACGACCCAGCGAAGATGCAGGCGCTCGGCTTCACGTACCGCTCGATCGGCCGAGGCGCCGCGTGAGGGTCCTGATCACCGGCGCGGCCGGGTTCCTCGGGTCCCACCTGGTCGACCGCTTCATCGCCGAAGGACACACGGTGGTGGGGCTGGACAACTTCGCGACCGGGCACCCCGACAACATCGCGCACCTGGTGGGGCACGAGCGGTTCAGCTTCATCCGCCACAACATCTCCGAGTACACCTACGTGGCGGGTCCGCTCGACGGGGTGCTGCACTTCGCGTCGCCCGCGAGCCCGGTGGACTACCTCGAGATGCCGATCCAGACGCTCAAGGTCGGCTCCCTCGGGACGCACAACGCCCTCGGCATCGCCCTCGCGAAGAAGGCCCGGTTCCTGCTCGCCTCCACCTCGGAGGTGTACGGCGATCCGCTCGTGCATCCGCAACCGGAGAGCTACTGGGGGAACGTGAACCCGGTCGGACCGCGCGGCTGTTACGACGAGGCCAAGCGGTTCGCCGAGGCGATGACGATGGCGTACCACCGGGCCCAGGGAGTGGACACGCGGATCGTCCGCATCTTCAACACGTACGGGCCGCGGATGCGCCCGGGCGACGGTCGCGTCGTCTCGAACTTCATCGTGCAGGCTCTCCGCGGCGAGCCACTCACGGTGTATGGCGACGGGTCGCAGACCCGCTCGTTCTGTTATGTGTCCGATGAGGTCGATGGGATCTACCGCCTCTTCCACAGCGAACAGGCCGATCCGGTGAACGTCGGCAATCCGAACGAGTTCACGGTGCGCCAGCTGGCGGAGCTTGTGCTGGAACTCACGGGCTCCCGCTCGACTATCATCAGCCATCCCTTGCCGACCGACGATCCGAAGGTCCGGCAGCCGGACATCACCCGCGCCCGGTCCCTCCTGGGCTGGGAACCCCGCGTGCCGCTGCGCGAGGGTCTCACGCGGACCATCGAGTACTTCCGCGGGCTCTCGGGCTCCGCACGGATGCAGCCACCGACGTGACCCGCCGGACGATCCCCTTGGTCCTGACCGCGCTCGCCCTCGTGATCGGGTGCGCGCGCGCCCTCGAGGTGAGCGATTACCCCACCCCCGCGTCGCTCTACGAGGCGGGGATGGCGAAGTACCGTGACCGCAAGTGGGACGACGCCATCCGCGCGTTCGAGCGCCTCACGCTCGACCTCGCGACCCGCGACTCGCTCCTTCCGAAGGCGCACTGGTACCTCGCGCAGTCCCGCCTCGGGAGCGACGAGCGCCTCCTGGCGGCGCAGGCGTTCCTCCGTCTCGCCGAGCAGCTCCCCGACGACACGCTCGCTGATGACGCGATCTACCACGCCGGTCGCTCCTACGCGGGCCTCTGGCGCCGTCCGGAGCTCGACCCGCAGTACGGTCTGCTAGCGGAGACGCAGTATCGGTTGCTGCTCGCGCTGTATCCGGATTCGCGCTTCGCGGACTCGGCACGGGTGGGGCTGCAGCGCCTCGACGACCGGCTGGCGCGGAAGGACTATGACGTCGGGATGCACTACGTGAGGCGGAAGGCCTACGACTCGGCGATCATCTTCTTCAAGGACGTCGTCCGGAACCACCCCGAGTCCGACGTGGCGCGCCTCGCGATGCTCCGCCTGGTGGAGGTGTACCGGCTCCCGCTCCTGAACTACCGCGAGGACGCCGACGAGGTGTGCGGCGCGCTGCGCGCCGCGTACCCCACCGACCAGCAGGTCGTCGCGACCTGCAAGCTGGCGGCAACGGACACCACGGCCGCACCGTCGGCCGCGCGCTGAGGCGCGGCCGTGCGGGAGCGGATCGGCATCCTCGGTGGGACCTTCGACCCGCCGCACGTCGGGCACCTCCTCGCAGCCGTCGACGCGCGTGAGCGCCTCGCCCTGGACCGGGTGGTGCTCGTGCCCGCGCACCAGCAGCCGCTCAAGTCCGGCTCCGGGTCCTCGGCGGCGCATCGCCTCGCGATGTGCGAGCGCCTCGTCGAGGGCGTACCCGGGCTCTCGGTGGACCCCATCGAGCTGGACCGGGGAGGGTTATCTTTCACCGTGGACACGCTGCGCGCGTTCCGGTCGGCCCTTCCCGATGCCGAGTTCGTCCTCCTGCTCGGCGAGGATGCGGCGGCCGGGCTCGGGCAGTGGCGGGAACCCGCGGCGATCGCGGCACTGGCGCGGATCGTCGTCCTGACGCGGCACGGCGCGTCGGCGGCCCCGGCCGCCGGGGTCACGATGGAGCGTCTCGCGACGCGGCGCGTCGATGTCTCGGCGACGGAGGTGCGCGCGCGGGTGCGCGCGGAGCTGCCGATCCGCGGCTTCGTCCCCGACCGTGTCGCCGAGTACATCGTCGAGCACGGCCTGTACGGTCCCACCAACGGATGAGCAACGGATGCTGAAGACGCTGATCGGGAAGGTGTTCGGCACGCGGCACGAGCGGGAGCAGCGGCGCGTGCAGCCGATCGTGGACGAGATCAATGCGCACTACGCGCGGTTGCGCGACGTCAGCGACGCCGAGCTGCAGGGACAGACCGCACGGTTCCGCGCGACGCTCGAGGAGCGCACCGTCGCACTGAAGGCCCGGATCGAGGAGCTGAAGGCGCAGAAGCACTCCGCCGCGGACGCCGCCGAGCGCGAGCGCATCGACAACGAGCTCAACGGCGCCGACGGGCAGGGTGGCGTCGAACAGGAGTACCGCGACGCCCTCGCCGAGGCGCTGGACGACCTGCTGCCGGAAGCGTTCGCGACGGTCCGTGAGGCCGCGCGTCGGCTCCTCGGGACAAAGGTCATGGTCACCGGCCACGAGCTGACGTGGGACATGGTGCACTACGACGTGCAGCTGGTGGGAGGCATCCAGTTGCACCTGGGGCGGATCGCCGAGATGGCGACGGGCGAGGGCAAGACGCTCGTGGCGACGCTCCCGCTCTACCTGAATGCGCTCACGGGGCGCGGCTGCCACCTCGTGACGGTGAACTCGTACCTCGCCCGCCGCGACTCGCAGTGGATGGGACACCTCTATCGCTGGCTCGGCCTCACGGTCGGATGCCTCGACGACACCGAACCGGGGACGCCCGAGCGCCGCGCGGCGTACGCCTGCGACATCACGTACGGGACGAACAACGAGTTCGGGTTCGATTACCTGCGCGACAACATGGTCGTGTCGCTGGACCAGCGGGTGCAGCGGCCGCATGTGTACGCGATCGTGGACGAGGTGGACTCGGTCCTCATCGACGAGGCCCGGACCCCGCTCATCATCTCGGGCCCCGTGGGGAACGAGGGGGACGTCCAGTACGCGGAGCACAATCAGGCGGTCGCGCGGCTCGTGCGGCGCCAGACCGAGATGGCCAACGACCTCGTCGCGCGCGGCGAGAAGGCCCTCGCCGCCGGCGACACCGACGCGGCCGGACTCGCCCTCTACAAGGCCCGCCTCGGCAACCCCAAGAACAAGCGGCTCCTCAAGGCCCTGCAGGAGACGGGCGTCAAGCAGTTGGTGCAGCAGATGGAGCTGCAGCATCTCGCCGACCGCAAGCTGCCACAGGGCAAGCAGTCGTTCCGTGATATCGAGGACGACCTCCTCTTCGTGCTCGACGAGCGCGGGCACACGGTCCACCTCACCGACAAGGGGGTGGACTTCCTCTCGCCGTCGGACCACGACGCGTTCGTGCTGCCCGACATCTCGACCGCGATCGGGCGGCTGGAGAAGGATCACAGCCTCGACGCCGCGCAGCGCCTCGAGGAGCGGCGGCGGATCGAGGCCGAGTACGCGGTGAAGTCCGAGAAGTTGAACATCGTGCACCAGCTGCTGCGGGCGCACGCGCTGTTCGAGAAGGACGTGAACTACGTGATCCAGGATGGGCAGGTGCTCATCGTGGACGAGTTCACCGGGCGCACGATGCCGGGCCGCCGCTGGAGCGAGGGCCTGCACCAGGCGGTCGAGGCGAAGGAGGGGGTCGTGGTGCGCGGCGAGACCCAGACGCTCGCGACGATCACGATCCAGAACTACTTCCGCCTCTATGAGAAGCTGGCCGGCATGACCGGCACCGCCGAGACCGAGGAGACGGAGTTCTTCCAGATCTACAAGCTCGAGGTCTCGGTCATCCCGACGAACAAGCCGATCGTGCGCGAGGACCGGCAGGACCTCGTCTACAAGACCCGGCGCGAGAAGTTCAACGGGATCGTCGAGGAGACGCGGCGCCTGCACGAACTCGGCTTCCCGGTGCTCGTCGGCACGACCAGCGTCGAGGCGTCCGAGACGCTGTCGCGGCTCTTCCAGCGCGCGGGGCTCCCGCACAACGTGCTGAACGCGAAGTACCACCAGCGCGAGGCGGAGATCGTCGCGCTCGCCGGCCAGAAGGGCGCGATCACGATCGCGACGAACATGGCCGGCCGCGGCACCGACATCAAGCTGGGTGAGGGGGTCCGCGACTCGCATCCCTCGAAGCTCAAGGACGCTGACGGCAACGACGTCGAGATCGTGGAGCCGGGGGGCCTGCACATCATCGGCTCCGAGCGCCACGAATCGCGCCGCATCGACCGCCAGTTGCGTGGCCGCGCCGGCCGCCAGGGGGATCCCGGGACGTCGCAGTTCTTCCTCTCCCTCGAGGACGACCTGATGCGGCTCTTCGGGTCGGACCGCATCGCGCGGCTCATGGACTCCCTCGGCGCACAGGAGGGGGAGGTCCTCACGCACTCGCTGATCACGCGCTCGATCGAGCAGGCGCAGAAGCGGGTGGAGCTGCAGAACTTCCAGAGCCGCAAGCGGCTGCTCGACTACGACGACGTGATGAACCAGCAGCGGGAGGTGATCTACAGCCTCCGCTCGTTCGCGCTCGAGGGGGGAGAGGAGCTGAAGGGCGAGGCCGAGAAGATGGTCACGGCGGCCCTGACGCGTCGCGTGGAGACCGCGCTCGCCGACGCCGAGGACCCCGAGGACTGGGATCTCGAGCTGCTGCGCCAGGACCTCATGATGCACTACGTGCTCAAGGTCGGCGCGTTCGAGTCCGAGACCGACCGTCCCGGCTCGCTCCCGGAGGCGCGGGACGCGGCGGTGGGCGCCGCGCTCGGCGCCTTCGGCCAGAAGTTCACGACCCTCGGCGACTTCGCGCCGCGCCTCCTCTCGCTCGTCATGCTCAACGTGCTCGACGAGAAGTGGAAGGACCACCTCTACGACCTCGACCAGCTCCGGGGCGCGATCCAGTACCGGTCGTGGGGCCAGAAGGACCCGCTCCTCGAGTACAAGTCCGAGGCGTTCTCGATGTTCGAGGACCTGATGCGCGACATCCAGCACACCTTCACCGAGCGGTTCCTGAAGGTGCAGCTGGTGTTCGACGAGGGGCCGCGCCGGCCCCCGCCGCCCGCGCCGCCCAAGACGCGGTTCAACGCCCTCGGGGTGGCCGAGGAGGTGCCCGACGGACCGGCTCCGACGGACGGGGCGGGGCAGGGTCCGGCGACGCCTCCGCCGGAACCCAAGGTGGTCGGCGCCGGCCGCGGCGTCTCCAGACTCGCAGGGGCGACGGCAGGGACCGGCTCGGCGGATTTCTCGAACGTCGGGCGGAACGACCCCTGCCCGTGCGGGAGCGGCAAGAAGTTCAAGAAGTGCCACGGCGCGGCGTGATGCTTCGCGCATGCCTGCGCTGATACGGTACTGATCGATGCGGGGCCACGACCTATACTCGGCGCGTGGCCTCCATCCTCGACCTCCCCGTCGCCGACCGCCCACGCGAGCGGCTCCGCGCCCTCGGCGCCGCCGCGCTCACCACCAGCGAACTGCTGGCGCTCCTGCTCGGGACGGCGACGAGCGGACGCAGCGCGCACGAGACCGCCGGCGAACTCCTGCAGCGTTCCTCCGGGTCGCTCCGGCGGCTCGCGCAGATGCCGGTGGCGGCGCTCACCGACCTGCCCGGCGTCGGCGAGGTCCGGGCGCTCGCCGTCCACGCCGCCCTCGAACTCGGACGACGCATCGCGTCCGAGAGCGTGGACGACGGCGAACCGATGCGGGGACCGCGGGACGTCTGGCGGTTCTACGCGCCGCGGCTCGAGGGGCTCACCGTCGAGGAGTTCCACGTGGCGGTCCTCGATTCCCAGCACCGCCTCGAGCGCGACATCCTGGTGAGCCGCGGGATCCTCAACAGCTCGCTCGTCCACCCGCGCGAGGTGTTCCGGGAGGCGATCGCCGAGCGGGCGGCGTCGCTGGTGTTGGTGCACAACCACCCGTCGGGGGACCCGTCGCCCAGCGTGGACGACCGGGCCGTGACCACCCAACTCGTGGCGGCCGGGCGACTGCTCGACATCCCGGTCCAGGACCACATCGTGATCGGGCGGGGACGGTACCTCTCCTTCGCCGAGGCGGGCCTCCTGTAGGGGGAAGGTCGTACGGCGCTTGACCCATCCGGGGCCGCTGGTGATATACCTCAGGCGGGGGTCGCCTCCCCCTCCGCGCCCCTCTCGATGACCGCGCCAGTCCTCGCCGACATCATCCCCGGGTGGGACCTCACGTCCGATGCGCTCCCGGAGCGCCTCGACACGGACCTGCTCGCGCGCGCCTACCGGTTCAGCGAGAAGGCGCACGCCGGCCAGACGCGGCGCAACGGCGATCCCTATGTGACGCACTGCGTCGAGGTCGCGAAGATCCTCGCCGACCTGCAGCTGGACAGCGTCACCGTCGCCAGCGGCCTGATCCACGACGTCGTCGAGGACACCGCGTTCTCGGTCGAGGACGTCGAGCGGGAGTTCGGGCGCGAGGTCGCCCAGATCGTGGATGGCGTGACGAAGATCGGCCACCTGCCGATGCTCTCGCGGGAGGAGCGGCAGGCGGAGTCCTACCGCAAGCTGCTCCTCTCCGTCGCGAAGGACGCCCGCGTGATCTTGGTGAAGCTGGCCGACCGGCTCCACAACATGCGGACCCTGGAGTGGATGCCGGAGGAACGGCGGCAGGCCATCGCGCTCGAGACGCGCGACCTCTACGCCTCCATCGCGCACCGCTTCGGCCTCGCCTCGATGAAGGCGGAGCTCGAGGACCTCGCGTTCAAGTGGCTCGAGCCGGAGGAGTACCGCAGCCTCGCGAAGCTCATCGCGAGCAAGCGGGCCGACCGCGACGCGCTGATCGGCGAGCTCGCAGGACCCTTGGAGGCCAAGCTGCGCGACGCCGGGGTGCTGGTCCACGAGGTGAGCGGCCGGCCGAAGCACCTCTGGTCCATCTTCAAGAAGATGCAGAAGCGGGAGAAGCCGTACGACGAGATCTACGACCTCTACGCGATCCGCGTCCTCGTCGAGAACGTCCCCGAGTGCTACCACGCCCTCGGCGTCATCCACGGGGCGTGGACCCCCCTGCAGGAGCGGATCAAGGACTACATCGCATCGCCGAAGTCGAACGGATACCAGTCGCTGCACACGACCGTGTTCGGCCCGCGGGGGACCCTGTTCGAGATCCAGATCCGTACGCGCGAGATGCACCGCACCGCGGAGTACGGCATCGCCGCGCACTGGCTCTACAAGGAGGGCGAGAAGGGCGGGGCGCGCGACCTCGACCGGCACCTGACCTGGTTCCGGCAGGTGCTCGAACTCCAGCTGGACGCGGAGACCCCCGACCAGTTCCTCGAGTTCCTCAAGCTCGACCTGTACCAGGACGAGATCTTCGTCTTCACCCCGAACGGCGATGTCATCCAGCTGCCGAAGGGGGCGACGCCCATCGACTTCGCGTTCGCCGTGCACACCGAGGTGGGCTTGCACACGCAGGGTGCGCGGGTGAACGGGCGGCTGGTCCCGCTCTCGCGCGAGCTCCGCAACTCCGAGACGGTGGAGATCGTGCGTTCCCCCAACGCGCGGCCGAGCCGCGACTGGCTGGCGCACGTGCGGACCGGGCGCGCCCGGCACCGCATCCGGCAGTGGCTGCGGAACGAGGAGGAGAAGACGGCGATCGCGGTCGGGCAGGAGATCCTCGAGCGCGAGCTGCGGCGCCGGCGGCACGCCAAGCTCACCGACGCGGAGCTCCAGCGGGGCTACTCGGCCCTCAAGCTCTCCGGTCCGGAGCAGCTCTACGCCAGCATCGGGCAGGGGGACGTGAACGTCACCCAGGTGCTGAAGGCGATCTACCCGGAGCTCGACGTGGCGCAGGAGGCCGCGCTCAAGCCGAGCGCGCTCGAGCGCCTGATCGACCGGATGCGGCGCCCCGGCACCTCCCGCGGGATCCGGGTGCAGGGCGCCGACGGCCTGATGGTGCGGTACGCGCAGTGCTGCCAGCCGGTGCCGGGGGACACCGTGGTCGGGTACGTGACGCGCGGCCGCGGGGTGAGCATCCACCGCCACGATTGCCCGAACCTCCTGTTCCTCGCGCACGAGCCCGAGCGCCGGCTGGAGATCGACTGGCAGGAGAGCGCCGGCGAGCGGTTCGTGATCCGTCTCGCGATCGAGGCGCTCGACCGCCGGGGGCTCTACGCCGACCTGGCCGCGGCGATGAGCGAGACGGGGACCGACATCCGCTCGCTCGAGCTCAAGACGGTGGATGGCCGCGTCGTCGGCGCCGCGTTGGTCGAGGTCGAGAACCTCGCCCACCTCGAGAAGATCATCCGCGCGGCGCGTCGGGTGAAGGGCGTGAGCCAGGTCGCGCGGCGCGAGCGCCTCACCGCGGACGCGGACTAGATTTCGGACGGTCGCGACCGTCCGCGGCCCCCACCGGAACCGGGATGCTGCACGCGATCGTCCTCCACGCCCACAACCTGATGCGCTGGGTGATCCTCGTCGCCGGGGTGGCCGCGCTCGTCGCGGCGGTCCGGGGCCTCCCCGGCACACGGCCGTACGCGACCGCCCGGCGGATCGGGGTCGCCTTCACCGCCGCGCTGCACCTCCAGCTCCTGCTCGGGCTCGCGCTCTTCTTCACCTCGCCGTTCGTGGATGCGGCGATGCGCGACATGCGCGCCACGATGGCCGACGCCCCGACGCGCTTCTTCATCGCCGAGCACCCGACGGTGATGGTGGCCGCCGTGATCCTCGCGACGATCGGCGGGATCGTGGCCAAGAACGCCGCGGACGACGCAGCGCGCCACCGGAAGGCGCTGGTGTTCCTCGCCGTCACGATGGCGATGCTCCTCTGGGGCATCCCCTGGCAGCGTCCGCTGATCTGACGGATGACGTTCGAGCTCCAGGCCCCCTTCGCGCCGGCTGGCGACCAGCCGCGTGCCATCGCCGAGCTGGCCGCCGGGCTCGAGCGCGGCGACCGGTTCCAGACGCTGCTCGGCGTGACCGGATCCGGGAAGACGATGACGATCGCCAACGTGATCGCCCGATTCGGCAAGCCGGCCCTCGTCCTCTCGCACAACAAGACGCTCGCGGCGCAGCTCTACGGCGAGCTCAAGGGCTTCTTCCCGAACAACGCCGTCGAGTACTTCATCTCGTACTACGACTACTACCAGCCCGAGGCCTACGTCCCGCAGTCCGACACGTACATCGAGAAGGACGCCTCGATCAACGAGGACATCGACCGCCTCCGCCTGCGGGCGACGTCCTCGCTGATGGAACGGGACGACGTCATCATCGTCGCGACGGTGTCGGCGATCTACGGCCTCGGCGACCCGGAGACCTATCGCTCCTCGATGGTGATGCTCAACGTCGGCCAGCGGATCGCCCGCGACGAGATCCTCAAGGCGCTGGTGCGCATCCAGTACGGACGGAACGACGTCGCGTTCGAGCGCGGCACCTTCCGCGTCCGCGGCGACACCGTCGAGATCTTCCCCGCCTACGAGGAGCAGGCGGTGCGCGTCGAGATGTTCGGCGACGAGGTGGAGCGCATCACGAAGATCGACCCCCTCACGGGGAAGGCGATCGCCACCCTGCAGCGGGCGGCGATCTACCCGGCGAAGCACTTCGTCACCACGCGGCCGACCCTCGAGCGCGCGGTGAAGGAGATCCGCGCCGAGCTCGCCGAACGGCTGGCCGCGCTCAAGGCGGCGAACAAGCTGCTCGAGGCCCAGCGCCTCGAGTCCCGCACGAACTTCGACATCGAGATGATGCTCGAGATCGGCACCTGCCCGGGGATCGAGAACTACTCGCGGATCCTCGCCGGACGGAAGGAAGGGGAGCGGCCGGCGGTGCTCTTCGACTACTTCCCCGACGACTTCCTCGTCGTGATCGACGAGTCGCACGTCACGCTGCCGCAGATCGGCGGGATGTTCAACGGCGACCGCGCCCGCAAGCTGACGCTCGTCGAGTACGGGTTCCGCCTCCCGAGCGCGCTCGACAACCGGCCGCTGATGTTCGACGAATTCCTCGCGCTGACCCCGCGCGCGATCAACGTCTCGGCCACCCCGGGCGAACTCGAGCTGAAACTCTCCGAGGGCGTCGTGGTCGAGCAGGTGATCCGCCCCACCGGGCTCCTCGACCCGGTGATCGAGATCCGTCCGGTGAAGGGCCAGGTGGACGACCTCCTCCACGAGATCCGCCTGCGGGAGCGGCGCGGCGAGCGCGTCCTGGTCACCACGCTCACCAAGCGGATGGCCGAGGACCTCACCGACTACCTCGCGCAGGTCGGCGTCCGCGTGC
>CAZYUL010000074.1:0-13856 GCA_964650715.1 uncultured Gemmatimonas sp. | reverse complement strand
AGCTATCGCTGGCCAGAACTTCGTGCCAAACTGAGGCTCACGGTAGATACAAGGCCGACCACTGCGCTCGCCACCCTCGTCGACGAGGTTCCCGTGATGTTTCGATGTGCTTGCGCACTCATCGGGCTTCTCGCGCTCGCGGAATCTGTGGCGCACGGCCAGACGTGCCTTGGCCGACCCACGGCTGATGTGGGCAAGTGGCAGTTGATTGGAACGTACGGCTCGACTACGGGCGCAAGCCAGTTTGGGCTCGCTGTGGCCGGAATCGGCGAGTCGGCCTTCGGAGGTGCCGAGATCGGAACCATCAGCTACGACGACTTCGCGGGATCCACCACAGTGCTCGGTGGCTCCGTGGGATATCAGATCTCCTCCGGAGTGTCGGGTCGCGCGCAGCTGTGTCCCGTCGTGGCAGGTGGTCTTGGATCCGGCCCCAACGACATCGGGGGCGCGGGAGTGGATACACACACGCGGGGCATTTCCGTTGGAATCAACTGGGGCTATCGCCTCGGAAAGGCGGCGGAGGCCACGATCATCCCCACGCTGGCTGTCGGAGTAGGCTACTCCCAGTTCGAGCTCACCGACGGCTTCAACTCAGTTACTGAGTCCGACACATTCGGGCAACTTGGGTTCGGCGTTGGCCTCGTGCTGGGCAGACAACTCACGGCGCTTCCGTACGTGTCGATTCCGATTGGGGTGGACGATTCCGATCCGACCCTGAGCATCTCCCTTAGTCTTTCGCTCGCGCCCCGCCGGTAGCACCGCTCTGCGGCCGTCGGCGGCCTGACGCCGGCTGGTGCAGGCGGCCGGTCAGGGTAGCGGGCGCGGGGCCGCAACCATGGACGGCGGCCGCTGCACGGCCCCACGTTAGGCCGACACCGATTCGGCATTCCTCGCGTAGTAATACCAACAGCCAACTCAGCCCTCAATGTCCACCGAAGAAGTCTTCGTCTCACTCTTTGTCTGCAGTGCGGCCGTGCTTATTGCGAAGCTCGTGGTGGACGCGGTTGTGCGCCTGCGCGAAAGGGCGACGGTGAGCGACGCGTCCGCACTCGACCGTCGTCTCGAACGCATGGAACATGCAATCGAGGCGATGGCGATTGAGATTGAGCGAACCGGCGAAGCGCAGCGCTTCAACGCGCGACTGGCGCAGTCGCCCCCCAGTGCTGAGGCGCTCCCTCTGGCGCGACAGGTGACGCCTCACTGAATGAGAAGTGCGGCCTAACGCCGGCCGGTGCCGCTGGCCGGGGCGTCGGAGGCGGCGGCGGGGCCGGCGCTCTATGTTGAAAGGCCAGGGCAGCGGCGGCCCCGCCGCCGCACCAGTATGAACGGCCACGGTACAGCCCCGCGTTAGGGCGACGCGAGGAAGGAGGCAGATGCTCTTCGAGTGGCTGTTCGAACGCAAGAACCCGCAGCCGGTGGGGACCATCGAGGGTGGACATCCTCCGTCGTTCACCGGTCGACCCCTCTTCGTGGCGCTCCGTGGACTGGTCGGCGCCGCGCTCATCGGGTGGGCCGGCTACCTCGCAGTTGGGTCCTCGAGCCCACTGAGGATGCTCGGGCTGCTCGCGATGTATCTCGTCGTCGCCTACTTCGTGCATCCGCGACCCGACCGTTCGAATCTTGGCGTTGCACACGGGTTCATCGACCACCCCTTTCGGTGGTCCGATGACAAGAACCGGATCCTGCTA
Organism: uncultured Gemmatimonas sp.; assembly: GCA_964650715.1. Taxonomy (GTDB): domain Bacteria; phylum Gemmatimonadota; class Gemmatimonadetes; order Gemmatimonadales; family Gemmatimonadaceae; genus Pseudogemmatithrix. The sequence goes on along the minus strand of CAZYUL010000074.1, from coordinate 12,168 downwards.
GGTCTACAGGTCATACTCTATCCGGGTCGCTTCGCGGTTGCGGCGGCGCGCGACGTGATCGCGCTACCCGGGCGGGCGCGGATGCAGCGGCTGGCCCGTGCGAAGGATGTGGTGTGGCGGCGACCCGAATGAGAGTCCCTGGCGCGCCCTAACGCCGGCTGGTACTGACCGCCGTGGAGTCGGTAGCGGCGGGCGGGGCCGCCGCTCTATGATAGGGACAGCACGCGGCGGCCACGCCGCGGCGATTCATGTGAACGGCCACGGCACAGCCCCACGTTATGCCGGCAACGTGGGTCACGCGGAGTCTCGATGAAGCAGAAGGTTGAGCCGCGACAGAACGAGACCTGGGCGGATCTGAAGCAGTTCGCTGTCGGCTTGGCGCTCGTGTATCCATTCGTCGCGGTCACAGCGTTCTTCGCGCGCGAACTTCTCGGGGTCAGGACCGCAGTGTGGTTCGGACTGGGGCTTAGCCTGTTCGCCACCGTCGCGTTCGCGCTGGTCGCCGGCGCAAACCTGCTCGCAAGCTATCTCGCCGAGTTCGCCGAACGGTGGATCGAAGGTCGGCGTCGAGCGCGCCGATCTCCGCATGGTGCGGCATAAAGCGCGCTGGGCCGGTGGCCGGTTTCGGAGGCGGCGGCTGGGCCGCCGCCCCATGTTGAAGGGCAAGGGCAGCGGCGGCCCTGCCGCCGCAACTATCTGAACGGCCGCTGTACAGCCCAACGTGAGCCCGACGATGGAAACATGGCACATCCGGAACTTGATCAACTCCTGAACGCGCTCCTTCCGTTCGCAGAGCAGATGCTCGCCAAGAATGGCGAGTTCTTTCCGTTCGGCGCCACAATGACACGGAACGGCGACATTGTAGCGACCGCGGCGAGTCTTGGTGGGGAGCACCCGCCCTCTCAACCGCTGATCGAACTCATGAGCCAAGCCTTTCGGCAGCAGGCCGAAGCGGGCGAGTTGCGGGCGGCCGGCTTGTGCTTTGACGCGCGCATCCTTCCACCCGATCGAACCGAGAAGACCGACGCAATTTGCGTCTCGCTGGAGCACGAGAGCGGGCAATGCATGGACGTCTTCGTGCCCTACGAGAGAGGTTGGTTCGGAAAGCTGAAGTACGGAGCGATGTTCGCGGCGTCGCGAGAGCGACAGTTCTTTGGCTCATCGAGCGCGGGCTAACGAGAGTTGGTGCAGATTGCCGCGCTACTGATGGCGGCCGCTGCGCGGCCGCATCATCGAAGCGTCATCGGCACGACTTGACGTTATGTGGGCGACCGATATGACTACCCTCCATCCGCGAAGACTCGGAGTGACTCGACTCGTCGTCACGTCAGTGGCCGTTGCTGTCGCCATCGCCTGCGCCAAGGGCGCGGACAGCGAGGTCGATACACCCTATGCAGATGCTACCGCATGCGCCCCCGTCGCACGGGCTGAGATGCGACCGGGCTTCGCGTGGTGGATCGACGCTCTGTTCACGCCCGTCGACACGATTCTCTTCGGCGTTCACGTGCGCATGTTCTCCGCCGATTGGACGCGAGCATCGGCGTTGAGTCTGGACATGCTGCCCCGCGAGGCGCATGACGACCTTTCGACCCTCGCGGATTCCACGCGTGCAAGCTTCGCGCACGTCGGCGACTTCAACAGCGATGGCGTCTCGGATCGCGCGGTGACCGGCGTCTACGAGACCGCGGGGTGCGTCCGCGGACGTTTCCTCGCGATCTTGAGCCCGGCGCAATCGCCTACGCCGGAGGTTGCGTATCTTGTGCAAAGTCCCGGACGGCCGGGGTTTGGCGTCCTCTGGCACGTGCCAGGTGTACTGAGCTGGCAGTCCTGCATGGAGTGCGACGACCTGAACTACCTGGTATGGAATGGCGACTCGTACGACCTTCACCACGCAGGCCCGGGCGACGAGGACGAAGTGCCTGCTCCGACTGACACGGTCCCTCCCGCCACCTAACGCCGGCTGGTGCCGAGGGCCTATCGAGGTGGCGGGTGCACGGCCGCTGCACAGCCCCACGTTATCTTGACCCGACACACAGAGGACCTGTGCGCCTTCCTCAGATCCGAATCGGAGCGGCACTCGTGCGCGCGGGTCTCCGCGTGACGCCGTGGCTCGTGACGGCCGGCACGCTTGCATTCGGAACGTGGTTCTTCCGCGCCCTTGTTCCTCAGGCGTCGCACGGTGCCTTGGCGGCCGTCGGCATCGGGTTCGTACTGTTCCGGGTCACCGCGGCCGTTGCCGCGGTTTCCGTGGGCACCTTCGCGCTCGCGGCTGGCTTGGAGGGACGGTGGTTCTCCGGCGATCCGCTGCGTCGGCGTCGATTCGCGGCACTCGCGGCTCTCGGTGCCTCGAGCATCCTACTCGGCACGTTCATCGTGGTTGGTCCGATGGCCGGCATGCCGATTGCGCGTTCCCTTGGCGTCGTCGGGTCCGCGGGTCTTCTCGTCGCCCTCTCCGCCTGGAGCATGCGTTCGCTCCGACGAGGTCAGGCTCAGAAAGAGGTGCCGCGTGCCATCAACGCGCCGAGTGTCGGGGACGAGTGGATGCTCCGCGACCTCGGTCGCGTGAAGACGCCGGCAACGTAACGACGGCTGGTGCCGACCGCCGTGGATTCGGTGGCGGCCGCCCCGCCGCCCACCTTCCTGCCGAGGTCACCCGCGCCGCCCGAGTCCAGCTTCCAACGGTCTGCCTGGGGGGTAAGCTGACCTCGGCATTCAGCAGGCTATGGGCCCGCAGAGCATATTTTGCCCTGTCGCCTCGCTCGCACAGATGGATCAGGGGAGCGAAGGGAGATCTCGATGCAGACTCGCTACCATCTCAACGCTCTGCTCCTGGTCGCGCTGCTCGTCGCGGCAACGGGTACGGAAGCGCAAGTGACGCCCGAGCTTGCCAAGCGCTACTTCGAGGAAGCCCAGAAGCTCTGCGAGCGAGACGCGGGCCGGTTGTGGGGCATCTCGCTCTGTGGCCCGCTGGTGATCTATGACCCAGCGAGCGGAACGCGTGCCACGAACCAGCCGGAACCCGAGGGGCCTCTACCCCGCTTCTCGGCGTTCGCAGACGGCCCGGTCGAATGGGGCGGGTTGCGGTGGTTCGCCGTTCCCTTGTACCTCCTCCCGGAAGATGCCGACGCACGCCAGCAATTGTGGGGGCACCCGCAGTTTCATCGTATTCAGCACCAACTGGCGTTCATGGCGACCGCGAGCGACGGCTCCAACGAGCATCTGGATACGTTCGAAGGGCGCTACCTGATACAGCTCGAATGGCGGGCGCTCCGTCGGGCATTGGAGTCGAGCGGGAGCGGCCAGTCCGAAGCAATCGCCGATGCGCTGGCCTTTCGGCGCGAACGCCGCCGCCTGTTTCCCGACGCGGCGGACAACGAACGGCGCGACGAGATTCGCGAAGGACTTGCGGACTACACCGGCATCGCCATCTGGGCGGACTCGGCAGCCGATGCCCGCCGCGCCGCAGCATCAAGGCTGGTAGGAGGCGATTGGTCATTCGTCGGGAACTTCGAATCCCAGTCCGGACCCGCCTACGGAGTGCTGCTGGACGACCTCTTGCCGGGATGGCGTCGCCGGCTTGATGGCACCTCCGACCTTGGCGACTTGCTCGCCTCGGCGATCAAGAGACCACCGACGACGGATGTGTCCGTGGCGGCGGCGCGCTACGACGGGGCAGCGCTGCGCACGGCGGAAGAGGTGCGCGATCGCGCGCAGCAGGTCCGCGTCGCCGAGCTGCGTCGCCGCTTCGTTGACGGGCCCGTGCTGACGATGCCTGCCGGGGGCAGCGGGACCAGCGACACCCGCGGCTCCGTCGGTATTCCGGGGGTCGGTATCGTGTACTTCCACAACTTCACGCGTTCCGCTCCATGGGGTCGTCTCAACGCCGACAACGGCGTCCTGCAATCAGCCGATGGGACCACACTGTCCGTACCGGTGACCGGGCCGCTCGAGGGGACCACGCTGCAGGGCGATGGCTGGAGCGTGACGCTCAACGCGGGATGGGTCGTGCGGCCATCGGCACGAGCCGGCTCATTCGCCATCGTGCGCGAGAACTGAGTCGTGCTGCATCGGATGGCGGCTCATTCCACGAGGGTACTGCGGATGCGCGCGCCCTCACACATAGGACCCCGCTCGTGAAGAAGCTCCTGGTCCTCGTGGGAACCACCCTCGGCAGCAGCATCGGCTGGTGGCTCGGTGCCGCCGGAGGGATCATGGGCAGCTTCGTGCTCGGTATGGTCGGGTTCGGCGTGGGCATGTACTTTGGCGCGCGACTCGCCAAGCGCCTCGAGACGTGAATAGCCTCGGCCTGCCGGCCACGCCATTGTAGCGCCCGCTGCGCGGCCGCATCTTACTGGAGTGCCAACAACAGAGGCACATGTCAGCGAGGTGCGCACGGAACCTGGCTTGTGGCGTTCGCTCGGGAGTCTCGGTTGGCGCCATGCCGTCAGCATCGCGCTCGGATCCGCCGCGCCGATGGCGGTGCTCTGGTTCCTGACGCCCGTGGTCGAGATCATCGCGACGGCATTGGGGGCACCGCCCAGCGGCGCTTGGGCGACGCGATGGTTTCTGTTCGTTCCGTATCCCGATCCGTTCACGTGGCGCGCCGCGCTCGCCGTTGGGCTGATCGTGGCGCCGCCAGTCGGAGTGCTTCTGCTCTGGGGAATCGCTCGGAGATCCCGCCATCCGCCGGGCGCGGGCCCACGCTGACCACGGCTGGTGCTGACCTCCGTGGCGTCGGTCGCGGCGGGCAGAGCCCCGCGTTCAGCGGATCATTCAACCACTCGACGATGAGCCCAGAGATCAGGATCCTCGGTCCGGGCGACCACGCCGTCCTCGAATCGGTGGCGCCGGGCGTGTTCGACCACGCCGTCGATCGCGACCTCGCAGCGGACTTCCTGCGCGATCCGCGCCATCACTTGGCCGTCGCCCTCGACGGTGGTCGCGTCGTTGGCTTCGCCTCGGGCGTCCACTACGTGCACCCGGACAAACCCGCCGAGCTGTGGGTCAACGAAGTCGGCGTGGCTGAGAGCCATCAGCGTCGCGGACTCGGGAAGTCGCTCCTGCGAGCCTTGCTCCGACATGCCAGGGGCCTGGGCTGTCGGGAAGCCTGGGTTCTGACGGACCGATCCAACGATCCGGCGAAGAGGCTGTACGCGTCGACCGGAGGGCGCGAAGCTCCAGGCGAACAGGTCATGTTCTCGTTCTCACTCGACAGCGATGATCACGACGAGCGGACCCTGATCTCCGGAGAGTAGTGGATGCGGCTCGGTGGCTTCCTTCGTCGCGTACCTCCTCCAGTCGAACGGCGCTTGCAGCAGATGGCAGTGCCTCGGTGTCGGCCGGGCGTCCACCCAGGAGGCGAGATGAACACGCGCGACCGATCACCGGTGCATCGCCGCCAATGCTGGGAGCGACTTGGCGTCCTCATCCTCGCGTGCGGTTCCGCTCTCGGCGCGATCGCATGCACCGATCTGTTCGGCGCCGGCCCAGCAGAGAACGACTACGTCTTGACGTCCATCAACGGACGCCCTTCCGCCACCTTCAACCTCCTCGACTCCGCGGTCGCCGCCACCTCATCGCCCGACTCGTATGTGTACTGGGTGCACGACTCATTCACGTTCCGGCCGGATGGCACGGGCGACCGGCATGAGTCGAGCCGCCAGTACATCAACGGTCCGAGCATTGGCGTGATCCGGTTCACCCTGCACAATACGTTCCGATACGAGATCCGTGGCCGGCGAATACTTGTCAGCTACGATCCGTGCGAGCGGTACTGCAAGGATGACTGCCGCATCCAGTGTCGGACCGAGTATCAGAACTACGACAACCTCTACTTCACCCGGTGGGGAGCGGTGGAGCGCAGAGGCAGCCACGATCTGGTGTGGCACTACGAACCTGTCGGGCCGGGGGCACCCTGACGCTGGCTGCGGGAAGGTCTCCGGCATAAACCATCGGAACTGACCTAAATGTCAGTCGATTCTTCTCGTTTGTAACAGGGAACTTCCTAAGTGTCCGCTGGAACGCGCCGACTGCGTACGGCGCCGCGACGTTGATCGGTCGGTACGTTAGCTGTGCAATAGGTATTTACCTAAGTGACACGGTGACCTTCACGGGATTCCTCAGCACCTATCCGTTCAGCAGGCCTTCCATCGTCGTTCTCTTAGGAATACTCCGAACTATCAGTCGAATCTCGCCGCCGTGCTGGCGGTATGGATCGCTGACAGCTGCGTCGGACTAGTCTTACATAGGCACAACCCGAAGTGACAGTCACGTCAGGCTCGGTGGCTTTGGATACTGCCTATGTAATCGGCGGATCTGACCAAGTCGCTTCGGGATACTCCTATAGTGTCCGATGGTTTGAGTCGTTTGCTTCGGGTACTGCCGATGTGTCGAGCCGCCTGGACTGTCAACCACTCGATCTATCAGGGATTCTCGCGCGACGAGACGACTACACTTCGGAGTTTGCCTAAATAACGCCTCATCCGCGCGCCGTAGCCATCAGATCTCTGGACTCGCCAGTCAGATATGCGCCATTTGCTTCTGGTTTTCCCTATGTGTTCGCGGGATCGCGGCGCTCGGCGGCCCTGTCGGACCGGTAGGAATGTCCGATATTTCAGTTTGCTTCGGGTTCTTCCTATCTATCTCGCCGCGCAGTCCTTCCCAGGAGGTCGCAATGCTCTTGATGCCCGGACTGAAGGCCCTCGCCAACCCCACGCGCTTGCGCGTGCTCGAGCTGCTCAAGGATCCCTCCGCCTTCGACGGGCCGCGCGATCGCGACGGTCGGGCGATCGGCGTCACCGCCTCCGCGCTGCTCAAGCACCTGCGCATCCGGCAGCCGTCGCTCAACGAGCAGATGGCCGTGCTCATCGGCATCGGCCTGGTGGAGGCTCGGCGCGTGGGACGATGGGTCGTGTACACGCGCGACGAGGAGCGCATCCGGCAGTTGAAGCAGACCATCATCGACCAGCTCTTGCCCGCCGGCGGCGGCTGACCGGACGGCCCGCGAGATGAGCGCCCCTGCCCCCCGCATCGAGCTCCGCGCCGCCGCGGCCGTCCTCGCCCTCATCTGGATCCCGTGGCTCCTCGGGCTCCTCCTCACCCTGATCGGCCTCGACGCGCTCGGTTCCCGCATCCTCCTCCTCTGGCACATCCTCTTCCTCCCCTTCCGCGCCGTGTACGTGCTGCCGGGCAGCGAGCTCGCCTTCTCCCCGCTCCTCGCGACGCTGCTCGACATCGCCACCTGGCTCGCGATCGCGCTCGCCTTCGGCCTTCTCGCCCGCCGTCTCGCGACACGCTGGCAGCTCGCCCTCTCACCCCTCGTCGTCATCGCCGGTGGCCGACTGCTCGTGCACGCGATCCTGCTCCTCGGCTTCAACATCGACTACGACGGCCCCTGACCACGCGCACCTCGCCGCGTCGCAGCCTCCACACCCTGCCGCCGACTGATGGCCTCGACGGCGCCGTCACCGTGGCAACGACCGCGGAGCCGACGACGATGTCCCTGATCGTTGCCGCCGTCCCCCTCGCATTCGGCGGACACCAGACGTACTCGTTCAGCGTCGCGGTGGATCGCACGCCGTAGCCCGCGACCCGACTCCGATGGGGATCGAAGATGCGATTCAGTCCCGAGAACGCGATCGTCAGGCTCTGCATCCAGGGCATGGGGCTGGAGGAAGGCGACCGCGTCGAGGAGGCGCGTGCGATGTTCGTTCGCGCCTGGGATGAGGCATCCGACGACCACGAACGGTTCCTCGTTGCCTATCACCTCTCCCGACACGGGAAGGATCCGGCCGGCCGGTTGGAGTGGCTCGAGATCGCCCTGCGACTCGCCTCGAAGGTGGACGAGCCATCCGTCAGGGCGGCCTTCCCTCTCCTCCATTCGCGGATCGCCGAGTGCCACGAGGGGCTGGATGACCGCGAGGCCGCCGTGAGGCACCGCGAGCTCGCGGACTCGTTCGAGCAAGGGCCGCCGGACCGCGGCCCCTTCTATCACGGCACGAGGGCGGACCTCAAGGTCGGCGATCTGCTGTCGGCGGAGCAGCCGTCGAACTACGTGTCGGGCCTCGTGATGAAGCACATCTACTTCACCGCCATCGTGGACGGAGCGGGCCTTGCCGCAGCCCTTGCCCGAGGGGAGGGGCGTGAGCGAGTCTATGTCGTGGAGCCCACGGGGAGCTTCGAGGATGATCCGAACGTCACCAACAAGAGGTTCCCGGGGAATCCGACCCGATCGTACAGGAGCACGGCGCCCCTGAGGATCGTCGGTGACCTGTCCGAATGGGAACGCCCGGCACCCGAGGTGGTCCGCCACTGGCGCGAGCGGCTGGCGCACTCCACGGGCGAGATCATCAACTAGGCACCGACCGACGACGATGACACCTGACAAGCGCCTGAGGGAGCATCCGAAGGACCGATTCGCGGTCGAGGTACAGCATTTCGACCTCCCAGCCGCCGCGAAGCAGCTTCGCGCCGAGGCACACGCATCCATCTCGGGCCACCGGCAGCTGGCCCTGGTGCGGCGCGGACCGCTCTCGCTGATCCTCTTCGCGTTCGAGAAGGATGGCTTCCTCAAGGAGCATCAGGCCGACGGAGAGGTGATCATCCACGTGATCCGCGGCCGGCTGTCCGTCGCCGTCGCTGGCGAGACCGTCGTATTGACCGCGGGCGCGCTGGTGGCCCTCGCGCCCGGCCAGCGCCACTCCGTGCGTGCCGAGGAGGAGAGCGACGTGTTGCTTTCGGTCGGGCGGTTGCCGGCGAGCGAAGCGTAGCGGCAGGCGGCGACGATGGACGGCGCGCGGCGCCGCGCGACACCCACGATCCACGAGATGACGATGCCATCCAAGAAGAAGAGCAAGACCGCCACCCCGCTGCCGAAGAGCATGGTCACCGGCAAGGCCAGCGCCGCGAAGGCCGCCGCCGGTGATGCGCCGGTCTTCGCCTACATCGCGAGCTTGCCCAAGACGCAGCGCGAGATCGCCGAGCGGATAGATGCCCTCGCGGCGAAGACGCTGCCCGGCCTTCAGCGTTCAGTGAAGTGGGGGATGTCCTACTACGGCGTCGGCGACGGCTGGTGCTTCTGCTGTGGTGGCTTCGCCGGGCACGTCAAGCTCATGTTCATCAACGGCGTGACGCTCTCACCGGTGCCGCCGGTGACCCCGGTGGCGATGGGCAAGGCGACGCGGGGCGTGGAGCTCAAGTCCGCCAAGGAACTCGATGAGCGGCAGGTGGCGGACTGGATGCGTCAGATCGCGGCGGTGCCGGGGGTCGGCGGGAAGAAGCGGTAGGGGCACACGACGCCTCGCGCCCTCCACCGCGCTCAGGCCCTGCCTCACGAGCCCCCTCCCCCTCCCCCTCACCCTCCCCCCTCCCCCCTCCCCCCTTCCCCTCGCTCTTTCCCCTCGCTCCTCGCTCCTCTCATGTCTCGCCTCCTCCGCCGCCTCCGCGGCGCCCTCGGTCTCGGCCTCCTCTGGGCCGCCGCCGGTGCGATCGCCGGCGGCGCGATCGAGCTCGCGCTGAACCTCCTGCCCGGCCCCGACCTCTTCCTCGGCGTGGATATGTGGCCGGCGGCGCTCGCGATCCCGGCGTTCCTCGCCGGCATCGTCTTCTCCATCGTCCTCGCACTCGGCGAAGGCCGACGCTCCTTCGACCAGCTCACGCTGCCGCGGTTCGGACTCTGGGGTGCGGTGGGCGGTGCACTGCTCGGCACGGTCCTCGGGTTGCCGATCGTCGTGATCGGGTCCCTGTCCGTGACCAGCGGCCTCTCCGCGCTCGCGACACTCGCCCTCGCCCGTCGCGCGACCCGAGCGGAACTCCCGCCGGGCGACGACACACGCTCGGCGCTCCGTTGAGCCCGATCGGAGCGCACCGTCGATGAGAGGCACCCCACACGCCGACCCGGTGGACGCCCTCGTCCTCGACCTGCTCGAATGGATCGGACCGGACACGCGGCCGCTCGCCGAGGTGCTCGAAGCCTGGCGCACCTCCTGCCCGCGACTCCCCGTCTGGGAGGAAGCCGAATCCGCGGGCTTCGTCCTGCGCGAACTCGACGGCAGCACCTTCGTCGTCCGCGTCTCTCCCCTCGGCCGCGCCCACCTGGCCGCGCACCGCCCCTGACCCCCTCTCCCTCTCCCTCTCCCTCTCCCTCTCCCTCTCCCTCCCTTCCCCTCACCCCTTCCCCCTTCCCCTCACCCCTCGCTCCTTCCCCTCGCTCTTCGCTCCTCCCCCTCCGGAACGCCAAACGGGCCGGCCCGGACTCTCGCCCGACCCGGCCCGTTCGGCGTTCCGCCCTTACATCGCGACTTTCTTCTGCTGCTGGATCTTCACCATGTACTTCTCGAAGAAGAACTTCTGGATGTCCATCATGTTGATCTCGCGGCCCTGGATGTAGCTCTGCTCGATGTTCGACGTCATGTCGAGCGGCGTGCCGGTCGTGATCAGCAGTGACGCGTCCTTCCCCACCTCCAGCGAGCCCACGCGGTCGGCCACGCCCATAGCCTCCGCGGCGTTGATCGTCACCGCCTTGAGCGCTTCCTCCTCCGGCAGGCCGAACGCGACGGCCACGCCCGCATCCCACGGCAGGCGATAGCTGTAGAGCGAGCCGCCATCGCCAGCGATCGCGAACTTCACGCCGGCCTTGTACAACTCGGCGGGGACGCTGTAGGCGCCGTCGTAGCCGTCGTAGCTGCGCGGCGGAGCCGACATCGTCGAGGTGAGGATCACCGGCACGTTCTCCGCCTTGAGGCGCGCCGCCACGTGGATGGCGTCACGGCCGCCGCGGATCACGATCTTGAGCCCTTCCTCCTTGCCCCACGTGATCGCGTCGTTGATCTGCGCGACGCCCTCGGCGGCGATCACGACGGGGATGGCCCCATCGAGGGCCGGGATCATCGCCGCGTAGCGCGTGTCGGTGCGGACCACCTGACCCGCCTTCACCGCGTCACGATAGGCCCGCGCCTCGGCGAAGAAGTCCTTGATCTCCTGGACCTGCTCGGCGTAGGTCCGCGGCGCCCGCTGCGGCTGGCCACCGAAGCCGCCGGGAGGCCCGAAGCCACCGAACCGCCGCGACTGCACCGTCGGGTCGGGCCAGTTCACGTTGAGGGCCGCAGCCCCCTTCATGGACATCTCCTCCCACGTCCAGCCCTCGAGCGACATCGCCGAGGAGAGACCGGAGACGAGGCCACCGCCCGGGGTGCTGAACGCCACGAGCACGCCGGCCGAGCGCGTCGTGCCGATGTGCCGGCTCTCCGCGTTCACCGCCACCTCGGCGCGCACGTTCGGGTTGAAGTCGCCACGCTCGTTCACGTCGTTCGAGACGTCCACCGCGCCGATCTCGGCGATGCCGACGGTGCTGTAGGCGTCGATGAGCCCGGGGTAGATGTGCTTGCCGGTGACGTCCACCACCTTCGCCCCCGGTGGCGTCGCGACGTTGGTTCCGATCGCCGTGATCTTGCCGGCGTTGAGGACGATCGTGCCGTTCTGGATGGTGCCGTTGGTGACGGTGTGGATCGTCGCGCCCCTGAGCACCACCGGCTGCGACTGCGGTGCGACGGGCATCATCACCTGGGCTTCGGCGGCGACGGCGAGGAGCGCCACCGCCACGAGGGCCCGCGTGGGGTTCTTGATGGTGTTCATGTCAGCGGCTCCCCTGTCCCGGCCTGCGGGCCGGCGCGTTGGTGTTCGGTGTCTCGGAGGCCCCGGCGGCGAGCACCGCCTGGATGAGCGCCGCGCGTTGCCGCGCGATCTCGGTGCGCAGCGCCGCGTCCTCCTCGAGCGAGAAGTAGCGGCGGCCGTCCACCCAGGTCTGCTCGGCCTTGGTGAACTGCGAGAGCGGGTTGCCGTTCCAGACCACGAAGTCGGCGTCCTTCCCCGCCTCGAGCGAGCCGACCTTGCTGTCGATCGCGATCGCCTTCGCCGAGCCGTTCGTCACGGTGGAGAGCGCCTGCACGTCGGTGAGGCCCGTGCGGAGCAGCTTCCCGGCCTCCCAGTTCATGCGGGTCGAGATCTCATTGTCGTCCGAGTGCAGCGAGGTGGTCACGCCGGCCTCGATGAGCAGCCGCGCGTTGTACGCGGTGGCGTCGTACGCCTCGAGCTTGAAGGAGCCCCAGTCGCTCCACACCACCGCGGCGACGCCCGAGCCCGCGAGCTCGCTCGCGATCTTGTACGCCTCGA
>CAZYUL010000073.1:0-14354 GCA_964650715.1 uncultured Gemmatimonas sp. | reverse complement strand
GAGTTCCTGATCCGCATCCGCGACAAGGCGAGCGAGGCGAACGACGCGGTGAAGATGATCCGCAGCGCCAAGACGCAGATCGAGGATCGCACGGCCAAGGCGTCGCGGCTCAAGCGCTTCGCCGATCCCCTCGTCGCCGCGCTCTCGGCGGTGGAGCAGGAGATCTACCAGGTGAAGAACCAGAGCAACCAGGACCCGCTCAACTTCCCGATCAAGCTCAACAACAAGATCGCGTCGCTGAACGGCGTCGTCGGGTCGGGACCGTACCGGCCGACCGACCAGTCGATCGCGGTGTTCGACGAGCTGTCGGCGTTGCTCAAGGTGCAGACCGACCGGATGCACAAGCTCTTCGCGGAGGACCTGGAGCGGTTCAACCGCGAGGCGCGGCGGGCGGGGCAGCCCGCGGTGGTGCCGGTGGCGGAGGAGACGCGGGTAGTGCCCTGACGGCTGGTGAATGGTCGAAGGTGGAAGGGGGCCGCCCGGAACGGGCGGCCCTTCTTCCGTTCACGCGGGCTGCGTGACCTCCCGCAACGCCGTTCCATCCACCCTCCTCCCTCCACCATTCACCGCCGTTCCGATGATCATCCGCGACGCCGCTCCCGCCGACTACCCCGCGCTCGTCGTCATGAACGACGCCGCGATCCCGGCGATGAACGCGCTCGAGCCCGAGTACTTCGCGTGGCTCGTGGCGCATGCGGCGTACTTCCGCGTGGCGGAGGATGCGGAGGGGGTTGCGGGGTTCCACCTCTGCCTGCCGTCCGGCGTCGGCTACGACAGCGGGAACTACGAATGGTTCACCGAGCGCTACGACCGCTTCCTCTACCTCGACCGCGTGGTGGTGGCGGAGCACGCGCGGAACCGCGGGATCGGCGCGGCGCTCTACGCCGACCTGCATGCGTGGGTCGTGGGTCGCTACCCGCGGATCACCCTCGAGGTGAACGAACGCCCGCCGAATCCCGGGTCACAGCGGTTTCACGAGCGGCTGGGCTACCGGCGCGTGGGGACCCGGGAGTACAACGACGGGGCGAATGCGGTGGTGATGTACGTGCGGGAGGTCGAGGGGTGATGCGGGCATCGTCCATCAGAACTTCGGCACCGTCTCCCCATCCACCGCCATCCCCATCGCGTGGTATCCCTTGTCCACGTACACCGTGCTCCCGGTGATCCCGCTCGCGAGGGGTGAGCAGAGGAAGGTCATCGCGTGGCCGACCTCGGTCGCATCGAGCGCCTGCGGCAGCGCGCTGTTCTTCTCGCAGTAGCGCACCATGTGGCCGATGATCCCGATCGCGCTCGCGGCGCGCGAGGCGTAGGGCCCGGCGCTCACGGTGTTCACGCGGACGCCCCACTTCCGGCCCGCCTCGTACGCGAGGGTGCGGGTGTCACTCTCGAGCGCGGCCTTGGCCGAGCTCATGCCGCCGCCGTAGCCGGGGATCGCGCGCTCGCTCGCCATGTAGGTGAGCGACCCCACCGCGGCGCCGCTCCGGAGCAGGGGCCCGAGGCGCTGCAGCATCGAGACGAGCGAGTAGGCGCTCGCGCTCACCGCAGCGAGGTAGCCGGCGCGGCTCACCTCGAGGAGCGGCTTCTTCACCTCGGGCCCGTTCGCGAGGGAATGCACGACGATGTCGAGGGGCTGCGGGCCGAAGTCGGCGGTGAGCCGCGCGGCGAGTCCGCTGATCGAGAAGTCGCCGGTGTCCTTGTAGCGCTTGTTCTCGCGGATCTCCGCCGGCGCGTCGTCGAGCGTGTCGAACACGGCATCGAGGGGGTAGATCCGCTCGAAGCTGAGGAGGGACCCGTCGGCGAGCTTGCGGGACTCGTCGATCTTCCCGCGCTCGATGAGGTTGAGGAAGATGTTGAGCGCCGGGGGCCAGGTGGCGACGCAGACGGTGGCGCCGGCCTCGATCATCGCCTTCGCGATCGCGAAGCCGAACCCGCCGTCGTCCGCGACGCCGGCGACGAGCGCGCGCTTGCCTCTCAGGTCGATTGGGAGCATGCGCGTGATATGGCGAGTCGCCGTCCACGGGGCAAGAGCGGAGGCGCGACCGCCGCGCTACCTTCCGCCCGCATGAGCCTCAAGCATGTGAAGGAGACCTTCGAGGAAGCCGGGCGCACCGACCCGATGTACGCGGTGCTCACGGTGCACGACCGGCGCGGCGGCAAGTGGGACCCGGTCGAGTTCTTCGAGCGCGGGAAGAAGGAGATCGACGCCGTCCTCGCCTACGCCGCATCCGCCGGGATCACGATCGCCCGTGGCGACGCCTTCGACTTCGGCTGCGGCGTCGGGCGACTCACGCAGGCGCTCGCCGACCACTTCGCGCGGGTCACCGGCGTGGACATCTCGAGCACCATGATCGAGGAGGCCCGGCGCCACAACCGGCACGGCGACCGCGTGACCTACCGCGTGAACGACGTCCCCGACCTCGCCGCGTTCGCCGACGCGTCGTTCGACTTCGTCTACAGCAACATCACGCTGCAGCACGTGCCCCCCGAGCCGGCGCTCGCCTACATCCGCGAGTTCGTGCGCATCGTCCGGCCCGGTGGGACGGCGATCTTCCAGGTGCGGATCGGTCCGCACATCCGCCCGGGCTCGTTCGCGGCCTGGTTCTACCGCGTGAAGCGCGAGTACTGGCGGCGCTTCTGGCAACGGCTCCGCGGCCGCATCCCGTACGAGATGCACTTCGTGGCGCGCGCCCAGGTGGAGCAGGCGGTCGCCGCGGCGGGTGGCCGGATCCTCGACGTCGTGGACGTCAGCAAGGGGAAGCCCGGCGCCAGCCTGCGGTTCGCCGTCACGCGTTAGTCGGCGGGCGCGCACCCCGCCGGGCCTCTCACCTCACGCGGACGCCGCCGTACCCGTCGCGTGGCGCGCACAGTCGGCGAGCAGCGCGCCGGCGACGAAGATCGCATCCTCGTCGGGATCGAAGCGCGGGGTGTGGACCCCCGACCGCGAGCGTCCCTCGCGGTAGGTGCCGATGCGCATGAAGCAGCCGTCCATCCGCTCGAGGTAGAACGCGAAGTCCTCGCCTCCCATGTTCGTGGTCGGCAAGGTCGTGAGTCCCTGCTCGCCGAGCAGGTCGCGCGCCGCCTGCTGCGCCCACGCCGACCCGCGCGGGGGGTTCACCAGCGGCGGCGTCCCCTCGTTGAGGTTGACCTCCGCCGAGAGGCGGTGGACCGTGGCGACGGCCTGCGCGACGCGCCGCAGCTCGCTGGTGAGGAGGGCGCGGGCGGTCGGCGTGGTCGCGCGGATGGTGCCGGCGCACCACGACCGCTCGGGGATCACGTTCGACGCCTCGCCGGCTCGCACGGCGCCGACGCTGACCACCCCCGGGAGCGCCGGGTCGAGGATCCGAGAGACGATCGTCTGCATGTCCATCACGAACGCCGCGAGACCCACGATCGGATCGATCGTGTCCTGGGGGCGCGCGCCGTGCCCCCCGCGACCGGTGAAGGTGACCTCGAAGGTGTCGGTGCTCGCGGCGAGCGGGCCGGCGGTCGCGACGACCTGCCCGAGGGGGAACCGCCAGTCCACGTGACCGCCGAAGATGGCGGCGACGCCATCGAGCGCGCCGGCCTCGAGCACCTTCGCCGCGCCCTCGCCGAGCTCCTCGGCGGGTTGGAGCACGACCCGCACCTCCCCCGCCGCGGGATCGCGGGCCAGGAGGAGCGCGGCGGCGACGGCCCAGGTCGCGTGCATGTCGTGCCCGCAGGCGTGCATGACCCCTGGGGTGCGGGACGCGAAGGGGAGCCCGGTCTCCTCGGTGATCGGGAGGGCGTCGATGTCGCCGCGGATCGCGACGACCGGCGCGCCCGGTGTGCGGCCGGCGATCCGCGCGACGAGCCCGGTGCCGGCGACCTCGCGGACATCGGTGATGCCGGCGCGCTCGAGCGCGGCGCGGAGCGTCGCCTGCGTGCCGTGCTCCTGCCACGAGAGCTCCGGCGCCGCATGGAGCGTCCGCCGGAGCTCGACGAGGCGCAAGCGCTCCTCCGCGGTGAAGCGCGCGACGGCGGCAGCGACGCGATCGGTGCTCACGCGCCCAGCTCCTCGCGCCGCACCGTGAGCGCGTCGATCCGCTCGCGGTCCACCTCCACGCCGAGCCCCGGCCGGTCGAGCGGCACGCGCACCATCCCCTCGCGGTCCATCGTCCACTCCGGCGCGACGACATCCTGCGTCCAGTAGCGCGCGCTCGGCGAGAGGTCGCCGGGGAGCGTGAAGTTCGGCAGCGACGCGAGCGCGACGTTGTACGCGCGGCCGATCCCGCTCTCGAGCATACCGCCGCACCAGACCGGGATGCCCGCGCTCTCGCAGTAGTCGTGGATCGGGATCGCCTGCGTGAACCCCCCCACGCGCCCCGGCTTGATGTTGATGATGCGCCCGGCGCCGAGGGTGACCATGTCCTGCGCGCGGTCGAGCGAGGTGATGCTCTCGTCGAGGCAGAGCGGCGTGCGCAGGCGACGCTGGAGCTCGGCGTGCCGCACGAGGTCGTCGTGCGCGAGCGGCTGCTCGATCATCATCAGGTCGAGGTCGTCGAGTGCGGCGAGCCGATCGGCGTCGGCGAGGGTGTAGGCGTTGTTCGCGTCGGCCATCAGGTGCGCCTCGTGGCCGACCGCGGTCCGCACCGCCGCCACCCAGTCCACGTCGCGGCCCGGCGCGATCTTGATCTTCACCTTCTGGTACCCGGCGGCGAGCGACTCCTGCGCCCGCGCGATCAGCGCGTGCACGTCGCGCTGGATGCCGAGCGAGATCCCGGTGGCGATACGTTCCCGCGTTCCGCCGATCAGGCGCGCGAGGGGGAGTCCCGCCTGCGTGGCGGCGAGTCCCCAGCATCCCATCTCGAGCGCGGCCTTCGCCATGTTGTGGCCGCGCACGTCCTGCTCGAGGATCGCGTGCACCTCCCCGGGGGCCTGGACCGGACGCCCGAGGAGGCGCGGGGCGAGCACCCTCACGATCGTCGGCCACGCGGTGTCTATCGTCTCGTACGAGTAGTTGGGGAGGTCGTCCACGACACACTCGCTCCAGGTGGACGCGCCGTCGGCGTCGTGGAGCTCGCAGAGCAGGATCCTCCGCTCGCGCATCTCGCCGGACGAGATGCGGAACGGCTCGCGGAGCGGCAGGCGGATCTCGCGGAGGACCACTCGGTCGAGACGGATCACCGCGTCCCCCCGGCGTCATCGCGCGTGTCGGCGCCATCGCGGGCGTCACGGCGGACGTCGCTCGCACGGCGCACCAACAGGTAGGTGCCGCCATCGCCGTCCGCGACGAAGCCCCGCACGTGGAAGCCGCGCGGCAGGTAGTGCGTGAAGGCACGGCGCGTCGCCATGCGCCACCGGCGGGCCGTCGGCAGGTCGCGCACCGCGAGGGCGGTGATGTCGCGAGGCACCCGCACCCCCACGGCGTCGGCGTCCACCAGTGTCCCTTCGCCGGCGTCGGGCGTCACCGCGAGCGGCAGCTCGTCGGGCAGCGCGTCGAGGGGCGCGGCGACCTGCGCCGGATCCACGGCCCAGGTCACCACGAAGCGATCGGTCGGCATGTCCCCCTGCAGCGGGGAGTTCGTCCCCTCGCCGTACATCGCGACGACGTACTCATCCACGCGCGCGCCCATCCGGTCGAGGTTCAGGTGCGCGTTGCGCGCGACGAGGGGGTCGAAGGTCCAGTAGATGGTGGCGATGCCGAGCTCTCGGCAGCGGTCGCGCTGGAACTCCTTCAAGCGTTCGCCGAGGTGGCGCCCCTGCGCGTCGGGATGCACGGCGAGCATGTCGGACCAGTGCACGAGCCGGCCGTCCTTGAGGCCGGTCACGCCGAAGACGAACCCGAGGAGGCGACCGTCGTCGTCGAACTCACCGGCGACGACCCCGCCGAGCTTCTGCGCGACGAGCAGCATCGCCGCCGGGACCTTCTCGGTGAAGCCGGCGCCCCAGGTGAGTTCCTGGAGGGCGACGCACTGTGCGCGGTCGGCGTGGGAGGAGAAACTGCGGAGCAAGTGAGGAGCGAGGAGCGAGGGGAAAGAGCGAGGGGAAGGGGCGAGGGGAAGGGGCGAGGGGAAGGGATGAGAGAGACGATGATAAGCGCGGCAACAGCTAAACTACGTACCGTGCATCGCCTCCGCTCCCTGCGGCTCCGACGGGTCATCCTCGCCGTCATCGCTTCCGTCGCGCCAGCGGGTGTCGTGGCGCAGGAGGTGGACTCGATCCGTCCGGCGCCGACGGTGATGTGGCGCGATGTCGGGGTGATCGCGGGAGGAGGGGCGCTGGCCGCCATCTTCCAGCGCAACGATCTCGCGGTGCGGCGCGAGGTGCGGTCCGAGGGCTGGCAGCGGGGGCGGGTCAACCAATTCGTCTCCGACATCGGCAACCCGTGGGGGGATCCCGGCACGTTCCTGCTCGGGATCGGGCTCTGGGCCGGAGGACGGGTGAGTGACCGGCCGGTGATGGCCGCGGTCGGCTTCCGCACCTTCGAGGCGATCGGGGTGAGCGGCGTGATCACGCAAGTGGTGAAGAACGCCATCGGGCGCGCACGACCGCGCGTCTCGCCCGACGACGCCTGGGACGTCGAGTGGTGGCGCGGGTGGTCGGTGCCGCACGGGGACTATGCCGCGATGCCGTCGGGCCACTCGACGGCGGCCTTCGCGTTCGCCGCCGCTGCGACCGACGAGCTCGCACGGCGCGGGCATCCGCGGACCGCACTCGTCGGCGTCACGACCTACTCCCTCGCCGCGATGGCGTCGTACGCGCGCATGCACCGCGATGCCCACTGGCTCAGCGACGTGACGATGGGGGCCGCCATCGGGATCGCGAGCGGCCTCGCGGTCACGCGCTGGCACGCGACGCGTCCGGGGAACCGCCTCGACGGCTTCGCCCTCGGCACCGGGGTCGCGCCCCACGTCGCGCCTCACACCGCGCCGCACACCGCGCCGCGCATCGCGCCCCTCATCACGACCGGCGCCGACGGCGCCACCCTCATCGGGGCGAGCATCTCGTGGCGGTAGACGGGATCTTCATCACCACCGAGCTCGAAGGGGATCTCGCGCAGCGGATCCACGCGCTGCAGCTGCGCTTCGACCCGAAGATGGCCAACCACCTGCCGCCGCACATCACGCTGATCGGATCCTCGGGGTGCGGCCCGGCGCCGCCGGACACGCCGATCGCCGAACTCAAGGCGCGGATCGGCCCCGTGGCCGCGTCCACCGCGCCCATCACGCTCCGCTTCGGGCCGCCGGAGCGATTCGTGCAGCGCGAGGTGGTCTCGCTGCGACTCGATCCGCACGGTCCGCTGCGCGCGCTGCACGAGCGCCTCAAGACGTGCGGCCTCGCCTTCCTCCCGAGCCGCTACCCGTTCACGCCGCATTGCACGCTCAACATGTACCGCACCCTCACCCCGGCGAACCTGAAGGCGATGCTCGCGGTGCGTGAGCCGGATCCCTTCACGGTGCGGGAGCTCTGCATCTATCACACGAAGGAGCCGCAGAAGCCCCGGCTGCTCTTCCGGGTGGGTCTCGAGGGCCGCCCAGGGCCGGCCTAGCCCTCGCCGGGCGCGTTCAAACGCTTCCTCGCCGTCCGTTGTCACACCGGCATCCCGATACCTAGACCCTCTAGGCCTCCGATGCCGACACCCGCCGAGAATCCCCTCCTCCAAGGCACCCTCGACCTCCTGATCCTCAAGACGCTGGCGTGGGGACCACGCCACGGCTACGCGATCGCGCGATGGATCGAAGACACCACCGGCGACTCCCTCGAGGTGCAGGAGGGATCCCTCTATCCGGCGCTCTATCGCCTGAAGCAGCGTCGCCTCGTCACCACGCAGTGGGGGCGTTCCGAGCTCGGGCGACGCATCAAGCTCTACGAACTCACCGCCGACGGGCGCGCGCACCTGCGCGCCCTCATCGCCCAGTGGGACCGCTGCGTGACGACGATGACGCGGGTCCTGGAGGCCACGCGATGACCGACGCGCCGATGGACCCGCACGGCCCGATCCGCCCGGTGGACCCCGGGATCGAGGTGGACGAGGAGATCGGCGAGCACCTCGACCTGCTCACCGCCCGCTACATCGCGCAGGGGATGTCCCCCGCCGCCGCCCGCGCGGCGGCCGAGGCGCGCTTCGGGGATCCCGCCGCGGTGCGCGAGGCGCTCCAGCCGGTGGCGCGCGCGATCGACCGGCGCCGACGCGTCGGCGAGTACCTCGACGAGCTGCGGCACGACGTCGTCTTCGCCTTCCGCACGCTGCGCCGCGCGCCGCTCTTCACGACCGTCGCCGTCCTCACACTCGCCGTCGCGATCGGCGCGAACACCGCGATGTTCAGCGTGGTGCATCGCGTGCTCCTCGAGCCGCTGCCGTACGCCAACGCGCCGCGGCTCTGGACGCTCGACAACAGCTACCCGGGGAGCGGACTCCTCCAGGCGGCGGTCTCGCCCCCGGAGTTCGCCGACATCAAGGATGGCGTCCCGTCGTTCGACGCGGTCGTCGGCATCCGCCCGCAACCGCAGGCGCTCACCGGCGGCTGTGCCGACGAGGCCGCGTGCGATCCCCAGCGGGTGAGCGCCTACGTGGTCTCGCCCGACCTCTTCACCGCGCTCGGCGTCGAGCCGATGCTCGGTTCCGGATTCCGTCCGACCGACGGCGACGAGGGAGCACCGGCGACCGTCGTGCTGAGTCACGGGCTCTGGACGCAACGGTTCGGCGCCGACCCGGCGATCGTCGGGCGCACGGTCGTCGCGGCCGGGGTGCCGCGCACGGTGCTCGGGGTGATGCCTCCCGGGATCCGGTTCCCCGACACGCCGGTGGGCTACGTGCGCGAGCCGGCCGACCTCTGGATCCCGTACGACTGGGCCCGCCAGCGTGACGAGGGCCGCGGCAACCAGTTCCTGGTGGTGCTCGCGCGCGCGCGTGCCGACGCGGCGCCGGAGCGCATCCGCGCCGAGCTGGACCTCCTCGAGTCCCGCTTCAAGGCGGAGTTCCCTCCTCGCTACACCGGACCATCGCAGTGGCGCATCGTCGAATCGCCGCTCCGAGAGGCCCTCGTCGGCGACGTCCGACCCGCGCTCCTCCTCCTCTGGGGGATCGTCGCACTGGTCCTGCTCGTCGCCTGTGCGAACGTCGCGAACCTCCTCCTCGCACGGAGCGCGGCGCGCGGGACGGAGATCGCGGTGCGGTCGGCGCTCGGCGCCGGCCGCGGGCGGATCGTCCGCCAGCTCCTGACGGAGGTCGCGGTGCTCGGTGGTCTCGCCGCGGCGTCCGGCATCGTCCTCGCCGCGGTCGCACTCGACATCGTGCGCGCGCTCGCGCCGAGCACGTTCCCACAGGTGGCGGGGGTCGGGATGGATGGCGCGGTGCTCGCGTTCGCGCTCGCCGCGGCGATCGGCACGAGCATGCTCTGCGGGCTCGTGCCAGCGATCTCGGCGGCCCGCACCGACGTGCAGGGCGCGCTGCGGAGCGGTGGGCGCGCCTTCGGCGGCGCGCGGGTCGGCGGACGCCTGCGCCGCGCGCTGGTGGTGGCCGAGGTCGCGATCACCTTCGTCGTGCTCGTCAGCGCCGGCCTGCTGCTCCGCACCTTCGACTCGCTGCAGCGCGCGACGCCGGCGTTCGACGCGTCGGGTGTGCTCACCTTCGAGGTGACGCTCCCGCGCGCGACCTACGCCGACGCGGCCGCGATCGTCGCGTTCCACACGACGGCGCGCGAAGCGCTCGCCGCGGTGCCGGGTGTCACGGAGGTCGGCGCGGTGCTCCCGCTGCCGCTGGCGGGCGAAGGGTGGTCGGGGTCCTGGTACCCGGAGGGACGCCAGCCCGCCCCCGATGAGGAGTCGCCCAACACGCAGTACAACGTGGCGCTGCCCGGGTACTTCGCGGCGATGCGGATCCCGCTCCGCGAAGGTCGCGAGTTCACCCTGGACGACGCCGCGGACCGGCCGGCGGTCGCGATCGTGAACACCGCGCTCGCCGAACGCTACTGGCCCGGCGAGAGCGCGATCGGCAAGCGGATCAACACCATCGACCAGCCCGATGGCGAGTACTCGACGATCGTCGGCGTGGCGCCGACGGTGAGACGCGGGGGCGCCACCGAGGCCGAGGAGCCGCAGGTGTACCTGCCACTCGCGCAGAAGATCGAGCGGCGGATCACGTACGTGGTGCGCGCCGCGGGCGATCCGACCGCGGTGGTCGGCGGCGTGCGCGCCGCGATGCGAGGAGTGGACGCGTCGCTCCCCCTCGCGAAGCTCGCGCCGATGGACGAACTCGTCGCGCGCTCGGTCGCGCCCCAGCGGTTCAACGCGACGCTCCTCGCCGCCTTCGCGCTCGTCGCGCTGGTGCTCGCGTCGGGTGGGTTGTTCGGCGTGGTCTCGTATCTCGTCACCCAGCGCGGCCACGAGCTCGGCGTGCGGCTCGCGCTGGGCGGGCGCTCGCGCGACATCCTCCGGCTCGTGATCGGCGACGGGATGGTGATGGCCGGCGCCGGCGTCGCGCTCGGGGTCATCGGTGCCTGGATCGCGACGCGCGCGCTGCGCGGCCTGCTCTTCGGGGTCTCCGTCTCCGACCCGCTCACGTGGGGCGGCGTCGCGCTGCTGCTCCTCGCGGTCGCGCTCGTCGCGAGCTGGATCCCCGCGCGGCGCGCGACCCGGGTGGACCCGGTGGCCGCGCTCCGCGGGAGCTAGCGGAGCGCTTTCTGGATGGCGGCCTCGATGTCCTGCTTCCCGCCCACGCCGGTGTACACGACCTTGCCGCCGCGGTCAACGACGACGACGTAGCTCGTGGCGGGGACGTCGTACACCTCGACGCCGTTCCCGCGGCGGTCGTAGAAGTGCTTCCAGCCGAGGTAGTGCTCGGCTGTGTAGCGCTTCACGCGCTCGGTGGACTGGTTCACGCTCACCGCGACGGCGGCGAACGCGACCGCGTTCCCGTGCTTCTGGAAGGCGGCGGTCATCGTCGGCTCGAGCTCGCGGCAGTTCGAGCACCAGGTCGCCCAGAAGTAGATGAGCGCCGGCTTGCCGGCGATCGCCGGCTTGAGCTGGGCGCTGGCGCCGTCGAGGGTCTCGAGCGCCGCGTCGGGCGCGACTGCGCCGACCTCGATGCCGAGTTCCTGCGCGGCG
Organism: uncultured Gemmatimonas sp.; assembly: GCA_964650715.1. Classification (GTDB taxonomy): domain Bacteria; phylum Gemmatimonadota; class Gemmatimonadetes; order Gemmatimonadales; family Gemmatimonadaceae; genus Pseudogemmatithrix. Next base: position 3,287 of record CAZYUL010000073.1, on the reverse strand, counting down.
AGCGCGGACGCGCGGCCCAGGCCAACGAGCGCGAGCACCAGAAGCGACGCGGAGGTCGCGATGCGGCGGAGGATCGTCATATCAGCAGCTTCCCCATCTCGATCAGGTAGTACTCGGCGACGCCGAGCATGAGCAGCGCGAAGAGGCGCTTCACCCAGACCATCCACTCGCCCGCGCGCGGCAGCCGCGCGAGCGCGCCGCTGGAGAGGCCCACCGCGACGAGGAGGGCGCACATCCCCAGCGAGAACACGAAGAGATACCCGAAACCGAGCACCGGGCTCCCCTGTCTCCCCACCCAGGTGAGGATCGCCGCCATCACCGGGGCGCCGCAGGGGGCGGCGACGAGCCCCGACATCGAGCCCATCACGAAGGCGCCGGCGGCCCGCCCCCCGGTCCCCGCGGTGGCAGCGCGCTGGACGAGCGCTGCGGGGAGCCGCACCGGGATCACGTCGAGCATCGCGAGTGCGGCGACGACGAGGATGTTCGCCATCGCGAAGTAGAGCCACGGGTTCGTGCTGATCGTGCCGAAGAGCGTGCCGGTCATCCCCGCGATCAACCCGAGGATCGCGTAGAAGAGCGCGAGTCCGCCGACGTACGACATCGTCAGGACGAAGGTCCGCCACTTGGGCGGCGCCTGCTCTCCCACCGCCTGGCCCCCGACGATCGCCGCCGTGATCGGGATCATCGGGTAGATGCAGGGCGTGAGCGAGGTGAGGACCCCCGCGAGGAAGACGAGGGGGAAGGCGGTGAGGGGGCTGCTGGAGAGCCTTTCGGCGATGCCGGCGAAGTCCATCGTCCTACAAGCTCGGTGACGGCGGTGAAAGGTGAAAGGTGGATGGTGGATGGGGCGCTGGCATTCCCGCCCACCTCCCGCCACGATTCGTCCAATCGGCGTGGAACCGCCACGGTTCCCGTTCGCTTCACCGCCACCGACCCCCGCCACTCACCGTGCCCCCGACTCCCTCACCATTGATGCGGCTCGCGCGCCTCGCGCCGACCGCGATCATCGCCGCGACCAGCGCGATCATCGGCGTGCCGGACGCGGACGCCCAGCGCCCCGACACCGCCGCGTTCCGCCGCGCCGCCGAGTACTCCGCGGCCGACCGCGGCATCGCCGTGCTCGTGATGGTGGACGGTCGGATCGTCTTCGAGGACTATCCGGACCGCGGCACCCCCGCGAGGACGCACCTGCTCGCGAGCGGGACCAAGAGCTTCGCGGGGGTGCTGGCCGCCGCCGCCGCGCACGACGGACTGCTCACCTACGACGAGCCGGTCGCGGCGACGATCGGCGAATGGGCCCACGATCCGGCGCGCGCTGCGATCACGATCCGCCAGCTCCTCGACCTCTCGAGCGGGATCGACGGCGGTCCGCAGCTGAATCCGCCGTCGTACGCCGAGGCGGTGACGGCGCAGCTCACGGCCGCGCCGGGGGAGAGGTTCCAGTACGGACCGGCGCCCTTCCAGCTCTTCGGCGAACTGCTCAAGCGGAAGCTGGCGCCGAGCGGCGAGACGGTGGGGCAGTACCTCCAGCGGCGGATCCTCACGCCGCTGGGGATGCGACCTTCGTTCTGGCGCGGACTCGCGCAGGGGGAGCCGCAGCTGCCGCACGGCGCGTACTTCTCCGCGCGCGAGTGGGCCAAGCTCGGCGAGTTCATCCGGCTCAAGGGGCAGTGGAAGGGGGAGCAGCTGATCCCGGCCGGCCTGCTCGAGGAGCTGTTCCGCGGCTCGGCGGTGAATCCCGCCTACGGGATGAGCTGGTGGCTGAACGCCGAGGTGACGCCGGCGATGCGGGAGGAGATCCGCCAACTCGCCACGAACTTCGGGGGGATGGAGCGCGTGCCGGGCCTCGAGGGGATGGTCACCGCGGCGGGAGCGTTCAAGCAGCGGCTCTACGTGATCCCGTCGCGGCGGATGGTGGTGGTGCGGTTGGGGAACAGCATCGGGCGGAACTTCGAGGATGCGAGGTTCCTGGGACTGCTGATGGGGCAGATCGCGCAGTAGAACGGCGGTGGATGGTGGAGGGAGGAAGGTGTGATGAGGGATGCGGGGCGCTTAGCTTTCCGCCTTCCACCTCCCACCAGCCGTTCAGTGGCTCCCCAATTCATCTACGTGATGAAGGGACTGCGGAAAGTCATTCCGCCGTCCCGCATCATCCTCGACGACATCTGGCTCTCCTTCTACCCGGGCGCGAAGATCGGCGTGCTCGGACCCAACGGCGCGGGCAAGTCGTCGCTGCTCCGGATCATGGCCGGCGTGGACACCGACTTCCAAGGGGAGGCCTGGCCGCACAAGGGCACCAAGATCGGCTTCCTCCCGCAGGAGCCGCAGCTCGATGAGTCCCTCACCGTGCAGGGGAACGTCGAACTCGGCGTGAAGCCGGCGCGCGACCTCCTCAAGCGGTTCGAGACGATCAGCGCGAAGTTCGCCGAGCCGATGAGCGACGACGAGATGACCAAGCTCATCGAGGAGCAGGGGAAGGTGCAGGAGCAGATCGACGCGCACGACCTCTGGAACCTCGACAACAAGATCGAGGTCGCGATGGACGCGCTCCGATTGCCCCCGGCGGACGCGAGCGTGAAGAACCTCTCCGGCGGCGAGAAGCGCCGGGTCGCGCTCTGCCGCACGCTCCTCGAGGAGCCCGACATGCTCCTCCTCGACGAACCGACCAACCACCTCGACGCCGAGTCGGTGGCGTGGCTCGAGCACTTCCTCGAGAGCTTCCCCGGCACCGTGGTCGCGATCACCCACGACCGCTACTTCCTCGACAACGTCGCCAAGTGGATCCTCGAGCTCGACCGCGGGCGCGGCGTGCCGTACGAGGGGAACTACTCCGGCTGGCTCGACCAGAAGCGGACGCGGCTCGCACAGGAGGAGAAGGTCGCCTCGGCGCGGCAGCGGTCGCTCGAGCGCGAGCTCGAATGGGTGCGGATGGCGCCGCGCGCGCGGCAGGCGAAGAGCAAGGCGCGCCTCCAGGCGTACGAGGAGCTCGCGAGCGAGGCGCAGAACGAGCGGATCGCCAACAACGAGATCGTGATCCCCCCGGCGCCGCGACTCGGCAACGACGTCGTGATCGCCAAGGGGCTCACCAAGGGGTTCGGCGACCGCCTGCTGATCGACAAGCTCGACTTCTCGCTGCCGCGTGGCGGCATCGTCGGGATCATCGGCCCCAACGGGGCGGGGAAGACGACCCTCTTCCGGATGATCGCCGGGAGCGAGAAGCCCGATGGCGGCTCACTCACCGTCGGCGAGACGGTGCAGCTCGCCTACGCCGACCAGACCCGCACGCT
>CAZYUL010000072.1:0-14424 GCA_964650715.1 uncultured Gemmatimonas sp. | reverse complement strand
CGAGATGAAGGAGAAGAAGGCGCGCGTCGAGGACGCGCTGCACGCGACCCGCGCGGCCGTCGAGGAGGGGATCGTCCCCGGTGGCGGCGTGGCGCTCATCCGCGCCCAGTCGGCGCTGAAGCCCCTCAAGCTCGGCGAGGACGAGCAGATCGGCGTGGACATCATCAAGCGCGCGATCGAGGAGCCGATCCGCATGATCGTCGCCAACGCCGGCGGCGAGGGCTCGATCGTGGTCGAGAAGGTCCGCGCGTCGAAGGACAAGAACTTCGGCTACAACGCCTTCTCCGACTCCTACGAGGACCTCGTCCTCGCCGGCGTCATCGACCCCACGAAGGTGACCCGCACGGCGCTCCAGAACGCGGCGTCCATCGCCTCGCTCCTGCTCACGACGGAAGCGCTGATCGTCGAGAAGAAGGAGGAGAAGTCCGCCGCGCCGGCCGCGCCGGGCGGAGGGATGGGCGGGATGTACTAGGGTCGCTGGCCGGGACCGTCACGACCGGCGCTGCGGCACGCGGAGGGCCGTCCGAGAGGGCGGCCCTCCGTCGTTCGTTCCCGTCTACGCCTCGGTCACCCCTTCGGGAGCATCCGCGTCGCCTTCTCCGGCGAGTCGATCGCCTCCACCACCCGCTCGATGAGTCCCGTGCCGATGTCGTAGACCCAGGCGTGCAGCTTGGGGAACGTGCCGGTCGCCCACGCATCGAGCACCGTCGGCAGCCGGCTCAGCAGGCCGACCTGCTGCTGCACGTTGAGCCGCGAGAGGCGCTGGAGCCGGTCCTCCTCGGTCGCACAGGCCGCGAGCTCGTCGCGGTGCCATCGGATGGTGTTCCGGATGTCGGCGAGCCAGTAGTCGAGCACGCCGAACGATTGGTCGCCCGAGGCCGCCTTGAGCGCGCCGCAGTTCGAGTGTCCGCAGACGATGATATGGCGGACGCGCAGGACGTGGACGGCGTAATGGACCACGGAAACGACGTTGATGTCCGTGCTCCACACCTGGTTCCCGATGTTCCGGTGCACGAACATCTCCCCGGGCAGGGCCCCGGTCATCAACTCCAACGGCACGCGGCTGTCGCTGCAGCCGATCATGAGGAAGTGCGGTTCCTGGTTGGCCTCGCGCTTCGCGAAGAACTCGGGATCGAGCGCCCGCATCTCTGCGGCCCACGCGCGGTTGTTGTCGATCAGCTTGTGGATGTGCTCCACGGGGGTCAGGGCAGGGGGAGGGAGTCGTCGCGCAGTCGCCTCAGAGGCCAAGATCGAACTGGGCGCGCGCGAGGGCAACCGTCGCGGCGCCGCGGGCCGCACGCCGATCGAGCGTCGCGACCTCGGCAGGCACCCGCCGGGGCGCCGCGATGACCTCGCCGCCGTATCGCGCCGCGCGCAGGCGGCTGCGCACGCACGTCACCGCCACCTCGGGCCGGTTGTTCACCTCGCTGAGGTGCAACAGGACCACGGCGCGGAGGCCGGGATGCACCAACGCCGCGGCAAGCTCCGCCCCCTCGTCGTTGCTGAGGTGACCGCGCCCGCCACGGATCCGCGCCTTGAGCGCTGCCGGGTACGGGCCTTCGCGCAGCATCCGCGCGTCGTGGTTGGCCTCGAGGCACAGGACGTCGCACCCGGCGAATCGCGCGGGCAACCCGTCCGGGACCGCCCCGAGGTCATGGGCGATCCCGACCCGCGCCCCGCTCGCCCTCGCGGTGACGACGAAGGCGCAGGGGGCCGCGGCGTCGTGCGGCACGTCCACCGCCTCGATCCGGAACCCTTCGTGCTCGACCTCCACGCCGGCCCTGACCGCGCGTCGCCAGCGGGGTTCGATGTCGCGCAGCGCGCGCAGTGTGCCGCCCGTGGCGAAGACCGGCCACCGGTGCTTCTTCTGTGCGCGCTCCGCGCCCTGCGCGTGGTCCACGTGCTCGTGCGTGACCAGCAGCGCGCTGATCGAGTCCGGCGCGATCCCGATCGCCTTGAGCCGCGTCGTAAGCGCCCGTGGTCCGAAGCCGCAGTCCACGAGGAGACGCCGGCCCCCGCTCTCGATGACGAGCGCGTTGCCCGAACTGCCGCTGCCGAGGGTCCAGAGGCGCAACGGGGACCGCGTCGCTCAGGCCGACCAGCGGGCCGCGTGCGCCGCGACCAGGTGCGCGCGCATCCCCGCCGTCATCGGGACCTCGCGCCGCGCCATCACTCGTGCGGCGACCTCGAGGAACTTCTCCACGCCGAACTCCCGCCAGTCGGGTCCCTCGCCCCACGCGAACGGCGGCACGACCTTCGGCACGATCCCCGATCCGAAGACGTTCGCGCCGGCGCCCACGACGCACCCGGTCGTGAGCCGCGTCCCGATCCCGGTCTTCACGTGGTCACCGATCATCGCGCCAAGGAAGGTGAGCCCCGTATCCCGCACGCCGACGGGCGTCCACAGCTGGACGGCACCGTAGGAGTTCTTGAGGTTGCTGGTGATGGTCCCGGCGCCGACGTTCGCCCATCGCCCGATCACCGAGTGGCCCACGAATCCGTCGTGGCCCTTGTTGGCGTGACCGAGGAAGATGACGCTGTTGACCTCGCCGTTCACCTTCACGCGTTCGCCCACGCTCGCGACGGCGATCCGGCCCCCGCTCACCGTAGCATGCTCGCCGATCACGCACGGACCCACGAGTCGCGTGAAGGACTGCACCACCGCACCGTGACGCACGAGGACGGGGCCGGCGCTCGCGTCGGCGACGACGAATGGCTCGATCGTCGCCCCCGGGTCCACCGCCACGGTGTGGCCACCCAGCACCTCGAGACCGGTCGGGAGGTCGGCGTGCCGGGGCGCCAGCGCCTCCGCGTCGGCCGCGAGCATCAGGGGGAGGTGGCGGATCAGGTCCCAGGGCGCGTCGAGCCACCAGCCGTCGACGGTCGCCGAGGTGCCGGTCGCGGCGGGCAGCGAGTCCAGCGTGACGCTGCCGTCATCGAAGGCCTCCGTGGGGACGTCCGCGGCCAGGCGGATCGCAGCGAGCCGCCCGTCGCAGTGCCAGAGGGCTGCGGACTTCTCCTGGCGGTCCGGATCGCGGAGCCCGACCGCGCAGCGGCTGTTGACGACGATGGTGCCCGCGCGGACCACGCCTCCCATCGCGGGGGGGGCATCGAACTCGGTGAAGGCCGCCAGATGCGACGCGCCGAGGAAACCGTCGGCCGTCGCCGCCAGGCGACGCACCCAACGGCGCCGGATCACCTCACCGCCGGCCCGCAGTTCCCCGACCGGACGCGTCAGCGAGAACGGCTCGAATCGGCGCGCGATCCCGTCGTCATACAGGACGAATCCCATCAGGTCGGTTGCCTCAACTCGGGGGGGAGCCCGTCCACGAGCGACTTGAGGTCGCTCGAGCGATCGAGCGTGGTCACGAGTGTGACGCCGTCGCGCACCACGACGACGAGGCCGGAGACCCCGTAGAGCACGACCGCGCCCGACTCCGCGTGGACGACGTTGTCCACCGCGTCCCGGAGGTGCACGCGCCCGTGGGTGGCGTTCCCGGCGCCGTCGCGCTGTCGCACGCGGTGCAGGGCGCCCCACGTGCCGACGTCATCCCATCCGAACTCCCCGGCAAGGACCACCACGCGCCCGCTCCGTTCCATCACACCCACGTCGATGCTCACCGGCGTCGTCACGGCGGCGAAGAAGGCGTCGGCGCCCTGCGGGATCGCCGCGACCGCCGCCGCCAGCTCCGGTGTGTGCGCGCGGACCTCCTCGATCAGGTCGCTCGCCCGCCAGGCGAAGATCCCGGAGTTCCAGAGATAACCCTCGCGCAGCATCGTCGCGGCACGCGCGCGGTCCGGCTTCTCCACGAACCGCGCGACCGTGCGCGAGCCGTCGCCGTTGGGGGATCCCGGCTGGATGTACCCGAACCCCGGATCGGGACGCGACGGCACGATGCCGACGGTGGCCAGCGCCCGGCGCGAGGCGGCGACCTCCACGGCGCGAGCGAGGGTCGTGCGGAATCCCTCCTCGTCGGCGATCGCCCAGTCGGCGTGGACGCAGATCATCCGCGCGTCAGGACCTCCGCGTCGCAGGACGTCGGCGGCGGCCCAGGTGAGCGCCGCCGCGGTGCCGGCCGGCCGCGGTTCGAGCAGCATCCGGTCCGCCGAGAGTGACGGGATGGCGTCGAGGATGGGCTCCCGCAGGCTCGCGCTGGTGAGGACCAGCACCCGATCCGCGCCGACGAGCGGGACGAGACGTGCCACGCTGTCCTCGAGCATCACCCGGCCCGTGACGAGGGGCAGCAGCTGCTTCGGGCGCGCCGGCGTGCTCAGCGGCCAGAACCGCGAACCGACGCCGCCGGCGAGCACCACGGCGTACAAGGGCGCGGTCACGCGCCGACCGTCCCGGTGAGTTCCTCGACGCGGGCGAGGAGGCGCTTGGGACTGAACGGCTTCGTCATGAAGTCATCGGCACCGCGCCGCCTGGCCTCCTCTTCCTGGTGACCCTGGCCGGCGGCCGTGAGGATGAGGCAGGGCAGGGTGCGCCACCGCGGATCCGCGCGGACGCGATCGAGCACCTCCAGCCCTCCGACGAGCGGCATCATGAGGTCGAGGATCAGGAGCCGGACCCCCGAGTCGGCCTCCAGTGCCTCCAACGCCTCGGCTCCATCGTAGACCAGGGTGACGTCGAATGGTCCCTGCTCGAGCTTCGTCTTGATGATCCGCCCGATGTGCGGCTCATCGTCCGCGACGAGGATGTGGAGCGGCGCGCCGCCAGGAGGGGAACCCACGCCCGGCCCAGGTGAAGAAGGGAAGGTCAGACGAGGGACGCGATGTTCGCGCGGTGCCGGCGCAGGTCGAAGAGCAGGGCCCCGAGGTCCCCGGCGGGCGCGAGGAGCACGAGCAGCACCGCCTCGGCGGAGATCACCGACATCACGATCGAGCCCCGCTCGTGCTCGTGCACGGCCGTGAGCAACGCACCGTGCGCGGCCGCGGTGCCGAGTTCCTCCGCGTACTGGAGGATCGAGGGAACGTGGGCGGCCACCTGCTCGGCGTCGACGCCGGCCTCGGCGTGGTGGTCGATGAGGAGACCGTCGCGACCGAGCACGACGGCGGCGTCGATGCCGGGACGCTGCCGGATCGCCGCGACGAGGTCGCGGATGGTGGCCATCGCCGCTCCGGGGGGAAAGGTTGCCGAAGTGTACGCACCACGTAGGTGAAGTCAAGCAGGATTCGCTTGTCGCTCCGCGCTTCGTCCCGTTACCTTCCACCACCGTGAAACACACGTCGCATCACCGACGGTTCATCCGTGCCTCCGTGCTGGCGATCCTCGCGGCGACGGCGCTCGCCGTCGGCTGCGAGGATCCATTCGACATCGAGGCGCAGTTCCCGACCGACAACCTCGGCTTCCAGGTGTGGGCGTTGAACGGCACGCCCGATGAGTTCCCGACAGCCCTCAACGTGCCGACCGCCACACTGGTGCGTCCCGACGGCAACGGCGCCTTCGACATCGCCTTCGATGTGGATGTGGATGGGCGCCTGCTCGTGATCCCGATGCGGCTCGTGGTGTCGCCCGTGCTCGGGGGGCGGACGGTCCACTTCATCCAGGCGCCGGCCGTCTTCGAGCAGGTCCTCTCGGCGCCGACCGGCGGCTGGGAGATGGACTCGACGATCGCGGTGGAGCCCGGCGAGACGTTCCTCGTGCGGGTCTTCGCGACCCAGTGCCAGTTGCAGTTGCGGCAGTACATCTACGCGAAGTTCGTCGTCGACTCGATCATCCCGGCGGAGCGCCGCGCCAGGCTGCGCGGCAAGCTGAATCCGAACTGCGGCTTCCGCTCCTTCCAGGACGGCATCCCCGAGTTCTGACCCGTGCACGACCTGCGGATGGTGCGCGATGGCATCGGGCAGCTCCGCGACGGCATGCGACGGCGCGGCAGGCTCGAACTCTACGGCCCGGTGATCGACGAGGCCGAGGCGCTCGACCGCGCCCGACGGCAGGGCATCCAGGCGATCGAGGAGCTGAAGGCGCGTCGCAACGCCGCGTCGCAGGAGGTCGCGCGCCTCAAGCGGGCGCGCGAGGATGCCACCGCCCAGGTGGAGGCGGCCCGGGAGCTCGGCGAGGAGATCGCCGGGCTCGAGGCCGGACTCGCTCCCACGGAGGCACGCCTCACCGACCTCCTGCTCGGCATCCCCAACATCACGCTCCCTGACGTGCCCGCGGGGGACGAGTCGGCCAACCGCGTCGAACGTACCTGGGGATCGCCGCGCGAGGCGCTGTCGGTGCGGCCACACTGGGAGGTCGGCTCGGCACTCGGACTCCTCGATCTCGAGCGCGGCGCCAAGATCGCCGGCTCCGGATTCGTCGTCTACCGCGGCGCTGGAGCGCGACTCATCCGCGCCTTCATGAACGCGATGCTCGAGCTGCACACGACGGACGCCGGCTACGAGGAGGTCTGGGTGCCGGTCCTCGTCAATCGGGCCACGATGACGGGTACGGGGCAGCTTCCGAAGTTCGAGGACGACATGTACGCCGTCGCGGGCGACGACCTCTTCCTGATCCCGACGGCCGAGGTCCCCGTGACGAATCTCTACCGCGACGAGATCCTCGCGGCTGACGAACTCCCGCGTGCGTTCGCCGCGTACAGCCCCTGCTTCCGGCGCGAGGCCGGTTCGGCGGGCAAGGACACGCGTGGGGTGCTGCGCGTCCATGAGTTCGACAAGGTCGAGCTCGTGCGCTACTGCGTGCCCGAGGACGGGGAGGCCGAGCTGCAGTTGCTGCTCGGTCACGCCGAGACGGTGCTGCAGCGCCTCGGGCTGCCGTATCGCGTGGTGCTCCTCGCGGCCGGCGATACCGGATTCGCGAGCGCGAAGACATACGACCTCGAGGTCTTCGCGCCGGGGGTCGGCAAGTGGCTCGAGGTCTCGTCGGTCTCGTGCTTCACCGACTTCCAGGCGCGGCGAGCGAACATCCGCTACCGCCCTGCGGCGGGCGAGAAGCCGCGCTTCGTCCACACGTTGAACGGGTCGGGCCTCGCCTTCCCGCGCGTGTTCGCGGCGCTCCTGGAGCATCATCAGCGCGCCGACGGCTCCGTCGAAGTCCCGCCCTTCCTGCAGCGCTGGGTCGGGACCGACCTGATCAAGTGAGCAGCGGGCTCAATCCCGCGCAGCGCGCCGCGGTCGAGCACGGCGAGGGTCCGCTCCTCGTCGTCGCCGGTGCCGGCTCGGGGAAGACGCGGGTGCTCACCGCCCGGATCGCGCGGCTGATCGAGGGTGGCGTCGCGCCCGGGGCGATCCTCGCCGTCACCTTCACCAACAAGGCGGCCGGCGAGATGCGCGAGCGGATCGGCCGGCTCCTCGGGCGGGACCCGGCCGGGATGTGGGTCGGCACCTTCCACGGGATCGGGGCGCGCCTGCTGAGAGCCCACGCCGCGCTCGTGGGCCGTACGCCGGAGTACACGATCTACGATGAGGATGACAGCCTCGCCGTCGTGAAGCGCATCCAGGAGCGTTTGCGGATCGGCTTGAAGGAGTTCGCTCCCAAGGCGATCGCCGCCGAGATCTCCTCCGCGAAGAACGCGCTGGTGGACCCCGGCGAGTATGCGACCCTCGCGCGGACCCCGCTCGCCCGCGCCGCGGCGCAGGTCTATGCAGAGCTCGAACCGGCGCTGCGCGCCGCGAACGCCGTCAGCTTCGACGACCTCCTGCTGCTCCCGGTGCGCATCCTGCGCGAGCAGCCGGCCGTGCGCGAGCGGCTCGAGCGCCGCTTCACCCACGTCCTGGTGGACGAGTACCAGGACACCAATCGCGCGCAGTACGAGTTCGTGCGTCTCCTGGCCGGCCGGCACGGCAACCTCGCGGTCGTCGGCGACGAGGACCAGGCGATCTATGGTTGGCGCGGCGCGGACATCCGGAACATCCTCGATTTCGAACGGGACTTCCCGGCGGCAAGGGTCGTGCGGCTGGAGGAGAACTATCGCTCCACCAAGCCGATCCTCGACCTGGCGAACGCAGTGATCGTCGCGAACGAGGGGCGCCGCGAGAAGGTGCTCCGGCCCACGCGCAGCGGCGGGGAGCCGGTTGCCCTCGTCGAATGTGCCGACGACCGGGACGAGGCCGAGGCGGTCGTCGAGGGCGTGAACGCCTGGCGTGCGAGGCGTGGCTCGCTCGCCGACTGCGCGGTGCTCTACCGGACCAACGCGCAGAGCCGGGTCTTGGAAGAGGGGATGCGACGGTCGGGGATCCCGTATCGCCTCGTGGGTGCCGTGCGCTTCTACGACCGTCGCGAGATCCGGGACCTCCTCGCCTGGCTGCGCCTGATCGCGAACCCGGCGGATGACGAGGCGTTCCGCCGGGCGATCGCGGCACCCAGACGAGGCGTCGGCGAGACCACGGTCGAGCTCCTCGCGGGCGAGGCGGCCGCGAGGGCCGTGCCGATGCTCGCCGCCGCCCGGAGCGCCGCGACGATGGAGGGGCTCAGGCCGGCGACTCGAGATGCCCTCGTGGCGATGGCCGCGACGGTGGACCGGATGCGCGCCCTCGCCGGCGATGCGGGCGTGGATCGCCTGTTGCTCGCGCTCATCGCCGACATCGGGTTCGACGAGGCGCTGCGCGCCGAGGGGCCCGAGGGGCTCGATCGCCTGGAGAACGTCCGCGAACTCGTCACCTCCGCGGCCGAGACGCTGATCGACGACGGCGGCGAGGTCGGGTTGCGGCCACTCGACCACTTCCTGCAGCGCGCGACGCTGATCACCGGGGTGGACCAGCTCGACCGCGACGCCGATGCGGTCACGCTCATGACGGTGCACACGGCGAAGGGCCTCGAGTTCCCGATGGTCTGGGTCAGCGGGATGGAGGACGGCCTCTTCCCGCTCGCCCGGGCGCTCGACGATCCCGCGACGATGGAGGAGGAGCGCCGGCTCCTCTACGTCGCGATCACGCGGGCAGGCGAGCGGCTGACACTCTCCTGGGCGCACCAGCGCCGACGGAACGGTGAGCTACTGCCCAGCGTCATCTCGAGTTTCCTCCGCGGGCTGCCGGATGGACTCCTCGAGGGCCGTCGCACGACGCGGGCGCGCTCCCTCGCGCGGCTCGCCGCGCCTGCCCGCGGCGGCTGGAGCGGCGGCCCGGGCGGTGGATGGCGAGGTGACGACGACCGTGCCTTCGGCCGTGCGCGAACACCGGCGTGGCGGCCGCGCGCCGGCGCCGAGGTGACGAGCTTCGTCGACGATGAATCCGCCTCGCAGGACCTGCCGAGCTTCGTCCGCGGGGAGCGCGTCACGCACCGCAAGTTCGGCTCCGGCACGATCGCCGAGCTGAGCGGCAGCGGGAAGGACGCCAAGGTCACGGTGGACTTCGACGACGAGGCGGTCGGACGCAAGCGGCTCGTCGTCGCCTTCGCGGGACTCGAGCGCGGCCTGGACTGAGCCGGCGCTCCCGCACGGTCTGTCCCCCTAGGCGTCCACCGTCCGCGTGGCGGGTTGGAGGGTCTCCCGGAGTCCGGCGGGAGCCCGCTCCACCCATCCGAGTCCCTCGGGTGCCAGGCCGAACCGTTCGGCGGCCTCGCGCCGCGCGACCCGTTCACCGCCGGCCCCGAGGGCCTCCCGGCGCAGTCGCTTCGCATCGCGGAGAGCGTGCTCCCCGCTCGGGTCGTGCCGGTGCGGCACGCTCTGCGCTCCTCGCACCAGGAAGTCCACGATGTAGTCGAAGGACCGTTCGAGGTGCGCGTGCACCGTGGCGTCCCGCAGGGACCAGCGGCTGCGCTCGGCCATCAACGTCATGACGCGCTGCCACGAGCCCGAGTCGGTCACGTGCACCATGCTGCGGAAGATCCGTCGGTTCGTCGAGGTCGAGAACAACGTCGGTGAGAGGATCCGGTCGAGGTGACCATCCGCGCGCCGATGGTCGAGCAGGATGATGTCGCGCGCCCGACGCGCCCACTGCTCCCCCGAGTGCATCTCGAAGCGGCTCTCCCAGTAGCTGTGGCCGGCGCCGGAAGAGCTCGAGGTGATCGCCAGCTGATGCGGGACGAAATGATTGTGCGCCACGACGTCGGCGGCGAGGTGCGCGAGGTAGCCCCAGGCGAAGGCCTGCAGGGGCTCGTCGCGGGCACGATCGAGGATCTCCTCGCCGACGTGCCAATAGTGGCAGTGACGCCCGACCCGTGCGTAGCGCTTCGCGAAGCTCGTGTCCGCCGCGATCGATCCGTAGAGGAAGTCCTGGGGGAACTCGCGCAGGAGCGCGGCGATCGTCGCGGGGAGGAGCGTCGAGGCGGAACCGAGCACGGCCTCCCCGAGGAGGATGTGGGTGCCGGGACTCCAGGCCCAGGCCTCGGCGGGGCTGAGCGCGAGGAGCAGCAGTGCCGCGGCGATGCTCCCGAGGACTCGCGTCAATCCTTGCGCCGCAGGCGCGGCCGTTCGCGGGGCCCGTCCTCCGACGCCCGGTCCCGTCGGCCGCCGCGACGCCGCTCGGCCTTGGGCCCCTTCCGTTTCGTCAGGCCGAGCGCGCGCGCGCCGAGCTTGATCCCCGCCATCGTCGTGCTCGCGACGGTGGCGACCCGCTCGGCGGAGTCGTTGACCCGGCCGAGGATCGCGCTCAGGTCGTCCACGCGGTCGGTGAGGTTCACGACCGACGCGCGGATCCGCTCGTTCGCGACCCGCACGGTCTCGCGCGAGTCGTCCACCATCCCGTTCACGTTGCGCGCCACCTCGCGGACATCGTCCGACATCGCGTTGACGTTCTGCGTCATCGGGCGCATCTCCTTCAGCAGCTCCTCGACCTTCTCGCGGAGTTCGTCGGCCTTGCGGCGGAGCACCAGCAGCGAGGCGAGGGCGAGCAGGACGAGCGACAGCATGATGATGCTGTTCAGGCCCGAGACGATGAACACGACCGTCTCGAACGTGGTCCGCGCAGGCGGCACATTCCGCACGAGGAGCGTCTCGGCCGCGGCCGCGGCTTGCAGGAAGAGCATGCCGAATCCTCTCAGGCGGTGCCGAGCGCGTCAAGCGTATATTCCCTGAATGTCCTCACCACGCTTCGTCGTCGAGGGCGCGCGAGCGCTCGCCGGCACCATCCGGCCGACCGGGAACAAGAACGCGGCGCTCCCGATCCTCTGCGCGGCCCTGCTCACCGAGGATCCGGTCACGCTCGAGAACGTGCCGCGCATCCGTGACATCGAGAGCCTGCTCCAGCTGATCCGACAGGCGGGGGCGAGCGCCGATTGGACCGCGCCGAACACCCTCGTGATCACCGCGCGCGAGGTGCGCGGGGACCGGCTCGACGCCGAGCTGTGCAAGCGCATCCGCGCGTCGATCCTCCTCGCCGCGCCGCTCCTCGCCCGTGCCGGCAGCGTCACCCTCGCGCCGCCGGGCGGGGACGTGATCGGCCGACGCCGGCTCGACACGCACTTCCTCGCGCTCGAGGCCCTCGGCGCCGCGCACGAGTTCGCCGATCGCATCACCTTCCGCGCCAACGGGCTCCGCGGGGCCGACATCTTCCTCGACGAACCGAGCGTCACCGGCACTGAGAATGCGGTGATGGCCGCCGTCGCCGCGCAGGGAACGACCACGCTGCATAACGCGGCGTGCGAACCCCACGTGCAGGACCTCTGCCGCATGCTCGTCGCGATGGGGGCACGGATCTCGGGGATCGGATCGAACGTGCTCGCGATCGAGGGGGGGCGCGCCCTCCGCGGCTGCACGCATCGCATCGGCCCCGACCACATCGAGGTCGGCTCCTTCATCGGACTCGCCGCGGTCACCCGCTCATCGCTCCGGATCGCCGACGCCGGCGTGGAGCACCTGCGCTCCGTCCGCATGGGGTTCGAGCGCCTCGGCGTGACGACGAACGTCGAGGGCGACGACCTCGTGGTCCCCGCGCGCCAGGAGCTGCGGATCCGTTCCGATCTCGGCGGGGCCGTGCCGAAGCTCGAGGACCAGCCCTGGCCCGCGTTCCCGGCGGACCTGATGTCCATCGCGATCGTGACCGCCACGCAGTGCGACGGCATCATCCTGATGCACGAGAAGATGTTCGAGAGCCGGATGTTCTTCGTGGACAAGCTCGTCGGGATGGGAGCGCGGATCGTCCTCTGCGACCCGCATCGTGCGCTCGTGAGCGGGCCGACCGTGCTCCGCGGGGCGACCGTCGAGAGTCCCGACATCCGCGCCGGGATGGCGATGCTCATCGCCGCGCTCTGCGCGCGCGGGTCGAGCACCATCAACAACATCGGCCAGATCGAGCGCGGTTACGAACGCATCCACGAGCGGCTCAACGCCCTCGGGGCGTCGATCCAGCGGGTGGAGGCGTGAGCCGCGCGTGACCGCCGGCGCCGCGCGACCGCCCGGGGCGCTGCCGCCGCACGTCGAGGTGCCGGCCCTCGCCGAGGCCGGTTTCCTCGCCTTCGTCACGACCCGGTCGGCAGGGAGCTACGGATTGCCCGAGCGAGGGGACGATCCCTCCGCGACGGCGCGTTGGCAGTCGCTCCATCGGACCCTCGCCGAGCGGGGGGCGCCGCGACTGGCGAGTGCGCGCCAGGTGCACGGCACGCGGGTGCTCGTGCACGGCGCCGGCTGGGACGGGTGGCTCCGCGTGGACGGCGCCGACGGCCATCTCCTCACCGAAGTGGGGGCGGCCGCGATCACCATCGCCGACTGCGTGCCGGTCTTCATCGCGCATCCGGGTGGCGCCGGCGCCGTGGTGCACGCGGGGTGGAGGGGCGTGGTCGGCGGGATCCTCCCGGAGGCGATCCGCGCCTTCGCCGCGCGCGGACTCCCGGCCGACGAGCTGCTCGTCCACTTCGGTCCCGCGATCTGCGGGCGCTGCTACGAGGTCGGCGTGGAGGTCTATGAGCAGCTGACCGGGTGGCCCACACGGCGTCCGAGACAGGTGGACCTGCGCGCCCTGCTCGCCGAGCAGGCGAAACAGTTCGGGGTGAGGCGATGGACGGCCAGCGGCGAATGCACCCGCTGCGACAACGCGAGCTTCTTCTCGCACCGTGCGGGCGACGCGGGCCGGCAGGTCGCCTGCATCGTGCGTCCCACCCCGCGCCTTGACTCACCGCAGCGCGGGCCGTAGCTTCGGTTCGTCGGGTCCGACGCGTGACCGACGGAGTGTGGGGGAAGGTCTCCCCACACTTTTTTGTTCTCATCGATACCCCGGACGAGTCGTGGATCAGTCGCTCGAAGTCCTTGTATCCGAGGCACTTACAGCACTCGGTTACGAGCTTGTCGAGATCCGTCGCGGTGGGTCGAAGGGTCGGCCGGTGCTGGACCTCCGGATCGACAGGTCGGACGGTGAACGCGTGCAGGTCGGCGACTGCGAGCGGGCATCGCGCGCCATCGAGGCGAGGCTGGATGCACGGCCGGCCTGGGTCGGCTCGCGATACGTACTCGAAGTCTCCTCACCGGGGATGGAGCGACCGCTGCGGCGCACGGCGGAATGGCGGCGGTTCGTGGGACGGCGGGCGAGCGTGAATGCGCCGGCGCTCCACGGGAGGCAGGAGGTCGAGATCGTCGCGGTGGACGGGGAGCCCGGAGAGGAACGGGTCCGGCTCCGGGACGGGAAGGGA
Organism: uncultured Gemmatimonas sp.; assembly: GCA_964650715.1. Lineage (GTDB taxonomy): Bacteria > Gemmatimonadota > Gemmatimonadetes > Gemmatimonadales > Gemmatimonadaceae > Pseudogemmatithrix. Next base: position 920 of record CAZYUL010000072.1, on the reverse strand, counting down.
CAGGAGCATTCGATCGCGATCGCAGACGTCACGGACGCGCGGCTCGCGTTCCACTGGGAACCGTAGGCTTCAGACAGAAGGAGAGCGGGATGGCTGGGTCAGCCGAGATCCTCATGGCGCTGCGCGAGCTCGCCAACAGCAAGCAGATCGAGCGGGGCGAGCTGCACGAACTCCTGAAGGACGGCATCCTCGCCGCCCTCGCCAAGAAGCACGGCCCGACCGTGCAGGCGGAGGTGGATATCGACGATGCCAAGGGGGAGATCCGCATCGTCATCCTGAAGAAGGTCGTCGAGGCCGTCGAGGACCCGATCATCGAGATCCCCCTCGAGGAGGCCCGCTATGAGGACCCCGACTACCAGGTCGGCGACCTCATGGAGATCCCCGTCTCGTTCGAGGAGTTCGGCCGCTCCGCCGTGCAGGCCGCGAAGCAGCGGATCGTGCAGCGCGTGCGGGAAGGGGAGCGCACCAAGATCCGCGACGAGTTCTCGTCGCGCGTCGGTGACCTCCTCTCCGGCGAGATCCAGCAGATCGAGCGCGGGAAGATCGTCCTCATGCTGAACAAGTTCCGCGAGGCCGAGGCGATCATCCCCTACCGCGAGCAGAACCACCGCGAGACGTACACGCAGGGGGAGCCGATCCGGGCCGTTCTGAAGAAGATCGAGGAGACCCCCAAGGGGCCGCGCCTCATCCTCTCCCGCGCCGACGCGCTCTTCGTGCAGGCCCTCTTCCGGCTGGAGGTCCCGGAGATCCAATCCGGGATCGTCGAGATCCGCGCCTCGTCGCGCGAGGTGGGGAGCCGCACCAAGATCGCGGTGGTGTCGAAGGACGATGGCATCGATCCGGTGGGCGCGTGCGTCGGGCTCAAGGGATCGCGCGTCCAGGCCGTGGTCCAGGAGCTCGGGGGCGAGCGGATCGACATC
>CAZYUL010000071.1:0-14897 GCA_964650715.1 uncultured Gemmatimonas sp. | reverse complement strand
GCCGCCCCGCGGCCCGCGCCCGGCGCGCGCCGCGTCGCGCAGCGCCGCGTTCCGACGTGCGAGCGCCGCGCGGTAGAGGCGGAGCGCGTGCAGGTAGCTCGGCGAGGTCAGCGCGAGGGTGATGTCCAGGTAGCGGCGCCGCTCCGCCGGCGCTCCCGCGACGAGGTCCACGTCGCGCGGCGCGAACGCGACCGAGGGGAGGGTGTCGAGCGCGTCGGAGAGCCGTTCCGGCTCGCCGCCATCGAGGAGCACGCGCTTGCGGCCCTGCCGGTCCACCCCGATGCCGGCGCGATGCGCCGACGCGCCGGAGAACTCGCCCCCGAGGTGGAAGGCCGGCGCGCCGAACCGGATGAGGTCGCGGTCGCGCGCTCCCCGCGAGGAGCGCAGCAGCCGGAAGTAGCCGATCGCCTCGAGGAGGTTCGACTTCCCCTGGCCGTTCTCGCCGACCACGACGATCCCCGCCGGCGGGAGCCGCAGCTCGGCGCGCGCGATGTTCCGGAAGTCGGTGATGGCGAGCGCGTCGAGCCGGGCGGCGCGCACGGCGGGTGCGGCCATCGGCTGCGCCACTCAGGCCCCGCGGAAGTTCGGCGCGCGCTTCTCAAGGAAGGCGCTCGTCCCCTCGCGCATGTCGGCCGTGCGCCCGACCGCGCCGAAGTGGTCCGACTCGAGCGCGAGCGCGGCATCCATCGGGAGCTCCGCTCCCTCGACGACGACGGCGATCGCGTGCGCGATCGCGAGCGGGCCGTTCTTCGCCGCCGCGAGCGCGATGGAACGCGCGGCCTCGTGCAGCATCTCCGGCGCGACCACGGCGTTGGCGAGTCCCATCGCCGCCGCGGCGGCCCCGTCCACCATCTCCCCGGTGAGGATCAACTGCAGCGCGCGGCCGCGACCGATGAGCCGCGGCAGCCGCTGGGTGCCGCCATAGCCGGGGATCAGCCCGAGCTTGGTCTCCGGGATCCCGAACTTCGCGTGGGTGCTCGCGACGCGCATGTGGCAGGCGAGGGCGAGCTCGCACCCGCCGCCGAGCGCGAACCCGTTCACCGCGGCGATCACCGGCTTGCCCATCCGCTCGATCCGCGTGAAGACCGCGGAGCCGAAGGCCGAGACCGCCTCGAGGCCGGCGGGCCGCGCCGCGGCGTCGGCGATCTCGGCGATGTCGGCGCCGGCGACGAACGCGCGCCCGGCGCCGGTGAGGACCACGGCGCGGACCTGCTCCCGCGTCGCGAGCTCGCCGAACATCCGGTCGAGTTCGGCGATCACCTGGTGGTTGAGGGCGTTCAGCTTGTCCTGGCGGTCGATCGTGACGGTCGCCACGCCATCGGCGACCTCGACACGGAGGAATTCGAAGGACTCGGCCATCTCTCGTCTCGTGGGTTCGGCTGGAGGGCGTCACCCGCAATCTATACGTTACGCGGATGACGCTGCCCGTCACCGTCGTCGGCTGGTCGCCGTCCGGAGGGCTGCGCGTGCTCGACCAGCGCGCCCTCCCCGACCGCGTGGAGTACCGCGACCTCGCGACGATCGCCGAGGTGCGCGACGCGATCGCGACGATGATGGTGCGTGGCGCGCCGGCGATCGGTGTCGCCGCGGCGATGGGGCTCGCGGGGTGCGCCACGGCGCTCGACCTCGACGCCCTCGCGCGCGACGCCGCGTCGCTCTGCGCCGCGCGGCCGACCGCCGTCAACCTCGGGTGGGCGGTGAGCCGCGTGCTCGAGGTGGCGCGCGGCGTCGAGGAACCCCTCCGTCGCGAGGCGATGCTCCGCGCCGCGATGCGCATCCGCGACGAGGACGCCGAGCTCTGTCGGGCGATCGGGGAGCACGGCGTCGCGCTGCTCCGCGACGGGATCCGCGTGCTCACGCACTGCAACGCGGGGGCGCTCGCGACGGCCGGGATCGGGACGGCGCTCGCCCCGGTGTACGTCGCCCACGAGCGCGGCATCGCCGTGGAGGTCCTCGCGAACGAGACCCGCCCCCTCCTGCAGGGGGCGCGGCTCACGGCGTGGGAGCTCCTGCAGTCCGGGATCCCCGTCACCCTGATCACCGACGCCACCGCGGCGAGCCTGATGGCGGCGGGGCGAGTGGACCTCGTGCTCGTCGGCGCCGACCGGATCGCGCGCAACGGCGATGTCGCGAACAAGATCGGGACCTACTCCCTCGCCGTGCTGGCGAAGCACCACGGGATCCCGTTCGTGGTGGCCGCCCCCTGGAGCACCGTGGACCTCGCGACCGCCGACGGCGGCGGAATCCCGATCGAGATGCGAGCCGACGAGGAGGTCACCCACATCGGCGACCGGCGCGTGGCCGCCGCCGGTGCGCCGGCGTACAATCCGGCGTTCGACATCACGCCGCACACGCTCGTGCACCGGATCATCACCGACCGCGGCGTGCACGCGCCCCCGTATCTCTTCGCGCCGGATGCCGGCGCGCTCCCTCCTCCCGCCTGAGCCGCTGCCCACCGTGCACCACGTCCTCACGCTCGACCAAGGCACCACCAGCTCCCGCGCGCTCGTCGTCGCCGCCGACGGCCGCGTCGTCGGGCGCGGTCAGAAGGAACTGCAGCAGCACTTCCCGCAGCCGGGGTGGGTGGAGCACGACGCCGAGGAGATCTTCGCCGACACCGTGGAGGCGGCGCGCGCGGCGATCGCCGAGGCGGGCGTCACGCCGGTCGCGCTGGGGATCACCAACCAGCGCGAGACGATCGTCGTGTGGGACCGCGAGACCGGGCGGCCGATCCACAAGGCGCTCGTCTGGCAGGATCGTCGCACGACCGCGCGATGCCAGGCGCTGCGTGCGGCGGGACAAGCCGACGCCATCCACGCGACCACCGGGCTCGTCGCGGACCCCTACTTCAGCGCGACCAAGCTCGAGTGGCTCCTCCAGCACCGGGTCGAGCAGTCGGGGATCCCCATCGAGCGCCTCGCGGCCGGGACGATCGACACCTGGCTCATCTACAAGCTGACGAACGGCGCGGTGCACGCGACCGATCCCTCCAACGCGTCGCGGACGATGCTCTACGACATCAACGCGATGGCGTGGAGCCCGCAGTTGATGACGCTGTTCGGTGTTCCGGCGACGATGCTCCCCGAGGTGCGGGCCTCCGCCGGGGACTTCGGGCGCGCGGCCCGCGAGCATCTCGGCGCCGAGATCCCGATCCTCGGTGTCGCCGGCGACCAGCAGGCGGCGCTCTTCGGCCAGGGCTGCTGGAAGGCGGGGCAGAGCAAGAACACCTATGGCACCGGCGCGTTCCTGCTCTATCAGGCGGGGGCGAAGCGCCCTCCCGGGGGGCAGGGGATCCTCACGACGCTCGCGAGCGACGCCGAGGGGCGGGCGACGTACGCGCTCGAGGCATCCATCTTCATCGCTGGTGCGGCCGTGCAGTGGCTCCGCGACGGGCTGCGGTTGCTGAGCAAGGCGCCGGAGAGCGAGGAGATGGCCCGCTCCCTCACGAGCAACGAGGGGGTGTACTTCGTGCCGGCGCTGACCGGGCTCGGAGCGCCGACGTGGGAGCCGGAGGCGCGGGGCACGATCGTCGGGCTCACGCGCGGCACGACGCGCGAGCATCTCGTGCGGGCGGCGCTCGAGGCGATGGCATACGGCACCGCCGACGTGCTCGAGGCGATGCGCGGGGCGAGTGGCGCGCCGCTCGACGTGCTGCGCGTGGATGGCGGCGCGACCTTCAATGATTGGCTGATGCAGTTCCAGGCCGACGTGCTCGGCGTGCCGGTCGAGCGGCCGGACGTGATCGAGACGACGGCGATGGGTGCGGCCGGGCTCGCGGGGCTCGCCGCCGAGGTGTGGAAGGACGCGGACGCGTTCTTCGCGTCGCGGGCGTACCATCGGTTCGAGCCGACGTCGGGGGCGAGCGTCGCGCGGCAGGGGCTGGGCGGCTGGCGTCGCGCGGTGCGGGCCGCGGTCGCGTGGGCGCGGGATCCGGGGGCCTGATGGAGTTCGGTCTCGCGATCGTGCTGTGGAGCGGGAGCTTCGGCGGCCCGCAGGAGCGGGTGGTGCCCGCCGACCGCTGGTTCGCGCGGGACAAGGCGCTGCACTTCGCGGTGTCGGCGGTGGTGCAGGGGGCGTCGCACGCGGTCTATCGCGCGAACGGGTTCGCGTACCGGGACGCGGCGTGGACGGCGGGCGCGACGACGCTGGCGGTGGGGGTGGGGAAGGAGCTGTGGGACCGGAGGGCGGGGCGGGTGTTCTCCTGGAGGGACCTGGCGGCGGATGCGGCGGGGGGCGCGACCGGTGCGGTTGCAGTGAGGCAGTTGGACCGATAGCCGAAGCACGTCGCTCGGCGGGACGCCGTCCTCGTCCTCGCGATGGCTACGGCGTCGGCCCGTGGACGCGCGCGTAGGTGTTCAGGCGCAGCGGCGTGAAGCGTCCATCCTCGACCTCAAGACCCGCCTCCCCGATGCTCCCCCGCAGCGGCGAAGGGCAGGGGAAGGTCACGCACATCACCTGGGCGCCGATGGTGATCGAGTCGCCCTCGACGACGTACGGCACCGAGACCACCTGGTCGTGGATGCCGACCTCGACCCCGGCGCTGGACGTTCGCAGGCGCGTGCGAAGGAGGGCGATCCCGTCGTCGCCGAGGATCAGGGTGTCCGTCAGCAGCGAGAGCGTGTCCGACTCGCGCGTCGCGACCGCCTGCGGCGGCACCTGCCCGTTGATGTGCGTGAGGGCGTAGGTCCGCCAGGCGGCCGGTTCGGGCGAAGGGGCAGCCGGCTCGGAGGTGCACGCGGCGACGACGAGAGCCGACGCGACGATCAACGATCCGTTCCGCATGGACTTCCTCCGTCGCCCGCCCGTGGGTGATCCCAGGGGGTGCGCTCGCGACGCGACCGTCGCGCGTTCGGGGACACCGAGACGGTACGCCCGCGCGGCCAGGGGTGCAATGGCGAGTCGGGGGGACCCGCGGCCGCCGCGAACGCTCCCGACCCCCGGGACAGTCCGCTAGACTTCTTGAGAGCGCTGGCACACCCGGAGTCCCCCCCATGCATCCTCGCACCAAGTTCCTCATCGGCGGTGTCGTCATCCTCGGGACGGCGGGCTGGCTGCTGTCCGGCAGCATCGCGGACACGATGGTGTACTTCCTCACCCCCGAGGAACTGCACGCCAAGGTCGCCGCCGACCCCGGGATCCGCGACGTCGGCGTCAAGGTCGGTGCGAAGGTCGTCCACGGCTCCATCGTCCGGGACTCCGGCGGCCGCGAGGTCAGCTTCCAGATGACCGACGGCAAGGTCACCTACCCGGTGATCTACAAGGGACTCATCCCCGACACGTTCAGTGACTCCGCCGACGTCGTCGTCGAGGGGCGCCTCGACGCGAACGGCACCTTCCACGCAACGACGCTCCTCGCCAAGTGCGCCTCCCGCTACGAAGCCGCGCCCGAGGGGATGCCGGTGAAGGGGAGCGAGGCCTACAAGGCCGCGATGGAGGCACCCGCCTCGGCCGTCCCGCCGCGATAGGCGGCGACCGTGATCCTCGTCGGGGAACTCTCGCTCTGGATCGCGCTCCTGATGTGCGCGTGGTCCGCCGCACTCTCGTTCTCCGGCGGCGCCCTCCGGCGCGAGGAGCTCATCGCCTCCGGTGAGCGCGGACTCTATGCGGGGTTCGGCTTCGTGCTCCTCGCCTCGCTCGGCCTCTGGACCGCGCTCCTCACCAGCGACTTCTCGCTCCGCTACGTCGCTTCGTTCACCAGCGCGAACCTCCCGACGGTCTACAAGATCTCGGCCTTCTGGGGCGGACAGGCCGGCTCGATGCTCTTCTGGTGCCTCATCCTCGGCGGCTACGCGGCGCTCGCCACGTGGGTGAACCGCTCGCGGCACCGCGCGATGATGCCGTGGGTCACCGGCACCAACGCCGCCGTCCTCCTCTTCTTCATCGCGACGACCGCCTTCGCCTCGAATCCGTTCGAGCGGCTCGACTGGGTCCCCCCTGACGGGCGCGGACTCAATCCGCAGCTGCAGAACCCGGCGATGGCGATCCATCCGCCGCTGCTCTACCTCGGCTACGTCGCCACCGCGATCCCGTTCGGGTTCGCCGTCGCCGCGCTCGTGACGCGCCGCCTCGACGCCGAGTGGCTCGGCGCCGTGCGACGGTGGTCGCTGGTCAGCTGGGTCTTCCTCACGCTCGGCATCGTGATGGGGATGTGGTGGGCCTACGTCGAGCTCGGCTGGGGCGGTTACTGGATGTGGGACCCCGTCGAGAACGCCTCGCTCCTCCCCTGGCTGACCGGCACCGCGTTCCTGCACTCGATCATGATCCAGGAGAAACGGGGGATGCTCCGGAAGTGGAACGTCACGTTGGTCGTGACGACCTTCCTGCTCAGCGTCCTCGGCACCTTCATCACCCGCTCGGGGGTGATCCAGTCGGTGCACTCCTTCGCGCAGAGCGAGGTCGGGACCTGGTTCCTCATCTTCCTCGGCCTCGCGCTCGCGGTGTCGGCCTGGCTCGTCTCGATCCGACTCAAGGACCTGGAGGCGAGGGCCGAACTCGAGGCGATGGTGAGCCGCGAGGCGGCGTTCCTCTACAACAACCTCGTCCTCGTCGGCATCGCCTTCAGCGTGCTCTGGGGCACGCTCTTCCCGATCCTGAGCGAGTGGGTGCGAGGGACGAAGATCACGGTCGGCGAGTCGTTCTTCAACTCGGTGAACGTGCCGCTCGGGTTGGTGCTCCTCGCCCTCACGGGCATCGGTCCCCTCATCGCCTGGCGGAAGGCGAGCCTGGCGAACGTGCGGCGGCAGTTCGCGTTCCCGGCGGCGATGGGTCTCGTCGTCGGCGCGGCCCTCGTCGTCCTCGGCATCCGCCGGCTCTATCCGGTGATGGCCTGGACGCTCGCCGCGTTCGTGATGGGGACGATCCTGCAGGAGTTCTGGAAGGGCGTCGGCGCGCGGCGGCGCATGCACGGCGAGAACCCGGCGGTCGCGCTCGGCCGGCTGATCGCGCGCAATCGTCGTCGCTATGGCGGCTACGTCGTGCACGCGGGGATCGTGATCCTCTTCGCGGCGTTCGCGGGGATGGCGTTCAAGAAGGAGTACGACGTCACGCTCGCCGAGGGACAGACGTACAAGGCGATCGACCCCTACGGCCGCGAGTGGACGTTCGTGAATGACGGGCTCTCGCAGTTCAACGTGCTGAACCGGGAGGTGCAGGCGATCTCGCTCATCCCCTCGATGGGGGGACGCACCTATCCCGTGCTGACGAGCGAGAAGCGGCAGCACTTCGACTCGCGCGGGAACCTGAGCTTCCAGCCGTCCACCGAGGTCGGGATCCTCACGACGAACGAGCAGGATGTGTACCTCGTGCTCGCCGGCGCGGTCGGCGGACGCGCCGAGGTCCGCATCAACTTCAATCCGCTCGTCGTCTGGGTCTGGCACGGCGGCGTGCTGATGGCGATCGGCGGACTGATCGTGATGTGGCCGCAGTCGCAGCGTCGGCGGCAGGAGGGATACGCCGCGGAGCTCGCGCCGGCGAAGGCGATGGCGGGGCAGGCGTGAAGCGGCGGGAGCTCCTCGTCGGAGCCGTCGCCGCGCTCGGGGCGCGCCCCGCGTTCGCGCAGCAGCAGCCGCAGCAGAACTTCACGCCGATGGAGCAGGGGGCGTATCGCCCCACGATCCGCCCGGCGAAGCCCGGCGCCACGCCGCAGCTCACCGAGGCCGAGCGCGACGCGCTCGAGCACCGGATCAAGTGCCAGTGCGGCTGCATCCTCGACATCTACACCTGCCGCACGACCGACTTCACCTGCCAGGTGTCGCCGGCGATGCACCGGGACGTGCTGCGATTGATCGAGGGGGGGTACAGCGCCGACGAGATCCTCGCCGCGTTCGTCGAGACCTACGGCGAGGTGGCGCTCACCGAGCCGGTGAAGGAGGGGTTCAACTGGGCGGGCTACCTCGCGCCCGGCGTGGGGATGGGGATCGGCGCGGTGCTGCTCGCGTTCATGATCCGTCGGTGGGCGGCCACCGCGGAGCTCAACGCCGCCCGCGCGACGGCGGGGGCCACGGCGGCTGACGCCACGGGCGCCCCCGATGCGTCGGCTCAGGTTCCCGGAGCGATCCCCGGTGTGAGCGCGGAGGAGATGGCGCGGCTCGAGCGCGCCCTCCGCGAGGACGCGTGACGTGATCGCGCTCCTCGTGGGCAGCGTGCTCGCGGTGGGCGCGCTGGCGTACGTGCTCGGGCCGATCCTCTCCGGCCTGCGACCGGGCGCCCTCACCGTGCGTCGCGCGGTGGAGCCGAGCGAGGCGAGCGCCCTCGAAGCGCTGCGCGAGATCGAGTTCGACCGCGCCACCGGCAAGCTCTCGATCGAGGACTACGACGCGCTGCGTGCGCGTTACGCGCCGCGCGCCGTCGAGGAGCTGCGGGCGCGGGAGGCGGCGGGGGCCGCGTCGAGCACCGCCGTCACCGCGGTCGCCGCCGATCCCGCCGAGGCGCTGATCGCCCGCGCGAAGGCGAACCGCGGACTCACCTGCCCGAACTGCGGACCGCGGCCGGAGTCGGATGCGCTCTTCTGCTCCGACTGCGGCCGCTACCTCGGCTCAGCGTGCCTCAAGTGCGGCGCTGCCGTGGAGAACGACCAGGCCCGCTTCTGCGGGGAGTGCGGCGAGCCACTCGCCGCGTAGCGACCGGTCGCGCCGCGCTACTGCACCGGCAGCATGAGGTAGTCCAGCGCCAGGCTCGCCATCACCCGCACCCCCGGCGGCAGCGCGCTCTCGTCGGCGAAGAAGTAGGGTGAGTGGTTCTTCGGCGCCTTGCTGGCGTCCTGGTCGCGCGGGGTGACGCCGAGGAAGACGAAGAGCCCTGGTGCGCGGCGCTGGAAGTAGGAGAAGTCCTCGGCGCCGGTGACGAGCGGACCGACCTCGAGCCGGTCCTCACCCGCGGCGCGGCGGAGCGAGGGGACCATCCGCTCGGTGAGCCGCGGATCGTTGGCCGTGACCGGGTAGCCGGAATCGATCTGCACCCGCACGGTCGCGCCGCCCGACGACGCGATCGTCGTGGCGGTGTGCTTCACCTTGTCGAAGATCTGCGAGCGCATCCCCATGTCGAAGGTGCGGATGGTGCCCTCGAGCTCGACGGTGTCGGGGATGATGTTCGATCGGATCCCGCCATTGAACATCGCGACGGTGACGATGGCCGGCGCCGCCGTGATGTCCACCTGCCGGCTCACGATCGTCTGGAGTCCGAGCACGATCTGCGAGCCGATCACGACGGGATCGACGCCGCCCCACGGCGCGGACCCGTGGGTCTGCCGCCCGAGCACGGTGATCCGGAAGGTGTTGGACGCCGCCATCGAGGGGCCCGCCCGATAGGTGATGTTCCCGGCGGGGCCCGGCCAGACGTGGAGCCCGAAGATCGCGTCCACCTTCGGGTCGTCCATCGCGCCGTCGCGGATCATCGGTTCGGCACCGCCCGGACCCTCCTCCGCGGGCTGGAAGAGGAACACGACGGTGCCGGGGATCTGCGCCTTCATCCCCGCGAGCACCTCGGCCGCGCCCATCAGGATCGCGACGTGGTTGTCGTGGCCGCAGGCGTGCATCACGCCGGTCTCCTGTCCGCGGAACTGCACCTTGACGGTGGACTTGAAGGGGAGGTCCACCATCTCGGTGACGGGCAACGCATCCATGTCGGCGCGGAGGGCGACGACCTTGCCGGGACGGCCGCCCCGCAGCACGCCGACCACGCCGGTGCCACCGACGCCGGTGCGGACCTCGATGCCGAGCGACCGCAGGTGCGCGGCGACGAGCGCCGCGGTGCGCACTTCCTGGTTGCCGAGCTCGGGGTGCTGGTGGATGTCGCGACGCCACGCCACGACCTTGGCGTTGACCTCCTGCACGCGCCGGTCGAGCTCGGCGTGGAGGCGATTCGCCTGTGCTACCGCGGTGCCGGCGAGCGAGACGAGGAGGGCGAGCGGGAGGAGGATGGCAGGGCGGAGGCGCATCGTCGGTGTGACCGGAGGGGGTTCGCAACGCGAAGTGGTCCGGGCATCATAACGTCGGCCCGCCGACGGCGGAACGGATGCGGCGCGCGACGGACGCCGCCGTGACAGCCGCGCTCTCCAAGAGCGGGATCCCGGGGCCCAGGTAGGACCCGCAGAACCAGAGGCGGCGCCCCGGCTCGTCGTGGAGCGCGGCGACCTCACGGGCCCCGACGAGCGAGGCGGCATTCACGAGCGGACGCTCGAAGCGCGCGCTGGCGCGCACGGTGCCCTCGGCGGGTTCGATGATCGGGTTCCAGGTCTGGAAGACCGGCGATGCATCGCGGAGCGCCGGCTGCACGCGGTTCATCCAGATCGTCGCCATCGGGCGGTCGCCGGCGGGATCGAGGATGAGGTTCACCGGGGCCCAGTGGCGGCGGTCGGCGGGGGCGAGGCGCGGATCGGCGTGCACGGTGACGACGCTCCCCTCGTAGCCGAAGCGCTCGAGCGCGGTGCGCTCGCGAGCGAACGCCGGATCGAGCATCGGGGCGGCCTGGTTCGCCTGCGTCGCGACGACCACGTGGTCGAAGCGCTGCTCCCCGCCGTCCCACGCGACGGTGACGCCATCCTGCGCGGGTGCGATCCGCCGCACCGTGATCCCGCAGCGGACCGCGTGGAGCGGCTCGACGAGCCGCGTGACGACCTCGCGCGTTCCCTGCACGACGCGGCGGACCGACGTGAAGGTGATCCCTCGGGTGAGGTACTCGAGGATGACGCGCGCCGGATACGCGCGCACCGCGCTCAGGCTGCAGGTGCAGACCGCGGCGAAGGTCGGCAGCAGGAACCCTTCGGTGAAGTCGGGTCCGAATCGTGCCCGGTCGAGCCAGGCTCCGAGGGGCTCGTCGTCCGCGAGGGTCCGCAGCGCCGCCGGCGCCGTCCGATAGAACCGCAGGAGGTCGCGGTTGATGCGCCACGCGGTCGCGCCGAGCGGTGGCGCCGGGAGGGGGACCGCGCGGCGCCCGACCAGCCAGTTCACGTAGCGGTAGAAGACCGGGCCGCCGACGCGGCTGAACGACCCGGCGTAGTTGGTGCGCTCGAGCCGGATGCCAAGTTCGTGATAGAGCGAGATGAGCGTCGGGTAGTACCCCTCGTAGATCACGCGAAGGGGCACGTCCACCCGATGATTCCCGCCGTCGTGGACGAGGTCGAGGGAGTGCGCGTCCATCCCCGGCGTCGCGTGGCGCTCGAGGAGCGTGACGCGATGGTGCGCGCTCAGCCGCCAGGCCGCCGAGAGCCCGGCGATCCCGCCCCCGACCACCGCGACCTCCGCCCGCACCGTCACGCTGGCAACGCTCCGCCGTCCCGAGGGTACCTACACAGAACCCTCACAGTATGCCCGCCGTCATCGCGGGGCGGTACCGCGGTCCGCGCGCTAACTTCGCGGTCCCCACGTCGCCAGCGCGCCTCCTGCATCCCGCGTAACGACCTCAATGGACGCCGTCCTCACCTTCCTCTTCAAGTATCCGTCGCGGGTGTGGGAGCGCGGGGACGTGGTGTGGAGTCCGGTCGTGCCGGTCTGGCTCGTCGTCGCGCTGTCGGTCGCCGCGGTGGCGCTCGTCGCGATGTCGTACCGGCGGATCGTCGGGTTGCCGCGCGGACCCCGCGCCGGCCTGCTCCTCGCGCGCACGGCGGTGCTGCTGCTCGTGATCGCGTGCCTCCTCCGCCCGACGCTCGTCGTCGCCACGGCGGTGCCGCAGCGCAACGTCCTCGCGGTCCTGCTCGATGACTCGCGCTCGATGGCGCTGGGTGACCTCGGCGACGGGCCCCGGACCGCCGCGGTCGAGCGCACGTTCGCGGATTCGGCGGCGCTCGTGCGCGCCCTCGCCGACAAGTTCGCGCTCCGGTTCTACCGGTTCGGCGCCGATGTCCGGCCCGCCGCCGGGGCCGGGAGCCTTCGCGCGCTCGGCACGCGCACCGACCTCGCGGCCGCCCTCGAGGGGGCGCGCCAGGAACTCGCCGGCACTCCGCTGGCGGGGCTGATCGTCGTCACCGACGGCGCCGACAACGTCGGCGGCGACCTCGACGCCTCGCTCCTCGCACTGCGGGCGCGGAAGGTGCCGGTGTACGCGGTGGGGGTCGGGCTCGAGCGCTTCCCGCGCGACGTCGCGATCGAGCGCGTGAGCCTGCCCTCGCGCCCGCTCGTCGGCGCCAACCTCCTCGCCGACGTCACGCTCCGCCTGCGCGGCGTCGGGGGCGAGCGTGTCACGCTCACCGCCGAGGCCGACGGGCGGATGGTCGCGAGCGAGGTCATCACGCTCCCGTCGCGAGAGGAGACGATGCAGGCGCGCCTGCAGCTCGAGGCGCTGCCGCCGGGGACGCACCGGATCACGGTGCGTGCCGCCGCGCTCGATCGCGAGACGGTGCCCGAGAACAACGAGGCACACGGGATGGTGCAGGTGCGGCCGGGTCCGGACCGCATCCTGTACATAGAAGGGGAACCGCGGCCCGAACTCGGCTTCATCCGCCGCGCCGTCGCGACCGATACGGCGCTGCAGCTCGTGGCGCTCCTCCGCAGCGCCGAGAAGAAGTTCCTGCGGCTCGGCGTACGGGACTCGCTCGAACTCGCGGGGGGCTTCCCGGCGTCGCGCGACGAGCTCTTCGCGTACCGCGGGCTCATCCTCGGCAGCATCGAGGCGTCGTTCTTCACCGCCGACCAGCTCCGGATGCTCGCCGACTTCGTGAGCCAGCGCGGCGGCGGGCTCCTCGCGCTGGGCGGCCGCGCGTCGCTCGCCGAGGGCGGATTCCGCGGCACGCCGGTGGCCGAGGTGCTCCCGCTGGCGCTCGATCGCACGCCGCTCGACGCCGAGGCCGGTGCCGACGAGTTGCGCGTGCGGCCCACCGTGGCGGGCCTCGCGCAGCCCGCGGTGCGGCTCGCCCTCTCCGATTCGGCGACGATGCGGAAGTGGGACTCCCTCCCGCCGGTGACGATCGTCAACGCCCTCGGCTCGCTGCGCCCCGGCGCGACCGCGTTGCTGACAGGTCGCCGCGCGGGGGAGAGCGCCGACCTGCCGGTGCTCGCATCACAGCGGTTCGGCCGCGGGACGGCGACCGTGTTCTCGCCGCAGGACAGCTGGCTCTGGAAGATGCACGCCGACGTCGCGATCGAGGACCTCACCCACGCGACCTTCTGGCGGCAGATGGCGCGCTCGCTCACCGAGGAGAGTCCGGACCGCGTCGAGATCGCGGCGATCCCCGCGCGCGTGGCGCCGGGGGAGCCGGTGGAGCTCCGCGCCCGGGTCGCCGACGAGCAGTACCTCGACGTGAACGACGCGGCGGTGACGGCGACGGTGCGGACACCCTCGGGTCGCGAGACCGAGGTGCCGCTGGAGTGGGCGCTCGCCGAGAACGGCGTGTACGCGGGACGCTTCATCGCCGAGGAGGCGGGGGTGTATTCGATCGGCGCGACGGCGCGCCGTGGCCGCGACACGTTGCCGGCGGCGCCGGCAGCGCTCCTCGCCGACGACCAGGGCGCCGACGTCGAGCAGGCCGAGCAGCGCGCGCCGCTGCTGCGCCGGATCGCGCGCGAGACCGGGGGACGCTACTACCCGCTCGAGGCCGCCGGAGCGCTCGCCGACGACGTGCAGTACACGGAGGCCGGGGTGTCGGTGCGCGAGGCGCTCGACCTCTGGGACATGCCGATCGTGTTCCTCGTCGTCGCGGGACTGCTCGCGATGGAGTGGGGCGTCCGCCGCGCGAGGGGACTCGGATGATCGCACGCATCGCGACGCTCCTGGCGATCGCCGCCGCTCCCCTCGCGGCACAGCGCACGCACGCCCTCATCGTGACCGGACTCGGCGGCGAGCCGCAGTACTCCACGGCGTTCGCGGAGCAGGGGAGGACCCTTCGCGATGTCGCGCGCACGCAGTGGCGCGTGGCCGACTCGAGCCTGGTCTGGCTCGCCGAGGATCCGGCGACCGCCGCCGGCGCGTCGGGGCGCTCCACGAAGGAGGAGGTGTCCTCGGCGCTGCTGCGGCTCTCCTCCCGCGTCGCGCCCGGCGACGTGCTCGTCGTCGTCCTCATCGGCCACGGGAGCGGCGAGCGGGCCGCCTCCCGCGTGAACCTCCCCGGCGCGGATCCGACCGCCGCGGACTTCGCCGGCTGGCTCGCCGGGTTCGCGCGGCAGACCGTGGTGGTGGTGGTCGCCGCGAGCGGGAGCGGGGACTTCGTCGAGCAATTGCGCTCGCCGGGTCGCGTGGTGATCACGGCCACGCGTTCCGCGTTCGAGCGGAACGAGTCGGTGTTCGGGTTCCACTTCGTGAGGGGCATCGCGTCCGGCGAGGCCGACGCCGACAAGGATGGGCGCCTCACGGTGATGGAGTCGTTCGAGTACGCCACCCGCGAGGTCTCGCGCGTGTACGAGGGGGAGCAGAAGCTGCTCACCGAGCATGCGGTGGTGAGCGACAGCGCGCTCGCGGCGCGCACCGTGTACGCGGCGGCGGCCGCGAGCGGCGACCCGCGGGTGGTCGCGCTCGTGGCGGAGAGGAAGGCGCTGGAGGACGAGCTCGTGACGCTCCGCGCGCGCAAGGACGCGATGCCGGCGGCGGCGTACGAACAGGAGCTGGAGCGCCTCCTGGTGGCGATCGCCGAGAAGACACAGGCGATCAATGCGCTCGGTGGGGGACGACCGTGAGGATGCGCACGATCCGCTCCCGCGTCGCGCTCCTCGCGCTCCCGGCACTCGCGCTGACGTCGGCGATGGTGCTCGGTGCGGGCGTGCCGTCGCAGGATGATCCACGCGCGTCATTCGCGCAGCACCTGCGCGCCGGGCGGTACGCCGAGGCGGAGCAGGTCGCCCGCGCCGGTGGTGCGCCGCTCGCCGCGGCCCTCGGCGAGGTGCTCGTGCTGCGGGGGCGACTCGGCGAGGCCGACTCGGTCTTCCGCACCGTCGTCGCCGCCGGAGGCGCCGGCCAGCGGGCGGCGCGCGCCT
>CAZYUL010000070.1:0-15036 GCA_964650715.1 uncultured Gemmatimonas sp. | reverse complement strand
CGTCGAGCGGACGCGGCGGCCTGGCGCGCCGTGCGCCCCGACGCAGCGTCTCGGTGTTCCGCGCGCTCGCGGCGGCGATCGCACTGGCGCCACCCGCTCCCGCCGAGCTCGCCGCGGCGCCGCGGATGCTGAGCGCCATCGGCGCGGCGCCGATGGCGCGACCGGCGTTCGGCAGGGTGATCACGTAGCGACCCTGCGCCGGCTCGAACTCGTTGCACCGCGCGTCCGCGAGGTTCGCGAAGGTCAACGATTGTCCGGGCTCGAGCGAGCGCGGCGCCGCGACGCGCAGGGTGACCGGCGCCACGCCGATCCCGCCCGGGGAGGTCACCTGCAGGGCGACGCTCCGCGTGAGCTCGCAGGGGAACGCCGAGGCGGAGGGCAGCGTGAGGAGCAGCTGCGTCGCCGTCGCCGACGTCACGCTCACCGGCACGCCGTCGATGAGCGCGGAGTTCTGCGACACGCTGCCGGAGAATCCGGTGCCCGTCACCACGAGCGTCGCGCCGGGGGCCGCGACGCCGGGGGACACCGCGGCGATCACCGGGCTGGTCGCCGTGGTCGGCGCGTCCACCAGGGCGACGACCTCGCGGGAGATCCCCTGTGCCGAGACGGTGATCCGCGCGGTGCCGACGGCGACGGCGCGGACCTCGCCGACCCCGTCCACCGCCGCGATCCGCGATGCCGACGAGACCCACGACAACGGTTCGCCGAAGATCGGGAACCCCTCGCTGTCCCGCGGCGCGGCGACGATCGTCTCGCGCCCCCCGGGGAGCGAGAGGCGGAGCGTGTCCGCGTTGAGCGAGATGGCGGCGATCGGCGGATTGACCAGCGAGAGCGTGCGCGTCGCCGAGACGTTCCCGACCGAGGCGCGGACGACGCCCACCCCGGGCGAGACGCCGGTCACGATGCCGTACGGCGACACCGCCAGTGTCGCGGGAGTCAGAGAACGCCAGACGACGCCCACCCCTTCGATCACCTCGCCCGATGCGCCGAGCGGCGTCGCATACGCCTGCACCTGGTCGCCGGGACGCAGCTGCGTGTAGGGGAGCCAGAGCTCGACGCGCCGCACCCCGTGCCCCGTGGGGTCGCCATCGCACGACGCGAGCACGCCCCCGGCGACGACCAGGAGGAGGAACGGGCCGATGCGACCCGGGCGGATGGCGGGGGTGGGACGCACGTTCGTATCATACCCCGTGCCCGAGGACACGGCGACCCTGGGGGAACGGATGAGGGAGTGGGCCACCGGCCGGAGCTGGTGGTGGCGCGCCATCCTCTTCGTCCTGCTGGCCTCGCAGGTGCTGAAGCCCCTCCGCGAACAGGGGGACTGGACCGTCTTCAGCGGCATCCTCTTCGGCGCCCACGAGTTCGGCCACCTCTTCTTCGCGTTCTTCGGTGAATGGATGTCCATTGCCGGGGGAAGCCTCACCCAGCTCCTGATCCCCATCGGCGCCGCCGCGGTCGTCTGGCGCAGCCGTGACTGGTTCGGCATCGCGGTCTGCGGACTGTTCCTCGCAACGAGCCTGGCCGAGCTCTCGTGGTACGTGGCCGACGCGCGCAACCAGATGATGGACCTCGTGAGCTTCTCCGAGGAGGGCGCGATCCACGACTGGACGTATCTCCTCCGGTCGGTCGGGATGCTCCACCAGGACATCGCGCTCGGCCGGTTCCTGCGGTTCCTCGCGTGGATGGTGTTGCTCGGCTCCACCGCGCTCGCCGCGCGCCTCGCGTGGTGGATGGCTACCTTGAAGCCGGACGAGCGAGCGACGGGAGGAGCGAGTGGCTGAGATCAAGACGCGACCGACCCGGGCCAGCGTCGGGAAGTTCCTCGACGCGGTCAAGGACCCCGTGCGGCGCCGCGACGCGAAGACGGTGGACCGGATGATGCGTCGCCTGACCGGCGAGAAGCCGGTGATGTGGGGCCCGAGCATCGTCGGCTATGGCACCTGGGACTTCACCTACGCCGACGGCAAGGTGCTCCCCTGGCCGATCACGGGATTCTCCCCGCGGAGCACCGCTCTCGTCGTCTACCTGATGCCGCGATTCAAGGACCGCGAGAAGCTGCTGGCGAAGCTCGGCAAGCACTCGATCGGCAAGTCGTGCCTGTACATCAAGCGGCTCGACGACGTGGACCAGACGGTGCTCGAGGCGCTGGTGAAGGCCTGCATGAAGGCCGTGAACTAGAGGAGTCCCGCGAGGGCGCGCGCGGCTGACGCGACCTCCTCCTCGGTGTTGTAGTAGTGCGGCGAGACGCGGATCAGCGAGTCGGCCCCCTTCCGCGTCAGGTCGATCAGTGCGTCGCCGCGCGTCTGCGCGCTCGTGTTGATCCCGCGCTCACGCAACGCGACCACGAGGTCCCGGCCGAGGCGGCCCTCCACGGCGAAGGTCGCGATCGCGCAGAGCGTGCGCGCGTGGTCGAGCGACCGCACACCGGGGATCGCCGCGAATCGCTCGCGCGCGAGCGCCGCCAGCCGTGCTGCCCGCTCGCCGCCGCGCGCGACGCCGACCTCCTGCGCGTAACGCGCCGCGGCACCGAGCCCCAGCACGAGCGCGTAGGGGAACTCCCACGCCTCGAACCGCCTGGCGTCCTCCACGAGCGCGAAGGCGTCATCGGCGGTCCAGCGCGCGCCGCGCATGTCCACGTAGAGCGGGAAGTCGCCGCGCGCGAGCGCTGGCGCCCGCACGACGAGGAAGCCGATCCCCCGCGGCCCCCGCAGGAACTTCCGCGCCGTCGTCGAGAGGTAGTCGCATCCGAGCGCCTCGACGTCCACCGGCAGCTGGCCGACCGCCTGGCAGGCGTCGAGCAGGTACGGCACGCCGGCCGCGCGGCACCGCGCCCCCACCGCGGCCGCCGGCTGGACGAGCCCGCTGTTCGTCGGCACCCAGGTGAGCGCGGCGAGCCGCGGCCGCTCGCGCCGCAGCAACGCATCGAAGGCGTCCACGTCCACGCCACCCTCGGGGGCATCGGGGGCGCGCACCACTCGCACCCCGCGGCGCTGGGCCAGCGACAGGTACATCAACTGGTTGGAGATGTAGTCGTCGCTCGACGTGAGGATCACGTCGCCGGGTGCGAAGTCGAAGGCCGAGAGGGCGAGGGCGAAGGCGTGCGTCGCGCTGGGCGCGATCGCCACCTCCCCCGGCGTCGCCCCGACGAGCCGCGCGAGGTCGGCGTAGGCGCGCTCGACGGCATCGGCCGCCGCATCCGCCGCCTCGTAGCCACCCTCCAGCGACTCGCGACCGAGATGCGCGGTGATCGCGTCCTTCACCACCGACGGCATCAGCGCCGCCCCGGCGTTGTTCAGGTGCACGCGGGTGGCCGCGCCCGGGGTGTCGGCGCGCCACCGCGCGACCGCAGCGACCTCGGCCTCGCTCACGGGGTCAGCGCGTGCGGCACTGCGGCCGCTGCGGCGGCAGGTTCGCGCAGCGGATGGACTCGTCCATCCCCTGGGCGAGCGGCCCGCACGCGGTGTTCACCGCCGACCGCAGCGCCTCCGTCTCGTCCGTGGCCGACGCCGTCGCGCAGTTCTCCGTGCCGTTCCACGTGATGCAGGCCGTGCACGTGACCTGTTGTGCCGACATCGTCGAGTAGAGGAGGATCGCCGTGAACGCCGCGACGAGCGCGATCGTGACCATCGTGCTCTTCTTCATCAGAAGCTCGCCCCGAGGAAGACGGCGTTGGCGAAGATCGGCAGCAGCCCGCGCCAGAGGTCGCGGAAGTTGGGGTCGGCGACGAACCCGATCACCCGCCCCTGCCCCACGCTCTCGGTGAACAGCGCGGGCGACCCGGCGATGCGCGCGGGGACCTCGGGCCAGAAGTAGCCCGACATCCGCACCTGGTCCGCGCTCGCCGCGAACCGCAGCACCGCCTCGCCCGGCCGCAGGTCGCGCGGCACCCCGAGGATCGTCGCCCCCTGCACCGGCACGGGGACCTCGTCGCTGAGCACCCCCGCCATCAGCGGCGAGAGGCGGTCGGGGATCGTGCGCCCGATCGCCCCCGGCACGTTCGTGGAGAGCGGCGCGCCCTCCTGTCCCGGCGCGCGTGAGGTGTCCACGCGCAGGCGGAACCGCGACAGCCCCGATCCCTGGCTTGCGAGCCAGCTCGTCGCGCCCTGCAGCGTCACCAGCACGCCGCCGTCCCGAACCCAGCGCTGCAGTCGCTGCAGCCCCGCCTCGCCGAGCGTGCTGGCGAGCGCACCACCTTGGAGCGAGGGGAGCACCACGACGTCCATCTCCTCGAGTCCGGCGCCACCGAGGAAGCCGACCGGGACGGTCGTCACCGGATACGCCAGTCGTTGGTCGAACGCGTACCAGGAGAAGCCGAACGAGTTGCCGTTCACGCCGTTGCCGCCGACGAGCGCGATGCGCGGCGCGCGGACCGGGAACACCGAGTTGGAGCCGAGGTCGGTCCCGGAATCCACGAGCGCCGAGGGGATGTTGCGCACGACGGCGCCGGACTCCGCGGCGCGGCGCGCGACCGATTCCATGACGTCGGCGCGATTGCCCGACGCGCGCACGACGAATGCGCCGTTGGGGAAGCTGTGGCCCCCGACCGCGAACGCCTTGGGTGCGTACCAGACGCGCACCGAGTCGCGGAAGAGCCCGGCGAGGAGACGATACGACGCCTCGCTCCCCGCCTCGAACGCCCAGCCGTGTCCGGGCGTGAGCGCGCCCGGTGCCGGGCGCGTCAGCGCCCCGACGGGCTGGAGACCGGCGGGCAGCGTCGCGACCGTCCACGCACGTACCCGGAAGACCATCGGCAGCGACCACGCGGTGATGTCATAGAAGCGGCTCGACTGCCCCGTGCGCCGCGACTCGAGCTCCTCGCGGATGAAGGTCGAGTCGAGCACGGCGTCCGCCTCGAGCAATGCCTTCGCCAGGCGGCCCTGCGGCTGCGCGAGGTCCACCGCGTACCAACCGGCGTCGGCGCGCAGCGACGTCGCCGCGGTCGCGCCGTGCGGGACCGCGCCGGCGAGGGTCGCCGCGCCGCCGAGCCGCTGCACCTCGATCGCGTTCGCCCGCAGCTTGGCGACGAGCGAATCGGCGCGCCCCTGCGCGTCGCGCTCGACGACGATCGCGCGGATCGGCCCGCGCGCCAGGTCGGTCAGGTTCTGCTGCCGCGAGCGCACGTAGTCCCCGACGAGCTCCGTGCGGCGCCGTGCCGCGGTGAGCGAGGTGGACCACGCCGCCGTGTAGTGGTGGTGCGCCGCGTCGCGCAGCGTCATCACGGTGCCGTCACTGCGGCGGATCGCCCCGCCCGAACTCGACGCCTGCTCGAACGTCGCGCCGATCGCGCCGTTGAGGATCGGCCAGCTGACGCCGTAACCCGGGTAGAACTCGTCGTATCCCTCGCGCCGGAAGTAGGGCCAGCCGTTGCGATCGAAGCTCCCGCCGATCCCCGCCGCGAACACCTCCCACCACTTGAACGTGTTGGGCGGGACGTTCTTGTTCACCGGCTCCATCGGCGGGGCGAAGAAGTACGTCGAGTTGCTCCCCATCTCGTGCAGGTCCACCGCCACTTGCGGCCACCAGCTGAGGATCGCTCCCGCGCGGGCGCGCGACTCGGCGTGCGACTGGATGAACCAGTCGCGGTTGAGGTCGAAGAGGTAGTGGCTCGTGCGCGCGCCCGGCCAGTTCCCTTGATGGATCAGCGCGCCCGGCGTCGTGGGGGGGCCGAACTCGCCGCGGGCGCGCATCACGTCCTGCACGTGACGCTCGTGCCCGTCGGGGTTCTGCACCGGGTCGATCAGGATCACGGTGCTGTCGAGGATCATCCGCGTCTCGGCGTCCTGGCCCGCGGCGAGCTGGTAGAGCATCGCGAGCGACGCCTCGGTGCCCGACGCCTCGCCACCGTGCACGGTGTAGCCCAGCCAGACGATCGACGGCTGTCGCGCGACGATCGCATTGAGGGCGGCAGGGGTCGCGTTGCGCGGGTCGGCGAGCACCCGCGCGGAGGCGCGGATCGAGTCGAGCCGCGCGTGATTCGCCTCGCTCGTCAGGATCGCCATCACCACCTCGCGCCCCTCGGCCGTCACCCCCAGCGTGTCCACGCGGATCCGCGGGCTCGTCGCGCGCAGCTGCTCGAGGTAGCGGAGGATCCGGTGATGGGGCGTGAACCGGTCGCCGACCTCGTAGCCGAGCGAGGCGCGGGGTGTCGGGACGCGCGGGTCGAACGTGGCGCCGGCCGCCTGGTAAGCGTGCTGCGCCGCGGCGGGCGCGGCGATGACGGCGGCCGCGACGATGGCGGCGACGGCGGCGGCCTGCAGGAAGGCGCGGGGGGTACGGGTCATGACGAAGGTCCGGTCGGGTTGATGCGCATCGAGCCCGGGAGGGCGTCGAGCAGCGGGTTGAGGTCGGTGGCGCGCTCGAGCGAGGTGACGAAGGTGAGGCCGTCGAGCGTGACGACGAGCATGCGGTTCACGCCGTAGAGCACCACGGTGCCCTGTCCGGCGTGCACGACGTTGGACTCCGCATCCACGAAGATCGCCTCGCCGGAGGTAGCGTTGCCGTCATCGTCGAGGTCGCGGGCGCGGCGCAGCGACGCCCAAGTGCCCACGTCGTCCCAGCCGAACTCGCCGAGGAGGACGAGCAGCCGCTCGGTGCGCTCGAGCAGGCCGCGCTCCAGCGAGGTGGCGCGGACCATCCCGACGAAGCTCGGCAGGTTGCCGCTCGCGAGCGGCGCGAGCGCCTCGCGCACCTCCGGGGTGTGGCGGGCGAGCTCCTCGAGGATCGTCCCCGCCGCGCCGACGACGATGCCGCCGTGCCAGAGCGCGCCGTCGGCGATCCGCGCCGCGGCCTCCTGCTCGCTCGGCTTCTCCACGTAGCCGCGCGTGAGGGCGATCCCGCCGCGGTGCAACGGGAGGTCGGCGTCCAGGGGTGAGCCGGGCTGCACGTAGCCGAACCCTGTCTCCGGGCGCGACGGGCGGAGCGCGACCGAGACGAGGGACCGCTCGCGCGCCGCGTACGCCGCGGCGCGGCGCAGCGTCCGCCGGTACTCCTCGGGGAAGTCGACGGCGAGGTCGGCGTGCAGGGCGACGCACATCGCGCTCGGTCCCGCGCGGCGAGAGAGCTCCTGCGCGCCCCACGCCAGCGCCGCCGCGGTCCCGAGCGGGCGCGGCTCGACGAGCACGTTCTCGTCAGGCACCTCGCGGGTCACCGACCGGATCGCCGGCGCGATGTCGCGGCTCGTGAGGATCAGCACCCGCTCCGGCGGGACCGCCGGCTGAAGGCGCCCGACGGTGTCCTCGATGAGCGTGCGGTCGGAGACCAGCGCGAGCAGCGGCTTGGGGCGCGCGGGCGTGGAGAGCGGCCAGAAGCGCGAGCCGATGCCCCCGGCGAAGATCACCGCCCAGAGTGCGATGTCGGTCTCGGGATCGCTCGCGGCGACGAGCTGCTCCGCGGGGAGCGTACCCGCCGCCCCGGCAGGTGCGCCCGGGGTGAATCCAGCGGGCTCCTTCATCACCTGCGAAGGTACGGCCGGAGCGAGATCGTCGCCACCGCGAGCACGATCAACAGCATCGCGAGCAGCACCCGGGGCGTGAGCGGCTCGTCGGCGACGAACCCGCCGAGCAGGACCGCGACCACCGGGTTCACGAACGCGTAGCTGCCGGCGAGCGCCGGCCGGACCTTCGTCAGGAGCCACTTGTAGGCCGTGAACCCGATGATCGACCCGCCCACGATCAAGTACGCCATGCTCGCCATCCCGCGCACGGTGACCGCGGATGCGTCCACCCGCCCCAGGTCGCCGAGCGCGGCGCTCACCACGAGCATCGCCACGCCCCCCACGAGCATCTCCATCGAGGTCGTGAGGAACGGGTCCGGTCGCACCGGCAGCGTCCGCGCGCGGAGCGACCCGAGTGACCAAGCGAGCGTGCCGAGGAGGAGCACGAGGAGTCCCGCCGGCGTCACGACCGCGTCGGCGATCCCCCAGGGCGCCACCAGCACGAGCATCCCGAGGATCCCGACCGCGACGCCGACCACCTCGACCCGCGACCCCGGGGTGCGGTCGGGGCCGAACCGGCCGAGGATGATGAGCCAGAGCGGCACGAACGCGACGACGAGCGCGACGACTCCCGAGGGCTCGGTCCGCAGCGCCCACATCACGCTCGCCGCGCCGACACCGAGCAGCAGAAGGCCGACGACCGAGGCCTCGCGCCACCGCGCCCGGTCGGGACGCTCGGCGCCGCGCAGGCGCAGCCAGCCATAGAGGATCGCCCCCGCCGTCGCGTTGCGGATCCCCGCGGCGAGGAACGGCGGCAGCTCGGCGACGACGTACGCGCTCGCGAGGTAGGTGGAGCCCCAGATCAGGTACGTGGCCGCGAAGGCGAGGAGGATCCGGAGCCGCACGCCCTGAAGTTAACGACCCTCCGCCAGCCCCCGACGCCAACTCCGTTCAAGCGCGCGCAGGTCCATGCGGGCGTTGAGGGGACTGGTCGAGGGGAGCGCGACGACGCGCGGGGGACGATCGGCATTCCCGAGCGACGCGAGCACGAACCGCCGGAAGAGGCGATGCGCCGCGCCGCCGTTCAGCGCCACCGTGCGGATCGTCCGATGGCGCGCGACGAAGCGCGCGACCTCGTTCGGGACCGCCGTGTCCAGGAGGATCCGGTCGTCGCGCGACCCCTCACGGTCGCACGCCGCGAGCACGTCCCAGAGGGCGACCCGCCGCCCGACGAGTTCGGCGATCCGGCGCTCGTAGGGCGCCGCCGCGCGCACGCCGAAGAGCCGCTCCATCAGCGGCCAGAACCGGTTCCGCCCGAATCCGTAGTACTCGCGCCGCTCGAGCGACGCGACGCCGGGGAAGGACCCGAGGATCAGCAGCTCCGCGTCGCGCCCACCGACCGGCGGGAAGCCCTCGCGGGGCGCCGCGGCCCTCGCGGTCATCCCCCTCGCGGGATGAAGTGCGAGAGGAACACACGCTCCTGCACGGTCAGGCTCCCCTCGCCCTGCGCCTTGATCTTCGCGATGAGGCGCTCGACCTCCTCGCGGTTGATCGCGTGCATCGAGGCGAGATCGATCCGCGACCAGTCGCCGATGGACGGGAGGCCCTTCGGCGCCTCGGCGAGCTTCTCCTGCCAGCGCCGCGCAGGGGAGTACCGCTCCATCAGCACCAGGTAGATCCAGGCGCCGAGGAACCCCCCGAGATGCGCGAAGTGGGCGACGTTGCCGCCGCCGCGTGCACCGCCCCAGAGCGCGAGACCGGTCATCACGAGGACGAGCACCCGCGCCTCGACCGGCAGCACGCCCCAGATGTAGATCCGGTCCCGCGGCCAGAACCGCGCATACGCGAGCTGCACGCCGAACACCGCTCCCGACGCGCCGATGATCGCCGCGAATGGCGTGAAGAACGAGAGCAGCGCGCCGGTGATGCCGGCGACGAGATAGAGCCGGATGAAGTGCGACGAGCCGAGCCGTTCCTCGACGCGTGGGCCGAAGATCAGCAGCCCCAGCATGTTGAAGAGGATGTGCGAGAAGCCGCCGGGGCTGTGCGCGAACATGTAGGTGAGCAGCGTCCAGGGGCGCACCAGCGCGTACGCCGGGATGAACGCGAGGAGCGACGTCACGATCGGCGCGGCGAGCTGCGCGACGAACACCGCGATGTTGGCCACGAGGAGCCAGCGGACCCAGGACGTCATCCGAGAATCCTAACGCGTGGAGGGGACCGCGCGTAGCTTGGGCGTCCGTCGTCGCGCTCGGGCGCGCCGCTGCGCCCGGGTCGCCTCCGTCCCGCCTTCCACCGGTCCATATGATGCCCGCACGTCCCTCACGCGTCGCCCTCATCCTCGCCGCGGTCGGTGCCGTGACGCTCGCCGCGCCGCCGAGCGCCGCGGCACAGCAGGCGGCTGCACCGAGCGCCCTCCGCACCTGGCAGGAGCAGAACGACTTCAAGGCCGGGCCCACGCCCTTCGAGCCGCTGATGCGGTTCTGGTACGACCTCGACAAGGCGAGCGACCTGGTGAGCATCCGGCCGCTCACCCGCACGCTCCTCGGCCGCGAGTTCACGCTCGTCACGATCGCGAAGGACCCGGTCAGCACCCCGCAGGACGCGCTCCGCAGCGGCAAGACCATCGTCCTCGTCGCGAACGCGGTCCACGGCAACGAACCCGCGGGCAAGGAGGCCTCGCAGCTCGTCGCGCGTGAACTCGTCTTCGGCACGATGCGCCCGATGCTCGACAGCGTGATCGTCCTCTTCGTGCCGCTGATCAATCCCGATGGCGGTGAGGTGCGCCGGCGCACGAACGAGGAAGGGTTCGACATGAACCGCGACTACATCAAGCTGGAGTCGCAGGAGATCAACGCCCTCGTCACCCAGGTCCTCAACATCTGGACCCCGGACATCCACATCGACACGCACCACGGCGGTTCCGCGCCCTACACCCTCACCTGGCAGGGGACGCTCAATCCCGCCGCGGATGCCGCCCTCCGCGAGTATCCGTATCGCAGCGTCTTCCCGCGGATCCGCGCCGCGCTGCAGGCCGAGGGCTACGATGGGTTCGACTACTCCGGCGCGCAGACGCGCGAAGGCGTGCGGGGGTGGGGCTCGACGTCGGTCGAGCCGCGCAAGCACCACGTCTACACCGGGCTCGTGAACTCTATCGGGATGCTCTTCGAGACGCCGTCCTCCACGCACCGCGTGCGGAATGGCACCGTCGAGGCGATCCCCCAGGCCGAACGGTATCGCCATCAGGTGCGAGGCCAGGAGATCGGCATCGCGACCGTGATCCGTCACGCCTGGGAGCGGCGCGGCGAGGTGCGAGCGCTGACCAACGCATCTCGCACGCGGGCGATCCGCGCGGGCGCGGCGCCGACGGCGGCCGACGCGGTGCCGGTCGAGTACCGGCTGGTCTCGCGCGGCACCGAGCCCGTCTGGATGTCGAACCAGCCGGCCGGCGGTCAGGGCGGCGGGGGCGGCGGGGGCGGCGGCCAGGGCGCCACCGTCACCTACTCGCTGCAGAACGTCCCCGTCTGGCTCAAGTACGAGGTCACGCGGACCGTCCCTCGAGCGCGCGGGTACGTGCTCCCGGCTTCCATCGCCAAGGTCGTCCCCCTCCTCCTCGAACACGGACTCCGCGTCCACCGCTTCACCGAACCGACGACCCTCGAGCTCGAGGTCTACGACGCGATCGGCGTCCGCCGCAACGAGTTCTTCCAGGGGCACTACCTGCAGTCGGTGACCGGCGTGGAGAAGCGCACCGAGCAGGTGCAGGTGCCGGCGGGATGGTTCTATGTGAGCACCGCACAGGCCAAGGGGAGCCTCGTCTCGTACATCCTCGAGCCCGAGACCGACGACAACCTCATCACCTGGAACTTCACCGACAACGTCTTGCGCGTGACGCCGAACAGCGTCGAGGACGCGATGCAGGACCTCCTCGGCGACAACGACCCGAGTTCACTGACCGCGGCCCAGCGCACCCAGCTCGAGGCGCGCGCCCGGGCCGTGATGGCGCAGAAGCAGCGGGTGCCGATGATGCGGCTCGTGCGCGAGCAGCCGATGGCGCTGCTCGAGGTCACACCGGCCGACGCGGTGGGACGGCGCGAGTATTGGCGCCCCTGAGCCCGCCGCCGGGGTGGGTTCCCCTGGTATGACGAGCGCCCCGCCGGCTGGAACCGGCGGGGCGCTCGTGCTTCGGGTCGCTCGGGGAGTGGGCCTGGGAGGAGTTGAACCTCCGACCTCACGCTTATCAGGCGTGCGCTCTAACCACCTGAGCTACAGGCCCCGATCAAGCCGCTCTGGAACCTTGAAATAAAGCCGGGCCTTCCCCCTCGGTCAACGGCGCCGTAGCGTCGTGCGCGCACGCCCACACCCGGAAAACACCCGTCCCATGCTCGAATCCGCCGAGAAGGGCGCCACCCTCTCCGACAAACGCTACGACGCCGCGGTCCTCCGGCTCCGGTCGAAGCTCCTCACCGCACACTTCGCCCTCCGGGGCCTCAAGCGCCAGGTCATCGTGATCGTCTCCGGCGCCGACGGCGCCGGCAAGGGGGAACTCGTCCACCGCCTCAATGAGTGGCTGGACCCCCGCGGTGTCGTCACCCACGCCTTCTGGGACCGCAGCGACGAGGAATCCGAACGGCCGCACTTCTACCGGTTCTGGCGCGCGATGCCGGGGCACGGTCGCGTCGGCGTCTTCTTCGGCTCCTGGTACACGCGACCGATCATCGATCGCGTCCGGCGCGAGCGCCGCAAGCGTGACTTCGCCCGCGAACTCGAACGGATCGCGACCTTCGAGCGGATGCTCACCGATGACGGCGTCGTCCTCGTGAAGCTCTGGCTCCACCTCTCCAAGCGAGACCAGCGCGCGCGGCTCAGGGAGCTCGAGCGCAACGGCCGCATCGGGCCCGACGACTGGGCGCACTTCGATCAGTACGACCGGTTCCGCCGTGTCTCCGAACAGGCCCTCACCGCGACGAACCTGCCCAACGCGCCGTGGCATCCGATAGACGCCGTGGACCGCCGGCATCGCGAGGTCGCCGCCGGACGACTCCTGCTCGCGGCACTCGAGTCGGCGACCGGTCTCGCGAGCCGGGGGGCGACCAAGGTCACGGCCGGGATGACGACCACCGCCGCGCCGACGGACGCCCCCGCCCGCGACTGGACGCCCGGCCCCTCGCAGCTCGACCGCGTGAGGCTCCGCCTCCGTCTCGACGAGGAGGAGTACGAGCACCAGCTCGGCGCCCTGCAGTCGGAGCTGAGCCGGCTCGCCTGGGAGGCGCGCGACGCGCACCGCGGGATGGTCCTCGTGTTCGAGGGCTGGGACGCCGCCGGCAAGGGGAGCGCCATCCGGCGCGTCACGCAGGCGATGGACCCGCGACTCTATCGCGTGGTCGGCATCGCCGCGCCCACCGAGGAGGAGCGCGCCCAGCACTACCTCTGGCGGTTCTGGCGGCACGTGCCGCGTGACGGCCGGATCACGATCTTCGACCGTTCCTGGTACGGTCGCGTGCTCGTCGAGCGCGTTGAGGGCTTCGCGCCGGTGACCGACTGGGACCGCGCCTACGGCGAGATCAACGAGTTCGAGCGGCAGCTCACCGACCACGGACTCGCCCTCGCCAAGTTCTGGATCCACATCAGCGCGGCCGAGCAGCTCAAGCGGTTCCGCGAGCGCGAGCGGGTGCCGTGGAAGCGGCACAAGATCACCGACGAGGACTGGCGGAACCGGAAGAAGGCGCCCGCGTACCGCGAGGCGGTGGAGGAGATGGTGGCCCGGTGCAGTCCGGCGGGCGCCCCCTGGACACTGGTCGCGGGGAACGACAAGCGGCACGCGCGCGTGCAGATCCTCCGGACGATCGTGCAGCGGCTCGAGCGCGCCCTCTAGGCGGGATCGAGCGGCGCGCCCCGCGGGCGCGCCCCGGTCACTCCTCGAACCGGTTCGGGTGCGGCTTGTCGTCCTCGTCCATCTCGTCGTACTCGTCGTCGAGGTCGATCAAGTCGTCGTCGAGGTCGTCATCGTCCTCGTCGTCGTCCAGGTCGTCCTCGTCGAGGTCCTCATCGAGGTCGTCGTCATCCTCGTCGAGGTCGTCCTCGTCGTCGAGGTCGTCCTCGTCGAGCTCGTCGAGGTCCTGCTCCCCGTCGAGATCCGGCTCGAGCGCATCGTCTTCGTCCGGCGACTTCCCCTTCGGCGGCATGATCCGCGGTCTCCAGGCGGCTGGTGCCTACACTGCGCGGCTCAGGAGGCCGCGCGCTCCTTCTTGGCGTCCCGGTTGATCCGCTTCCGCTCGCTCACGCCGAGGAGGCGCTTGCGGAGCCGGATCGAGCGCGGGGTCACCTCGATCAACTCATCGTCCTCGATATACTCCAGCGCACCTTCCAGCGTCAACAGGCGCGGGGGCTCCAGCTGGATCGCCTCGTCCGCGCTCTTCGACCGCATGTTGGTGAGCTTCTTCTCCTTCGTCGGGTTGACGTCCATGTCCCCCGGCCGGGAGTTCTCGCCGACGATCATCCCCTCGTACACGTCGTCCCCCGGCGCGACGAAGAGCGTCGAGCGCTCCTGCAGGTTGCCGAGCGCGAACGCGATGATCGTCCCTGCCTCCATCGAGACGAGCACGCCGCGGAGCCGCCCCTGGAGCGCACCGGCCCACGGCCCGTACTCGAGGAACCGATGGTGCATGATCCCGGTCCCACGGGTGTCCGTCAGGAACTCCGACCGGAAGCCGAAGAGTCCGCGCGCCGGGATCCGGTACACGAGCCGGACCAGTCCCTGCCCGGGGTTCTTCATCTCGATCATCGACCCCTTCCGGGGCCCGAGCTTCTCGATCACCGTCCCCATGAACTCCTCGGGCACGTCGATCGCCAGTTCCTCGTAGGGCTCCAGTCGCTCGCCCTTGGGGCCCGTGTGCGTGATCACCCGTGGGCGCGAGACCTGGAACTCATAGCCCTCGCGCCGCATCGTCTCCATCAGGATCGAGAGGTGCAGCTCCCCGCGGCCGGAGACCGTCCAGGTGTCCGTGGAGTCGGTGTCCTCGACGCGCAGCGCCACGTTCCGCTCCAGTTCCCGCTCGAGCCGCTCCTTGATCTGCCGCGACGTCACGTACTTCCCGTCGCGCCCGGCGAACGGGGAGTTGTTGACGAGGAAGTCCACCGAGATCGTCGGCTCCTCGACCGCGATCCCCTCCAGCCGGTCGGGGTGCTCGGGATCGGTGATCGTGAGCCCGATCTCGACCCCCTCAAGCCCGGCCAGCGCGACGATCTCGCCCGCCGTGGCCTCCGGCACCTCCACGCGCTCCAGCCCCTCGAATCCATACAGCTTCGTTACACGCCCCGGCGTCCCCTTCCCGCTGTGATCCACCGAGAGGAGGGTGACGGTGTCGCCGACGTGCACGGTGCCGCGCTCGATCCGCCCGATGGCGAGCCGGCCGAGGTAGTTGGAGTAGTCGATGGTCGAGACGAGCATCTGGAACGACCCGGCCGCGTCGCTCGGCGGCGCCGGCACGTGCTTCACGATCGTCTCGAAGAGCGGCGTGAGGTCCACCGGCGGCACGTCCATGTCCATCGTCGCGACGCCATCGCGGCCGGAGGCATAGACGACCGGCGCGTCGAGCTGGGTC
>CAZYUL010000069.1:0-15106 GCA_964650715.1 uncultured Gemmatimonas sp. | reverse complement strand
CCGCCGGCGTTGGCCACGAAGTCCGGCGCGTAGAGGATCCCCCGCTTCTCGAGCATCTCGCCGTGCTTCGCCGGCTCGAGGAGCTGGTTGTTGGCGCCGCCGCAGACGACCTCGACCTTGAGCTTCGGGATCGTCTGGTCATTGAGGATGGCCCCGAGCGCGCAGGGCGCGAAGATGTCGGCCTTGGCCTCGTAGATCGCATCGCCCTCGACGGGCTTGGCGCCGAGCTCGTCCACGACCTTCTTCACCCGCTCCGGCCGGATGTCGGTGACGATGAGCTTGGCGCCGACGGCGTGCAGCTCGCGGCAGAGGTAGGTGCCGACGTTCCCCAGCCCCTGCACCGTTATCGTCCGACCCTCGAGCGATGCCGAGCCCCAGCGGTGCTTCGCCGACGCCTCGATCGCGCGGAAGACGCCCCGCGCGGTGACCGGTGACGGGTCGCCCGACTTGTTCGCCAGGCCGGCGACGTAGTCCGTCTCCATGTGCACGAAGTCCATGTCGGCGGTGCTCGTGCCGACGTCCTCGGCCGTGACGTAGCGTCCGCCCAGCGACTCGACGAACCGGCCGTGCGCCCGGAAGATCATCTCCCGGTTCGTCGTCCGGTTGTCGCCGATGATGACCGACTTGCCACCGCCGAGGTTCAGGCCGGCGACCGCGTTCTTGTAGGTCATCCCGCGGGCGAGGCGGAGGGCGTCCACAATCGCCTCCTCGTCCGAGGCGTACGACCAGAAGCGCGTGCCGCCGAGCGCGGGGCCGAGCGTGGTGTCGTGGATCGCGATGATGCCGCGGTAGCCGACCGAGTCGTCGGAGCAGATGACGAGCTGCTCGTGGCCGAGCTGGGACATCGTATCGAAGAGCTTCACGAGAGGCGGATGGAAGATGGAAGGTGGAAGGTGGGAGGAACGGCGGGTCGGCGTGTGGGATGCGGCGGAGGTCCGTGGCGGCGGTGGGCGACCCCACCCCACCTCCTCGCGACTCATGCCTCCTGCGTCACCGCCCTCCCGATGATGATGCGTTGGACTTCGGAGGTCCCTTCATAGATCTCCGTGACCTTCGCGTCACGGAAGTACTTCTCGACGGGATACTCCTTCACGTAGCCGTATCCGCCGAGGACCTGGATGGCCTGGGTGGTGACCCACATCGCCATCTCGCTGGCGAACAACTTGCACATCGAGACCTCCCCCGGCACGGCCACCCCGCGATCCTTCGCCGCGGCGGTCGTGTGGAGGAGCGCCCGGGCGGCCGCGATCCGCGTCGCCATGTCGGCGAGCTTGAACTGGATCCCCTGGAACTCGGCGATCGGCTTGCCGAACTGCCGGCGCTCGCGGGCGTGGACGCGGGCGGCCTCGAACGCGGCCCGCGCGATCCCGATGGACTGCGCCGCGATCCCGAGCCGGCCGTGCTCGAGCGAGCGCATCGCGTAGATGAAGCCCATCCCCTCCTCCCCGAGCATCCGGTCGGCGGGCACGCGCATCTGGTCGAAGCGCAGTTGCACGGTCGGCGAGGCGCGGAGGCCCATCTTGTCCTCCTTCTTGCCGACGGTGAAGCCGGGGAGGTCCGGCGTGAGAATGAACGCCGAGACCCCCTTCGACTTCCGGCGGTCCTCCGGCGTGTCGGTGCGCACCATCGCGATGATCACGCCCGCCTCGTTCCCGTTCGTGACCCAGGCCTTCGTGCCGTCGATCACCCAATCGGCGCCGTCGCGCCGCGCCTGGCATCGGATCGCCGAGGCGTCGGAGCCGGCATCGGGCTCCGAGAGGGCGAACGCCCCGAGCAGCTCGCCGCGCGCCATCGGCGCGAGGAACCGCCGCTTCTGCTCCGCGGTGCCGAACGCGTTGAGCATCTGCGTCGGCAACGAGTTGTGGACCGACATCATCACCGCGACCGAGGCGTCGGCGGCGGCGATCTCCTCGAGCGCCAGCAGGTAGGTCCGGGTCTCGAGCCCGAGGCCGTCGTACGCCGGTGGGAGCATCATCCCGAGGAATCCGAGGGCGCCGAGCCGGCCGACGAGGCTCGGCTCGAAATGGCTCTCGCGGTCCCACTGCGCGGCGAAGGGGGCGACGTGCTCCGCCGCGAACGCCCGAGCCGTCTCGATGATCGCGCGCTGCTCCTCGGAGAGCGCGCGCAGGTCCGTCATCATGCCGCGTAGGTGTAGAAGCCGCGACCGCTCTTCTTCCCGTACCAGCCGGCCGCGACGTACTTCTTGAGCAGCGGGCAGGGCCGGTACTTCGGATCCCCGAGCCCCTCGTGCAGGACCTCGAGGATCGCGACGCAGGTATCGAGGCCGATGAAGTCCGCGAGCGCGAGCGGGCCCATCGGATGGTTCATCCCCAGCTTCATCACCTGGTCCACCGCCTCCGGCGTGCCGACGCCCTCCATCACGGCATAGCAGGCCTCGTTGATCATCGGCATCAGGATCCGGTTGGCGATGAACCCCGGGAAGTCGTTCGCCTCCACCGGCACCTTCCCGAGCGCCTTCGCCAGCGCGACCGTTCGGGCGTTGGTGGCATCGCTCGTCGCGAGTCCGCGGATGACCTCGACGAGCTGCATCACCGGCACCGGGTTCATGAAGTGCATCCCGATCACGGCGTCGGGGCGCCGGGTGACCGCGGCGATCTCGGTGATCGAGATCGAACTCGTGTTCGTCGCGAGGATCGCGCCGGCATCCGCCTTGGCGTCGAGGTCGCGGAAGATCTGGAACTTGAGGTCCTTCCGCTCCGTCGCAGCCTCGACGACGACGGTCGCACCGGCCACCGCGTCGAGGGTCGTCGCCGTCGCGATCCGGGCGAGCGCCGCGTCCTTCGCGGCGGCGTCGAGCGCCCCCTTCTTCACCTGCCTATCGAGGTTCTTCTCGATCGTCGCCTTCCCCTTCGCGAGGGCGTCGGCGGAGACGTCGATCATGGCGACGGGGAAGCCGCTCGCGGCACAGACGTGGGCGATCCCGTTGCCCATCTGGCCGGCACCGACGACAGCGATACGGTCAGTCATGCGGGAAAGCTAATGAGGGCGGGCGTCGCCGCGGACCGCGGGCCTCAGGCCCGCTCGACGCTCAGCGCGACCGCGTTCCCGCCACCGAGGCAGAGCGTCGCGAGTCCCGTCCGCTTCCCCTGCTGCTCGAGCGCATGGAGCAGGGTGACCAGCACCCGCGCACCGCTCGCCCCGATCGGATGCCCGAGCGCGATCGCGCCGCCGTTCACGTTCACCCGCGCCCAGTCCCAGCCGAGCGCATCGCCGTCGGCCAGCGCCTGCGATGCGAACGCCTCGTTCGCCTCGATCAGGTCGTAGTCGCCGATCTCGGCGCCGGTCTTCTTCATCAGGTTCCGGACCGCGACGATCGGCGCGAAGAAGAGGTCCTGCGGGTCGCCGCCACCGGACGCGTATCCGGTGATCCGCGCGAGGATCGGGAGCCCGTGCGCCTTCGCGTACGCCTCGGACGCCACCACGACGGCGGCGCCACCGTCGTTGAGGCCGGGAGCGTTCCCCGCCGTGACGGTGAGCTCCTCGGGCTTCATGTCGCGCGGCGCATCCTTCGGGAAGGCCGGCTTGAGCTTCGCGAGCGCGTCGAGCGAGGTGTCGGCGCGGGGCGACTCGTCGGTGTCCACCAGCATCGGCCCCTTCTTCCCCGGGATCGCGACCGGGACGATCTCGGCCTTGAACCGCCCGGCGCCGATCGCCGCCACCGCCTTCTGGTGCGAGGCGAGCGCGAACTCATCCTGCCGTGCGCGGGTGATGCCCGCCTTCTTCGCCGTGTACTCGGCGTGACCGCCCATGTGGCGGTCGTAGAACGAGCACCAGAGGCCGTCGTTGATCAGCCCGTCCTGCATCGTCTGCGCGCCGAACTTCACGCCGTTCCGCATCCCCCGCACGTAGTGCGGGGCGTTCGACATGGACTCCTGGCCGCCGGCCACGAGCAGTTCCTCGTCACCGGCGCGGATCGCCTGCGCCGCCAGCATCACCGCCTGCAGGCCTGAGCCGCAGACCTTGTTCACGGTGTACGCGGGGACGTCGCCGGGAACGCCCGCCTTCATGGCCGCCTGGCGCGCCGGCGCCTGCCCCACGCCGCCCTGCAGCACGTTCCCCATGATCACCTCGCCGATCGCCGCCGGATCCACCTTGGCGCGGGCGACCGCCTCGCGGATGGCGGCGGCGCCGAGTTCCGGCGCGGTGAGCGGCGCGAGCGCGCCGAGGAACCTCCCGATCGGGGTACGGGCGGCGGAGACGATGACGGGAACGCGGTCGGACATGTCCTGCGAGCCTCGCTTATTGACTGCGTCGGGTGGAGTTGAAGCCGATGGTCCCGCCGATCGCGGGCATGAAGGCGAGCACGTTCGCCACCGTCCAGCGGAGTGCGGTACTCGCGCCGGATTCCGGTCGGAGGTCGGGACCGAGGATGAGCCGGGCGACCCCGACGGCGACGACGAATCCGGCCGTCGTGCCGAGGACGGTCGCATCGAGGTCGCCCGCCTGGTCGCCGAGGCTGCCGATCCCGTGGACGACGAGCGCCGTCGCGCCGATGCCCCCGATCGCCGAGCCGACGAACTCCGAGCGACGGATGGTCGCCGGACTCTCGGCGCCGAGGCTGAGCGCGAGCTCGTGGCCGAGGCGACGGCCGATGAAGTAGCCGCCGATCCCAGCGTACGCGCCGAGCACGGTCTCCCCGGCGACACGCGCAGCGTCGAGACGTGGCTTGTCGGTGGGCTGCGCGACGAGGGGCGCGGCGAGGGGCGCGGCGAGGAGCGCCGGGCCCGCGACGAGGAGCGCTGCCCTCCGGAGCCGGCTCATGCGCCCGCCCCGGGCTCCGAGGTGCCGCCGGCCGGCGTGAGCGCGCGTGTGCGGATCTCCTCGGCCACGCGCGCGACGAAGGCCTCCACCGGTACGACCTCCTGCTTCCTCCCCGCGCCGCGGACGCGGATGGCGACCTGGCCGCCCTCCGCCTCCCGCTTCCCGCACACCGCCATGTAGGGCACCTTCATCATCTCACCGTCCCGGATCCGGTAGTTCAGCGTGTCGCTGCGGTCGTCGCAGACAGCACGGATGCCGGCGGCGCGGAGTTTCGCCGTCACCTCCTGCGCGTACCCCGTGACCTCGTCCGAGATCGGCAGCACGCGCACCTGCTCGGGCGAGAGCCAGACCGGGAAGGCGCCGGCGAAGTGCTCGATGAGGATCGCGAGGAATCGCTCGAAGCTGCCGCACACCGCGCGATGGATCACGACGGGACGGTGGGCCGCGTTGTCCTCCCCCGTGTACTCGAGGTCGAACCGCTCCGGCGCGTTGTAGTCGAGCTGGATGGTGCCGAGCTGCCAGGCGCGCCCGATCGAGTCGGCCACGTCGAAGTCGATCTTCGGGCCGTAGAAGGCGCCATCGCCCGGCTTGAGCTCGTACGGACGGCCGGTCTTCTCGAGCGCCGCCCGGAGCGCCCCCTCCGCGCGGTCCCACAACGCGTCCGAGCCGATCCGCTGCTCCGGACGCGTCGCGAACTTGAGCTTGGCCTCCAGCCCGAACGTGGCGTAGTGGCCGAGGATGAACTCCATCAGGAACGCCACCTCATCCGCGATCTGGTCCTCGCGCAGGTACACGTGGCAATCGTCCTGCGAGAACTGCCGGACCCGCGTGAGGCCGGAGAGGGCGCCCGAGATCTCGTTCCGGTGCAGGACGTCGAACGTCACGTAGCGCCGCGGCAGCTCGCGGTACGAGTGCTTGTGTGCGCCGAAGTACAGGTGATGCGACGGACAGTTCATCGGCTTGAGCGACATGTTCAGCGACTCGTCCGACGAGGCCCCTCCCGCCGCAGCCTCCTTGTCGAGCACGAGGAACATGTTCTCGCGGTACTTCCCCCAGTGCCCGGACTGCTCCCAGAGCCGCTTGGTGTAGAGGAGCGGGGTCCGGATCTCGAGGAAGTGCTCCCGCTGCCGCTCGCGGACGAACGACTCGAGCGCGTTCCAGAGCTGCGTCCCCCGCGGCGTCCAGAACGCCGCACCCGGCGCGTGCGGGAAGAACTGGAAGAGGTCGAGCTGCTTGCCGAGGACGCGGTGGTCGCGCTTCCGCGACTCCTCGAGCCGGTGCAGGTGCGCGTCGAGGTCCTCCTTCTTGAAGAACGCCGTCGCGTAGATCCGCTGGAGCATCTGGCGCCGCTCGTCGCCGCGCCAATAGGCCCCGGCCGTCTGCAGCAGCTTGAAGTGCTTGAGGTACGACGTGTCCGGGACGTGCGGCCCCTTGCAGAGGTCGGTGAAGGGGCCGTCCGTGTAGGTCGAGATCACCTCGTCGGTGCCCTCGAAGTCGGCGAGCCGTTCGAGCTTCAGGGGATCGTCGGCGAACACCTGCTTCGCCTCCGCCTGCGAGACCTCGGCGCGGACGAACGGGAGCTTCTCCGCCGCCACCCGCTGCATCGCCTTCTCGAAGGCCTCGAGGTCCTCCGGCGTGAAGGGGCGGTCCACCTCGAAGTCGTAGTAGAAGCCGTCCTCGATCGCGGGCCCGAACCCGATCTTCGCCTCGGGGCGCAGCTGGCGGACCGCGGTGGCGAGGATGTGCGCGCCGGAGTGTCGCAGCACGGCCAGGGCGCGCGGGTCCTTCTCGGTGATCACCACGAAGGCGCCGCCCTTCCGCAGCGGCGTCATCAGGTCCTGCACCTCGCCGTCCACCGCGACCGCGATGGCGGCCTTGAGGAGGCCGGGACCGATGGACGCGACGACCTCGCGCGGCAGCGTTCCCGGCGCCACCTCGCGCGTGGCGCCGTCCGGCAGCGTGAGGCGCAGGCTGCCGGGCGCTGATCCCGCGGCTTGGCTCACGGCTGTCCCAGCCCGAGCAGTGCCGGGACCGAGGTGCCGAGCCGGGCGAAGAACCACAGCCCGGCGAGGGCGAAGGCGAAGAAGAGCCCCCAGCCGATCACGAGTCGCAGCTTGAGCGGCGCGTCGGCCGTCCGGGGGAATGGCGAGCGGGAGGGCATTGCGTGGACTGGCGTTGGCGGTCGCGCGGGGACAGCGTTGAAGTTAGCCGAGGGCCGTGACATGCGCACCATCCGCGTCGAAGAGGAATCCAACGACCGCACCCTGCTCTGGGTGCTCGCCGGCACGACCCTGGGGGTCGTGGCGGGGATCCTCGTCGCGGAGCGGATGAGCGGCCGGAAGCTGACCGCCCGCGGACTGCTCTCCCGCGCGCGCCGACTCGCCGAGACCGCACTCGCGAGCGGCGAGTCACTGATGGCGACCGCGATGGAGCTCCGGGAGGCCTGGGGCGCGGACCACGATGACGAACCCGAGGACGAGCTCGAGGACGAGGAGGCGCCTGACGAAGTCGAGGCGTCGGATGTCGACGACGTCGAGGACGACGTCGAGGCCGAGGACGAGTTCGAGGGGGCCGAGGAGGAGTCGGACGAGGACGACGAGGAAGCGGCCGCGGCGCTCGACGAGCGCGTGCTCGAGGCCTTCTCCAACGATCCCGTGCTCTCGCAACGCGCGGTCGAGATCGAGTCCGACGGCGGCGCGATCCTGCTGCACGGGCGGGTGCGGTCGGCGCGCGAGGTTCAGCACGCGGTGACGATCGCGCGAGGGGTGCCTGGCGTGGTCGAGGTGCGCCAGCGGCTCAGGGTCCGCGCGCACCGGTAGCGGTCCGCCCGCGCTGACCGCTCCGCGGCGGCTCCGCTAGCTTTCGAGGATGCCCGCACCGCACGACCCCGCAGCCGCCACGCCGGCCGCGGAACTCCCGACCCACTTCGACTTCAAGACCGCCGAACCCGCGATCTACGCCGCGTGGGAATCGGCCGGCGCCTTCCACGCGAACGCCGAGCGCACCACCCGCCACGGCGGCGACCGCGAACCGTTCACGGTGCTCATCCCGCCGCCGAACGTGACCGCGGTGCTCCACGTGGGACACGGGCTCAACAACACCGTACAGGATGTGCTCGTGCGCTGGCGCCGGATGGCCGGCGACGAGACCCTGTGGCTCCCTGGCACCGACCACGCCGGCATCGCCACGCAGAACGTGGTCGAGAAGCTGATCGCGAAGGAGGGGAGGACTCGATTCGACCTCGGGCGCGAGGCATTCGTGAAGCGCACCGAGACCTTCGTCGAGGAGACCGGCGGGCAGATCCTCCAGCAGTTGCGCGCGATCGGGGCCTCCGCCGACTGGTCGCGCACCGCCTACACCTTCTCCCCCGCCCTCTCGCGCGCCGTGCGCGAGGCGTTCGTCCGGCTCTGGGAGAAGGACCTCGTCTATCGCGGGCACCGCGTCATCCACTGGTGCCCGCGCTGCCTCACCTCGCTCTCGGACGAGGAGGCGGAGTTCCACGAGAGCGCCGGCAAGCTCTATCACGTCCGCTACGCGCTCGCGGGTGACACGTCGCGCGGGATCACGATCGCGACCACGCGGCCGGAGACCATCCTCGCCGACGTCGCGATCGCGGTGCATCCCGAGGACGAGCGATACGCGGCGTTCGTCGGGAAGCGCGTGCTCCTCCCGCTGACCGGCATCGAGCTGCCGGTGATCGCCGACGCCTACGTCGAGCGCGAGTTCGGCACCGGGGCGCTCAAGATCACCCCGGCGCACGACGCCAACGACTTCGACGTCGGCAAGCGGCACGGACTCGCGATGCCGGTGGTGATCGACGCCGAGGGCCGCATGGCCGAG
The DNA here is from genome assembly GCA_964650715.1 of uncultured Gemmatimonas sp. Classification (GTDB taxonomy): domain Bacteria; phylum Gemmatimonadota; class Gemmatimonadetes; order Gemmatimonadales; family Gemmatimonadaceae; genus Pseudogemmatithrix. The sequence continues at coordinate 6,484 of CAZYUL010000069.1, read as the reverse complement.
GTGGCCGATGCAGCGGGACGCGTGCCCGGCGACCTCCGCGGCCTCGACCGGTTCGAGGCCCGCAAGCGGGTCGTGAAGGCATTGGAGGCGTCCGGCGCCCTCGCCAAGGTCGAGGACCATCGCCACTCCGTCCGACGCTGCTATCGCTGCGACACCATCGTGGAGCCGCGGCTCTCCGACCAGTGGTTCGTGCGGATGGAGCCCCTCGCCAAGCCCGCGCTCGCCGCGGTCCGCGACGGCACCATCCGGATCCTCCCCGAGAAGTGGGAGAAGGTCTACATCAACTGGCTCGAAGGGATCCGCGATTGGAACATCTCGCGGCAGCTCTGGTGGGGGCACCGTGTCCCCGTCTGGACCTGCGAGCGGGGGCACGCGGTCGCCTACCGCGAGGACCCCACGGCCTGCGCCCATCGCGAGGGAGACGGAGCGGGCGGCGCTGCGGCGGCCGCCGGCGCGCCGTGCGGCGCGCGCATCGTCTCGCAGGATCCCGACGTCTTCGACACCTGGTTCTCCTCGTGGCTCTGGCCCATCTCGACCCTCGGCTGGCCGGACGAATCCTCGAAGGACCTGAAGGCCTTCTTCCCGAGCGACATCCTCGTCACTGCGCCGGAGATCCTCTTCTTCTGGGTCGCCCGGATGATCTTCGCGGGCCAGACCTTCTGGAAGGGTGCGCCGTTCCACACCGTGTACCTGCACGGCACGGTGCGCGACATGCAGCACCGCAAGATGTCCAAGTCCCTCGGCAACGGGATCGACCCGCTCGACGTCGTGGACCGCTACGGCGCCGATGCACTGCGGTGGACCGTCATCCAGGGGATGGGACTCGGCGTGGATGTCATGCTCGACCCGAACGACCTCGACAAGTCGTTCGCCCCCGGTCGGAACTTCGCGACGAAGCTGTGGAACATCGGCCGCTTCATCCTGCTCCAAGTGGGGGATGACGCCGTCACGCCGCTGGACCAGGTCGCCGGGAAGGACCTCGCGCTGGTGGACCGCTGGATCCTCGACCGGCTCGATGCCGCGATCGCCGAGTGCGACGCCGCGCTCGGACCGGCGCGGCCGTCGGCGATGGTCCGGAGCGTCCCGAACTGGCCCGAGGGCGAGCGACAGCTCGGACTCCGCCTCGATGCCTACGCCGAGGCGGCGCGGCGGTTCGTCTGGAACGAACTCGCCGACTGGTACGTCGAGGCGGTCAAGCCGCGGCTGGCGCAGCCCGGCGCCGATCGCGAGGTCGCGCGCGCGGTCCTCGTGCACGCCTTCGATCGCGCGCTCCGCCTCCTCCATCCGATCATGCCGTTCGTGACCGAGGCCCTCGCACAGCGACTGCCGGGGACCCCCGCCGGCCGCTTCCTCGCGACGGCGCCCTGGCCGCGCACGCGGCGCGCCGGCGCGGCGGCCGACGGGCGCGACTTCGATGTCGTGCGCGAGGCGATCGACGCGATCCGGACACTGCGCGCGGAGTACGGCGTCGCGCCGGGCAACGCGATCCGCGCCTTCGTCGGGGCGGGCGCGGCGGCTGAGGTGCTCCGCGCGAGCGCCGTCCTCATCCAGCGACTCGCGCGCTGCGAGCTCACCGTCGGCGCCGCGCCGAAGGGGGCGGCGGCGCACGCCGTGCTCCCGAGCGGGGTCGAGCTGACCCTCCCGCTCGAGGGGATGGTGGATGTCGCGAAGGAGTGCGCGCGGCTCAAGGGTGAGCTCGAGGGGCTCGAACGACAGCTCGACGCCCTGCGCGCTCGGCTGGCGAACGAGAAGTTCACGGCGAAGGCACCCGCCGCCGTGGTGGAGGCCGAGCGCGCGAAGGAGCGGGAATGGACCGCGCGCGCGGAACAGCTGCGCGGGAAGGTCGCGGAGCTCTGCGGGTGACCGCGACGCGCGGCGTTGGTCTCGCGCTCATCGGCAGCCTGTCGGCCGCCTGCGCCCAGCCCGGGATGCCGCCGGGGGGACCACCGGACGAGGATCCCCCGACGATCGTCGCGATCTCCCCCGAGTCGGGGAGCGTGAACGTGCGCGGCGATGCCGTGATCGTGCGGTTCGACGAGGTGATCAACGAACGCTCGTCGCCACTGGGCGCGTCCGGGGGCGGGGCCTTCGGCGCGGCGAGCTCCAGTCTGGGCCTCGCCGCCGTCGTGACCCTCTCGCCCTCGGACGGACGCGAGCGCGTGACCTGGCGCCGGACGGCGATCGAGATCGAGCCGCGCGGTGGGTTCCGCCCGAACACCGCGTACCGCGTCTCCATCCTGCCCGGACTCTCAGATCTCCGTGGCAACCGCTTGACCGAGGCGCGTGAGTTCCTCTTCTCCACGGGAGCCTCGATCCCCACCGGCGAGATCCGCGGGGTCTTCTTCGACTGGGCAGCCGCCCGCGCGACGCCCGGCGCGCGGGTCGAGACCTGGGCGGCGTCCGACTCTACGTACCGGTGGACGGCGCGGAGCGACTCCACGGGGCGATTCCGCATCCACGGGCTGGAGCCCGGGCGCTACGTGCTCCGCGGCTGGCTCGACGCGGATAGCGACCGCCGACTCGGCGTCCGCGAGATCCACGAGCAGCTGGAGGTGGAGCTCTCGGACAGCGCGAGCGCCGACCTCTACGCCTTCGAGCACGACACCATCGGTCCGCGCATCGAGACGGTGGAGCTCGTGGACTCGACCGCGATCCGGGTGCGATTCGACCGCCCGGTCGCGCTCGGCTTCGTCCCCGACTCGGGCACCTTCACGCTGCTCGCCTCGGACTCGACGCGACTCGCGATCGGGATCCCGATGCCGGCGGCGAGGTTCGATTCGCTGGTGCGCGCGACCGCGGGGGCGCCGCCGGACTCGGCGGCCCCCGACTCCCTCGCGCGCGACACCACCGCGGCGAGGGACACCACCGCCGCGCGACCCGCGGCAGCACCGGTTGGCCAGCTCGCCGGCGCCGCCGCGGACACGACGCGCGTCGCCCTCCCGCAACTCCAGCGCGCGATCCCCGTGACCATCTGGACGGCGGCGCTGCCGACGCCGCTCCCCCCCGGCGAGTACCGGCTGCGAGCCGCCGGCCTGCCCGGACTCGCCGGTGCCTCGCGACCGTCGGAGCGGGTGTTCACGCGGCGCCCCCCGCCCCCGCCGGCGGACACCGCCGCCTCCCGACCACCGCGATGAGCGATCGCCGGCGCGCGCTGCCCGCCGTGAACGCGGTGCTCGAGCTCGACGGCATCCGGCCGGTGCTCGATCACCACCCGCGCGCACTCGTCGCCGACGCCGTGCGCGAGATCCTCGCCGACGCGCGTGGTGGCGCGAGCGTCCCCGGCGACGGGGAGACCTGGCGCCAGGCGCTCGACAAGCGTCTCGCCCAGCGCACCCAGCCCTCGCTCCGCCCGGCGATCAACGCGACGGGCGTCGTGCTGCACACGAACCTCGGCCGCGCGCCGCTCGCGACCGCGGCCATCGCCGCGGTCGCGGAAGTCGCGCGCGGCGCGTCCACCCTCGAGTACGACGTCGGGCGAGGCACGCGCGGGAGTCGCCACGTGCACTGCGCGGGGCTCCTCGCCGAGCTCACCGGCGCCGAGGACGCGCTCGTCGTGAACAACTGCGCCGCCGCCCTCGTGCTCGCCCTACAGTCGGTGGCGCAGGGCCGCGAGGCGATCGTCAGCCGCGGCGAGCTCGTCGAGATCGGCGGGAGCTTCCGGGTGCCGGAGATCATGGCGTCGAGCGGCGCGACCCTCGTCGAGGTCGGGACGACGAACCGCACCCACGCCGCGGACTACCGCGCCGCGATCACGCCGCGCACCGGCGCGATCGTGAAGGTCCATCGCAGCAACTTCGCGATCGAGGGTTTCGTCGCCGAGGCGACGGTCCGCGAGCTCGCACCGATCGCCGCCGAGACCGGGATCCCCCTGCTGCACGACTTCGGCTCGGGTCTGATGCTCGACCTCGCGCCCTGGGGCCTCGCTGGCGAGCCGACCGCCCGCGACGCGGTCCGCGACGGCGCCTCCCTCGTCCTGATGAGCGGCGACAAGCTGCTCGGGGGACCGCAGGCGGGGATCATCCTTGGCACCCGCGCGCTGGTCGAGCGGCTCCGCGCGCATCCGATGGCGCGCGCGTTGCGGGTGGACAAGCTCACCCTCGCCGCGCTCGAGGCCACGCTCGCGCTCTACCGGGACCCGGTGCGCGCCGTTCGCGAGATCCCGGTGCTGGCCATGCTCACCGCCGCACCCGACGTCATCGAGGCGCGCGCGCGGGCCGTCGCCGGCGCGATCGGGAAGGCCGCCGCGGTCGCCCCGAGCGTCGCCACCGTCGGCGGCGGGGCGTTCCCCACCGCCCGGATCCCCTCGTGGGCCGTCGCGCTCGCTGGGGACGCCGCAGCGATCGAGGCGAGGCTCCGCGCGCTGGCGACGCCGGTCATCGCCCGGATCGAGGCGGGACGCGTCCTGCTCGACCTCCGGAGCGTCCCCGCCGGCGACGACGTCCTGCTCGCGGAGTCCGCGCGCGACGCCACGCTCGCGCCGGAGGTGTCATGACCCGCCCCGCGCTCTTCACCGACCGGGACGGGACGTTGATCCGCGACGCGCACTTCCTGCGCGACCCGGCGCTGGTGGAGCTCCTCCCCGGGGCGGCGGCGACCCTGCGGCGCTTCCGGGACGCCGGGTACGCGCTCGTCGTCGCGACGAACCAGAGCGGGATCGCGCGCGGGCTCATCACCGAGTCCGACTACGAGGCCGTGCGCGCGCGGCTCGACGCGCTGCTCGCCGCCGAGGGCGTCGTGCTGGACCTGTCGCTCCACTGTCCCCATCACCCCGACCACGGCGGGCCGTGCCGCTGCCGCAAGCCCGGCACCGGGCTCTTCGAGCGGGCACGCGATGCACTCGGTCTCGACTTCGCCCGCTCGCTCTTCATCGGCGACCGGTGGCGTGACGTCGCGCCCGCGATCGCACTCGGCGGCCGGGGGATCCTCGTCGCCGGCACGGAGACGCCGCACGAGGACCTCGAGATGGCGCGGGGCCAGGTGGACGTCGTCGAGCGGCTCACCGACGTCGCGCGGCTCGTGCTGGGGAACGGCTAGATTCCCCGGGTGACGACACCGACCGCTCGACTCGCGGTGCTCGCCTCCGGCGGAGGGAGCAACCTGCAGGCGATCCTCGACCACTTCGACGCGCTCGGGGACGCGGCACCCGGTCGCGTGGCGCTCGTGATCAGCGACCGGGCCGGCGCGGGCGCGCTCGAGCGGGGGCGATCGCGCGGCATCCCCTCGGTCCACGTCCCTCGCGGCGAGGACGATCGCATCCTCCCGCTGCTGCGCGAGCAGGGAGTCTCGCACGTCGCGCTGGCCGGCTATCTCCGGCTGGTCCCACCCGCGGTCGTCGCCGAGTTCCGCGGCCGGATGGTGAACATCCATCCGGCGCTCCTCCCGGCCTTCGGCGGCCCCGGGATGTATGGCCGGCACGTGCACGAGGCGGTGATCGCCTCCGGTGTGCGGGTCTCGGGCCCGACGGTGCATCTCGTGGATGAGCGCTACGACGAGGGCGCGATCGTCGCGCAGTGGCCCGTGCCGGTGCGCGACGACGACACCCCGGAGACCCTCGCCGCGCGCGTGCTCGCCGTCGAGCACCGCATCTACCCTCCGTGCGTCACCGCGCTCTGCTCCGGCCAGCTCCGGCTCGAGCCGGATGGACACGTGAGCGGCACGCCGCACTACCTCTTCGCTCGCTTCATCCCCGCCGACGGCGCCGCCCCCTTCCCGACCTGATGCCCAACGCCCTTCTCTCCGTCTCCGACAAGTCGGGGCTCGTCGAATTCGCGACGGGCCTCCGCGACCTCGGCTTCACGCTGCTCTCCACCGGCGGCACCGCCAAGGCGCTCCGCACCGCAGGCCTCGCCGTCACCGACGTCGCCGACGTGACGAAGTTCCCCGAGATGCTCGACGGCCGGGTGAAGACGCTGCATCCGGCGGTGCACGGGGGCCTGCTGGCCCGCCGCGACCTGCCCGAGCACATGCAGGCGATCGCCGAACACGGGATCGCCCCGATCGACCTCGTCTGCGTGAACCTGTATCCCTTCCGCGAGGCGGCCGCTCGCAAGGGGCTCGCGCCCGAGGCGGTGATCGAGCAGATAGACATCGGCGGGCCCTCGATGCTCCGCAGCGCCGCGAAGAACTTCGCGGCCGTCACCGTGGTGGTGGATCCCGCCGACTACGACCGCGTGCTCGCCGCACTGCGCGACGGCGGCCTCTCCGAGGAGGGGCGGCGCGACCTCGCCGAGAAGGTGTACGCGCATACCGCGGCGTACGACGCCGCGATCGCCGGCTGGTTCGCGGCCCAGCGCGGCGAACGGTTCCCCGAGCGCCTGACCCTCGCGTTCGAGCGCGCGCAGTCGCTGCGCTACGGCGAGAATCCCGGACAGTCGGCCGCGTTCTACGTCGAACGCGCCGGCGCGGGGCTCGGCGCCCTCCGGCAGCAGGGTGGCAAGGAGCTCTCGTTCAACAACCTGCTCGACCTCGAGGGGGCGATGCTGGC
>CAZYUL010000068.1:0-15383 GCA_964650715.1 uncultured Gemmatimonas sp. | reverse complement strand
CTTCGCCGAGAGCTCCGCCGAGGTCGGCGTGGTGTTCACCACCGGCGTGCTCGTCAGCGGGCCGCTCTGGGGGAAGCCGATCTGGGGCACCTGGTGGACCTGGGACGCCCGACTGACCCTCACGCTCTTCCTCTGGTTCCTGTTCCTCGGCTACCTCGTGTTGCGTGGCGTCATGCCGGAGCGCGAGTCGCGCGCCCGCTACTCCGCGGTGCTGGGGATCCTCGGCGCGGCGCTGATCCCGTTCATCCACCTGAGCGTCTACCTCTTCAACACCCTCCATCCGCTGCCGGTGGTCGCCAACACCGACGGGCCGCAGATGCCGGCCGTGATGCTCAAGACGTTCTTCTTCGCCTTCTTCGCCTTCACCTTCCTCTATGTCGCCCTCGTGCGGTCGCGCTATCGTCTCGCGGCCGAGCGCGAGGCGTTCGAGGATGCCGCCGCGGAGCGCTGAACCGATGCCCGACAACGTCATCTATTACCAGGCCGCCTACGCGGCGATCGCCGTCCTCTACATCGGGTACGCGATCACGATCGTCCTCAGGCGGCGCGCCCTCGCCCGCCGCGCGCGCGAGGCCGCCGCGCACCGGTGATCCATCCCTGGAAGGACCTGCCGCCTGGCCGGCAGCCCCCGGAGGTGGTCACCGCGGTGGTCGAGATCCCGCAGGGCGCGCGGAACAAATACGAACTCGAGAAGGAGTCGGGGCTCTTCCGCCTCGACCGCGTGCTCTACTCGGCGGTGCACTATCCGGGCGACTACGGCCTCATCCCGCGCACGCTGCACGAGGACAACGACCCCCTCGACGTCCTGGTGATGATCAAGGAGCCGACCTTCACCGGCTGCCTCATCGACGTGCGTCCGGTCGGCGTCCTGCGGATGCTCGACAAGGGGGAGCCCGACGACAAGATCCTGGCGGTGCCCTGCGACGACCCGGCCCACGGCGAGTACTTCGACATCGCCGACCTCCCGCAGCACACGTTGCGCGAGATCGAGCACTTCTTCGCGATCTACAAGGACCTCGAGGGGAAGCGTGTCGAGGTGCTCGGGTGGGGGAAGAGCGAGGAGGCGATGCGTGTGGTGGACGAATGCATCGCGCGCTACGCCGGGGAGTTCCTCTCGCAGGGGCCCTGACAGCGCCGTCCCGGCGGGCCGGATCCCAGGCGCCGCTCGTCAGCCGTCAGGCGAGCCGGTCGTGGTCGCTGTCGCCGAAGAGCGCCGCCTTCAGCTGCTTCCGCCAGCTCTCCATCCGCTCCTTCTTGGGCAACTTGGTCTTCACGGTGATGCTCCCCATCACCGTCCCGCCGCGCACCCGCACGACGGGCGCACCGGGCACCGCGCGCTGTGCCTTGTCCTCGACGGTCCCGAGGAAAGCGCTGCAGTCCACCTCGGCGCCGAGTCCCGGAGGCAGCAGGATCACCGCCTCCCCGAGCATCACGTCCACGTCGATGACGAGCCCCTCGGGCGGCAGGACGGCCTCGCGGAGGTCGAGGAGGATGCTGCCGAACACGGTCCGCGCCACCACCAGCGGCGAGGGGGCCCAGTATCCCTCCTTCTTGACCTCCGCGAAGATCGCCGCGTAGCGCTTCTCGTGCGCGGGGAGGCCGCTCGACGTGTGCGTCGGGATCGGGCTGCCGACCAGGAAGATCGGCGCCGGGGGGGCGACCATCGGTCCGAGCGCGGGGAGACCCTCGAGCACGGTCCGCAGGTCGGCGGGGGAGGCGGCCGAGGCCGCCCTATCGAAGCGCGCCTCCAGCTCGCCGGTCGTGAGGTGATCCTGCGCGTAGTGGGCGCAGAGGGCCTGCACGACGTGCTCGCGCTCGACCTCGAGGCTCATCGCCGGAGCTCCGAGTAGCCGCCGCGGAAGTGCAGCAGCGCCGCGCCGTCGCGTCCGGTGGCCTCGAGCACCTCGCCGACGACGATCTCGTGGTCCCCGCCGGGGTGCCGCGCGTGGATCCGGCACTGGAGGGTGGTCAACGCGCCGTCGAGCAGCGGGAGCCCCTCGAGTCCGCGTCGCACCGCGAGTCCGTCGAAGCGGTCGCCATCCTTCTCGGCGAAGCGGCGCGCCAACGCCACCTGGTCGGCAGCGAGCACGTGCACCGCGAAGTGCCGGGCGCGCGAGAGCGCGGGCGCGATCGAGGCCGCGTGGCCGATGCAGACGAGCACGAGCGGTGGATCCAGCGAGAGCGACGCGAACGCCGTCGCCGTCATGCCACGGTCCTCGCCGCCGGCGTCGCGCAGCGTCACGACCGTCACGCCCGTCGCGAAGCGCCCGAGTGCGATGCGGAAGGTCTCGTCGTCGATGCGGTGGAGGTCGTTCATCAGGAGGCGGCCAGCGCGAGCGCGAGCGTCGCACCGACGACGGTCGCGAGGAGGTTCACGGTATCGTTCGTCATCCAACGTACACCGCGTGCGTGGCGCGTGCGGTAGCCGCAGCGGTGCACCCTCCGCTCCGTCCACGTCCGGCACTGCTCGCACCACCGCTTCGACTGGACGGCGGCGCCGAGCACGCTGTCGGCGACGCTCCCACCGATGCCGGCGAGGAGCACCGGGACGAAGAACGAGGAGTCCGCCTCGACGAGGTGGGCGCCGGCGAGGGCGACGAGCGCCGCGCCCAGCGCGCTCGCGACGGTCCCCGCGAGGGTGATGCCACCCGAGACGCCCGCTGGCAGCGGACGCCCCGACAGGATCGAGCGCGGGGTCCCGCCCCAGAGGAGACCGATCTCCGTGGCCCACGTGTCGGCGGTCGCCGCCGCGAGCGCGCCGAGGCCCGCGAGCGAGGCGCGGGCATCGCCGGTGAGTCCGCCGGCGAGGACCGCGACCGCGAAGACCCCTCCGTTGCAGGCCACCTGCCACGCATCGCGGGCGCGCTGGCCCGCGAGCACGCTGCCGGCACGCGCGGTCTTCCGATCGGCGCCGAGCCGGGTCAGCGCCGACGAGGCGAGGAAGTAGGCGACGAGGAGCGCAGCCCATCCCCAGCCCGCCGCGGCGACGACGGTGCCCGTGACGAAGGCGGCCCACTGCCCCCCGAGCGTGAGCATCCCGGCGCGCCGCGCCAACGCGGCGATGATCCCCGCGACGAGCGCGCCGACGAGGGCGCGCAGGATCAGCGCGTCGGTGATCCCCGCACCTCGCGGTGGGCCGACGCGACCGTGGCCCGGAGGGCGTCGGAGGCGCGGTCACCAGCTCCCACCTCGCGCAGGCGACGGCGATAGGCGCGCGCCGCCTCGAGGAGTCCCCTGCACGTCGTGCAGCCGGCTGCGTGGTCGCGCGCGCGCGCGGTCGCGATCTCGTCGGCGGCCTCGTCGGCGACGTACTCGAGCGCGAGTGCGAACTCGCGGCATGCGACAGTGGACTTCGGGTCGGTGCGGGACATCGCGTGGAGGGAGTCTGGGGACGTCCGGGAGGGGATGCAAGGAGATGAACGCGCGCCGGCGCCGATCGGTGCCGGGAGCATCGTGCGGCGTCCGGACGGCGTCGTTAGCTTGCTCCGCGGTTACCCACCCACCAGCCGACGCATGTCCGAGACGATCGATCCACTGATCCCGCTGGCCCTGCTCGAGGCGGTGCGATCGGTGGACATGCCCGACGGCGACCTCGAGGCCGAGTTCGTCGAGGAGCTGCGCACGAAGCGCTTCGGCCTCAGCGACACGGTGCTCGCCCAGATCCGCCGCTATCAGGACGCGGTCAAGCGGAGCCAACGGCTCCCCCTCGACGAGGGGGTGGGCATCGCGCGGTTGATCGGACGGCGTCCCGACGCCGAGGCGGTCTTCCGCGAGGCCGGACGTGGCATGGCGCGGGTGACCTACGCGCGGATCCCGGCGCCGACACGCCGCCTCGTGCGGGCCCTCCCCACCCTCCTCGCGCGGCCGATGGCGCTCCGGCACGTGCGGCGGATCGGTGGGCGCTATCTGGGGGGTGGCGTCCGGCGCGTGGGCGCCACGCTGCTCCTCGAGGTGCCGGTCTCCGTCACCCGGGACACCGCGCCACGATTGGCGGGCTGTGCGTTCTACGAGGCGATCCTCCGCGAGCTCATGCAGCTGCTCGTCGGCGGGGTCGGGGCGGTGGAGCACGTGCGCTGCGGGAGCCGAGGCGAGGGGAACTGCCAGTGGCGCGCCGAGTGGCGCGCCATCCGATGAGCTCCCGCGGATGCTGACGCCTTCCTCGATCGTGCCACTGCAGCGCGCCCTCGCCGACGCGGGACTCGACGGGTGGCTGCTCTACGACTTCCGCGGACTCAACCCGGTGGCCGCCTCCCTGCTGGGCTTCCACGGGATGGTGACGCGCCGGATCCTCGCCTGGATCCCCGCCCGCGGTGCGCCTGTCGCGGTGACGCACGCGATCGAACAGCATCCCTGGGTCGAATGGCCGCGCGAGTGGCCGAAGGTGGTGTACAGCTCGTGGCGGGAGTTCGAGGCGGCGCTCCCGCCGCTGGTGCGGGGGAAGCGGGTGGCGATGGAGTACTCGCCCGGCGATGCGGTGCCGGTCGTGGACCGCGTGCCCGCCGGCGTGCTCGAGTTGGTCCGCGCCGCGGGCGCCGAGGTCGTGACGAGCGCGGACCTGGTGACGCGCTTCTTCGCGGTCTGGAGCGATGCCGAGATCGCGTCGCACCGGAAGAACGCCGAGGCGCTGCGATCGCTGGCGCTCGAAGCCTTCGCGCGGATCGGTGACGCGGCACGGACCGCGGCCCCGCTGCACGAGCACGAGGTGGCGGCGTGGCTGCGCGAGGGTTTCGCACGGGAGGGGATGGAGGCCGACCACGGTCCGATCGTCGCGGCGACCGAGAACGCGGCGAACCCGCACTACGAGCCATCGGTGGTCACCCCGCGTGCGTTCCGCGAGGGCGACACGGTCCTCATCGACCTCTTCGCGACCGCGCCGGGGGGGAACGGGATGTGGGCCGACCAGACCTGGATGGCGCACGTCGGCCCGCCGACACCGCGGGCGATCGAGGTGTGGACCGCGGTGCGGGACGCGCGCGATGCGGCCATCGCGCTCCTGCGCGACCGTCTCGCTGCCGGGGAGCCGGTGCGCGGGGGCGAGGCCGACAACGCGGCGCGCGCGGTGATCGAGTCGCGGGGCTTCGGCCCCTACTTCACGCACCGCACCGGGCATTCCATCGACGCGCGCGGCCTCCACGGGATGGGGCCGAACATCGACGACCTGGAGACGCGGGAGACCCGGCTCCTGATCCCCGGCGTCGGCTTCTCGATCGAGCCCGGCGTCTACCTCGCCGGCGAGATCGGGATGCGGTCCGAGGTCAACGCCTACGTGGACCGCGACGGACGCCTCATCGTGACGCCCGAACTCATCCAGCGGGACCTCGTCGTGGTCTGAGCGCGGGGCTCAGGCGATCGGGAGGTGCCGGTCGACCGCCATCGCGACGAAGAGAAGGGCGAGGTAGAGGAGCGAGTACCCGTACACCCACCAGGCGGGGCGCGCGTACTCGGCGGCGACCCGGACGCGCCACACGCCGCGGAGGAGCAGCGCGCCCAGCACGAGCGCCGCGGCGAGGTAGAACGGGCCGAAGGCGCCGAAGGCGACGGGGAGCACGGTGAGGGCGACGAGCAGGACCGTGTACCACCACATCTGTTCCATCGTCTCGCGCTCCCCCCAGACGAGTGGTGCCATCGGCACGCCGGCGTTGCCGTAGTCCTTCTGCTTGTTGAGGGCGAGCGCCCAGAAGTGCGGGGGCGTCCAGTAGAAGACGATCAGGAAGAGGAACCACGCGGTGAGTTCGAGTCGCCCGCTCACGGCGGCCCAACCCACGAGCGGCGGGAACGCCCCCGCGGCGCCGCCGATCACGATGTTCTGCGGGGAACTGCGCTTGAGCCAGCGCGTGTAGATGAAGACGTAGAAGTAGAAGCCGGAGAGCGCGAGGGTGGCGGTGAGCAGGTTCACGAACGCCGCGAGCATCCACGTCGCCGCGGTCGCGATGCCGACGCCGAAGGCGAGGACCACGCGCGCATCCATCCGGCCGCTCGGGATGGGACGGAGCCGCGTCCGGGCCATCACGTCGTCGATGTCGCGATCGATGTACATGTTGACCGCGTTCGCGCCACCCGCCATCAGGTAGCCCCCCAGCGTCACGAGGAGGACGGTCCACCAGTCCGGCCGTCCCGCCACGAACATCGGTGCGATCGTCGTCACCAGCAGCAGGGAGATGATCCGCGGCTTGGTGAGCGAGATGAAGTCGCGGGTCTCGCTCACGCGCCGATCGGTCCTACGGGCGCCGAGAGCTCGACCTCGATCGGCGGCGGCCGCATCGTTGCGCGCCAGGAGAGCGCGAGGATGGCGGCGAGCGCGATCGCCGGCGCGATCGCGAAGGCCCACTCCAGCGCCGGTGACCTCGGCGTGGCCGTCCGCAGCACGCGGCGCGTCGACCGGAGGATCATCACCTGCGCGACGACCGCCGCGAGGACGGCGGACCAGAAGATGAGCGCGGCGACGAGCGGTGGCATCGAGTGCGAATTATCGCCCCTCCCTCTCGCCAGAGGGAGTGCCACGCCGTAGTTTCGGCGGATGACCGCACCCGCCTCCCCGGGGCTCGAGCGCCGCATCGGCCTCTGGAGCGCCATCGCCGTCGTCATCGGGTCCACGATCGGCTCGGGGATCTTCCGGTCGCCAGCGGGCATCGCGGACCGCCTCCCGGGTCCGCTGCCGATGCTCACGGCGTGGATCGCTGGTGGGATCTTCGCGCTCTGCGGTGCGCTCACCCTCGCCGAGGTCGCGAGCGCCCTGCCGCGCACCGGCGGCATCTATGTCTTCCTCCAGCAGGCGTGGGGCCGCACCGTCGGCTTCACCTTCGGGTGGGCCCAGATCGTGATGATCCGGGCGGCGTCCCTCGGAGCGATCTCGATCACCTTCGCCGAGTACTTCTGGCGCGTGGTGAACGGCGCGCCGGCATCGCCGGAGCAGGCGATGACCGTGCGCTGGATCGCCGCCGGCGCGATCCTCCTGACCGCGACCTTCAACATCCTCGGCGTCCGTCTCAGCTCGACGTTCATCAACCTGACGGTGCTGGCCAAGTACGGCGGGCTGCTCTTCATCATCCTCATCGCGTTCGCGCTCGGGCTCCCCGAGACCGGCGGCCACTATTCGCCGGCGTGGCCGGAGGGCAGCTTCGCGGTCCCCGCGTTCGGGCTCGCGCTGGTGAGCACGCTCTGGGCGTTCGACGGATGGGCCGACCTCTCGTACAACGGCGGCGAGGTGAAGGACCCGCAGCGGAACCTGCCGCGCGCACTGATCGGGGGGACGCTCCTGGTGATGGCGATCTACCTCCTGGCCAACCTCGCATACCTCGCGGTGCTGCCGATCGAGGAGATGCGGACGTCGCGCCTCGTCGCGGCCGACGTCGCCCAGCGGGTGATCGGCGCGGCGGGGGTCGTGTTCGTCTCCGTGACGGTGATGGTCTCGACGTTCGGCACGCTGAACACGGTGCTCTTCACGAGTCCACGCATCTTCTTCGCGATGGCGGCGGACGGGCTCTTCTTCAAGCCGGTCGCGGCGGTCCACCCCCGCTTCGGGACGCCCTGGGTGGCGATCGCGCTGGCGGCGGCGCTCGGGGCGGCGTTCGTGCTCCTGCGGACCTTCGAACAGCTCGCCGACGCCTTCGTGACGGCGTTCCTGCCATTCTACTTCTTGGCGGTCGCGTCGATCTTCCGGCTCCGCGGACGGCCGGAGTACCAGCCCTCGTTCCGCACGCCGCTGTATCCGTTCGTCCCGGCGCTGTTCATGGTCGCCGTCCTCTACCTCCTGGGGAACGCGCTGATCCAGGAATCGAGCCGGTGGCAGACGCTCGGGGTGCTCGGGGTCTGCCTGACGGGGATCCCGGTCTACTATCTGACGGTCGGGCGGAAGCGGGCGGCCTGAGGTCGGGCGGTCGGAGGTCACGGACCGGTCTCGGGTCGGCACGGGGGTGGTGACGGCGTTGGACGAACGCGCCGTCGGCGCACTACATTTTGGCCGGACGGATACCCCCAATCTCCACGGGACAGAGGACGACAACATGAGCAGGTGTCTTCGCGGGTTCGCGCTCCTCAGCGCAGTCTTGATCGCCGGCGCGACGGCTGAACTTGCAGCACAGGTCACGACGGGCTCGATCGGCGGTCGTGTGACGAACGAGGCTGGCGCCGGCGTGGACGCGGTCCAGGTGACGGTGCGCTCCGCATTCACGGGCGCCACGTGGAATGCCACCACGAACGCGCAGGGGAACTACCTGGTGCTCGGGTTGGAGGTGGGTGCCGGGTACTCGGTCTCAGTGCGCCGGATCGGCTTCGAGCCGATGACGAAGTCGGATCAGAATGTCACGATCGGGCAGACGACGCGAGTGGACTTCCAACTCGTGTCTCGGGTCGTGCAGCTCGAAGGCCAGGTCATCGTCTCCGAGATCGACCCCGTGATCACGTCCACCCGAACAGGGGTGGGGACGACGGTGTCCGATTCTGCCTTGCAGCGGCTGCCGACGCTTGGACGCAACTTCACGGACTTCGTCCAGCTCACCCCGCAGATCTCGAATTCCGGTCCGGGCCTGTCCGGCGGCGGGACCAACAATCGCTACAACAACATCCAGATCGACGGTGCGACCGAAACGGACCTGTTCGGCCTGGGCTCCACTGGACAGCCCGGAGGTCAGGCGCGCGGTCGCTCGATCGGGATCGATGCCGTCAAGCAGTATCAGGTCCTGCTCTCTCCGTACGATGTCCGCTACGGGAACTTCGCCGGGGCGCTCATCAACGCCGTCACGAAGAGCGGCACCAACGAGTACACCGGCAGCGTGTTCGTCAACTATCGCGACCAGTCGCTGACCCGGCCCCAGGACTACCTGACGGACTTCGACCAGACGCAGTACGGCTTCTCGGTGGGCGGCCCCATCGTACGGGACCGCGCGCATTTCTTCGTCAACACCGAACTGCAGCAGCAGACGGCCCCGGCGTCCGGTCCGTTCGTGGGCCTCGCGGGCGGGAACGCGCCGGATCAGGCGACGGTGGACGCGTACAACGCGATCCTCTCCTCATACGGGCTCCCCACCTCGAACGGCGGGCTTCGGACCAACGAGAATCCGCTGACGAATCTCTTCGTCCGCTTCGACGTCCAGGGACTGCCGCTGAACTCGACGCTCGTGCTGCGCTACAATCACGGTGAGGCGCGCGACGACGTGTTCTCCCGTTCCGCGACGAGCACGACCTTCCAGCTCGTGAACAACGCGTACAAGTTCACCTCACGCAAGGGAAGCACCGTCGCGCAGCTGCGGACGACCTTGTCGAACGGGTGGTACAACGAACTGTTCGCCGGCCTGACAACGATCCGGGATCGGCGCACCCCGTACGCTGGTGGCGTCCCGCAGATCACGACGGACATGGGCGTCTACAACCTGGTCTCGGGGTCGGAACGCTTCAGTCACGGCAACGAACTCGATCAGGACATCGTCGAGATCACCGACAACCTGGTGATCCCGATGGGTCCGCACCGCTTCACCGTCGGCGGCACCTTCTCCACGTACAAGGCGCGCAATCTGTTCGCCCAGTCGATCTTCGGGGTCTGGTCCTTCAACTCCGATGTGAACTTCACGAACGGGGCCGCGCAGCAGTACATCGTCGGCGTCCCGATCTGCCCGCCGAGTGATCCGGGATGCGATGGCGCCGTGCGGTTCAAGTCGGCGCTGCTGGGGCTCTACGCCCAGGATGAGTGGCGCGTCAGTCCGCGACTCAACGTGACGCTCGGCGTCCGGTACGACGTCCCTTCGTTCACGGACAAGCCGCCCTCCAATCCTTCCCTGCTCGGCGCGGGCACGATCGACCGGAACACGGCCGATGTCCCGAGCGGCAACGGGACCATCTCGCCGCGCTTCGGGTTCAACTGGGACGTCAGCGGGAATCAGACGAGTCAGGTGCGCGGTGGCGTCGGCCTCTTCGCCGGACGTCCGGCGTACGTGTGGCTCGGCAACGCGTTCCAGAACTCCGGCATGGGTGGGGTCGCCCTCCTCACCTGCAACAGCCCGAATGCCCCGGTCTTCTCGGCGGGGACGATCGCGACGCCGCCGGATCAGTGCACGAACGGGACCACGGCGGCGCTCGGCGGCGAGATCAACCTGTTGAGCAAGGACCTCAAGTTCCCGCAGAACCTCCGTGCGAACCTGAGCTACGACCGCGAGATCTGGAACGGCATTGTGGCCAGCGCCGAGTTGATGTTCACGAAGGGCATCAATACGCTCTTCTACCAGAACATCGCGCTCCCCGACACGATCCTGGGGACCGACCCACACGGGCGGGCGATGTACGGGACCGCGCCGTTGGCGGCGGTCTATCGCACCGAGGCGGGCGGGCGCACCACGATCCTCGACGTGACCAATGCGTCCCGCGACTTCGCGTGGCAGTTCACGGTGGGCGTGCAGCGGCGCTGGCGCGACAACTGGGAAGGCTCGCTGTTCTACACGCGTTCCTTCGCGCGTGATGTGCAGAGCCTCTCCTCATCCACCGCGTTCTCGCAGTATCGCTTCGGACGTCCGGCCGGCTACTTTGCGCAGGAGACGCAGCATCGGACGCCTTCGCTCTTCGAGCAACCGCATCGCATCGTCGCCAACGCGAGCTACAACTTCGCGCGGACGGGGACCGACCTGTCGCTCATCTACATCGGCGAAAGCGGACAGCGCTTCCACTATCTCTACGGTGGCAGTTCGTCGGGCGACCTGAATGGCGACGGCATCGGGAATGACCTGATCTACGTGCCCACCGACGTGACGAATCCGGATGAGATCATCTTCGTCACGTCGGGCGGGAACACCGACGTGGCGCAGCAGTTGGCCTTCGACGAGTTCATCGAGTCGAACCCGTGCCTCCGCAAGCAGCGCGGCCGCATCATGGAGCGCCACTCGTGCGCCGAGCCGTGGCGCGGGGTCGTCAATCTGTCCGTGCGCCAGTCGATCGGCGCGCTCGGCCTCTCGAACGTCGTCAGCCCGAACGTCGTGGAGCGCCTCACGATGCAGTTCGACATCTTCAACCTCGCGAACTTCATCAACCGGGATTGGGGTCATTTCCGGAACGCCGGCTTCGGCGGCATCTTCCTGCTGAACTACAACAGCAAGGAGATCGGTTCGATGGTAGGACCGACCGGCGTTGCGGCGCGCCCGCGCTTCACGTTCAATCCCTCGACGGTGTTCACGAACTCGCAGAACGTGGCGTCGAACTATCGGCTCCAGCTCTCGATGAAGTACTCGTTCTAACCCTCGCAGGGCTCCGAGAATGCAAGGCGGCCCGGGGCAGTAGCCCCGGGCCGCCTTGCATTCCTCGTACCTCAGAAGATCGTGAGGTTGATGTACTTCCGAGGATTCTTCTGGAAGTCCGCCGTGAGCGAGTCCAGTCGCGAGAGCAGCCCCCGCACGTCGCGGTAGAGCCCAGGGTCGTTCATCAGGAGCCCCGCACTCCCCTCGGTCCCCTCGAGCTTGGCGAGGACGCCGTTGAGCCGGGTCGTCGTCGCGCGGAGGTCGGTCGTCAGCAGGTCCACGTTCGACGTCAGCGCGCCCAGTGCCCGCACCGTCGAGTCCACTGCCGCCGAGTCCACCGCGTTCGCGATGCGGCGCAGGGACTCCTGCGTGCGCGTGAGCTCGGCCGACTGCGCCTCGGCGATCCGTCCGAGTCCCTCGATCAGCGTGTTGGCGTTCGTCACTGTCCGCCGCACGTCGGCGAGGCCCCCGCGCTCCACCAGCTCCGAGCGCAGCGCCTGGGTCAGCGCCCGCACATCGCGGCCGATCGAATCCACCAGCGAGACGACGTCGGCCACCCCCACCGACTTGGCCCCGATGATCGTGTCCCCCGCCGCATACTCCCCTGTCGCACCCGCCGCCGGCGGCTGCATCGCGATCATCATGTCGCCGAAGAAGCCGTTCGGCACCACCCGCGTCACCACGCCGCGCGGCACCCGGTACTGCCTGTAGATCCGCATCTCGACCAGCAGGCCCCCCTCGGGACGGATGTCCACCGTGCCGATGTAGCCGATCGTCACGCCGGAGAGCATCACCGGCTGGCCCTGCTTGAGGCCGGATCCCCAGGGGAACGTCCCGTACATCGCGTAGCCCGGGAACAGGCCGCCGCGCGCCAGGAACAGGGAGCCCACCACCGCCAGCACCAGGGCGATGGTGGTCACGATGCCCACGAGGACTTCGTCGCGTCGCTTCATCCTTGGAGGTAGGGGGCCAGGAAGACGGCGGTGATGGCGTCGAGGATGAGGATCGCGATTGAAGAGATCACGACGGCCTTCGCCGTGCTCTGGCCGACCCCCTCCGCCCCGCCGTATGTATGATAGCCCTCGAAGGTACAGAGGAAGGCGATCGCGGCGCCGAAGAGCGTCGCCTTGATCAGGCTGTAGGTGATCTGGAACTGGTCGAACCCGAGCCGCACCCCCTCCATGAACTGGGCATACTGGACGTCGGCCACCGTCACCGCCGCCATCAGGCCGGAGAGCACGCCGAAGGTGTCGGCGAACACGGTCAGGATCGGCAGCATGATGATCGCGGCGATCAGTCGCGGGACCACGAGGTAGGCGACCGGATCGTACGACAGCGTCTCGAGCGCGTCGATCTGTTCCGTCACGCGCATCGTCGCGATCTCGGCGGTCATCTTGGCGCCGACGCGACCGGCGAGCACGAGGCCGGTGAGGAGCGGTCCCGTCTCCAGGATCACGATCTGCCGGGTGGAGAGCCCCACCAGCGAGAGCTGCACGCCTGGGAAGAGCTGGTAGCGGATCTGGATCGCGATCACGCCGCCGATGAATGCCGCGACCATGATCACCAGCGGCAGGGAGTCCACGCCGATCGCGCGCATCTGGTGGAACACCTCCGCGCGCCAGGTGCGACCCTCGCGGAGGCCGCGGGCGATGTCGCCGAGGAAGAGGGTGCGCGCCCCGATCCCCCCGAAGAGGTCGATGCCCGCGCGTCCCATGAACCGGAAGAAGCGGAGCCCGCTGCGCGGCAGGACCGGATACGTCGCCGTCGGGCGAAGGTTCACGTCAGGTCCGCACGCGGATCAGGAGGAAGGTCCCCACCAGGGTGAAGATCGCCCCGGGGAGCCACGCCGCCAACTCCGGCTTCATGAGCCCGCCCGCACCGATCGCCTGCGTGAGCTGCAGGAGCACCAGGAAGAGGACCGTCGTCGCGAGGCTGATGCCGATCCCGTACGCCGTCCCGCCGCGCTGTGTGCTCGTCGCGAGGGGCGCGCCGAAGAGCATGATGATCACGCAGGTCACCGGGATCGCGATCTTGAGCATCCGTTCGACGCGGAGCTTGTTCACGTCCGTCCCCGAGCGCTCCATCGCCCGGATGAACCGGCCGAGGTCGCGGTAGCCCATCTCCGCCGGTGCCTTCGGGTTGGCCATCAGCGATGCCGGGGCCTCGGTGAAGCGCGGGTCCACGAGCGAGTCGAACCGAATCGTGAGGTTCGACATCGAGTCCGGCAGCACGTGCATCACGCCTTGGCGGAGCATCCAGCCCGCGGAATCGGTGTACGTGCCCTCGCGCGCGGCGATCACGTACGTCGGGTAGTCGGCTCCGAGGCCCTGCCGCTCGATCTCGATGGACTGGAGGCTGGACGTGCCGACGTCGGCGAAGGCGATCTTGTACACGCGGCCCTCCTCGGCCGCGTAGGCGAAGTTCGAACGCTTGTTCGCGTTCCGGAACGTCTTCTCCTGCAGCAGCTCCAGCCGGCGCGCGTTGAGCGGCGGCACGATCTCGGAGAGGGCGAGGCCGAGCCCCGTCGCGCCGAGGGCGCCGATCGCGATCGGGAGGATGAAGCGGTGGAAGCTGATCCCCGATGCCTTGGCCGCCGTGAGCTCGCTGTGCCTCGTGAAGGCGCCGACGGTGAAGACGGTCGCGAAGAGCACCGCCGCCGGGAGCACCAGGAACATCGTGTCCGGGATCCCATAGAGGTACGCCAGCGCGACGTCCCCGATCGGCAGCCGTCGCGAGATGTACTGGGCGAGCTTCTCCGTCAGGTCGATCACGATCACGAGGGCGGGGAAGCCGAGCGCTGTCGCCGCGAGCACCTTGAGGAACTCGCGCAGCACGTAGCGGTCGAGGGGCCGCAGCGGATGCCTCATGCCGCTCGCCGCCGGCGGAATCGGTCGAGGAGCCGCGCCCAGAACTCGGAGCTCTCCGAGCCGCGCGACGTGGAACCCTCGCTACCCAGGCGTGCCGTCAGGTAGATGCCGATGAGACCGAGGAGGCCGTTGGTCCCCCACATCGCGACCGCGGGATCGAGGTAGCCGTTGTCGGCGAGGGTCTCGCCGGCGAGGAGGCCCATGTAGTACAGGGCGAAGACGCCGAGGCTCACGCCGATCGTCATCCCGACGCCGCCGCGCGGGAACCGCAACGCGATCGGCGCGCCGAGCAGCACGAAGACCAGGCACGCCGTCGCGATCGCGAACTTCTTCTCGATCTCCACCCGGTAGCCGTCGATGTTCCCCTCGACGATCTCGAGGTCCTGCTTGAGGCCGCGGACCATCACGGGGTCCTCGATCTGTCCCGAGGGGTCGGGGAGGCGGACCGCGTCCTGCTCGAGCGCCGACCGGGTCGCCGAGGGCCGGGAGGGGCGCGCCGGCGGCTGGGAGAGGGCCGCGGCCTCCGCGGTCCTTGGGGTGAGGGCCGCGCGGATCCGGAGCAGGAGCGCGCAGTACGCGCGTCCGGCGCCGCCGGGGAGTCCGGGCACCGTGTCGGGTCGCACGCTCGCGGCGCCCTCGGCCTCCTTGAGCCGGGTCCACGTGTTCTGCCGCTGGCGATTGGCCTCGTTGACGCGCGCCTGCAGTTCGCAGACCGTCATCTCGCGGTCCGACTTGAACGCGTTCCCGTCGTCGTTGCGGTCGAGTCGCGTGGCCACGCCGCGCACGCGAAGCACGTTCTCCGCGAAGAAGCTCCGCTGCAGGCGGTCCGGTTCGCCCGACTCCACCTCCGTCATCGTGCCGTGGAACAGCGTGAGGAGGAGGTCCTCCCCGCTCGGGGAGAAGGCGAGGAGGCCGCTGTCGGCGACGATCGTCCGGCGCTTCGACGGGTCGCCGAGGTCGTAGATCGTGACGTTCCGCATCTCGTTGCTCCCCGCGGCGATCCGCCCGGCGCGGAGGAACATCTGGCGAGGGACGACCTCGTTGATCACCTGCTCGGCGAGTGCGAGCGTCGGCTTCACGCGCGCGATGTCCGACTGCAGTGTCGCAAGGCGGTGGTTGGCCCGCGGGAGCACCTGGTCGTTGAACCAGACCATCAGGAACGTGATCCCGGCTCCCGCGAGGATCACCGGTCGCACCAGGCGTTGCATCGAGACGCCGCTCGCCTTGAATGCCGTGATCTCGTTCTCGGCGGCGAACCGCGAGAAGGTGTGCAGGGTCGCGACGAGCACCGCCATCGGCA
>CAZYUL010000067.1:5863-15471 GCA_964650715.1 uncultured Gemmatimonas sp. | reverse complement strand
GTGCATCGTGAACAGCTGGTTGTACGTCTCGGCGCTCACGAAGCCCATGTTCGGGGCCATGAGCTGCGTCCGGATGATGACGGCCTCGAGGCCGCCGATCAGGAAGAACGTCAGCGCCGTCCAGAGGTAGAGGGTGCCGATCCGCTTGTGGTCGACGGTGGTGATCCAGCTCCAGATCCCCGTCTGCTCTCCGGACGCCGCGGCGGTCGCGGTCGTCGGGGCTGCGATGGTGGCCATGGTCTCGGTTCCCCGGATTACTTGAGCGCCATCAGGTAGGCCACGACGTCAGCGATCTGCTGGTCGGTCAGGCCGCCCTGCGTGACGGAGCGCTTGAGCGTGGAGTCGTACTCGCCGCGGCCGATCGCCTGCATCAGCGAGCCGGGCTTCATCTTCGTCGCGTTCTTGATCCAGCGCGCCATCGCCGCGGGCTCGTTCGGGTAGAGCCCGCTCGCGATGGTGTGGCGCGTCGCCACGTGCGTCAGGTTCGGGCCGAGGACGCCCATGGCCACCGGGTTCCCCTGGATCGTGTGGCAGGCGATGCAGCCGCCGATGAGGAAGAAGTTCTGCCCCCGCGTCGCGTCCCCCTGCGCGAGGAGCGCGTCGTCGTACGCGAGGTCGGCGGGGAACGGCGTCCGGGGCACCGTGTGCTCCGGCAGCTGCTCCTTCGGGAAGACGTAGCCGCTCACGGGCTCGGCCGGCGATTGCGCGGCGCCGGGGTTCGATGCCGTCGTCACCGGGGTCGCGGGCGCGGCGGGCGGGAAGACCGCGGGGCGCGCCTGGTGCCGCGCCCAGCTCTCGAACTCGTCCGGCTGCACCGCGTAGAGCCGGATCCGCATGTTCGCGTGGCTCGCGCCGCAGTACTCGGTGCAGAACCCGTTGTACGCCATCGAGCCGAGCGAGTCGGCCGGCGTGAACCACAAGTAGTTCTTCTTGTTCGTGATCAGGTCCCGCTTGCCGCCCATCTGCGGGATCCAGAAGGAGTGCAGCACGTCGGCGGTGGTGAGCTCGAAGCTCGCCGTGCGGCCGACCGGCACGTACACCTCGTTCGCCGTCGAGATGCCGAGGTCGGGATAGCGGAACTCCCACCACCACTGGTGGCCGATCACCTCGATCCGGAGGGCGCCGGCCGGGGCCGGGGCTTGGGTCTCGAAGATGGTGCGGACCGTCGGGACGGCGATCAGCACGAGGATCACGGCCGGGATCGCGGTCCAGGTGATCTCGAGCGCGGCGTTGCCGTGGATCGGCTTGGCGGCGGGGCCGCCCGGCCGCTTGCGGTACTTGATGATCGTGACCAGCAGCGCCGTCTCGACGAACACGAAGACGATCGTGCCCCAGAAGAGCAGGCGGTCCCAGAGCTCGTCGGTCGCGGTGTTGAGGTCGGTGTTGCGGATGAAGGTGGAGTTGGGATACTCCGTCCCGCCACACGCGGTGAGCGCCACGAGGCACGCTGCAAAGAGGAGTGCAGGTGCTGCCCGGCGCATGCGCAGCATCGACATCGGTCGGAAGGCTGGGGGGTGGAGATGTCGGTCCCGCGGACCGACACCCATCGCTCGTGCCGGTGCGCACAAGCGCGGGGAAATTACCCGGCCCCGGGAGGTGGGGCAAGGCGAAATCCCGAACGCGACGCTCGGCCCAACGAACGGCGCGACTTGGACTTGGAGCCTGGATCCGGCCGCGTGGCGGGGGCCTGGAGGCGCCCCCTCAGGGACGCGCGACGAACATGTTGCGGGCGATGCGCCAGCGGCCCTGTTCGCGCCGCATCACCGTCAGGAACTCGCTCTCCGAGGTGTCGCCGCGCACCGCCACGCCCCCGACCATCATGCTCCACCCCAGGCGTGAGCGGCCCTCGACGATGGCGACGTCCCCCGCGCCGCTGACGCGTTCGTCGCTGATCTCGTAGAGCTGGATCGGATACGTGGTGTCGCCGACGGGCGGGAACCAGTAGGCGCGGACCGCGCTGTCGCCACGCAGCGTGCCGACGGAGCCGGGCACGTAGAGGACCATGTCCGCGGTGACGTGCGACATCACGCTGTCGGGTTCGCCGGCGATCCACGCGGCGCGGTAGCGTGCCAGTGCGCTGCTGACCTCGGAGGAGTCCGCGGAGCTCCAGGTCGCCCCGGCGGAACAGCCGCCGAGGACGAGGGTGGCGGCGGCCGCGGCCAGGGAGAGCCTCGCGCGCGCGGCGAGGTGGAGTGGAGGGGAGCGTCGCATGGCCCGAGAGTCGCGGGCCGGAGCGTGGAGTGCTATCACCCGATTGCGCGGCAACCGAACGCTGACATCGCGCAGAGCAGTGCAGGCGCGTCGCAGACGCGTCGCAGGCGCGTCGAAGGCGCCGCTCGCGAGGGACCCGGGTCAGCCGCCCCCGACGGGTTCGATTCCACAGGCGCGCGAGACCTCGTGTCGATGACGCGCGAAGGCGCGATACGAGAGGTCCACGAGCTGGCGCACGCCAGGGACGACACTCAGGAGGAAGAGCGGGTAGGTGTGCGCCCGCCGCCGGAAGACCTCGCGATAGACGTCCGCGCCCGCGACGTGACGCCCGTCGGCGAAGAGGAGCCGGATGTCGCGCACCAGCGCCTCGTCATCGAGTCCGAGACGCTCGCGGACCCACGGGTCCTGCAGGGGTCGCGTGCCGAATCCCGCCTTCGCGAGGGACCGTGCCCACGACGGCACGGCGCGTGAGCAGATGCCGCAGCCGGCGTCGTAGAGGATCCAGCCGACCGGGTCCGCCATCGGATTCAGTCCGGCGAGACCTCGATCGGTACCGCGTGCTGGTCCTTCACCTTTGCCTGTGAGATCTCGAGCGCGGTGCGGATCTGGGCGACGTACTCGCGGAGGGCGCGGACCTTCGTCTGCTCGCCGCCGCCGCGTCCGGTGGCGAGGATCATCCCCGCAACCTGGTCGGCGATGAGCCCGAACTGGCCCTTGAGCTGTCCCTGGAGCGGCGCGGCGATCCGCTTGATCTGCTGCGGGATGATCCCGGCGCCCTTCTGGGACTTCACCTCGACCGCCATCCGCTCCACCATCCCGTGGATGGACTGAATGGTGGTGAGCGCCTCCTCGAGGGTCTTCATCTTCGCGGCGCCTGCGCCGTCGAGCTTCACTCCGGCCATTGGACGACGGATGGAGGGTGGATGAGGGAAGCTAACCCAATGCACCCGCCGGCGTCGCTCCGACGCCGGCCCCCTAGACCATCCCCCGCGGGTCGAGCAGCCGGTCGATCCGCTCGCGGCTCAGTAGCCGCTTCTCGAGCACGAGCTCGACGACCCCGCGGCCCGAATCCAGCGCCTCCTTCGCGAGCGCGGTGCAGGCCTCGTAGCCCAGCTCCGGCACCAGCGCCGTGACGATCCCGATCGAGCGCTGGATGAACCGCTGCATCTCCTCGGGGTTCGCGGTGATGCCCACGATGCACCGCTCGCGCAGCATCGCGCAGGCGTTCCGCAGGGCGCTGATGTTGCGGAGCAGGCGGAACGCGATGACCGGCTCGAACACATTGAGCTGCAGCTGTCCCGCCTCGGCGGCGAGGGTCACCGTCACGTCGCCGCCGATCACGTCGAAGCAGACCTGGTTCACGGCCTCCGGGATCACCGGGTTCACCTTCCCCGGCATGATGCTCGACCCCGGCTGCATCGGCGGGAGGTTGATCTCGTTGAGGCCGGCGCGGGGTCCGCTGGAGAGGAGGCGGAGGTCGTTGCAGACCTTCGAGAGCTTCACCGCGCAGCGCTTGAGGACCCCCGAGAGCTGGACGAAGGCGCCGGTGTCGCTCGTGGCCTCGACGAGGTCGGGCGCCGTGATGAGCGTGAGCCCCGTGACGGCGCTGAGGTGCGCCCGCACCTTCTCGGCGTAGCCCTCCCGCGCGGTGATCCCCGTGCCGATCGCCGTCGCGCCCATGTTGATCTCGCGGATGAGCGCCTTGGCCTCCTCGAGCCGGTCCACGTCCTCGGCGATCGTGTGGCCGAACGCGCTGAACTCCTGCCCGAGCGTCATCGGCACCGCGTCCTGCAGCTGCGTGCGGCCCATCTTCAGGTGCGGGGCGAACTCCCGGCCCTTCTCGAGGAGCGCGGCCACGAGGGCGCGCATCTCCACCTGCAGCCCGCCGATCGCGTGATGCAGCGCCAGCCGGATCGCGGTCGGATAGACGTCGTTGGTGCTCTGCGCGAGGTTGACGTGCTCGTTCGGGTGGACGCGGTCGTAGTTCCCCCGCGGCTCACCGAGGAGCTCGAGCGCGCGGTTCGCGATGACCTCGTTGGCGTTCATGTTGGTCGAGGTCCCGGCGCCCCCTTGGATCATGTCCACGCGGAAGTGCTCGTGGTGGCGGCCGGCGACGATCTCGCGGCAGGCGGCGACGATCGCGTCGTGGACGTCCTGCGGGAGGTCCCCGAGGTCGAGGTTGGCGTGGGCCGCGGCCTGCTTCACCTGGGCGTGCGCGATGATGAGCTCGGGGAAGTCGCGGAGCGTGACGCCGGTGATCGGGAAGTTCTCGATCGCGCGGAGGGTCTGCACGCCGTAGAGGGCGGCATCGGGGACGTCGCGCTCGCCGAGGAGGTCGTGTTCGCGCCGGGTGGCGCCGGCGAACCCGAGGAGCCGTCCTTGGCCGGTGGTCGCGGCATCGGCGCGGCGGAGGCGGTCGCGGATCGCGCGCGCCGAGCGCGCCACGAGGGCGGCGTAGAGCTGCGGGCGGTCCTTGAGCAGCGGGTCGAGGACATCGCGCGAGAACTTCAGCGTCCGCATCCGCGTGAGCGCGCGCCCGTCGGTGGAGTGGATCTCCTCCTCGAGCAGGAGGGACTCGCCGATCACCTCGCCGCCGCCGAGCGTGGCGATGCGCACGCGGTCGGTGCCGGCGCCCGCGGGGGACTCGATGGCGAGGGTCCCCTCGAGGATCACCCAGATCGCGTGCCGCTTGGTGCCGGCCGTGAAGAGGAGGTCGTTGGGGGCGTACTCGGTCGCCTCGCCGGCCTTGGAGAGGTGCCAGAGGAGCTGGTCGTTGAGGCCGGAGAAGAAGGGGATGTGGGCGAGGGCGGGTGTCGGCATGGGATGCGGAAAAGGTACTGCGGATCCGGGACGATGCGGATGCGGGTCGCGACCGGCGGTACGGGACGCGGGGTGATGCGGGGTCCGCGATACGGGAGCAGGTGAGGTCGGCGCGACGAGCTCGCCCCCGGATGCGGGATCCCCCATCGTCCTGCATCCCGGGTCGTCCCTCATTCCGCATCGGTTCCGGGGACTATAGGTTGGCGGAATGCCCTCCCGCCGTGACTTCCTCGGCAGCGCCGCCGCGCTCGGTGCTGCCTCGGTGCTCCCTGCCACCCTCGCGGACGCGCAGCAGCGCGCCCCCGCGCTCCCGCGCGCCAGCCGCACCGTCGTCATCGGCTCCTCCAACGGCCTCCGCGGCGTGAAGGTCGCCTACGACATGATCGGTCGGGGCGCGGATACCCTCGACGCGATCATCGCCGGCGTCAACATCACGGAGCTCGATCCCGACGATCAGTCCGTCGGCGTCGGTGGGCTGCCCAACGCCGAGGGCGTCGTGCAGCTCGATGCGAGCTGCATGCATGGCCCCACGAAGCGCGCCGGCGCGGTCGGCTGCCTCGAGGACATCGCGACGCCGAGCCTCGTGGCCAAGGCGATCATGGACCACACGACGCACGTGATGCTCGTGGGGGACGACGCCAAGCGCTTCGCGCTGCAGATGGGATTCCGCGAGACGCCGCTCCTCACCGAGAGGACGCGTCAGGACTGGATCCGCTGGCGGGCGCGGCTGAACCGCGACGACCACTACCTCGAGACCGATCGCGACACCGCGATCAAGTACCACACGGGCACGATCAACATGAACGCGGTCGCCGCCAACGGCGACATCAGCTCGGTCACGAGCACGAGCGGGATGGCGTGGAAGGTCCCGGGGCGCGTCGGGGACTCACCGATCATCGGCGCCGGCCAGTATTGCGACAACGCCGTCGGGGCCGCCGGGTCCACCGGCCTCGGCGAGGCGAACATCAAGTCGTGCGGCGCCTTCCTGACGGTGGAGTACATGCGTCAGGGACTTTCGCCGGCCGAGGCGGTGATGAAGACACTCGAGCGGATCGTCGCGACGACCGAGGCGCGGCTGCTCGACGCGAATGGCCGCCCGACCTTCGACATCCAGTTCTACGCCGTCTCGAAGGATGGCCGCTACGCCGGCGGGACCCTGTGGGAGGGCGCGGACTTCGCGGTCTGCGACGAGAGAGGAGCGCGCGTCGAGCTCTGTGTGCCGATGTTCAGGAGGGAAGGGCGCCGCTAGCGGGACTCGCGCCGGGGCGATTCGGGGCGCGCGGACGATGCGGGATCCCGCCTCGTCCAGCATCGGCCGCCTCCCAGCCCCCTCCGGCTCCCGGATCGGGAAGCCTGCCTGCGTCGCGGCTCTCGTTCGCTCACGCATCACGCATCCTGCATCACCCCGCGTCCCGTACCGCCCGTCGAGTCCCGTATCCCGGATCGCGGGTCAGGCGTTCGACGATATCTGCCGCGCCGCCCCGCTGACCTTCTCGGCCGCCGAGACGAGCGCGTTCGCCGCCGCCGCGATCTCCTGCGTGGAGGCGCTCTGTTCCTCGGAGGCGGCCGCCACGTCCTGCATCGCATTGGCGAACGACTGCGTCCCCGCCGAGAGCGAATCGAGCTTCCCGGTGATCTCGGCGGCGAGCGCGTTCCCCGCCGCGGCGGTGGAGGCCATCGCCGAGACCCATTCGTCCGCCGCGCCCACCGCGAGTTCCACCTGCGTGAATGCCTGCCGCCCGTGCGCGGTGGCGCTCCGTACGGTCTCGACCGTCGCGAGCGAGCGCGCACTCGCGTCCCGCGCGGTGCCCATCTGCGCGATCAATCCCTGCATCAGCTGGTCGGTGTGCTCGGCCGCCTCGGCCGCGCTCTGCGCGAGTCGCCGCACCTCGTTGGCGACGACGGTGAAGCCCTCCCCCTGTTCGCCGGCGCGCGCCGCCTCCATCGCCGCGTTGAGCGCCAGGAGCTTGGATTGCCGGGCGATCTTCTGCACGAGCGAGACGAAGCCGAGGATCTGGTCCGACGCCGTCGAGAGCGACTCGGTCGCGCGGGCGGAGGCCTGGACGTCGCCGACGAGCGCGTCGAGCCGCCGCGCGCTCTCGTCGAGGCGCTCGTGACTCTCGGTGGCGAGGCTCTTGAGCTTCTGGTTCCGCGAGATGCCCTCGGCGGCGCCGCCGGAGACGTTCGCCGCGA
The DNA here is from genome assembly GCA_964650715.1 of uncultured Gemmatimonas sp. Taxonomy (GTDB): domain Bacteria; phylum Gemmatimonadota; class Gemmatimonadetes; order Gemmatimonadales; family Gemmatimonadaceae; genus Pseudogemmatithrix. The sequence goes on along the minus strand of CAZYUL010000067.1, from coordinate 8,247 downwards.
GCGTGTTGAGGCGTCCCGCGTCGAGCGACAGGAGGCGGATCGTGTCGGCCATCTCCGTCGCCTGCTGCGAGAGCGTGCTCGCCGTCTCCGCCATCCCCGACGCCGCGAGCGCCATGTGCTCGGTGCCGGCCGTGATCTCCGAGGACCGCCGCACCGTCTCCTTCGCGTTCCCCGCGATGAGCGAGCCGAGGGTCCGCAGCTCGCCGCTCATCACGACCATCGCCCGCGCGAGCCGGCCGAGTTGGCCCCCCTCGGAGGCGGCGGATGGGGTGAGGGAGAGGTCCCCTGCCGCGATCGCCTCGGCGACATCGGCGAGCCCCCGAAGCTGGTCGCCGACGATCGGCGAGATGACGTAGCGGAAGACGAGGGCGGCGGAGGCGACCACGAGTGACAGCGCGAGCCCGAGGAGGAGCCAGCCGCGACTCCCCCCGACGACGGGCCCGAGGGTGGGCCAGCCGAGGACGAGGAGCAGCGCGAACGTCGCCGCACCGCCGAACCCGAGCCACGCCGTGAGCCGGTCGATGATGTGCGTCCGGACCTGCTCCGGCTCGCTCGTGCTGGTGCCGGTTGCGGGGCGGGCTAGATTGCTCAGGGTCCCTTCCATAGCAGATGAACTCATCCGTTCCGCCCGTCTCCTCGGCGCCGACCGACGAGCCCCGCGGCTACGACCCGTCCGCGGTCGAGTCGCGCTGGCGCGCGCGTTGGGCCGAGCGGCGCACCAACCAGGTCGACCTCGCGAACGGCGCCGATCCGTTCTACGCGCTGATGATGTTCCCGTACCCCTCGGCCGAGGGACTGCACGTCGGGAACCTCTTCGCGTTCACCGGCTGTGATATCTATGCGCGGTTCCAGCGCCTGCAAGGTCACACCGTCTTCGAACCGCTCGGCTACGACGCGTTCGGCATCCACTCGGAGAACTTCGCGCTGAAGGTCGGCGTGCATCCGATGGAGCTGATCCCGCGGAACATCGCGAACTTCCGCCGCCAGCTCGACGCCGCAGGCCTGATGGTGGACTGGACGCGCTCGGTGGACACGACCGACCCGGCGTACTACAAGTGGACGCAGTGGGTCTTCCTGCAGCTGCACAAGCGCGGCCTCGCGTACAAGAAGGCCGCCGCGGTCAACTGGTGTCCGTCGTGCAAGACGGTGCTGGCCAACGAGCAGGTGATCGACGGCCGGTGCGAGCGCTGCGGCACGCAGGTCGAGCAGCGCGTCCTCGAGCAGTGGTTCTTCCGCATCAGCGGCTACGCCGAGCGCCTGCTCAAGAACCTCGAGTCGCTCGATTGGTCGGAGACCACCAAGCAGGCGCAACGGAACTGGATCGGGCGCTCGGAGGGCGCGCGGATCCGCTTCCTCGTGCTCGGGGACGTGGATGATGCCGGCGGGGCGGAGGTCGCGGTCACGAGCGAGATGCACGCCGCCGCGACGACGATCGAGGTCTTCACCACGCGCCCCGACACGCTCTTCGGGGCGACCTACCTCGTGCTCGCGCCCGAGCACCCGCTGGTGGACGTCATCACCACGCACCAGCAGCGCGCGATCGTGGACGAGTACCGCGCGAGGGCCGCGCAGCAGGACCTGGTGTCGCGCAAGGTGAACAAGGAGAAGACCGGCGAGTTCACCGGCGCGTACGCGATCAACCCGGCGACGGGCAGGCAGATCCCGATCTGGGTCGCCGACTACGTGCTGATGGAGTACGGCACCGGTGCGATCATGGCCGTGCCGGGGCACGACGAGCGCGACTTCGAGTTCGCGACGAAGTTCGAGTTGCCGATCGTCCGCGTGGTGGCGGGGGAAGGGGAGACGGCGTCCTCGCCGCTCGTGGCGGCGAACGCGCCGGGCGGGCGGCGGATCCCGGCGGCGTACACCGGCGACGGCACGCTCGTGAACTCCGGGCGTTTCGACGGCCTTCGCGTCGCCGAGGGGATCCGCGCGATCACGAGATGGCTCGCCGAGCGGAAGCAGGGGGAGGGCGTGGTGAACTATCGGCTCCACGACTGGTGCATCTCCCGCCAGCGGTACTGGGGCCCACCGATCCCGATCATCTACTGCGATGCCTGCGGCACGGTGCCGGTCCCCGAGAAGGACCTGCCGGTGGTGCTGCCCAATGTCGCCGACTTCAAGCCGGACGACTCCGGCGTCTCGCCCCTGGCGCGGCATGAGTCGTGGTATCGTGTGCCGTGCCCGACGTGCGGGAAGATGGCGCGACGGGAGACCGACGTCAGCGACACCTTCCTCGACAGCGCCTGGTACTTCCTCCGCTACCCGAGCGTCGGCCGCGACGACGTCGCCTTCGACCCGGCGCTGACGCGCAAGTGGCTGCCGGTGACGACCTACATCGGCGGCAACGAGCACGCGGTGCTGCACCTGCTCTACGCGCGCTT
>CAZYUL010000067.1:5547-5853 GCA_964650715.1 uncultured Gemmatimonas sp. | reverse complement strand
GAGGAGCCGTTCACCAAGTTCCGCGCCCACGGATTGATCATCCGCGAGGGCGCCAAGATGTCGAAGTCCAAGGGCAATGTCGTGAACCCCGACGAGTACATCAGCCAGTGGGGGGCGGACTCCTTCCGCACCTACCTGATGTTCCTCGGGCCGTTCGAGGATGGCGGGGACTTCCGCGACGCCGGGATCAGCGGCGTGAAGCGCTTCCTCGACCGGCTCTGGGCGAGCGTGCGCGACTGCACGGGCGACGGCGCGCCGGACCCCGAGGTGATGCGCAAGCTGCACGCGACGATCAAGAAGGTGGGG
>CAZYUL010000067.1:0-5537 GCA_964650715.1 uncultured Gemmatimonas sp. | reverse complement strand
AGCTACAACACCGCGATCGCGGCGATGATGGAGTACATGAACGCGCTCCGTCGCGGGGAGCGGACGCCGCACCGGGCGGAGGTCGCGCCGGTGGTGCAGTTGGTGTCGCCGTTCGCGCCGCACGTCGCCGAGGAGCTCTGGGAGATGCTCGGGCACGCGACGAGCGTCTTCGACTCGGGGTGGCCGTCGTACGACCCGGCGTTGCTCGCGGCGGACACCATCGAGCTCGTGGTGCAGGTGGGCGGGAAGACGCGCGGGAAGGTGACGGTCGCCAAGGACGTGTCGCAGGAGGAGGCGCTCGCCGCGGCCCGCGCCGACGCCTCGATCGCGAAGTTCATCACCGGCGAGCCGAAGAAGGTGATCCTCGTGCCCGGGCGGCTGTTGAACGTCGTGGTCTGAGGGGCGCGCGGGGGCTCGACACGCAGGGTGGGGCCGCGTGCGAGTCCCGGAACGGATGCGGCGATCGCGCACCGGCCGTAGCTTTGCCGCCGTGACCGACCCCCTCGCCCGACTCTCGGCGGCGCTGGCCGACCGCTATCTCGTCGAGCGCGAGCTCGGCGCCGGCGGGATGGCGACGGTGTACCTCGCGCTCGACGAGCGGCACGGGCGGCGCGTCGCCATCAAGGTGCTCCAGCCCGAGCTCGCGGCGATGATCGGCGCCGAGCGCTTCCTCGTCGAGATCCGCACCACCGCGAGCCTGCAGCACCCGCACATCCTCGGCCTGATCGACTCGGGGAGCGTGGACGGGATCCCCTACTACGTGATGCCGTTCGTGGAGGGCGAGTCGCTGCGCGATCGCCTCGACCGCGAACGGCAGCTGCCGGTCGAGGACGCACTCCGGATCGCGCGTGAGGTCGCCGACGCGCTCGCGCACGCGCACGGGCAGGGGATCGTCCACCGCGACATCAAGCCCGACAACATCCTGCTGCAGGGCGGGCACGCGCTCGTCGCCGACTTCGGGATCGCGCTCGCGGTCTCCACCGCCGGCGGCGCCCGGATGACGCAGACTGGCCTCTCGCTCGGGACGCCGTCCTACATGAGCCCGGAGCAGGCGTCGGGGGAGCGCGGCATCGACGCGCGCAGCGACCTCTACTCGCTCGGCGCCGTGCTCCACGAGATGCTCGCGGGCGAGCCGCCGTTCACCGGGCCGTCGGTGCAGGCAGTCGTCGCGCAGGTCCTCGCGATCGCGCCGCAGCCGCTGCGGGAGCTGCGGCCGACGGTGCCGGCGCCGATCGAGGCGGCGGTGCTCAAGGCGCTGCAGAAGCTCCCCGCCGACCGCTTCTCGACGGCGTCGGAGTTCATCGCCGCGCTCGCGGTGCGCGCGTCGGGGATGCACGCGATGCCGTCCGTGCACGCTCCGACCGAGCGGCCGGGTGCGGTCATCCGACGGTTCGCGCCTTGGGTCGTGGCGGTGGCAGCCCTTGCGTTCGCGCTCGTCCCGCGAGGTGAGCGTGCGCCGCCCCAGGTGACCGAGCGCTGGCATCTCGTGCTCCCCGACAGCGCGCCGATCGACGGACGGGTCCTGAATGCGCCCGCCGCTCCGACACTCTCCCACGACGGCACGCTGCTCGCCTACTCCGCCGCCCGCGACACGACGCGCCTCATCTATCTGGCGCGCCTCGGCACCGCCGAGGTCACGCCGGTCCCCGGCACCGGCGGCGGGTACCTCCCGTTCTTCTCTCCCGACGACCAATGGCTGGGCTTCATCGCCAACCGGCAGTTGAAGCGCATCGAGCTCGCCACCGGGCGGGTCGTCGTGGTGCACGATGGCATCGATGCCTGGGGTGCGGCTTGGACCGAGGCGGGCGACATCGCGGTCATCAACCAGACCGGGATCCTCCGCTGGGCCGGCGGCACCGGCGCCCCACTACGGGTGCGGATCGACATCGAGGGCACGACGCAGAGCCTGATCACCAGCTTCCTCAGCGCGATCCCGGGGTCGAATCGCGTCCTCACCACCGATGCCGATTGGCGCGTCGTCGTCGTCTCGCTCGACGACGGCGCCGTCCGGTACCTCACGGATGGGACGCCGACCGAGACCGTCCCGCTCGACGGCTCGGCCCTCATCGGCGTCTGGCCGCGATTCGTGCGTCCCGGGTACTTGGTCTTCTGGCGACCGGGCGCGATCCTCCTCGCGGTGCGCTTCGATCCGCGCACGCTGGCGATCGATGGACCTCCGGTCGAGATGCGGCGCGGGGTGCGTGTGTTCCACGCGGGGGTGTCGGAGAGCGGGACCTGGGCCTACGTGCCGGAGCTCGCGCGCGGGAACGCGTACATCGCCGACCGGGCTCCGAACGGGGCGATGCAGCGGTTCGCGCTGCCGGTGCGGCGGTACCAGGCGATCGCCTCGAGTCCCGACGGGCGTCGCCTCGCGGTGCGACTGATGACGGAGAGCGGGGCCAGCGCCGTCGAGACCGGGCCGGTCACGGATGGCCGGATGGCCCCGATCGAACGGATCGCAGCCGGGGACGGCGGCACACCGGTGTGGGCGCCGGATGGTCGCTTCCTCTTCGCCGACTCCACGGGCGGCATCGTCTACCGGCTCGACGTAGTCGACGGCGTGCTCGACTCGCTGCGGATCCCCACGGAGCCCGGCGAACGCGCGGAGCTCGTGGACGTCCTCGATCGCGACACGATGCTCGCCGTCATCGGCCGAGGGGACGAGAAGCGGCTCTTCGTCGTGCCATGGCGCGATCCCTCGGCGCGCACCGCGGTCGCGACCGGACGGCCGATCGTGCTCACCGCACAGCTCTCCCCCAGTCGGCGGCTCCTCGCCTACACCGCGATCGCGAACGATGTGCCCGAGTTCGTCGTCGAGGCGTGGCCGCCGGACGGCAGACGGATGCGCGTGACGGTGGAGACGGCGCCGCAGTTCGCGTGGGATGCGCGCGACCGGCTCCTCTACCAGCTCGACGGTGCCATCGTGCGCTCCGCGGTGGCGGCGGCGACCGACGGGATCACGGTGGGTGAGCCGGTGCGGATCATGGAGACCGGCGGCCTCGCGCAGGACGCCTGGCAGACCTTCGCACCGCTGCCGGCCGACGGCGGGATGCGCCTCCTGATGTCGGGCGCACCCACGCTCGGTCGCTACTTCACGGTGGTCCGCGGCTGGGAACGCGAGTTGGAGCGGGCGCTCACGCCGCCGTGAGCACCTCCCGCTCCAGTCGCGCGTAGCTCGTCTCCATCCCACCGACCATCCCGGTGCCGAGGACCATGTCCCGCACCTCCTTCGACGGGTAGGTGATCACGATGCTCAGCAGCGTGCCCCCCTTCACCGGCGTCAGCGTCATCTCGTTCCGCACGCTGGGGCCGGGGACCCCGATCATCCGTTCGTCCGTCACGGCGCGGTGCGGTGGCTCCGTCTCGATCAGCTCCCCCTCGAAGCCGAAGCGCTGCGAGCCGTCGCTCTTCTCCCACTCGTAGCGATACGACTCGCCGGCCTTCGTCGCGATCTCGCAGACCGGCATCGTCCAGCCATCGGGTCCGAGGAGCCAGCGCTTCATGAGCGACGCGTCGTGATGGGCGCGCCAGACCTGCTCCGCCGTCCCGCGGATGACGCGGCTGACGCGGACCTCGGTGTCGCTCAGGTACTGCGCGGCGGTCGCGAGACCGGCCGCGAAGGACTTGAGGTCGGCCAACACCGCATCCAGCTGCCCCATCGCGGACTGCAGCCCCTCCATCATCCCCATCTTCACCAGCTGCTCCATCGTCTCGACGCTCGGGAACCGCGTCACGCTCGTGAAGCGCGACCCGGTCGGCGTCGCGTCGAAGGTGAAGACCATCCGCATCGAAGGCATCTGGTCGTTCACCCGGCCGTCCTCGTGCGCGAAGCCGTCCTCGACCTCGATCCGCCGATGGCGCTCGACGGCGAGGAAACGCCACCAGCCACGCGACTTCGAGCCATCGGGACCGGTCATCGCGTAGTGCGACCATCCGCCGACCGCCATGTCGTGTCGCGTGAACTTCGCGGGCCACTCGACGGGGCCCCAGAAACGCTCGAGCTGGCGCGGGTCGGCGTAGGCGTCCCACAGCCGCTCGACGGGGACGGGGTAGTCGCCGACGACGGTCAGCGTGAGGGTCTTGGCGTCGGAGGTGACGGAAGTGATCGGCATGATGATTCCCTGCGGCGAAGGTGGCGGTGGACTCAGCGGTCGCGGGGCGCGACGCGTGCGGGGGTGCCCGGCTCGGCCAGGACGGCGTCGAGCTGGCTGAAGCGGTTGCGCCAGAGTTCCTCGAGCCGCTCGAGGGCGGCGCGGGCGCGGGCGAGGCGCTCGGGGTTGCCGCGCACGATCCGCTCGCGACCGCGCGGTTCCTTGGTCACGAGTCCGGCGTCCTCGAGCACGGCCACGTGCTTCTGCACCGCGGCGAAGGACATGTCGTAGCGGGCGGCGAGCGTCGAGACCGACGACGGGTCGCCGGCCAGGAGGCGCGTGACGATGTCCCGCCGCGTCCGGTCGGCGAGGGCGTGGAAGAGGCGGTCGAGGTCCGCATCGGTGGGTCTCTGACGTACAACCATGTGGTTGTACGTTAGTGGCGAGATCGGCGGGGCGCAACCCCGCCCTCGGGTCACGCCCCGCCGGACCTGCCCCTGCGCGCCCGCGGTCCCGCGCGCCATTTCGGCGCGCGGCGAGGCCCTACCGCGACCGGCCCGTCGCCGTCCCTCCCTTCTCCGAGTCCACGGTGACCGTGAACGGACCCGCGCCCTGCACGATCCAGCGCACCCGCACGAGACCGTTGCCCGGGATGTTGCGCACGAGCATCCGCTCCGGGTTCCGCTTCTGCTCCGTGCCGTCGCCGGTGAGCGGGTTGTCCACGAGGAATCCCGCGATCACCCGGCCGCCGGCCAGCGTCACCAGGTTGGGCCGCGAGATCCGGTTCTCGATGTCCTGCTGCGTGTGCGTCGGCGCGAGCTTGCGGTTGACGATCACCGCCGTCACCTCGGTGAGCCCGCCACCGAGCGACCGCGTGGTCACCGAGTCCACCTCGACCAGCGGCATCTGCGACGTCTGGAAGAGCGTGAACATCATGTTCCGGTGCGCGTCGCTCTGGAGCATGAAGCCGGGCTCCACGCGCCCGAAGTTCTTCTTGGTGCCGCCCACCTCGATCCGCCCGTACTGCGGGTGATCCACCTCCTGCCACTCGACCATCGCCTCGCCCATCAGCAGCAGGCGGTTGAAGCGCGACTCGGTCGTCTGGTAGTTCCGGCCCGGCGGGTTGGTGCCGTAGCTGACGGCGTTGCCGCCTCCGCCGAAGCCCCCGCCGCCCCCTTGTTGCTCTCTATAGAAGTAGAGGAACGAGGTCCAGAGCTCGTTGGAGAAGGTGAGGATCCCCCGCGCGCCGTAGAACCAGTCGAGCTCGCCGCCCCACACGGTATAGAGATCGCGCCAGACGATCATGTAGCGGTAGCCGGGGAGGATCTCCTCGCCGGTGCGGCCGATCGCATCGAACACCGCGACGTCCTGCGGGCGGAACTCGTCCTGCGGGACGCCGGGGCCGCGGAGCAGCATGCCGCCGGAGTTGTGGTAGCTCTGCGCCCC
>CAZYUL010000066.1:0-15544 GCA_964650715.1 uncultured Gemmatimonas sp. | reverse complement strand
CCGCCGGATACCCCTCGGCGTGGATGTAGCTGATCTCCTTGAGCTTGAGCGCCCCTTCCAGCGCCGCCGGGAAGTTGTAGCCCCGCCCGAGGTACAGGAAGTTGTGCGAGTCCTTGAACTGCTCGGCGATCGCCTCGATCTCGCCGGCCCGGTCGAGGATGGACTGGATCTGCGCCGGGATCGCATTCATCGCCTGCGCCAGCTCGCGGCCACGCATCACCGACAGGGTGCGCTTGCGGGCCATCTTCAGCGCAAACAGCGCCAGCGCGATCACCTGGCTCGTGAACGCCTTGGTGGACGCCACCCCGATCTCCGGCCCGGCGTGCAGGTAGATGCCGCCGTCGTCCTCGCGGGCGATGGTCGAGCCCACCACGTTCACCAGCCCCAGCGTCTGCGCACCGCGGCGCTTGGCCTCGCGCATCGCCGCCAGCGTGTCCGCCGTCTCCCCCGACTGCGAGATCACGATGCACAGCGTCCTCGGCGACACGATCGGGTTCCGGTAGCGGAACTCCGACGCATACTCGACCTCGCAGGGGATCCGCGCGAAGTCCTCGATCATCATCTCGCCGATCAGCGCCGAGTGCCAGCTCGTGCCGCACGCGGTGAGGATGACCTGGTCGATGTTCATCAGCTGCTCGTGGCTCATGTTGATGCCGCCGAGCTTGGAGGTGCCGTCCTCGAGGATCAGCCGGCCGCGCATCGTGTTCTCGACCGTCTGCGGCTGCTCGAAGATCTCCTTGAGCATGAAGTGGTCGTACCCGCCGCGCTCGATCGCGGCGAGGTCCCACTCGATCGTCGTGGACATCCGCCGGAGCGGCGTCGCGTTGATGTCCATCACGCGGTACCCCTCGGGGGTCAGCACCGCGAGGTCGCCGTCGTCGAGGTACACGACCTCGCGCGTGTGCGCGAGGATCGCCGACGCGTCGGACGCGAGGAAGTACTCGCCGTTGCCGACGCCGATGAGGAGCGGGCTCCCCTTCCGCGCCGCGACGATCTTCTGCGGGTCCTTGCTCGACACCACGGCGATGCCGAAGGTCCCCTCGACCTTGCGGAGGGCCGCGCTCACCGCCTCCTCCAGCGACCCGTCGAAGAGCTCCTGCACGAGGTGGGCGATCGTCTCCGTGTCGGTGTCGGAGCGGAACTCGTGGCCGAGCGCGCGGAGCTGCTTCCGCAGCACGTCGGCGTTCTCGATGATCCCGTTGTGCACCACCGCCACCGACTCGTCGGTGCTCAGGTGCGGATGCGCGTTCTTCTCCGTCGGCGGGCCGTGCGTGGCCCAGCGGGTGTGCGCGATCCCCACCTTCCCCGTCACCGGGTCCGCGGCCAGCGCCCCCTCGAGCTTCGCGATCTTCCCCGCCGCGCGACGCGTCTCCAGCGTCTCGCCGTCGAAGACCGCGACGCCGGCCGAGTCATACCCGCGGTACTCGAGCCGCTTGAGCCCCTCGAGCAGGAGCGGGGTGGCCTGCTTGGGTCCGATGTAGCCGACGATGCCGCACATAGGGGCAGATGGGAGAAGGAAGGTGGGAGGGACGGGCGAACTCGGCGGTGAGCACAGCGCCGCTTCCTTCGGCCTTCATCCCTGTCGCTGCAACTCCGCCAACAACTGTCGACCGCGTTCGACCAACTGGCTCGCCGCTTCCCTGGTCGGTGCCTCGGCGATCACCCGAACGATAGGCTCCGTGCCCGACGGTCGCACGTGGATCCACCGGTCCGGCCACGCCAGCCGCAGGCCATCCTGCGTGTCCGCCTCGGCGTCCGGGAATGCCGTCCGGAGCGCTGCATAGACGGCGTCGAGCGGCTTGCCCGGCCGGTCCAGCTTGTCCTTCAGGATCGCGTAGCGGGGGAACTTCCCGATGACCCGGGAGAGCGGCTCCCCATCCTCGTGCATCATTTGCAGGAGGAGTGCCACGCCCAGCGGCGCGTCACGCCCCAGGTGGAGTTCGGGGAGGATGACCCCGCCATTCCCCTCCCCGCCCACGACCGCGTGCTCCGCCCGCATCCGGAGCGCCACGTTCACCTCGCCGACGGGCGCCCGGATCACCCGCGAGCCGCCGGCAGCGGCCATGTCGTCCACGATCCGACTCGTGGAGAGGTTCGTCACAACCGGCCCCTGGCGATGTCTCAGCACGACACGTGTCGCGAGGGCGAGCGTGTAATCCTCCCCGATCGCCGTGCCGGCGTCGGAGACGAGCGCGAGCCGGTCCACGTCGGGATCGGTCGCGAAGCCCACGTGCGCCCCGGTCTCCCGGACCAGCCGCTCCAGTGCGCCGAGGTTCTCGGCGACCGGCTCGGGGGGCCTCGGGAAGCGCCCGTCCGCCTCCAACTCGATCGCGTGGACGTCGCAGCCGAGGAGTTCCAGGAGTCGCGGGATGATCGCCCCGCCCGCGCCGCGGCACGCGTCGTAGGCCACGCGGAACGCGCGGGAGCGGATGCCGGCCACGTCGAGGAACGGCAGCGCGAGCACGGCGTCGAGGTGGCGCGCGATCGCCTCGCCATCGAATCGGGTCTCGCCGAGACGATCCCAGGTCGCGTAGGGCGTGCCCTGCTCGACGAGCGCGCGCATCTCGGCGCCTTGCCCCGCGCTCAGGAAGAGTCCGTCAGGACCGATGAACTTGAGCGCGTTCCACTCGATCGGGTTGTGGCTCGCGGTGATGCCGAGCCCGCCCGCGGCGTGATGGTGCTCGACGGCGAGCTGGAGGGTCGGCGTGGTGGTGAGGCCGATGTCCACCACATTCGCGCCGACGCTCTCGAGCGCCGCGCGGGTGACCGTGTGGAAGAGCGGGCCCGTCACGCGGCTGTCGCGCCCGAGCACGACATCGCGCGACCCGCCGCGCGCGATGGCCCACGCGCCGAAGGCGGCCGCGTACCGCGCCACGACCTCCGGGGTGAGTCCGGATCCGACGCGTCCGCGGATCCCGGAGACGGAGATCATGAGGTCCTGTGACATTGCAGGCAAAGCTACTCGGCGCTGCGGCAGGCGGCAGGTGTGACCTGCGCTACATTCCGGTCCTCCGGTCGCGTCATTGCATCCTGCACCTTCGCACGGCGTTCGTGAACACACTCAGCCTGCGACTCGCCTCGGGCGGCGGGCGCATCGACCAGCATCCGGCCGCGGTCCTCGTCGCCGCCGGTTACACGCTGCTCCAGCGGTCACCGCCGCTGGTGGTCGCGCTCAGTGCGGCGCGGGCGGCCATCATGCTGCCGCCCTGCCCGCAGTGGCTGGTGGCATTCGCCGCCTGCGAGGGGCGGAGCGCCGTGCTCCTCGACCCCAACCTGTCGCGCGACGCCATCGCGGGAACGCTCGCCGAGGAGCGGGTGGGCGCGGTGATGACCTTCGCCGGGCTCGCGGCACGACTGCCCGCGGGGACCACGACAGTCGAGCTCGACGACGCGCCGCGATCAGCCCGCATCCGTGATGGGCGCGCCGCGGAACGCGCCGCGGAACGGGTCGTCGACCTCGGCTCACACTTCGGCCTCGCGGTGGAGGGATCCACCGAGGACGCCGGACTCGAGGAGGAGTGCCTGCGGTCGCTCGCGGATCGCGACGTGATGACCGCGGGTCCGCGCACCCTCTCCCATCGCCAGGCGATCGCGGACGGTGCCGCCGTGGCCCGCGCCCGCGGGTACTCGGCCGGCTCGGACGTCCGGGCCGCCTGGAGCTGGAGCGGAATCGACGCGGTGATGAACACCCTGATCGCACCGCTCGTCGCCGGCGCCCACGTGCACACACCCTCGTCCCCGCAACGATGATCCGCCCATCCAAGTCCCTGTTCTTCGGGGGTCTCGCCCTCCTCGCCCTGTTCGAGGTCGCGAACGTCTACTTCATCATGCCGATGCCCGGCAGCCAGACGATGCGGAGCCTCGATGTCGCGTACGCGATCCACCGCTGGCGGTGGGTGATCCGTGCGGTGGCCGTCGCCCTGGTGCTCGCCGGCGCGCCAGCCGTTTGGCGCGCACGAGGATGGCGACGCGCGGCGGGCCTCATCGCTGTCATCCCGGTGGCCGCGATCGCCTGGCTCTTCAACTTCCGCATGGCGGCGGACGCGATGTTCCTCCAGCCGCGGACCCTCGTGATGGCGCCGGCGTCGGGCAACACCGTGGCGCTCGACCGGCTCGTCGTGGGGATCGAGGTCGGCGGCGAGGCGCGGGCCTATCCGCTGCAGTTCATCGGTTACCACCATCAGGTGCGCGACACCGTCCGCGGCACCGACGTGCTCGTGAGCTATTGCACCGTGTGCCGCACCGGCCGCGTCTTCCTCCCCGTCGTGGACGGCGAGGCCGAGACCTTCAGGCTCGTGGGGATGGACCACTTCAACGCGATGCTCGAGGATCGCACGACGGGGAGCTGGTGGCGGCAGGCGAACGGCGAGGCCGTCACCGGTCCCCGCAAGGGTACGCGCCTCGAGGAGGTGCCGAGCCGGCAGGTCACGCTGGCGCAGTGGCTCGCGCTGTACCCGGCCAGCCTCATCATGCAGTCCGATCCGGCATTCGTCGCGCAGTACGCGCGGGACTACGCCTTCGAGCGCGGCACGAGCCGCAGCCGACTCACCGGCACCGACCCGCGCTCGTGGCAGGACAAGTCGTGGGTGGTGGGGATCCGCGTCGGCGACGCCGCGCGCGCCTACGATTGGAACCAGCTGCTCCGCGAGGGCGCCATCAACGACACCCTCGGCGGCCGCCCGATCGTCCTCGTCGTCGCCTCGGACTCCGCAAGCTTCTACGCCTTCGAACGCCCCGATCCCGGATCGCGGTTCACCGTGCGATCCGACTCGTTGCGATCCGGCCGCGAGTCATTCGCGTTCAATGGGAGGAGCGCCGAGCCCACCCGCATCCTGCACCCGTTGGCCGCGAGCCAGGAGTTCTGGCACAGCTGGCGCACGTTCGTGCCGAACACGACCCGCTATCCGCAGTAGCTTTCACGTTCAGCCGTTCGGATCGCCATTCCCGCCTCGTCCAGACCCGCATCCCGTCAGATGACCCGCTCCTTCACGGAAGACCTCTCCCCGCGCTTCTCGACCCGCGCCATCCACGCGGGCCAGCGCCCGGACGCGACCTCCGGCGCCATCATGCCGCCGATCTACCAGACCTCCACCTACGCGCAGGAGTCGTTGGGGGTCAACAAGGGCTACGAGTACGCGCGCGGCAAGAACCCGACCCGTGAGGCGCTCGAGCGGAACGTCGCCGCCCTCGAGGGCGCCGCGCACGGCTTCGCCTTCTCGTCGGGCATGGGGTGCGTGGACTCGATCATGAAGCTCTTCAGGTCCGGCGACCATATCGTCGTCGGATCGAACGTGTACGGCGGCACCTTCCGGCTCTTCGACAAGATCCTGCAGAACTTCGGCCTCCAGTTCAGCTGGGTGGACACGCGCGACCCACAGCGCATCGCCGACGCGATGAAGCCCAACACCCGCGCCGTGATGCTCGAGACGCCGACGAATCCGCTGATGCACCTGACGGACATCGCGGCAGCGGCGGAGATCGCGAAGAAGGCGGGTGCCCTCACCATCGTGGACAACACCTTCGCGACCCCCTACTTCCAGCGCCCCCTCACCCTCGGCGCCGACATCGTCTGGCACTCGAGCACCAAGTACCTGAACGGCCACTCCGACGTGATCGGCGGGGTCGCGGTGTTGAACGACGACACCCTCGCGACGCGGCTCCAGTTCAACCTGAACTCCGCCGGCGCCGTGCCCGGCCCGATGGACGCCTGGCTCGTGCTCCGCGGCACCAAGACCCTCGCGCTGCGCATGCGCCAGCACGACGCCAACGGCCGCGCCATCGCGGCGTGGCTCGCGAACAAGGTCGGCGAGAAGAAGGTCTTCTATCCGGGACTCGCCACCCACCCGCAGCACGACCTCGCCAAGCGCCAGATGTCGGGCTTCGGGGGGATGGTCTCGGTCGAGACGGGCTCGAAGGAAGCGGCGAACCGCATCGTCAGTCGCGTCCGGATCTTCACCCTCGCCGAGTCCCTCGGCGGCGTGGAATCCCTCGTCTGCCAGCCGGCGGGGATGACCCACGCGTCGGTCGAGCCGGCCCGGCGCCTCGAGATCGGAATCACCGACGGCCTCCTCCGCTTCTCCTGCGGCGTCGAGGACGTGGAGGATCTGGTGGAGGACCTGGCTCAGGCGTTCACATGAACTGCAGGTGAACGGTGGATGGTGGAAGGGGCGCGGCCGGAGCGGCCGCGCCGACCCGCATCGCAGTGCCATCCACCCTCCACCTTCCACCCTTCACCGCCGTCACGTCACTTTCCGACACCCCGTATCGTAGGGCGCCCAGCCCTCATCCCGGAGCCTCCCGATGGCCCGCACAATCCTGACCGACATCTCCTCCCTCACCTGGGAGCATCCCGCTGACCGCGCCGCGCTCAACGCGCTGCGCAAGCTCCCCGGGTTCGAGCAGGTGGTCAACAAGATCGCGAGCGTCTTCGGCGAGCGCGCGGTGCGCCACCTCTTCACCGCGAACGCGGTGCGCATCGGCCCCACCCAGCGCCCCGACCTCGACGCCCTCTGGACCGACGTCCTCACGACACTCGACTGGAAGTCGCGGCCGCAGCTGTACGTGACCCAGACGCCGAACGTGAACGCCGGCGCCGTCGGCTTCGGCGACCCCTTCGTCGTCATCAACTCCGCGAGCATCGAGCACCTCACGCGCGACGAGCTGCGCACCCTGCTCTCGCACGAGCTCGGCCACATCATGAGTGGCCACGTCACCTACCGCACCATCGCGCAGATCATCCTGCTCGTGGGCATCGGCAACCTCCCGTTCCTCGCCGGGATCGCCCTCCTGCCGTTCCAGATGGCGATCCTCGAGTGGTACCGGAAGAGCGAGCTCTCCTGCGACCGCGCGGCGCTCCTCGACGCGCAGGATCCCGACCTCGTGATGACGACCTTCATGAAGCTCGCCGGCGGCGAGGAGTTCGGGGACCGGCTCGACCTCGCCGCGTTCAAGGAGCAGGCGAAGGAGTACGAGGTGGACAGTTCGGCGTGGGACACCGTCCTCAAGGCGTTCAACACCGCCTTCCGCGACCACCCGTTCTACACGGTCCGCGCCGGCGAACTCCAGCGCTGGATCGACTCGGGCGCCTACGCGCGCGTCCTCGCCGGCGAGTACAAGCGCCGCGCCGACGTGAAGCCGGGCCAGGGCCTCGGCGACGACGTGAAGGAGGCCTCGAGCTACTACGGGGACAAGGCCAAGGCCGCGATGGGCAAGGTCGGCGACACCCTCGACCGCGCGAAGAGCGCGTTCTCCGACGCGTTCAAGGGCGGCGCGCGATGAAGCTGCTGATCGTCGGCGGCGGGGGCCGCGAGCACGCGCTCGCTTGGAAGCTCCGCCGCGACGATCCCTCGGTCGAGATCATCGCCGCCCCCGGGAACCCAGGCATCGCCACCCTCGGTCGGTGCGTCGCCACGAGCGCCACCGACCTCGACGCCCTCGTCGCGCTCGCCCGCGCCGAGGGCGTCCGCTTCACCATCGTCGGTCCCGAGGCGCCGCTCGAGGCCGGGCTCGTGGACCGGTTCCGCGCCGAGGGGCTCGCCGTCTTCGGTCCCACGAAGTCCTCCGCGCGGATCGAGACGTCGAAGCGCTTCGCCAAGGAGCTGATGCTCGCCGCCGGCGTCCCGACGGCATCGGCGCGCACCTTCACCGACGCCGCTTCCGCCAAGCGCGAGGTCCGGCGGCTCGGCGCCCCGGTCGTCGTGAAGGCCTCGGGCATCGCCGCCGGCAAGGGCGTGATCGTCGCGATGTCGGTCGAGGAGGCCGAGCGCGCCGTGGACGCGATGCTCGTCGAGAACGCCTTCGGCGCCGCCGGCGCCGAGGTCCTCGTGGAGGAGTTCATGGAGGGGGAGGAACTCTCCCTCTTCGCGATCACCGACGGGACCACGGCCCTCCCGTTCATCGCGGCGCAGGACCACAAGCGCGTCGGCGAGGGGGACACCGGGCCCAACACCGGCGGCATGGGCGCGTACGCCCCGGTCGCGATCGCGACGCCCGCGCTCGTGGAGGAGGTCGTCCGCCGCGTCTTCACCCCGACGCTCGCCGCGATGCGCGCCGCCGGTTGCCCGTTCACCGGCCTCCTCTACGCCGGGCTCATGCTCACGGCGGACGGTCCCAAGGTCGTCGAGTTCAACTGCCGCTTCGGTGATCCGGAGACGCAGGCGCTGCTCCCGTTGATGGCGTCGAGCCTGCTGACGCCGCTCGAGGCGGTCGCCGCCGGCCGCTCCCTCGCCGACGCCGCGCCGCTCCGCTGGCATGCCGGCGCCGCCGTCACCACCGTCGTCGCCGCGGCCGGCTATCCCGGCACGGTCGCGACAGGGGACCGCATCACACTCCCCCCCGACGAGAGCGACGTCACCATCTTCCACGCCGGGACGCGGCGCGATGCCCAGGGGGAGCTCGTCACCGCCGGCGGACGCGTCGTGGCGGTCACCGCCGTCGCCCCGTCAATCGCTGCCGCGCAGCGTCGGAGTGCGGAGGTGGCATCGCGCGTCGGGTTCGCCGGTCGCCACTTCCGGCGGGACATCGGCTGGCGCGAACTCGCGCGCTGAGGTCGCGTCGCGCCGACCACGCGATGCCCGAACTCCCCGAGACCGAGACGATCGCCCGCGACCTCGACGCCGAGCTCCGCGGCGCGCGCATCGAGCGCGTCTCGGTGTCCCGCGGCGATGTCCTGCGTGGCGTGACCTCGCGATCACTCGCCGCGCGCCTGCGGGGCCGCGTCATCGTCGGCGTCCGGCGCCGCGCCAAGAGCATCATCGTCGCCCTCTCCGGCGGCTCGCACCTGGTGGTAACCCCGCGCTTCACCGGCGGCCTGCTGATCGGACGGTCAGGGGACCCCGACGAGTACACCTGCGTGATGCTCTCCCTCTTCGACGCACGCACGCTGCGCTACCGGGACGTCAGGCGGCTCGGGACCGTCGCCCTGCTCGATGCGGTCGCGTACGACTCGTGGGATCGCTCGCTCGGTCCCGAGCCGCTTGACCTCTCGCTCACGGAGAAGCGATTTTCGGGAATCATTCGGGGGTCACGACGCGCCGTGAAGAGCATCCTGATGGACCAGCGCCGCCTCGCCGGCGTCGGGAACATCTACGCGAACGAGGCCTGCTGGCATGCGCGCGTGCGTCCGGCGCGACGCGGTGCCTCGCTGACGCGTCAGGAGTGCGGATCCCTCCTCCAGTCGCTTCGCATCGTGCTCGCTGACTCGATCGCCCTCCGCGGCACCACCTTCCGCGACTTCCGCGACGCCTACGGCGAGCGCGGCGGTTACGCGGCGCGTCTCGCGGTCTATGGCCGCGGTGGCGCGCCCTGCCCACGGTGTGGCGCGACGCTCAGCACGAGCCACGCGATCGACGGCCGCGCCACCACCTGGTGCCCGGCCTGCCAGCGATGAGTCCGCGCCGTCGTCGCCGCCGCGGACCGCAGGAGCCGCCGAAGGACGTCGAGATGCGGATCGACAACATGCTCGCCCTGGTCAAGGATGGCGCGCGCGACATCCCCGGCGTGTACCGCATGACGTCGGTCGAGGGCGAGGTGATCTACGTCGGCAAGTCGAAGCAGCTCCGCTCGCGGCTCCTGAGCTACTTCCGGGCGCGGTTCCCGCGCGACAAGCAGGCCCGGATCCTGCGCGAGGCGGCCACGCTCGAGTGGGAGCCCCTCCCCAGCGAGTTCGCCGCGCTGCTGCGCGAGCTGCGGCTCATCAAGCAGCTCCGGCCGCGGTACAACGTCGCGATGAAGCGCGACGCGCGGCACCACGCCTTCGTGCGGGTCTCGCGCGGGCCGGCGCCCCGCTTCCAGGTGCTCCGCGGCGCGGGCACCGACGAGACGGGGACCTACTTCGGGCCGTTCCGCGGCGCGCTACAACTGGAGGAGGCGCTGCGCGAGCTCAACGACGTGCTGGGGCTACGGGACTGCCGCCTCGACCAGCCGATGCACTTCGCCGACCAGCCCGACCTCCTCGCGCTCCCAGCGCGGACACCGGGGTGCATCCGCCACGAGATCGGCCGGTGCCTCGGTCCCTGCATCGGCGCGGTGCGCGAGGAGGAGTATCTCGCGCGGTTCCGGGTGGCGCGCGAGTTCCTCGAGGGGCGGCACGAGGCGCCGGTGGAGATGCTCCGCGCCCAGATGCTCGCGTCGAGCGACGCCCTCGACTTCGAGCGGGCCGCGTCGCTCAGGGACAAGCTCGCGCGACTCGAGTCGCTGCAGGAGCAGTTCGCGCGGCTCCGCTTTGCGCTGGAGTCGCTCTCGTTCGTGTACACCGTGCCGGGCCCCACGCCGGAGCAGGATCGCGCCTACGTCATCCGCCGCGGGCGCGTCCGCGGCGACTTCCCCGCGCCGCGCACCGCCGCCGACCGGCGCGCGATCGAGGCCGCGGTCTCCGCCCTCCTCGATCCGGGGCGCAAGCCCGAGACCACGGTACCCGGGCACGAGGTGGACGAGGTGCTCCTCGTCGCCGGTTGGTTCCGGAAGCTGCCGGGCGAGATGGAGCGGACGGTCGCGCTGCCGGCGCAGCCGGTGCCACAGGCGGCACTGAGCGCCTGAGCGGCGGCGGCAGAGCCCCACGGCAGCGCTTGTGCGCGGCCCGCGCCTGACGGATAATCCCTTACATGCGCGTCCTCGTCGCCGAAGATGACCGCCAGATGTCCCAGCTGCTCTGCGCGATGCTCCAGAGCGCGGGGCATCGCCCCATGCCCGCCTATGACGGGGCCAGCGCCCTGATGGCGGCGATGCGGGCGCCCGCGCCGGACCTGATCGTCCTCGACCTCCAGATGCCCGCCGGCGACGGACCCACCACCCTCTCGAAGCTCAAGCAGTCCTCCAAGACCGCGCTGATCCCCGTGATCGTCGTGAGCGCCACGAAGGACCCGGCGGTCCAGCAGGAGGTCCTTGGCAAGGGGGCGATCGTCTTCCTCGAGAAGCCGGTGAACCCGGACAACTTCATCGCGGCGGTGGAGGCGTTCGGCAAGGCCAGGTGACCGGTCAGCCGTCGAGCGGCACCAGGCTCGCGTCGGCCGTACCCGCAGCGATCGTCAGCACCGCCACGCTCGGCTCCAGGTCGAACCGTCGCGGCCCCGCCGCCCCCGGGTTGATCACGAGCCGCCCCCCGACGCGCTCGATCAGCTGGCGGTGCGTATGGCCATAGACGCAGACGTCCGCGTCGTACGCCGCCGCCACCGTCGCGGCGCCCGGTCGCCCGAGCTCGTGACCGTGGGAGACGTGCACGCGCAGGCCGCCCAGCTCGAGGTCCAGCCGCTCGACCAGTTGCGGGTCTCCCGGATCGTCGCAGTTGCCGAAGACCGCCCGCACCGGCGCGATCAGCGCCAGCTCGTCGAGGATCCCGTCGCCGCAGACGTCCCCGGCATGCAGGATGAGCGAGACGCCCGCCAGCGCGCGGTGGACGTCCGGGCGCAGCAGGCCATGGGTGTCCGAGATCAGGCCGATCCGGAGCGACGCCTCCGTGCCCACGCTCACCGCTCGTCCGTCGCCCCGCTCACGACTCGTCCGCCGGGGCGCCCCAGCGCGGTGCGAGGGCGTTCGGCACGCCGAGATGATCGAGCGCGCGTGCGACGATGAAATCCACGAGGTCGCTCACGCGCGCCGGCCGGTGGTAATAGCCGGGCGCCGCCGGCATCACCACCGCGCCGGCGAGCGTGACCCGTCGCATGTTCTCGAGGTGGACCAGCGAGAGCGGCGTCTCCCGCGTCACGAGCAGCAGTGGCCGGCGCTCCTTCAGCGCGACGTCGGCCGCCCGCTCCACCAGCGAGCGCGAGGCGCCGGCCGCGATCCCCGCGAGCGTCCCCATCGAACAGGGACAGACCACCATCCCGCCCGAGAGCGATGAGCCCGAGGCCGGCGCGGCGCCGCGGTCGGCGTCGTCGTACACCGTCACCAGCCGGTCGAACGCCTCACCGCCGACCACCGCGCGCAGCGCGCCGATGTCGGCGATGTCGCTCTCGGTGTGCAGGAGCCGGAACCCGTGCGAGGAGACGATGAGCGAGACGCGCCGCCCCGCGACGAGGAGCTGCTCGAGCAGCCGGATCGCGTACGGCGCCCCCGAGGCACCGGTGATCGCCATCACCAGCGGCGCGTCCGCAGCCGACGGACGCGTCACCCGAGCACCCGGTCAGCGAGGACGGAGGCGAAGACAGCGATCGAGATCACGCCGTTCATCGTGAAGAACGCGGCGTCGAGCCGCGTGAGGTCGGCCACCGAGACCAGTGAGTGCTCGTACGCGAGGAGCGCCGCCGCGACGAACACCCCGACCCACGCCATCCAGCCGGCCCCCACCACCCAGAGGGTGACCGAGAGTGCGGCGACCGTCACCAGGTGCAACGTGCGCGCGACGAGGAGGGCGCGCGGGACGCCGATCGCCGCCGGGATTGAGTGCAGCCCCTGCGACCGGTCGAACTCGATGTCGGGGAGGGCGTAGAGGATGTCGAACCCGCCGCTCCACGTCATCACCGCCACCGTGAGCGCGACGAGCATCCACCAGGGTTCGCTCCACGCGCCGGTCACCGCGAGGTAGCCCCCCACCGGCGCGATCGCGAGGCCGAGCCCGAGCACGAGGTGCGCGTAGCGCGTGAACCGCTTGGTGAACGAGTAGAAGCAGACCCACGCGAGGGCCACCGGCGAGAGCGCCAGGCAGAGCGGGCCCAGCTGCCACGCCGCGAGCACGAAGAGCGCCGCGGCGATCGCGACCGTCACCCACGCCTCCCGCACGCCGATCACCCCGCGCGGGATCTCCCGCTGCGCGGTGCGCGGGTTCCGCGCGTCGAACTCGCGGTCCACGATCCGGTTCACCGCCATCGCCACCCAGCGGGCGCAGGTGAAGGCCAGCACCACCCACCCGACCATCCCGACCGTGATCGGCGCTTCGCGCGAGGCGAGCGTCACCCCGACGAGCGCGAACGGCATCGCGAACACCGTGTGCGGGAGCTTCACGAAGCTCGCCCACCGGGCGAACCCCGTCTCCCCCGCGAAGGTCTGCCCTTCGCGTGCGCGGGTCGTGGACTCCGCCTCCGGCCTCATCGCGGACCCAGCCCGAGCTGCGGCCACATCGCGTCCACCTTCGCCTTGGTCGCGGCGTCCATCTCGATCACCTTCGGCCAGTCGCGGGTGAACCCCTCCTCCGGCCACTTCTTCGTCGCGTCGAGGCCCATCTTGGAGCCGTACGAGAAGGCGCGGCTCGAGTGGTCGAGCACGTCGATCGGCCCCATCGTGAACCGCACGTCGCGCTCGGGGTCGATGTTGTTCAGCGCCACCCACCACGCCTCCTGCGGATTGCGCACGTCCACCCAGTCGTCCACCACGACGAGCACCTTCGCCAGCGACATCAGGCCCGCTCCCCAGAGGGCGTTCATCACCTTGTACGCCTGCCCGGGGTAGCTCTTCCGGATCGAGACGAACACGAGGTTGTGGAAGATCCCCTCGGCGGGCATGTGGTAGTCCACCACCTCCGGCGTCGTCAGCTTGAGCAGCGGGAGGAAGATCCGCTCCGTCGCGTGGCCGAGGTAGAAGTCCTCCATCGGCGGACGGCCGACGATCGTCGCGCAGTACACGGCGTCCTTCCGCATCGTCACCGCGGTGACGTGCACCTTGGGATAGAGGTCGGCCTCGCTGTAGTAGCCGGTGTGGTCGCCGAACGGCCCCTCGACCACCAGCGCCTCCTTGGGGTCGATGTAGCCCTCGATGACGATCTCCGCCTCGGCGGGCACCTCGAGGTCGCAGGTCAGCGCCTTCACCAGCTGCACCGGCTTGCGACGCACGAACCCCGCGAAGATGAACTCGTCCACGTTGGGCGGGAGCGGCGCGCTCGCCGAGTACATCGACGCGGGGTCGGCGCCGATCACGATGCAGACCGGCATCCGCTCCCCCTTCTCGGCCATCTCGCGCCAGTGCGCCGCGCCGGTCTTGTGGCGCTGCCAGTGCATCGCGACCTCGCGCTTCCCGAGCTGCTGCACCCGATACATCCCGACGTTGCGGATGCCGCGCGCCGGGTCCTTCGAGACCACCGCCGTCATCGTCATGAACGGCCCGCCGTCCTCCGGCCACGTGGTGAGCACCGGGAGGCGGTCGAGGTCCACCTCGCTCCCCTGCCAGACGACCTGCTGGCAGGGCGCGGGCGAGGCCACCGTGCGCGGCGGGAACTTCGCCACCTCGAGCAGCCGCGGCAGCAGCTGCAGCTTGCCGAGGAACCCCTCGGGGACCTTGAGGTCGAGGAGCTTCGTGATCCGGTCCCCGTGCTCATCGAGGCGCTGCACGCCGAGCGCGAGCGCCATCCGGCGCATCGAGCCGAAGAGGTTGATCGCGACCGGATACGCCGAGATCGACCCGTCGCGGAGCACCGGCTTCTGGAAGACCAGCGCCGGGCCGCCTCCCGGCATCTTCATCACGCGGTCGGCGATCTCGCACATCTCGAGGTGCACCGAGACCGGGGTCGCGATCCGCCGGAGCTCCCCTGCCTCGTCGATCGCGGCGATGAACTCCTGCAGCGTGTCGAGCGTCGCGGTCACTTGACGCCCACGTGGATGGCGGCGATGCCGAGGGTGAGGGTCTCGAACCGCACGTCGCGGAAGCCCGCTCGCGTCATCGCGGCGGCGAGCGCGCCGGTCTCGGGGAAGTTCGCCACCGACCGCGGGAGGTAGGTGTAGGCGGTGCGATGCCCGCTCACGAGCCGGCCGATCAGCGGCAGGATCCGGTGGAAGTAGAAGAGGTAGGCCGTGCGCACGAGCGGGAAGCGGGGGGTGGAGAACTCGAGGATCACGAACCGCGCGCCGGGCTTGAGCACCCGGTGGACCTCGGCGAGACCCGCCGCGAGGTCCGCGACGTTGCGGATCCCGAACGCGACGATCGCGCCGTCGAAGCTCGCGTCGCGCACGGGCAGGGCGAGCGCGTCCGCGGCGACCGGCACCAGCACCTCGCGCGGCGCCTTGCCGCGCCCGGCACGCAGCATCGGCTCGGCGAAGTCGGCGCCGAGGATCCGCCCCGCGAAGCCCGCCTGCCGACTCAACGCGGCCCCGACGTCGAGCGTGCCCGCGCAGAGGTCGAGGTAGGTGCCATCCGGGACCCGTCGCCAGTCGAGCCGCTCCAGGGCCGTCGCGCGCCACCGCCGGTCGATGCCGAGCGAGAGGAGGCGGTTCAGGAGGTCGTAGCGCGGCGCGATCTCCGAGAAGATGCGCTGGACGTACGTGCGCTTGCCGTCGGCGGAGGCGTTGGTGGCGGCCGCCGCGGCCTCGAGCGTCTCGGTGTCGAGCGCGTGCGCCATGACCTCGAAAGTTGCCCGTGATGGAATGGCCGGGCAAGTTTCCCCGAGCGAATGGCGCCTCCTCTCGACCTCCCGAACCTCCCCGACGCGGACGTCGTCGCGCTCGCCCAGAAGGGACGGGAGGCGGCCTTCCGGGAGCTCATCCGCCGCTACGAGCGCCCGGTGTTCTCGCTGATCTACCGGATGGTGCGCGACAGCACCGCCGCCGAGGACCTCGCGCAGGACGCAGTCATCAAGGTCCTCAACCACATCGACAAGTACCGGCCCGAGTTCAAGTTCTCGAGC
>CAZYUL010000065.1:0-15742 GCA_964650715.1 uncultured Gemmatimonas sp. | reverse complement strand
CGCGCGAGGGCGTCCGCCGCCGCGGCGACCGCGAGGTAGGTCTTGCCCGTGCCGGCCGGCCCGATCCCGATCACGATCTCGGAGTCGAGCATCTTCTGCATGTACTCGCCCTGCCCCTGCGTCTTGGGCTGGATCACCTTCCGGACGCCGGGGAGCACGATCCGGCCCCCTGCACCACCGTCGCGCGAGGGGCCTTCCATCGAGAAGCGGAGGACGTCGTCCGGCTCCAGCGGCTGGCGCTGCTTCGCCTGGTCGATCATCCGCGTCGCGACCACCGCCGCCTTCTCGACGGCCTCGGCGGGACCGCTGATGACCATCGCATCGCCGCGCAGCGTGACCCTCACGGGGAAGATCTTCTGCAGCTCCGCGAGGTTCGAGTCCCCGGCACCCGCGAGCGTGAGGAGGTCCGCGCCCTCCGTCGGGAGACGCTGGGTGGTCTGGTCCCCGCTGATCGTCCCGTCGGTCATCGCGACTCCGTGGGCCTGATATGGAGCTCCTCGAGGTCCTGCGCCGGCACCACGCTCGGCGCCCCTTCGAAGAGCGCGCGTGCCGCGGTCGTCTTGGGGAAGGCGATCACGTCGCGGAGCGACGCCGCACCCGCGAGGAGCATCGCGATGCGATCGAAGCCGAACGCGATGCCGCCGTGCGGCGGTGCGCCGGCGCGCAACCCCTCGAGCAGGAATCCGAACCGACGCTCCTGCTCGTCGCGCTCGGGGATCCCCAGCAGCTCGAACATGCGGGACTGGACGGCGGGGTCGCTCGTGCGGATGCTGCCGCCCCCGAGCTCGGTCCCGTTGAGGACGCAGTCGTACGCGAGGGCGCGCCACCGCTCGGGCGCCTGCGGATGCGCGAGCATGTCGCCGGGATCCGGCGACGTGAAGGGATGGTGCACCGCTGCGAGCGCACCCGTCTCGGGGTCCTGCGCGAACATCGGGAAGTCGAGCACCCAGAGGAACCGGCGCACGGCGGGGTCCACGAGGCCGAGCCGGGAGGCGCACTCCTGCCGCACGCGGTCGAGCGCCGGACTGGAGACGTGGTCGGGACCGGCCACCGCCAGGAGCAGGTCACCCTCGGCCAGTGCGAGCCCGCGCTGCGCATCGGCGTCCAGGAACTTCGCGAGCGGACCCTCGATCCCGCCGGCCGCCCCCTTCAGGCGCACCAGTCCCCCGGCACCCGCCGTCTTGGCGATCGCCTCCAGTTCATCCACCTGCTTGCGGCTCCAACCCGCCGCGCCCGGAACGCGGATGCCACGCACCCTGCCCCCGCCGACGATGGCCTGCTGGATGATGGACGACTCCGAGCCACGAAAGACCGCGGTGAGGTCGGAGATCTCGAGTCCATAGCGGAGGTCCGGACGGTCGCAGCCGTAACGCTCCATCGCCTCGGCGTAGGGCATCCGCGGGAACGGCGTCTCCACCGAGACCCCCGCCTCGTCCCAGAGCGCGGCCACCAGCCCTTCCGAGAGCGCGATGATGTCCTCGCGGGTCACGAATGAGGCCTCGATGTCGATCTGGGTGAACTCGAGCTGGCGATCGGCGCGAAGGTCCTCATCGCGGAAGCAGCGCGCGACCTGGAAGTACCGGTCGAATCCCGCGCACATGAAGAGCTGCTTGTAGATCTGCGGCGACTGCGGCAGCGCGTAGAACTCGCCGGGATGCTCTCGGCTGGGCACGAGGAAGTCGCGCGCACCCTCCGGCGTGGGCTTGGTGAGGATCGGGGTCTCGAGCTCGAGGTAGCCGCGATCACTGAGGTAGCGGCGCGTCACCTGCGTCAGCCGGTGCCGCAACATCAGGCTCCGCTGCAACTCGTCCCGCCGGAGGTCGAGGATGCGGTGCCGCAGGCGCAACTCCTCGGCCGGCAGCTTGCCGTCCTTGGGCAGCGACACCGGGATCGCCGGCGTCTCCGCCGGCCCCACGACCCGCAGCGCGGTGCCCCGTACCTCGATCTCGCCGGTGCCCAGGTCGGCGTTCCGCATCTCCCCCGGGCGTGGCTCGACCGTGCCCTCGACGATCACGACGCTCTCGACCCCGACGGCAGCGGCCGCCGCGATCAGCTCGGGCGATGCCCATCGGGGATCGAACGAGACCTGGACGAGTCCGGCGCGGTCGCGCAGGTCGAGGAAGACGATCCCCCCCAGGTCGCGGGAGCGATGCACCCACCCGCCGATCACGACGCGCGCACCCGCGTCAGCGCGCCGAAGCGCGCCACCGAGGTGGGTGCGGAGGGTGGTCGCGTCTGTCGAGGAACGGGCGTCCGTCACGGGGTGGTCCGAGTGCGGTGCGCGCGGGGCGCACGGGTGAGATGGATGGTCAGGAGCCCGGTCGCGAGGCCGACCAGGTCGGCGCTCCAGTCCGCGACCGACGCCATCCGGAAGGGGATCCAGAGCTGATGTAGCTCATCGAGCGCGCCGAAGACGCCGAGCGCGCCCCAGACCGCCAGCATCCGGTCCGGGGTTCGCGGCTCCAGCATGGCGCGGCCCGCGAGCCAGCCGAGGATCATATACACGCTGAAGTGGGCCAACTTGTCCAAGTACCCGAACTCGTCGGGCGGACGCACACCCGGGATCGAGGTCAGGATCAGGATGACCGCAGCCCACGCGGCGACCGGCGCCCACCGCCGCGCCCGAGGCGCGGCAACGCCCTGCGGGGGACTCACGCGACGAGCGGACGCCCCGCGGTACCGGCGGAGCTCTGACGAATGGGGTGCGAAGGTCGGTCGGGCAAGGCGAGGTAAATCTAATCCCCGCCGCGACTTGGCGGTAGCACGACGAGGTTGACCGCCTCTCCCGCCACGGGTACTCTGCAACATGCTGAATATCTTGGACTTGCCCCCCGCCGAGGCCGAGCGCCTGCTCCGCGAGTTCGCCCAGTCGCAGGGCGAAGCGGCCTACCGGGGCTCGCAGGTCCTCCCGCACCTCTGGTCCAAGCCGGTCGCGCGGTTCGAGGACATGACTGACCTCCCCGCCCAGTTCAGGACCCTTCTGGCGGCACATTTCAGCATCCCGAGACTCGAACTGGTCACCGAGCAGCAGAGCTCCGACGGCACCCGGAAGTTCCTGTTTCGGCTCGCCGACGGGCAGGCGATCGAGACGGTGTCCATCCCCGATGGGGACCGGCTGACGTTCTGCATCTCGTCGCAGGCCGGGTGCGCGCTCCAGTGCTCCTTCTGCGCCACCGGCGCGATGGGCTTCCAGCGGAACCTCGCGGTGCACGAGATCGCGGGGCAGGTCCGCGAGCTCGCCCTGCTGGACCCTCCGCTCCGCGCCACCAACATCGTCTTCATGGGGATGGGGGAGCCCCTGATGAACTGGAAGGCGGTCGAACACGTCCTGACGATCCTCAACGATCCGAAGGGATTCGGCATCGGCGCGCGACACATCACGGTCTCGACGGTCGGGGTGCTCCCCGGGATCGTCGCGCTGGGCCAGCGCAAGGAGCAGTTCCGACTCGCGCTCTCGATCCACGCGCCGACCGACGACCTGCGGCGGGAGTTGATGCCGGTGAACGTCAAGTACCCGCTCGCCGAAGTGATTGAAGCGGCGGCGCGGTTCGACCGTCGCGTCACGTTCGAGTACGTGATGCTCGCGGGGGTCAACGACCAGGCGCAGCACGCCGACCAGCTGGCGGCGCTCGCCCGACGCTGCAAGGCCTTCGTGAACCTGATCCCGCTGCATCCGGGTGGTGCGATGGGATTCAGCCCGACGACCCCGGAAGCGATCGCGAAGTTCGCGCGTCGCATCCGGAATGCGGGGATCGAGGTCGCGATCCGGAAGAGCCGCGGCGTGGACATCGCGGCGGCGTGCGGCCAGCTACGGGTCGAACGGATCGGGCGGCGGCCGCCACGAGGTCCCGAGCAGGACCGTCAGGTCGACGTAGCGTGAAGTGTCGGGGCGCGCCTCGACGCGCGCTCCGCCCAGGACCCTCGCCGCGAGGTCGCCCCAGTCCGCGCGGCCGGTGCGCACCAGGACCACGCTGCTGTCGAGGCGCTCCGACCAGTTGCCGCTCCCGACGACGTCGAACCCGGCGTCGCGGAACACCGATGTCGCCCGACGGGCGAGCCCGCGCGTGCCGGCGGCGTTGAGCAGCTCGACGCGGATGCGGAGCGTCTCGGGCACGACCCGCTCCACCCGCGCGACCGCGCCGCCCGCACCCGCCGGGCGGCCCATCCACCACCACGTGCCGCCCGCGAGCAGGAGCCCCGCGAGACCGAGCGCGATCCACCGCCCCTTCCCCCGCATCGGGCTCATCGGACCGAGTTCCAGAGTGCGGCGGCCTCCGGGAAGAGCAGCTTGCCCTCGCGCAGCGTCCACTCGAAACGCATCCGGACCACCTGCCGGAACACGCCATCGAAGTCGTGCGGGAGATGGTCGGCAAGGAAGGCGCGGTCGGTGCGCGCGAACTGCCGGCCCGGCTCCAGGAAGTCCGCCATGTAGAGGGCGCGACCGGTGCGGTCCCACGCCGCGTTGCCCACGGTGTGCCACCGCACCGCGAGGAGCACGCTCTCGCGTGCATCCCCCAGCTCGACGAGGTGGTTCGCCGCCGCGAACCCGTGGAGCACGTCCACGGGATAGTCGAGCGGTCCGGCGAGTCGGCGGAGGTCGGCCTCGGGCGCGTCGCGCAGGGCATCGTGGAATCGGCCGGCGTCGTGCCAGGCCTGCGCCTCGTCGGGGCCGAGGCGAAGCTGCTGGGCCCAGCGGTCGAGCAGCGCGGTGACGCGGGCGATGTGGCCGCGCCGCTTCTCGCTGACTCGCGCCCATGGGGGGAGGTCGACGTCTGGTCCGGTCATCGCGCCTGAGTGATGCGACGCGCGAGATTCGACATCGCAACGACGACCTCGCGCAGCTCGGTCGTCGCGGCCTCGAGCGCCCGCAGCGCCTCGGCCTGGCGCGTCGCGGCCGCGGCGACCTCCTCCGCCCCTGAGCGGGTCCGCCCGGCGATCTCGCCGACCCGGGAGACCCGCTCACGCAGGCGCGCCACCTCGATCCCCTGGTCGTCCGCCGACGTCGCGATCCGCGCGGCCTGGGTCGCCGCGCCCCCCGTCGCGGAGACGATCGTGCCGAGCGCCTCCCGCGAGCCGCCGGAGAGCGCCTCGGCGTCCACGACGAGCGACTCCCCGCGCGCCATCAACGCCGCCGTCTCGCGCATCTGCCCCTCGAAGTCGCCGAGCACGCGCGAGGCATCCTCGGCGGCGCGCCCACTCTCCTCGGCGAGCTTCCGCACCTCCTCGGCGACCACGGCGAAGCCGCGCCCTTCGTGACCGGCGCGGGCGGCCTCGATCGCCGCGTTGAGCGCCAGCAGGTTCGTCTGGACCGCCAGTTCGCGGATGACCGAGATGAGGCCGGTGACCTGTCCCGTCGCCTGCGCCAGGCGCGCGATGCGCTGCGATCCCTCGGCGACGAACCCCTTGGCGCCGACGAGACGCTCCATCGCCGTGTCGATCGTCTGGCGATGCTCCGTCGCGATCGTGCTCGCGCGGCGCGTGGCGTCGTGCGCCTCGCGGGCATCGAGTGCCGCGGACTTCGAGCGGGTCGAGAGCGTGGCGGTCAGTTCGAGCCCCTTCGTGATCTGCTCGACCTCCTCCACCGCCGCGCGCTGGATGTCGGCGGCGGTCCGGGCGACCGACTCGCCGCCGCTCCGCAGGGTCCTCGCGGACTCGGTGAGCGTCCCGACCTCGTGCTCCATCCGGTCGACGGTCTCGATCAGCGGCCGCCGGAGGTCGAGGATGTGGATCGTCGTGGCGAGCTGGTTCGCGACGCGCCGGATGAGCAGGCCTTCCTTCGGACCGTACGCGCCGCGCTTGTGGGAGTCGAGCTCGAGGAGACCGATCGTCGCTTCGCCGAACCGGAGCGGGACCACGGCGCGAGCGGCAGCCTCGGGGAGCGGCCGCTCGACGCGGGGATCGCGGTTCGCGTCGGCGAGGATCACCCCGCGCCCGGACTCGATCGCTTCGCGCCGGAGGCGCTCGCCGTCGAGGGGCGGCGCGCCCGCGGGCTCGATCATCCCCACGCCCGAACGGTACACCAGCCGCGGCTGCCGGCCTTCGACGCGGAGCACGCGGAGCTCCCGCCATTCGAGCAACCGGTGGGCGAGTGCCTCGAGCCGCGAGATCGCCGCTCCCATGGTCGCGTCGCTCGCCGCCGCGACCTCGGTCGCGAGGATCGTGTTCAGTTCCTCGGCAGCGATGCTCTCCTCGAGGATCCGCTTGAGCAGCAGCCCCGCGAAGGCGAGCACGACGAGCACCACCGCCGCCCCGCTCCATCCGAGGAACGCCAGAGAGAGCAGCAGGGCCACGAGTCCGGCGCTCCCGGCCCCCAGCGCTATCACCTCGTAGCGCAGGATCAGCGCGCGCTCGACCGACGCGAGCTTCTCCCGGACGAGCAGGGTGAAGTAGTACATCCCCCGGCTGATTACGAAGTGCACGAGGACGAAGACCGCGATCGCCGGGAGGCTCTGCCCGTCGAGCGGCGACTCCCCGGCGGCGAGGGGACCCCGGACCCACGCGTACCACCCGAACGCCGCGAGGAACGCGACGACCTCCCGTGACGCATTGATCCACGCGGGGAGTCCGCCGCGCCGCAGCCAGACGGAATCGGCGACGGCCACCCCCATCGTCAGGGCGACGGCCGTCGCCACGGGGCCGAGGACGAGGGCGCCGGCGATCGCCACGGTGCCGACGAGGTGCACCGCCGCGTACTTGGTGACCGGTAGCTGCGCGTGGCGGATCAGTGCGGTCACCGCGGCGAGGAGCGCGATCCACGGGAGCTGCTCGAGCCACCCGGTCGTGAGGAGGAGCGCCCCCCCGAGCAGGACCAGGGCGAGCACCGGCACGAGGTACCGGTAGAGCGCCAGGATCGCGTTCATCCGGCGGCGGCGTCGAGACCCGCGCGCAGTGCACGCACGAGGTCGAGGGCCTCGTCCACCGAGCGCTCGGCGGCCTGCACGATCGCCGACCCGACCACGATGCCGTCGGCGAGTGCTCCCAGGGTCCGCGCATGCTCCGGCGTGGAGATGCCGAACCCGACGCAGACCGGGAGTGACGTCGCGGCGCGGAGCGCGGCGATGGTCGCGGGGAGGTCGTCGGCCAGCCGTTCCTGCGGCCCGGTCACCCCCATCCGGCTGATCAAGTACACGAATCCGCGGCCGTGGCGCGAGATCTCGCGCATCCGACCGGGCGGCGTGGTCGGCGCGACCAATCGGACGAGTTCGAGGGGCCCAGCCCCGAGCGCCGACTCGCGCTCCGGATCGGCGCCGACCGGCAGGTCGGTCACCAGCAGGCCCGAGATCCCCGCAGCCGCAGCGAGGCCGAGGAGGCCCGGTCCCGCGGCCAAGAGCGGATTGAGATAGCTGAACAGCACTACGGGCACCGACGGCGCGGCCTCGCGCACCAGGGCGAGGCTGCCCTGGAGCGTCATCCCCGCCTCCAGCGCCAGCTGTGAGCTGCGCTGGATGACCGGCCCGTCGGCGAGTGGGTCCGAGAACGGGACGCCGACCTCGATGACATCGGCGCCGGCCGACGCCAGCTCGCGCAGGAGGCGCAGCGACGCGGCGCGGTCGGGGTGCCCCGCGGTCACGTAGCAGACCAGTGCGCGGCGCCCCTCCGCGCGGAGCCGCGCGAGGTGCTCCGAGAGCCGCGGCGTCAGAGGAAGTAGTCCCCGACGCGGATGCCGTACCGCTCGGGATCCCCGGTCTTGATGATCGTGCGGCGGTAGGCGCCCGACTCGTCGCGCTCGGCGAGGTCCACCACCTCGCCGGGATGGAGGACATTGCCGAGCGCGTCGCTCACGATGCGGACGAGGGGGCGGGAGACCATCTCCGGGAGCGGGTTCGCGCCGTGGACGATCGCGAGCTCGAACGTGTCGAGCACGACGAAGGTCCCGACGGGATAGATGCCGAGGAGCGCGACGAACGCCTTCACCACCACGGGGTCCATCCCGCGACGCGGGTTGTCGCGCATCTCGCGCAGCACCTCGGAGGGGTCCAGGGCGTCGGACATGTACACGCGCCGCGTGGTCGCCGCATCGAAGCCGTCCGCGACCGCGACGATCTTCGAGTAGAACGTCATCTCCGACAGGTGCAGCGACCGCGGGTACCCCGTGAGGTCGCGCTTCATGTGATGCTGGTAGGCGACGAGCATCGCCCGGTACGGGAACTCCGATTGCTCGCGCAGCTGGAAGAGCGCGAGCACGCCGAGCCAGGGATGCGCGGCCACCAGGCGCCACTCGTCCTCTGTCAACGCATCCGGCTTCTGGATGATGTCGATCGGGACGCGCGACTTGCCGATGTCGTGGAAGAGCGCGGAGAAGCCGAGGTCGTAGAGCTGGAGCCGGGTGAGCCCGAGGCGGCGGCCGAGCGCGACCGAGAAGATGCAGACGTTGACGCAATGCGTGAACGTGTAGTCGTCATAGTCGCGGATGGTGGTGAGCCCCATCAGCGACGTCTCCTCCGAGAGGATCTGGTCGACGATCCCCTGCACCACGCGCTTGATCTTCTTGATGTTGGGGCTCTGCCCCATCCGGACGGAGTTGATGACCTCCTTCGTGGTGCTCACCGACTGCTGGTAGGTCTTCTTCGCCCGCTCCTTGGCCTCCCCCGCGTCCTCGGGATCATCGGCGCTCTCGATCGGCGGGCTGAGCTCGAAGACGTGGACGTTGGTCTCGGCCAGCCGCTTCTGCAGCAACTCGAACCGGTCGGCGGGGGCGCCGCCGGTCGTCGAGGTGAGGAACGAGAGCAGGATCGTCCAGTCGCGCACCGAGGGGCGTTCGTGGAAGCGGAGGAGCCCGACGCCTGCGTCACGGCAGCGCCCGAGGATGTACGAGAAGCTCGTGTAGTTGTCGAGGTCGAGCTTCATGCGGGTCGCGTTCAGGAACAGGAACTCCCCCGCGAGGCGGAACTCGCATTCGCCATCGCCGGCGATCAGTTCGCCGGAGAGATTCGTGAGGTCCTCGAGCGCCTTCTGCACCACGGCGTTCTCGACCGGGTACATCTTCAGGTTGCGGAGGGCGACGTAGAGGCCGAGGACCCAGGTCCGGCCGATCGTGCGCACCGCGCCCTCGCCGAGCCCGGCGGCCTTGAGCGCCTGCGTGTCCCGGGCGACCGAGGGCCGCCCGCCGGGAGGCGTGGGACCCGTCATGTGGCGGGCACTCCCTTGAGCGCGCGTGTCACCGCCGCGCGGACGATGACGTCCTTCTCCCCCACCGCCTTCTCGAGCGAGTTGCGCGCCGCCGCCGTCCCGATCCGTCCGAGCGCGATCGCCGCGCACGCCCGGAGCTCCGGGTCCTCCTTGCGCCCGAAGAGGCCCGCCTTCGCGTTGAGCACCGAATCGAGGTACGGGACGCCACCGTCCCCGCAGATCGTGCCGTACAGCTCGAAGATGGCGATCCGCTCGGTGCGGTCCGCCTGGCGCGGCCCCTTCCCCTTCACGATCGCGTCCACCTTGGCGAGCGCCGGTCGGTGGGTCCGCGCGGTCAGCGCGCGGACGGTGGCGATGCGGATGTCGCGATCGTCATCGGTGAGCGCGGTCTCGAGCGCGGTCAGCGCGCCGGCGGTGCCGATCTCGGTGAGGGCGGTGACCGCGGCGGCACGGAGCGGGCGCTCGGCGCCGCTGCCGAGGATCTCTCCGAGCGGCGGGACGGCCGCCTGCGCCCGCATCGCTCCCGCGCGGCGGATCGCCTCGCGCGCGACCGCCGGCTTGGGATCCTTCACCAACCTCACCAACTCGCTCGTGTTCGACTGCGCGAGGCGCTCGGCGGATCCCTCGAGCAGCGGGCGGAGCTCGGTGTTCTGCGTGCGGTCGATGAAGTCGAACAGCACCGAGAGGGCTTGGGGCTTCAGCTGCCCGAAGAGCTGCGCGAGGTCGTCGCGCGGCGGCAGCTTCGCCGTCTCCTCGAGTGCCTGCAGCATCTGCGCGAGCGCGTCGGGGTGGCTGAGCCGCTCGGAGAGGCGCCCGAGCCGCTCGCGGTCGGCAGGCCGCAGCTCGCGCGAACGCTGCATCGTCCCCTCGATCTCCTTGAGCAGGAACGCGACCGTCGAGAACTGACCGGCCGAGAGCAGGTGCAGAACGAGCGACTCGAGGTCCCCCGCCACCTCGGAGCGCACCAGTGGGTCCACCTGCAGTTCGAAGATGTCGAGGAGCGCACAGAGCACCTGGCGGCGCAGGTCGAGCGCATACTCGCGCGTCGTCTCCTGCCGGAGGTACTCGATCTCGTTCCCATCGAGGAAGTAGAGCGTGGAGTCGAAATCCTCCATGCTCACGACGCCGGATGGGCGCGAGGGCGCCTCGGCGCCCGCGGCCCCCTGCTCCTCCTTCGCCTCCTCGATCGCCGCCGACGGCGGCTCGAACGACTTCCCCGCGGGCGCCGGCCAGCGACCGGGCTCAGCGCTCGAATCCAGGGCGGCGGCCGGGTCATTGATCTCGACATACCGGTAACGCATCAGCTGGAAGTCCTGCTCCCACAGGATCGTGAGCAGGTCATCCTCGTGCGGTTGCGCGCGGCGCACCCGACCGAAGATCCCGAGGAGCTTCTCGAGTTCCTGCTCCTCGAAGCCGTTCACGAGGGTGAACTCGCGCAGACCGTCCTTGAACAGCAGCCACGGCATCGAGTCGCCACCCTTGTCGGGCTGCTCCCACACCGGCACACCGAACCACTTGAACTGCGTGTCAGTCACCTGGATGACGAGTTCGTTCGTCTGCTCCCAGACGGGCTCGAAGGACTTCTGCGAGGTCTCGAGCGCCTTCAGATAGACCGGGTTGTTGTGCATGTACAGCTGGTGCGCCCGGACTGCCTTGTCGAGCATCCGGAACATCTCCTGGATCGGCGTCGGCGGGAACGGGAGTTCCTCGATCGCCTGCGCCAGGCTCGCCCGCTGCGCGGGGGTGACGGCCGCGCTCGACCGCGGTGTGGCGCTCACGCGCGGGGGCCCTGCCCGAGGAACGACGCGACCTGCGCGACGTCCTTGTCGCCGCGACCGCTCACGCAGAGCAGGACGGAGTCATCCGCCGCCCAGCGACCTCGTTGATCCGCGACCCACGCGACCGCATGAGCGGTCTCGAGCGCAGGGATGATCCCCTCGAGGCGCGCGAGGAGGCCGAACCCGCGCAGCGCCGCCTCGTCCGTCACCGAGACGTAGGTCGCGCGGCCGCTCTCCTTCAACCACGCGTGCTCGGGTCCGACGCCCGGGTAGTCGAGTCCCGCCGAGATCGAGTGCGCGGGGTGCACCTGCCCTTCCGCGTCCTGCAACAGGAAGCTGAGCGTCCCGTGCAGCACTCCGGGTACGCCCGCCGTGAGGGACGCCGAATGCCGCCCGGTGTCGAGTCCCTCGCCGGCGGCCTCGACCCCGACGAGTTCCACCGACGCGTCACCGACGAACGCGTGGAAGATGCCCATCGCGTTCGAGCCGCCGCCGACGCAGGCGACCACCGTCCGCGGAAGCGCCCCGGCCTGCTCGAGCATCTGCGCGCGAGCCTCGCGCCCGATGACCGCCTGCAGCTCGCGGACCATCCGCGGGTACGGCGCGGGGCCGACCACCGAGCCGATGATGTAGTGCGACTCTCGGCAGGTCGTCACCCAGTCGCGGATCGCCTCGCTGGTGGCGTCCTTGAGCGTGCGCGTGCCGGCCGTCACGGGGACGACGGTGGCGCCGAGGAGCCGCATCCGGACGACGTTGAGCTCCTGCCGGCGCATGTCCTCCTCGCCCATGTACACGACGCACTCGAGCCCCAGCCGCGCGCAGACGGTCGCCGTGGCCACGCCGTGCTGGCCGGCGCCCGTCTCGGCGATGATCCGCCGCTTCCCCATCCGCTGGGCGAGCAGCGCCTGGCCCAGCGCGTTGTTGATCTTGTGCGCCCCGGTGTGGTTGAGGTCCTCGCGCTTCAGCCAGACCGTCGCGCCGACGCGCTCGGAGAATCGGGGCGCCTCGGAGAGTGGAGAGGGACGACCGACGTAGGTCCGCAGCAGGTGCTGCAACTCCCGCTCGAACGTCGGATCCGCGAGCGCCGACGCGAGCGTCGCCTCGAGCTCATCGAGCGCGGGGACGAGCGTGTCGGGCACGTAGCGCCCGCCGAAGATGCCGAACCGATCAGTCGCCGTCTCCCGCATCACTCCTCGCGCGGACGCGCCGCCCCGGCGAACGCCCGCATCAATCCTGGGTCCTTGATCCCCGGGGACGACTCGACCCCGGATGAGACATCCACGACATCCGGCGAGAGCACGGCGATCGCCTCGGCGACGTTCGACGCGCGAAGCCCACCGGCGACGATCAGCCGGGCGCGCCCCCGCACGGCTGCCAACGCCTGCACCGCCGCCTGCCAGTCGAACGCCACGCCGGTGCCGCCGCTCCGACCGCCCACGCTGGTGTCGAGCACGACGCCGGCCGCGTGAGCCGCAGCGTCCGCCA
Organism: uncultured Gemmatimonas sp.; assembly: GCA_964650715.1. GTDB lineage: Bacteria > Gemmatimonadota > Gemmatimonadetes > Gemmatimonadales > Gemmatimonadaceae > Pseudogemmatithrix. The sequence continues at coordinate 3,350 of CAZYUL010000065.1, read as the reverse complement.
GCTCGCCGACGGGCACGGCGCCGCCGGGCCCGACGCCGACCACCGCCCAGACCTCACCCCCGAATCGCTGCTGCAACTCTAGGATGCGGTCCCGGGTCGCGCCACTGTGCAATTGTATCACATCGAGCGCGAGCGCGTCCGCCGCGCGCGCGATCTCGTCCACCGGACGCGCGCCGAACACGCCAGCGCGCCGAGTGCTGCCGCCGGACACGCCGGCGAGCACCGTTCCCGCGCGCGTGACGTCCAGCTGACGCGGACCTCCCGCGAGCACCACCCCCGCGTACGCCGCGCCGAGCGACGCGGCGAGACGCGCATCCTCGACGCGCGTGAGACCGCAGAACTTGATCTCAGCCACGCGGACGTCGCGACACGCCGGTCAGCGAGCGGACGACCTCCGCGGCATCGGCGGCCCTCGACAGGAGGGATCCGACGAGCACCGCGTCGGCACCGGCGGAGGCGGCGCGCTCGACGTCCGCGCGGTCCGACACGCCACTCTCATGAACGACGATGCGACCTCGAGGGACCGTCGGGATGAGTCGGGCGGTCACCTCCGCCTCGACCTCGAGGGTCTCGAGGTCCCGGGCGTTGACGCCGATCACCGCGTCGGGGATCGCGATGGCGTCGGCGAGTTCCGCCTCATCCCGCACCTCGACGAGCACCTCGAGCCCGATCTCGCGCGCCCTCGCGGCCAAGTCGGCCAAGAGCGCCGACGCGAGCCCGCGCGCGATGAGGAGGGCCGCCGATGCCCCGGACGCCCGGGCCTCGAGCAACTGGGCCTCGGTGGAGATGAAGTCCTTCCGCAGGATCGGGAGCTTCACCGCGGCACGCACGTGCGCGAGGTCATCGAGCGTGCCGCCGAACCGCGTCGGCTCCGTCAGCACCGAGATCGCGGCGGCCCCGCCGGCCTCGTACGCGCGCGCCCGGTCGGCAGCCCGGATTCCCTCGTTGATGGAGCCCTTGGAGGGGGACCTCCGCTTCACCTCGGCGATGACCGCGACGGCCCCCCCGCCGAGCGCGGCGCTCAGCGGTGGCGCGGGAGGCAACTCGCCCACCCGGGTGCGTAACGCCGAGATGGCGGCGCGCCCCATACGCGAGCGCGCCGCCGACGCCCTCATGAGTTCACCCAACGGCCCGCCGGGCGGGGACCAAGTCCGAGTCGCTTGCCTTTCGGTCAATGTTCGGATACCGTTACTTCGGGTACTGTTCGGGAGTCTTGTCGGAGACGGCCATCCCGGCCGTCACGCCACTCCCATGGTCACCGGGGACGACGAGATGCCGCTCACCAAGCGCCAGCGCCAGATCCTGGACTTCCTGACGAGCTACGAGGCCGAGCACGGGTACGCCCCGAGCTTCGAGGAGATCGCCGAGCAGTTCAACTATAACTCGCTCGCAACGGTGCACGAGCACCTCAGCAACCTCGAGCGGAAGGGCTACATCAAGCGCTCTTACAATGAGAGTCGCGCGATCGAGATCCTCCCGTCGGACGTCTTCCCCAAGGCGATCGAGCTCCCGATCCTCGGCGCCGTCGCAGCTGGCGTGCCGATCGAGGCGTTCGAGACGTCCGAGACCATCGCCGTCCCGGATGACTTCGTCCGCCGCGCAGGCAATCATTTCGTGCTGAAGGTGCGCGGCAACTCGATGATCGAGGAGCAGATCGCGGACGGGGACTACGTGGTGGTGCACGACCGTCCCGCCGCGGACAATGGCGAGATGGTGATCGCGATGCTCGAGGACTCCGGGGCGACGGTCAAGCGCTACTATCGCGAGCGGGACGGCCGCGTCCGCCTGCAGCCGGCGAACGGCACGATGTCGCCGATGTACTTCCGGGAGGACCAGGTGCGCGTGCAGGGGATCGTCGTCGGCGTGATGCGCCGCTACTGATCACCGCTCCGCGTTGGAGGCCGCCCGCAGCCGCCCGAGGGCGTCCCACCCCCGGCCGTCGCCGAGCGCGTCCCGCGCGATCGCGAGCGCCCCTTCGAAGTCTCCGGCGCGCCCCGCGACGAGGATCGCCGCCGCGGCGTTGAGCAGCACCGCGGCCTCGGCGCCGGCGGGCCCCTTCCCCATCAGCACCCGCTCGATGACGAGCGCATTCTGCGACGGCTCGCCGCCGGCGAGGTCGGCGGCCTCCATCCCGTCGAAGCCGAAGCGCGCCGGGTCGAGTATCCACCGCCGCACGGTCGCGCCCTCGAGCTCGATCACGGTGGTCGGGCCGAGCGGCGAGATCTCGTCCATCCCCGGTGCTCCGTGCACCACGAGCGAGTGCACGGTGCCGAGGTCGGCGAGTGCGCCGGCGATGAGGTCCAGGCGCCCGGCGTCCGCCACGCCGATCACCTGACGACCCGCCCCGGCGGGGTTCGCGAGCGGGCCCACCAGGTTCATCACAGTCGGGATCGCCATCTCGCGGCGCACCGGACCGACATGCCGCATCGCCGGATGCATCGTGGGGGCGAACATGAAGACGATCCCCGCCTCCTCGAGCACGCGGGCCATCCGCGGGACCGGCACGTCGATCGCGACCCCGAGCGCCTCGAGGACGTCGGCGCTGCCGGACTTCGACGTGAACGAGCGGTTGCCGTGCTTTGCGACGCGGACGCCGGCACCGGCGGCCAGGATCGCGGCGGCGGTCGAGATGTTGAAGGTGCCGACCGCGCCGCCTCCGGTCCCACAGGTGTCCACGAGCGCGCCGGGATCGGGGGTCTCGAGGCGGGTCATCGCGTCGCGGAGGGCGCGAGCCGCACCCGCCACTTCGACCGAGGTCTCTCCGCGCACCCGGAGCCCCATCAGGAGGGCGGCCATCTGCGCGGCGGTCCCGTCCCCCGCCATCACCGCGCGGAACGCCGCCGCCGCATCCTCCCCCGAGAGGGTCCCGCCTGCCGCCAGCGTGCGAAGCGTCTTCTGGAGGACGCTAACGCTCACGGATCGTCCCGAGGAGCCCGTCCGGGAGTCTCGCCTCACTCGCGATGAGGGAGATCACGAGCGCGAGCATCCTGACGCGCTCGACGTCCTCCTCCACGAAGAGGCCACGCTGCGCGCGGTTCGTGAGATTGACGACGCCGACCAGTTCCCCGTGGAAGACGAGCGGGAAGGAGATGAACGAGCCGGTCGTGAGGTAGTCGTCTCCGAGGAGCGGCGGGGTCTTCGCGTCGACCGCGTCCACCACGAGCATCGGCTCCCGGCGCTGCGCCACCTTGCCCGCGACCCCTTCGCCGAGGGCGATCACCTTGCCGAGCTGGATGTGGGGCGCGAGTCCGCGCGCGGCGGCGAGGTACAGGGTCCCCGGCTCGCGTCCGCGCAAGAAGAGCGAGCAGCGCAGCGCCTGCATGTCGTCGCCGACGAGCGAGAGGAGCCCC
>CAZYUL010000064.1:0-15974 GCA_964650715.1 uncultured Gemmatimonas sp. | reverse complement strand
TCCCGGCGCGCGGGCGGTGTTCGTGCTGCACGACGTCGAGGGATACACCCACGAGGAGATCGCCGCGGAGCTGGGCATCACCTCGGGGGGATCGAAATCGCAGCTCTTCAAGGCCCGCGCGAAGCTCCGTCGGCTGCTCGCGCATCTCGTGGACGTCTCAACGCCGACGAAGGACCCGGAACATGTCACACATCTCGACTGAACGATTCCCCGCGATCGCGGACGACACGCCGAGCGCCGACGAGGCCACGCACCTCGCCGGCTGCTGGGACTGCCGCGCCGAGCTCTCCGCCCATCGCCGCCTCGTGCGGATGGCGGCGATGGCTCCGGTGCCGATGGAACCCCTGACGGCGTGGTCGCGCCTCGCGCCGCAGCTCCGCGCCGAAGGGCTCATCGTGGACGCATCGCGGGGCGGCGCGCCGGGCGGCGGCGCGCCCGTCCTCGCGATCGAGGGGCGGCGGGAGGCTTCCGCGCCGCGTCCGTGGCCTCGCTGGGTGCTCCGCGCCGCCGCTGGCGTCGCCCTCGTGCTGGGTGGCGCGATCGCTGGGAGGCTCTCGACGCAGGTGTCGCTCGGGCCGGCCGACGGCGCCGAGGTCGCCACGGCACTCCCGGCGTTCACGAGCACCGACGAAGCGGTGCGGGTCCTCACGGCCGCGCAGCAGCAGTACCAGGATGCCGCGGCCTTCCTCGCCGCGCAGGACACTTCGTCACGGTTCATCGGGATGAACCAGGACAGCTATCGGGCGCGCCTCAACGCACTCGATGAGATCGCGGCCGCGACCCGGGCCGCGCTCTATCGCGCGCCGCAGGACCCGATGCTCAACCAGTACTACCTCACCACCATCGGCGCCCGGGAGGCGACGCTCCGGCAGATCGGCGCGACGCTTCCCGAGACGCGCCGGATGGAGCGTTACTGATGTCGCCGCGCCCGGAGTACCTCGTCCGCGCGTCGTCGCTCGCGCTGGGATCGCTCCTCGGCATCGCGTTGGTCGCCGGGAGCGCCGACGCACAGAACGTGCGGGTGCTGCGGAGCGGCCCCGATCCCCGGACCGACTCGATCGTCAACCGGATCTACGCGGCGAAGGCCGACGAGGTCCATCGGATGGTGGCCGAGTGGCGCGAGCGGGAAGCGCAGTTGCTCGCGTCCATGCGGGCCCTCTCCCCCGATGGAGACGTCTCGGCGCGGCGCCGGCTCGACGAGGAGTTCATGCGGAGCTCCCGCGAGGCGTTCGCGATGATGAGCGCGATCCAGTCGCGCTGTGAGAGCGAGCAGGGACCGCAGCCCGAGGGATACATCGGCGTGAGCCTGGACACCCGGATGGAGGTCGTGGACGGCCGTCCCTCGCCGTCCGGCGTCGTCGTCGGGTCGGTCGAGCCCGGCGGGCCGGCCGAGCGCGGCGGCATACAGCGCCACGACCGCCTCCTCGCGATCGGCGGGCGGGACGCGCGCCAGCGCATCCCCGAGATCAACGACCTGCTCGTGCCGGGACGCACCGTGGTCGTGCGTGTCGAGCGCGGTGGCGCCCCGCGGGACCTGATCGTCTCCGTGGAGCCGCGGCCCAAGGACTTCGCCGCCTCGTGCGGCGAGTTCGAGCGCGTGCTGCTGCCGCTGCGCGCGGGAGCCTTCACCGGGGTCCGGCGGGCCGGACCCGACCGCACGGCCATGCGCGTCGAGGTCGGTCCGATGTTCGAACGGCGGCAGGCCGGCTCCCCCGAGGACATCCGCCTCTTCGTCTTCAACTCGGGCGGGCCGAGCGAGGGCTACTTCGCGGGCGCGAAGTTTCGTTCACTCGATGACGACTGGCGCGAGTTGCTCGGGGCGAAGCAGGGGGTGATGGTCTACGATGTCGCCGCTGGCAGCCTCGCCGCCCGCGCCGGGCTCAAGGGCGGAGATGTCGTGACGGCCGTCGGCGACGCACCCGCCACCGACCCGATGGTCTTCGTCCAGTTGCTCGGTGTCGGCGAGCGTCACGAGGCCACGCTGACGGTGCTGCGCGAGCGGAAGCCCCGGACGGTGACGCTCCGCTGGGGCCCGCCGCAGCCGTAGTCGCGCCACGGCGTCACGGGAGCGGCAGACGGCCGGCCGGGAGCTCGTAGACGAGGCGGATCGTGCGACGGTCCGCCTCGCTGAGTCCCGACACCCTGATCCGCGACGCCATGATGCTGGTGTCGTCCTCCACGTGGTCGAGGCCGAGGAGGTGGCCGACCTCGTGCCGCGCGATCGCTGCGAGTCCGGCGCTGTCGAGCGGTGCGCCGTCCGGCTGGCGCCGCGCCAGTTCGATGCGGGCCGAGACGATCCACTCGCGGGGATCGGTGCCCCACCGCGTCACACCGGTCATCTGCGCGTCGAAGCGTTCCACCCAGGTGACGATCACGTCGGCGCGCGAGGAGTCGGGGACGACGGTGAACGCGACCGGGATCCCGGCATCGGTCCAGTCCGCGAAGGCGTCGGCGACGATGCGGCGAGCGAGCGCGGGACGCCGGGCGTCGATGTCCTGCACCCAGACGCGGAGGCGCTCGCCTCCGCGGTCGGCCCACCGATGGTTGATGCCCCCGCGCTGGGCGAGGAGCGCGGGGAGATAGGTGTTGCGGCCGCGCGTCGCGAGGAGGTCGCGGTACGCGGCGTAGCGCTCGACCGAGTCGGCGAAGCTCGCGTCCCGCTCGGATGGCCCGCGAGGACTCACCGAGTCGCTCGCGGGGGCGTCCGCGGACGCCGACTGCGGGTTCCCCGGTACGATGTCGCCATCGACCCGATCGGTGGGGCCGCAACCCGTGCCGAGGAGGAGCAGCGCGGCGAGCAGCGTGGCGAGCAGCGCGACGGCGTGAGCGACCTGACGGGTCCTCGTCACGGTGCGTCGAGGAATGCGAGCGCGGCGCCGAACGTCGGTTCGGGGTTCTCGAAGAACGGCATGTGACCCGCCTCCGGCACCCGCACCACCTGACCGGCCGGGATGAGGCGCGCACTCGCCTCGGCCTCCGCTACCGGGATCGCATCCTCCTCGCCGTGGATCAGGAGGGTCGGTGCGCGGACCGCGGCGTATCGTGCGCGCCAGTCGAATCCCTCGCGCCGCAGCCGCGCTGCGACCACCGCACCCGTCGCACTCTCGGTGCGGGGAGGCGAGAACGAGAGCATCGCCTGGTCGTGGAACCACGCCGGATACATCGCGAGGCTGTAGTCGGCGTGCAGCGCCGGATCGGGGGCGTGGAGGGCGCGCGGATCGAGGGCCGCGAGCGCAGCGTGCGCGGCCGAGGCGCCACGCGCCGCGAGGTGCGCGAGCGCGCGCTCATGGAGGCGGTCGAGCCAACCCGATGTCGCGCCGACCGCGTCGAACGTCACGACGCGACGAACCCCCGAGGGATCCTCGGCGGCGGCGAGCAGCGCGAGCCCGCCGCCCCACGAGTGCCCGGCGATATCCCATCGTGCGATCCCGAGGGCGTCGCGCAGTGCGATGACGTCGAGCACATCGTGCTCGATGCGCGCGGCGTGCCGGCCCGGCGGCGCCGAGGTCCGGCCGCGCCCCCGCTGGTCGTACATGATCAACTGCCGTCCCTCCGCGAGCGGAGCGAACGTCGGCCACAGGAGGTCGTGTCCGTAGATCATCCCGCCGTTGATTGCGAGGAGCGGGACCGCTCCTTCGATCGCGCCGGAGCGCCAGACCGCGAACTCGAGTCCGCGAACGCGCACGATGAGGCGCTCGAGCCGGGCGCTCCGCGGCCGCCCGCGTCGCCAGCTGACCAGACGCTCACTCGCTCGCGATCCCATGGCGATTGAAGGAAGACGGTTGGGCGGTCGAATCAAAGCCTATTGAATCACCCTGGCATGCCGCGGCCTGTTCTCTCTCACGTGAGACTCATTCTTAACCGATCCAGGCACGATCCGCCCAGTCACCCAATCGCCTTGGCTTCTCTCGCGTTCCTGATGTCCGCGGCTGCTCCCTCCATCGCCTGTCCCTCCAACTCGTTCGCACAAGCTGCCGAGCGCACGGGGACCCTGCCCGTGGCACACGGAGGCGAGACGCTCCGGAACGCGAGGGTGCAGTGCGCCGCCCGTGAGGCGAGGACGGGAGGGCCGGCCGAGGTGGCGTTCCTCAGGGTGCCGGCCGCGCCGCGCGCCCGGTTCCGGGACACTGGTCGCCCGCCTCGGAGCGGCGGGGGCGGAGCGGGTGGTCGTCGTGCCTATGCTCGTCTCGAGCCATTCGGGATACCACGAACGGATCCGCTGGCTGGCGGTGAGGACGTCGATCTCAGCGAGACGATGCAGCACCGCCTGCACATGGCCGGGATCGACGCTCCGGTGCCACGGATACCGATCACCCTCGTGAGGGCGATGGACGATTCCCCTGAGGTCACGCGGGTGCTCGCTGAGACGGTCCGTCGCACTCGGGAACGCATCGAACTGCAGTACCTGGCGACCGGCGCTGACGTGCTCGTGATCCCGATCCTCGTCTCGAAGGGCTCGGTGAGTCGCGACAACGTGCCCACGGACACCCGGGGTACGCCGTCCTGGTACGGGCCCGAGCCGCTACTGCCGCATCCCGCGATGGCGCGATGGATCGAGGCTCGCGTGGCGGCGGCGAGGGGGTCGACCGGTGATGCCTTGACATAGGGGGAGGGGGTATTAGGATTATACCCAGGTGGGGTATCTGATCCGTCCGCATCTCCGTCCCATCTTCCCTCTGCAGCGATGACGAAGACGACCTTCTCGGTTCACGGCATGACCTGCGGCCACTGCCTCCAGACCGTGGACCGCGCCCTGCGTTCGCTCCCCGACGTGACCGTCGATCGCCTCAGCATCGGGTCCGCGACCGTCTCGTTCGACGAGTCGCGGGTGAAGTCCGAGCTCATCGCGAAGGCGATCGAGGACGTCGGGTACCGCGTCCTCGCTGCGAGCTGAGGGGCCCCGATCATGGATCCGACCGAACTGATCGTCGTCCTCGCCTCGATCGCGGCGATCGCGTGGGTCAACTGGCATTTCTTCGTCGCCGGCCGTCCGCGGATCGCCGCGACCGCCGGGGTCGTCCGCCCGGGCGTCGTCGGCTCCGACGCGACGGCGCCGACCGAGGTCGTCATCGTGGTGGATGGCGGCTACGCCCCCAACGCCGTGCTCGCGACGGCCGGGCGTCCCCTGCGACTCGTCTTCGACCGGCGGGATAGGAACCCCTGCTCCGATGAGGTCGTGATCGCTGACTTCGGTGTGCGCCGGTTCCTTCCCACCGGCGAGCGCACGACGATCGAGATCACGCCAACCGCGGCCGGACGCCACGACTTCACCTGCGGCATGAGCATGCTGCGGGGCACCATCATCGTCGAGGACTGACCGATGGCTGCGACTGCGAGCTTCCCGGTGACGGGGATGACCTGCGCCGCCTGCCAGGCCCGCGTGCAGAAGGCGCTGCAACAGCAGCCCGGTGTCGCCGACGCGACCGTGAACCTGATGCTCGGCAACGCCACGGTGACCTACGACCCGGCCACCATCGGTCCCGAGACGCTCGTGGAAGCGGTGCGGTCGACAGGGTACGGCGCGGAGCTCCCGAGTACGCAGCGGACGGCGTTCGAGGAACAAGAGGCGCAGGACCGCGCGACCGCCGAGGAGTACCGCTCGCTGCGGACGAAGGCGATCGTGAGCCTCGCGGTGGGGGCGCTCGCCATGGGCGCGATGCCGCTGATGCACCGGTTCCACGGGCTCGACTGGGTGCTCCTCGTGGCGACGGCCGCGGTGATGGCGACAGCCGGCCGGCACTTCTATGTGTGCGCTTGGTCGGCCTTCCGTCATCACTCGGCGGACATGAACACGCTGATCGCCCTCGGGACGGGGGCGGCGTTCCTCTACTCGCTCATCGCGACCCTGGCACCGGGCTTCCTCCAGCGAGGCGGCGTCGCGGGCGACGTGTACTTCGAGGCGGTGATCCTCATCATCGCGTTGATCCTCGTCGGGAACGCGTTCGAGGCGCGCGCGAAGCGGGATACGGCGAGCGCGCTGCGCGCCCTGGCGGACCTGCGGCCGAAGACGGCGCGCGTGATCCGCAATCTCGTCGAGCAGGAGCTCCCCGTGGAGGAGGTCGTCGCCGGGGACCTGGTCGCGGTCCGGCCAGGGGAGCGGATCCCGGTGGACGGCACGATCGTGCGTGGCGAGAGTGCGGTGGACGAGAGCATGCTCACCGGCGAATCGCTCCCGGTGGCCAAGGGCGTCGGGGACCGCGTCATCGGCGGGACGGTGAACCGCACCGGGGCGTTCCGCCTGAAGGCGACGACGCTCGGCGCCGACTCGGTCCTGGCGCAGATCGTGAAGCTGATGCGCGATGCGCAGGGGTCGCGCGCGCCGATCCAAGGACTCGCCGATCGCGTCTCCGCGGTCTTCGTGCCGGTCGTGATCTCGATCGCGATCGCGACCTTCGCCGCCTGGTTCGTGCTCGCCGGGCAGGCCCCCTCGATCAAGGCCTTCGCCGCGGCCGTCGCCGTGCTGGTCATCGCCTGCCCCTGCGCGATGGGGCTCGCGGTGCCGACGGCGCTGATGGTGGCCACCGGCCGCGGCGCGGAGGCCGGGGTGCTGATCAAGGGAGGTGAGGCGCTCCAGCGCGCGGGGGACGTCGGCACGGTGGTGCTCGACAAGACGGGGACGGTGACGGAGGGGAGGCCGACGGTGACGGACCTGCGGCTCGCCCCCGCGCTGGTCACGGCGGGTGCCCGCGCGCCCGCGCGGACCGAGGCCGACCTGCTCCGCCTCGTGGCGTCTCTCGAACGCGGTTCCGAGCATCCGCTGGCGGACGCGATCGTGCAGCACGCGCTGTCGCAGGGGCTCGCGCTCTCGGAGGCGGAGTCGTTCGACTCGGTGACGGGCCGCGGCGCGACCGGCGTGGTCGATGGCGTCGCGCTCGCCGTCGGCAACGCCACGTTGATGGCGGACTACGCGATCGATGTCGCGCCGCTCGCCGCCGAGGCCGAGCGTCTCGCGGGGGAGGGGAGGACGCCGATGTACGTCGCGGCGGACGGCGCCCTCGCCGGCCTCCTCGCCGTGGCCGACCCGATCCGTGCCGGTTCGCGGGAGGCGATCGCACGACTGCATGCGATGGGGCTCGAGGTGGTGATGCTCACCGGCGACCATCGGCGCACCGCGGAGGCGATCGCCCGCGGCGCGGGGATCGACCGTGTCGTGGCCGGCGTGCTCCCCGAGGGGAAGGTCGCCGAGATCAGGCGCCTCCAGGGGGAGGGGAGGGTCGTCGCGATGGTCGGCGACGGCATCAACGACGCGCCGGCGCTCGCGCAGGCGGACGTGGGGATGGCGATCGGCACGGGGACCGACATCGCGGTGGATGCCGCCGACATCGTGCTCATGCGGGGCGACCTCGGCGCGGCGGCGGAGGCGATCGCGCTCTCGCGGCGCACGATGCGCACGATGCGGCAGAACCTGTTCTGGGCCTTCATCTACAACGTGATCGGGATCCCGGTGGCGGCGGGCGTGCTCTATCCGGCGTTCGGCCTGCTCCTGAGCCCGGTGATCGCGAGCGCGGCGATGGCGTTCAGCTCGGTGAGCGTCGTCGGCAATTCGTTGCGCCTCCGCCGGGTCCGACTAGCTTGAACCGACCGTCCATGGAACTCGGGCTCTACACCTTCGTCGAGAACACGCCGGATCGCTCGGGAAGGCTGCTCGCACCGGCGGAGCGGATGGCGAACCTGCTCGAGGAGGCGGTGCTGGCGGACGAGGTCGGCCTCGACGTGATCGGCGTCGGCGAGCACCATCGCCCCGACTACCTGGTCTCGACGCCGGCGGTCGTGCTGGCGGCGATCGCGGCCCGCACCCGGCGGATCCGGCTCTCGAGCGCGGTCACGGTGCTCTCCTCGGACGACCCGGTGCGGGCCTTCCAGGAGTTCGCGATGCTCGACCTCCTCTCGCACGGCCGCGCCGAACTGATGGCCGGGCGGGGGTCGTTCATCGAGAGCTTCCCGCTCTTCGGCTACGACTTGCACGACTACGACGCGCTCTTCAACGAGAAGCTCGAGCTGCTCCTCCGGATCCGTGACAGCGAGCGCGTGACCTGGCAGGGGCGGTTCCGCGCGCCGCTCGACGACCAGGCGGTCTTCCCGCGCCCGGTGCAGCAGCCGCTGCCGGTGTGGGTCGCGGTGGGTGGCACACCGCAGTCGGTGGTGCGCGCCGCGACGCTCGGGCTGCCGATGGCCCTCGCGATCATCGGAGGCGGCCCCGAGCTGTTCGTGCCCTTCGTGCGGCTCTACCGCGAGACGTGGGAGAAGTCGGGTCGCGACCCGTCGAAGGCGGAGATCGCGATCGCCTCTCACGGGTTCATCGCCGACAGTTCCGCGGCGGCCGCCGATGCGGCGTTCCCGCCGTACATGCTGCAGATGGGGAAGATCGGCCGTGAGCGCGGCTGGCCCCCGCCGACGCGCAACCAGTTCGACGCCGAGCGCTCGCCCCGCGGGGCGATACTGGTCGGGAGCCCGCAGGAGGCGATCGACAAGATCCTCTGGGAACACGAGCTCTTCGGGATGACGCGGTTGTCCCTCCAGTTCAGCGTCGGCACGATGCCGCACCGGGAGATGCTGCGCGCGATCGAGCTCTACGGGACGGTGGTCGCGCCGGCCGTGCGGAAAGCGGTGGGCTGACGCGATGCTCGTCCCGAAGCTCGTCACCACGCTCCGGGGCTACACGCGGGAACGGTTCACGGCCGACCTGACGGCCGGGGTGATCGTCGGCATCGTCGCGCTGCCCCTCTCGATCGCTTTCGCGATCGCGAGCGGGGTCACGCCGGAGCGCGGGCTCTGGACGGCCATCGTCGCCGGGTTCCTGATCTCGGCCCTCGGTGGGTCGCGGGTCCAGATCGGCGGACCGACGGGCGCGTTCGTCGTGATCGTCTACGGCATCGTCCACCAGTACGGCGTGGACGGGCTGATCGTCGCGACGGCGATGGCGGGGGTGATCCTCGTCGCGATGGGACTGTTCAAGTTCGGCGCGGCGATCAAGTTCATCCCGCATCCGGTGATCGTCGGCTTCACGAGCGGGATCGCGGTGATCATCCTCTCGAGCCAGGTGAAGGACTTCCTCGGGCTCGAGATGGGGACCGTGCCGCCCGAGTTCACCGAGAAGTGGGCGGCGTTCGCCGAGCACGCGGGCACCGCGAGCGGCGATGCGACCGTCGTGGCGCTGCTCGCGCTCCTGATCCTGGTGCTCTGGCCGCGGGTCAGTCATCGCGTGCCGGCGCCGTTCGTCGCGCTCATCGCGACGACGGTGATGGTGCAGTGGCTCGGGATGCCCGTCGAGACCATCGGGTCGCGGTTCGGTGAGATCAGCGCGGCGATACCCCATCCCGGGCTGCCCGACCTCTCGTTCACCCAGGTGATGGGACTCGTCGGGCCGGCGCTGACCATCGCCCTGCTCGGGAGCGTCGAGTCGCTCCTCTCGGCGGTCGTCGCAGACGGGATGATCGGCGGCCGCCACCGGTCGAACATGGAACTCGTGGGGCAGGGGGTCGCGAACATCGCGAGCGCGCTGGTCGGCGGCATCCCGGCGACGGGGGCGATCGCGCGCACCGCGACGAACGTGAAGAGTGGCGGGCGCACGCCGGTCGCCGGGATTGTGCACGCCCTGACGCTGCTGCTCATCACGCTCTTCTTCGCGCGCTGGGCCGCGCTCATCCCGATGGCGACCCTCGCGGCGATCCTCGTCGTGGTCGCCTACAACATGAGCGAGTGGCGGGTGTTCGTCGGCGAGTTCCGCGGCCCGCGCAGCGACGTCGCCGTGCTCCTGACGACCTTCCTCCTCACGGTGCTGGTGGACCTGACCGTGGCGATCGGCGTCGGCATGGTGCTCGCCTCGTTCCTCTTCATGCGACGGATGGCGGAGGTCTCGGACGTCACGGCGATCTCGCGCGAGCTCACCGACGGAGAGGAGCCGAGCGCGGACTCCACGGCAGAGCGGGTGGCGGCCCTCCCCCGTGAGGTGCAGGTCTACGCGATCAACGGGCCGTTCTTCTTCGGCGCGGCGGACCGGTTCAAGAACATGCTCAACGAGGTCGCCGAGCGTCCTCGCGTGCTCGTGCTGCGCCTGCGCGATGTGCCGGTCATCGATTCGACGGGACTCAGCGCACTGCTCGACGTGGTCCGCCGCAGCCAGAAGGAGGGGACACGGGTGCTGCTCGCCGAGGTGCAGGAGCCAGTGCGGCGGGTGATCGAGCGATCGCGCGTCGGCGACCTGCTCGGGGCAGAGGCGATCACGCCGACGCTGGATGCGGCGATCGCGCGCATCCGCGGGGTGCGCGCGGACGGGGGCGGGCCGGGCACGGACGCCGCGACACCCGGCCGTCGGGCGTCGGACCGGCGCGCACGGGAATAGGAGGCCACCATGGGAGTGACGACGCGGGACATCCACGGCGACGGAGACGGCGGCGCGGCGGCGACGCCGGGGTCATTCGGGCAACCCCCGGCCTCGGGAGAGCGGCTCCCCGAGCGACTCTCGCTCGGACGGGTCGTCTTGCAGGTCGCCGACCTCGAGCGGTCGGTCGCCTATTACGAGCGGGTGCTGGGACTTCGGCGGCTCGTCGCCACGGCGGGGCCCGCGTCGGTCGCGCTGATGGCGCCTCAGGGCGAGGAGGGCGCCCTCGTCGAGCTCCGCGAGCTGGCCGGTGCCGCGCCAATGCCGCGCCGCGGACGCACGGGGCTCTTCCACTTCGCGATCCTCCTGCCGGACCGCGCCTCGCTCGGACGGTTCGTGCGGCACCTCGACGTGATCGGGGAGCACGCAGGAGCGGGGGACCACCTCGTGAGCGAAGCGTTCTACCTGACCGATCCGGACGGACTGGGGATCGAGGTCTATGCCGACCGTCCGCGTGCGGCCTGGCGGCGGAGGGGGAGGGAACTGATGATGGCCACCGACCCGGTGGATGTCGCGGGACTGCTGGCCTCCGCGGGCACCGAGCCGTGGACGGGCATGCCCGGGGGCACGGTGATGGGGCACCTCCACCTGCACGTCGGCGACATCGGGCGCGGCAGCGCTTTCTACTCCGACCTGCTCGGGTTCGACCGGATGGCGTGGAGCTATCCCGGCGCGCTCTTCTTCGCGGCCGGCGGCTATCACCACCATCTCGGCACCAACATCTGGGCGGGGAGTGGCGCGCAGCCCCCGCGTCCCGAGGAGGCGCAACTCGTCGAGTGGACGATCGAGCTGCCCGCCGGGGACGATGTCGATGTCGTCGCGTCGCGCCTGTCGCGCGGTGGCATCGCGGTAGAGCGCGCCGAGGCGTCGTTCCTGGTCACGGATCCCTGGGGGACGGCGGTGCGTGTGACGCGAGCACGATCGCCGCATTCCGCCTGAGCCCGGAGAGCCGCGCGCGCGTCATCGCCGAATCGTGGAATGCCGCGCGATACTCCGGCTCGTCCATCGCCAGGATCGTCCGCGCGAGCGTCCCGGCGTCCACCAATGCGCCGCCGCTGGCGATGGGCGCACGTGCCTCGAACCGCGGCTCACGGAGCGGGCGCGCGAACTTCTCGTTCCACGGACAGACATCCTGACAGGTGTCGCAACCGTAGAGGTGGTCACGTAGCGCGGCGTGGAACTCCTCGGGGATCGCACTCCGGTGCTCGATGGTCAGGTACGAGATGCACCGCCGCGCGTCCATCGCACCGGGGGCCACGAAGGCATCGGTGGGGCAGGCGTCGAGGCACCGGGTGCAGGAGCCGCAGTGTTCCTCGCCGAACGGCTCGTCGGGCGCGAGCGGCAGGTCGAGGAAGAGGGCGCCGATGAAGAAGAACGACCCGAGGCGCGGGTTTATCAGCATCGTGTTCTTGCCGAACCAACCGAGCCCGGCTCGCCGGGCGAGGTCGCGCTCGAGGATCGGTCCGGTGTCCACGTAGGCCCGGCCTCTGACCGCCGCGCCGACCTCTCCGCGGATCCACTCGAGGAGGAGATCGAGCCGGTCCCACATCAGGCGATGGTAGTCGTCGCCGCGGGCGTAGCGGGCTACCGGTCCCTTCGGTTCGCGACCGCCGTAGTCGAGGGCGACGACGACGGCGCTGACCATCCCCGGCTCGGGGCGCGTGGTGTCGCGTCGCAGCTCGGCGCCGCGCCGGAGGTAATCCATCTCGCCGTGCAGGCCCCGGGCGATCCACTCCTCGAACACCGGGGCGGTCGGGGCGGGCCCGAGTCCGGTGATCCCCGCGAGGTCGAACCCGAGGCCGAACGCCTGCGCCTTGATGCGGGGTTCGAGCGCGGAGGTCACCGGGCCCAGCGGGCGTACTTGATCACGTCCTCCACCGGCGGCAGCGCATCGTGGTCGCCATATGCCGTGTACATCCGCCACCGCACGTAATCGCGCGCGGGGAGCGGGAGGAACGGGAAGCGCGCCCACCACCGGTTCCGGCGGAAGCGCCACACGACCCGCAGCAGCGCGAAGGCGATGCGGGGATCCAGCAGCGCGCGCGGGAGGAGGCGGATGAAGAGGGCGAGCATCGGTGCGCAATCTATGATGCGGGTAGGGATCCGGGATGCGTGACCGTCAAGGCGGTGCGGGACGCGGGGCCGATGCTGGGTGCTGGATGCGCGACCTCCCCGCATCGCGGTGTCCCGCATCCACTTCGATGCGAGAGGAGGGGAAGGGCGGATGCGGGAGGGATGCGGGAGGGATACGGGAGACGCAGCTGCCCGGATCCCGCATCGAGGCGTCGGCCGGACGCGGCAGGCCGATCCGCTCTCGCATCCCGTATCCCGCATCAGCCCCGCGTCCCCTACCGCCGGTCGCGTCCCGCATGTCGGATCCCCCGTATCTTGCATCGCATGTGGTTGCGTCATGCGATGCCGGCGATCTCCCACCTCGGCGTGCGGAGCTACTATCGCGTCACCGTCTCCGGTGCCCGCGTGCCGAGTGAAGGGCCGGTCCTCCTCGTCGCGAACCACAACAACTCACTGGTGGATCCCGCGTTGGTCGTGGTCGCCGCGGACCGGAACGTCCGGTTCCTCGCGAAGTCGACGCTGTTCGAGGACCGCCTGATCGGCTGGCTCATCCGCGCGGTGGGCTCGGTGCCGATCTACCGGCAGCAGGACGACCCGAGCAAGCTCCACCTGAACCTCGACGTCTTCCGCGATGTGCACGCGGTGCTCGCCGCCGGGGACGTGGTGGGGATGTTCCCCGAGGGCATCAGCCACTCGTCGTCGCAACTCGCGCCGCTCAAGACCGGGGCGGCACGGATCGCGATCGGCGCGGGGCAGCGGATCGGCCACGACTTCCCGATCGTCGCGATGGGACTCGTGTTCCGTGACCGTGACACCTTCCGCAGCGAGGCACACGTCATCATCACCGAGCCGTTCCGGTGGGATGACCTGCTCGCGAAGGGCGTGTCGGACCGGGAGGCCGTCCGCGAACTGACGCGCCGGATCGAGGTCGCGATGCGCTCGGTCACGCTGAACCTCGCCCGCTGGGAGGACGAGCCGCTCGTGCGCGCGGCCGAGGAGGTCTGGACCGCCGAGTTCGGTGCCGGCCAGCCGTCGGGACGCGCCGAGGCGGAGCGGATGGAACGGCTGCGCATCACCACCGACGCGCTCCAAGCGCTGCGGAGCGACGGCGCCGAGGGGTGGCGCGACGTCGCCGTGGAACTGCGGGCGCACGCGCGACAGCTCTCCCGGCTCGGCCTCACGCCGGCGGATCTCCACGGCGACGCCCGACTCGGTGCGGTGGTCGGGTGGAGCGTGGCGCGCATACCGCTGCTGGTCGCGTGGCCGGTGTCCATCGCCGGCGGCGCGCTCTTCTGGATCCCCCGGGAGCTCACCGCGTCCGCGGCCGACCGATTGGCGGCGCGCGAGGGCCCGGATGCGCTGGTCACGCATCGCGTCCTCGTGGGGGGCGTCGTCTTCGCCGCGTGGTTCGTCCTCGTCGCGCTCCTCCTCGGCGTGGTGGCCGGTTTCGCCTGGGGCGTCCTGGCGCTGCTGGTCCAACCGCCACTCGCATTCGCGGCGCTCGCCGTGGGGGAGCGCCGCCGGCAGGCGTGGGAGTCGGTCCGGCGCTTCTTCCTGCGACGCGCGGAGCGTCCGCGCCTCGAGGCGCTCCGCGAGCGGCAGCGCCTGCTGGCGCAGCGATTGCGCAGCCTCTACGAGCGGGTCGCCGCCGCGGGAGCGGCAGGGTAGACTTCACGCCCGATGCCACGCAATCGGAACGACGACAAGGGAACGCGAACGAAGCGGCCACGCACGGCGCGCGGCGCGCCCGCCGATGCGGAGCGGCTGCAGGCCGCTGAGCGGGAGTCGGTGGCGGGCCTCAAGGCGCGCATCGATGAGGGCTTCCGCGCCTCGGGGACGTTCGCCGCGGTCCCCGACGAGGTCCTCCCGCGTGCGGCGACCGACGACGCCATCGGCGACTTCTCCTGGGCGCTCACCGAGGACGCCAAGCTCCTGCAGTACGGTGGTCCCAAGTCGGACTTCCGCGCCACCGATCCTTGGCGCGTGATGCGGATCATGTCGGAGTTCATCGAGGGCTTCGACAAGCTCGCGCAGATCGAGAAGGGAGTCTCGGTCTTTGGATCGGCGCGCACCCATCCCGACGATCCGCAGTATCTCGCGGCGGTCGAGGTCGGCCGCCTCCTCGGCGAGAAGGGCTTCTCGATCATCACCGGTGCCGGTCCGGGGATCATGGAAGCGGCGAACAAGGGCGCGAGGCTGGCGAACGCGCCCTCGATCGGCTGCAACATCGAGTTGCCCTTCGAGCAGGGCACGAATCCCTACGTGGACACGAACGTCGCGTTCCGGTACTTCGCGGTGCGCAAGACGATGTTCATCAAGTACTCCAGCGCGTTCATCATCTTCCCCGGCGGGTTCGGGACCTTCGACGAACTGTTCGAGGCCCTGACGCTGATCCAGACCGGGAAGATCTCGCAGTTCCCGGTGGTGCTCTTCGGGACGCACTACTGGGCAGGGCTCGTACGCTGGCTCAACAGCAAGGTGCTCGCCGAGCGGAAGATCTCTCCTGGCGACATGGACCTGATGGTCGTGACGGACGATCCGGCGGAGGCGGCGCGGGTCGTGGAGGAAGCGTACCAGCTGCAGCTCCGGACGGCCCGGCGCCGCGCCTCGCAACGGGGAATGGAGGAAGGAGGAAGGTGAAAGGTCACGGCAAGGGGACCGGTCGGGCGCGCGAGCGCGGCGGATTCAAGGCGTCACGCCACGGTGACGGCAAGCGCGCGAGCGCCGCCGGGAACAAGGCCGCGCAGAAGCGCGCGGCGGAGCAGCGCGAGGCGTCGAGCCCGAAGGTCGGCACCAAGGCGCAGAGCGCCTTCCTGCGCGGACGGAAGATCGAGCCGCGCAAGCTCGACGGACGCGAGACCGTGGTGGACCTCGTGGATGGGGCGTTCCAGAGCTACAACTCGGGCCGGCTGCGCGAGGCCTGCGCGCTGTTCACCGAGTTGATGCTCGAGAAGGACGTCACCGTCGGGATGACCCTGACCGGCGCGCTGACCCCCGCCGGGCTCGGGATGAGCACGATCATCCCGCTGATGGAGGCGGGCTTCGTGGACTGGATCATCTCCACCGGCGCGAACCTCTACCACGACACCCACTTCGGGCTCGGGCTCTCGATGCACCGCGGGAATCCGCAGGCATCGGACACGGTGCTGCGCGAGGAGGGGGTCGTCCGGATCTACGACGTCTTCTTCGACTACGACGTCCTGCTCTCGACCGACGCGTTCTTCCGGAAGATCATCCGCGCGAGGGAATTCCAGCGGACGATGTCGAGCGCCGAGTTCCACCACCTCTGCGGCAAGTACCTCGTCGAACGGGAGAAGGCGCTCGGGATCCCGCAGAAGTCGCTCCTCGCTGCGGCGTACCGCTGTGGCGTGCCGATCTACACCTCCTCGCCCGGCGACTCGAGCATCGGCATGAACATCGCGGCCCTGGCGCTGGAAGGGGGGAAGTGCGTCCTCGATCCCAACCAGGACGTGAACGAGACCGCGGCCATCGTGCTCCACGCCAAGCGCCGGGGAGGCGC
>CAZYUL010000063.1:0-16005 GCA_964650715.1 uncultured Gemmatimonas sp. | reverse complement strand
GTCTTCCTCGTGCTGGCGGGGGAGTTCGCGTCGTTCACGATCCCGCTCGTGGTGATGATCACGGTGCCACTCGCCGCCGCCGGAGGATTCGTCCTCCTCTGGCTCACCGGGCAGAGCATCAATGCGGTGTCGCTGATCGGCATCGTGGTCATGATCGGCATGGCCGACAACGAAGCGGTGGTCAAGCTCGATGCGATCCGCCGATTCCGCGAGATGGGGCACTCGATCCACGAGGCGGTGCTCCTCGGCGGCCGACAGCGGCTCCGGGCGATCACGATGACCTCGCTCACGACGATCCTCGGCGTGCTCCCTCTGGTCTTCGGGTTCGGGAGCGGCGGGTCGCTGTACCAGCCGCTCGCGGCGGCGGTGATCGGCGGCGCCATCTCCGCGCAGATCGTCACCTTCTTCCTGCTTCCGGTCGCGTACGCGGTGCTCGAGGGACGTCTCGCGAGGCGCGCCGCGTGATCGCCCGGCGCACCGAGGGGGCCCGATGATCCGGTGGGCGGCCTCGCGGCCGGCGGTCGTCTGGGCGATGGCCGCCGTCATCCTCCTCGGGGGCGCGGTGAGCTTCTCGCGCCTCGCGCTGGCGACCTCGACCACCGTGGAGCTGCCGCGCCTGCAGGTGGCGGCGAACTGGCCCGGCGCCTCGTCGGAGCTCGTCGAGATGTACCTCTCCTCGCCGGTGGAGGCGGCGGCGCAGTCGGTGAAGGGGGTGCGCACCACCCGCAGCGAGTCGCGCGAGGGGACGTCGAGCATCACGATCGAACTGCAGCCGGACGCCGACGTGCAGCTCACCCGGCTGGCGATCCTCGAGCGACTCGAGCTGCTGCGCGACGAGTGGCCCGTGGGGGTGCAGCCCCCGTCGGTCCGGAACTACGTGCCGGACGCGCTGCAGGAGCCGCCGCTGCTGCGCGTGTCGCTCTCGGGACCGTACACGCCGGGGGCACTCAATGAGATCTCCCAGCGGCTGATCGTCCCACGTCTCGCGGCGGTGGCCGGCGTCGCCGACGTCTCGGTGAGCTTCGCGCCCGAGATGGGCGCGACCGTCACGTATGACGCGAGACTGCTGCGGCAGCTCGGGATCTCCCCGACCGCGGTGAGTGCCGCGGTCCAGGATGCCCGCGTGGTGGCGGCGCTCGGCGTCGAGCGGATCGGGGCCTCCAAGCGCGAGGTCGTCCTCCGGGACGAGCCGG
Source organism: uncultured Gemmatimonas sp. (assembly GCA_964650715.1). Taxonomy (GTDB): domain Bacteria; phylum Gemmatimonadota; class Gemmatimonadetes; order Gemmatimonadales; family Gemmatimonadaceae; genus Pseudogemmatithrix. The sequence goes on along the minus strand of CAZYUL010000063.1, from coordinate 14,812 downwards.
GCGCGCTCGAGGAGCTGGCGGACCTCCCCATCCGCGGCCCGGGGAACAAGGTGTTCCGGCTCGGCGACCTCGCCGAGGTGCGTCCCGAGGAAGACACGCGCGGGATGTTCTTCCGGATCAACGGCAACACGGCCCTGGCCTTCACGGTGACGCGCGAGGCGAGCGCCGACGCGATCCGCACGGCGGCGGCGGCGCGCGAGGCGCTGCGGGACCTGGTGACCACGCTGCCGCCCGGCATCCGCTATCGCATCACCAACGACGACTCGCGTGAGCTGAAGACGCAGCTCGACGACTTGATCACGCGCGGGCTCATCGCCTTCGCGGCGGTGATGCTCGTGCTCGCGGTCGCGATGCGGAACGCCCGGGCCGTCGCGCTCGTGATGGGGAGCGCGGCGCTCGCGATCGCCGGCACCGCACTCGGGCTCTACCTGCTCGAGATCCCGGCGAACCTGCTCACCCTCGCCGGCCTCGGGATGGGGATCGGTGTGCTGGTGCAGAACGGGCTCGTGATCGTGGAGCGGCTCCGCTCGGCGCCCGACACGGCTGAGGGCCGCGCGGCGGTCGCGGGCCGGATGGTGCCGGCGGTGCTCGGCGCGACGCTCACGACGGCCGTGGTGCTCTTCCCGTTCCTCTACCTCCAGGGGAATGCCCGGGCCGCCTTCTTCCCGTTCGCCGCCGCGTTCACCTTGGCGCTCTTCTGCTCGATCGTGTCGGCGACGGTCATGGTCCCCGCGCTCGCGCACGGCCATGGACTCGCGGAGGCGCACTGGCCACGCGCGCAGCGCGCCTACGCGTGGATGGTGCGGAAGACGCTCCGCTGGCGCTGGATCACGATCGCGATGGCGGTCTCCGCGATCACGGTGCTCACCTGGGGATTCGTGAAGAAGGTGCCGCGGTTCGCGTTCGGGAACTTCGGCGGGCAGCGGACCACGCTGCAGGTGTCCATCTCCTTCCCGCGGGGATCGGATCCCGCGAGCCTCGATGCGGCGATGCGCGAGATGGAGTCCATCGTCGTCGGGCGCGAGGGGGTCGAGGAGGTCATCGCGAACACGCGCGGCCCGAGCGCGGCCGGGATGTTCGTCCTCTTCCGTCGCGAATACGACAACTCGGCGATCCCCCTGCAGATGCAGGAGGAGCTCACCGCGCGGGCGGTCTTCATCGGCGGGGCCAGCATCAGCGTGCAGGGGCAGGGCCAGGGGTTCAGCTCGGGCGGCGGGATGGGGACGATGAGCACCTTCCGCATCCGCGTGACCGGCTTCTCGTACGCGGCCGTGCAGCAGCTCGCCGAGGACATCCGCGGCCGGCTCGAGAGGATCGCCCGCGTCAGGAACGCCGTCGTCACGAGCGGCAGCTTCTTCGGCGGGGACCGCGCCTTCGCGGTGACCCTGGACCCCGACCGCGATGCCCTCGGTCGCTACGGCGTCACCGCCCAGCAGTTCACGCAGGCCGTGCGACGGGAGGTGCGTGGCACGGTCGACGCGCGCCCGCTCGAGATCGGCGGCGACGAGATCCCGATCTCGGTGAAGGCCAGTGGCTCCCGCGACCGCTCGCTGGACGAACTGCGCGACGCGCTCCTTCCCACGGCCCTCGGGTCGACGGTGCGGATGGCGGACGTCTCCGACGTCGGCGAGCGCGAGGTGTTGAACACCATCACACGGGAGGACCAGCAATACCTCCGCGTGGTGGCGTACGAGTTCCGCGGCCCGGCGCGCCTCGCCAACCGCACGCACCAGGCGTTCATGAAGAGCATCGAGGTGCCCCCCGGCTACCAGGTGATGGACTCCAACGACTTCATCCGGTTCCAGGACACGAGCGACCGGGGGCTCTGGCTCGTCTTCGCCATCGGCGTCGCGCTCGTGATCCTCTCGGTCGCGATGGTGTTCGACTCGGCGTGGGGGGCGTGGATGGTGTTCCTCTCCCTCCCGCTGGCGCTCGCCGGCGTCGAGGGGGCGTTCTGGGCGGCTGGGGGCACGTTCACCCGCGAGGCGGCCGTCGGCGTGATCCTCGTGGTCGGGCTCGCCGTGAACCAGAGCATCCTGCTGGTCGACGACGCACTGGCGCGCCGCCGCCGCTCCCCCGGCAACCGCCTCACTCCGGGGCGCGTGTATCGCGCCGCGCTCGATCGGTCAGGGATGATCATGATGGTGACCTTGACGACGATGGCGTCGCTGATCCCGCTGGCCGTGGGAACGGAGTCGAGTTCGCTCTTCGGGTCGATCGCGCTCGCGACGGCGGGCGGCACGATCGCGGGGACGATCGGGGCGATGCTCGTGATGCCGGCTGTGCTGGCGGGGCGACGTCGGCGCGCCTAACGTCCGGCGCATGCCCATCGTCCTCCGCACCACGATCCTCCTCATCGCCTCGAACGTCTTCATGACGTTCGCCTGGTACGGTCACCTCAAGAACCTGAACACCCGCGCGTGGTACGTCGCGGCGCTCGCGAGCTGGGGCATCGCGCTCTTCGAGTACCTGCTCCAAGTGCCCGCCAACCGCATCGGCTACACCGCGCTCACCCTCGGCCAGCTCAAGATGCTCCAGGAGGTGATCGCGATCGGCGTGTTCATCCCGTTCGCGATCTGGTACATGAAGGCCCCACTGAGCCGCGACTTCGCCTGGGCGGCGCTCTGCCTCTTCGGTGCGGTGAATTTCACCTTCCGCGGCAACCTCGCCGCGGCCTGACCCACACTCGACGACCCCATGTCCCGCTCCCTCATCGCCGTCGCCGCCCTCGCGCTCCTCGGCGCCGCCGCACCCGCCCAATCCTCGCCGACCGTCGTGATCGTCGTCCGGCACGCCGACAAGGCCGCCGAGCCCGCCAACGACCCGCCATTGACGGCGACTGGGGTCGAGCGGGCGCAGGCACTCGCCACGGCGCTCGGCGCCGCCAAGGTGGACGTCGTGATGCACACCCCGACGGTGCGCACGCGCGAGACGGCGCGTCCCACCGCCGAGCGCTTCGGGCTCACCCCGGAGATCATCCCGATGGGACCCATGGCGAGGCAATCCGCTGCGGTCGCCGAGATGGTGCGGAAGCACGCGGGCAAGACGATCCTCGTCGTCGGCCACTCGAACACGATCATGCCCTGGATCGCCGCCCTCGGCGGGCCCCGCCGGAGCGACCTCTGTGACCACCAGTATGACGGACTCTACACCCTCGTCCTCGATGGGCCGTCGGCCCGGCTGGTCGAGTCGCACTACGGGCCGCCGAACCCGGTGCAGACGCAGGAGTGCGCGACGATGACCATGCGTCCATGAGGTGGTGCGGGAGCTGCCGGCGATACCGTCCGATGTGGCATCGCTGACTGCTCGCAGCGCGTTGCGGAAGCCAATGCGGGACGGCAGATTACGGCCGGTCGCGCCGCCGCTCCGATGATCGCCGGCGCCCGGTCACTGACCCACTCCGGCTGGTCCTTGGAGACCCGCATTGATGGCTCGACCCGCAGCGACTGTCGCGTTCCTTGCCGCCACGACTGTCCTCGCGCTCGCCCCGGCACCTTCGGCCGCGCAGCGCCCGGCGCTCACCGGTGAGAAGGCGCGGGTCGCGGAAGCGGTGCGACGCGACCTGACCCGCCTCTCCGAGCTCCAGCGCAGCCATCACCAGCGCACCAAGATCTACGCGGCCGATGCGCGCGACCTCTCGTTCCGCGGCACCAGCGGCGCCGAGGTGAACATCGCCTTCGCCTCCGCGAATGCGTGGGCGGCCAACGCCTCGCATACCGCGCTCTCGCCGGTGAAGTGCTTCGTGATCGTGTCGGCGGCCGACGCTCCGGACGCGCCGACCGCACAGCCCTTCTGCACCGACGCCGAGCCGGGCACTGCCGCGGCGAGGGTGGCTGCGACCGAGGCACCGCCGCCGGCGGCGACCAGCGCCGCCGCGCCGCCGTCGACACGGGCCACCACGCCCCCGCCGACCAGGGCCGCCGCGACGACGCCGACGGTGCGCGCTCCCGCGACCCAGCGCGCGGCGACCCCGCCTGCCCGGGCCACAGACCCCAACCCGGGGGTCCGGATGATCACCCGGGACGCGAGTGACGCGGTGACGGTCGCCGACCAGGTGGAGGGAGTGACGGCGGCCCAGTTCGCCGATGTGCTGGTGGCGATGGCGCGCGATGCGGTGCGGGTGATGGACGCCCCGCCGCCCGAGGTGGTCCGGGACCCGTACGAGAGCACACAGGAGTTCGAGGCCCGTCGCGCCGAGGCGAACGCGGCCTACCAGCGGCGGGAGCAGGACTACTTCCGCTCGACGAAGCGCTCCTTCGTCGTGGACCTGCCGGTCCGTGCCGCCCGGTACGACCCGGATGCCGAGATCCTGATGTTCTCGGTGGATCCGATCCGCCTGCCGACGACGCGTCAGGGCCGGAGCCAGCTCACGATCGCCTGCTTCACTCGCCCGGTCTTCTGGTGCATGCCCGATTCGGGTCTCACCTACGACGCGAGTGACCTCTGGCGCGTCCCGCGCGCCACCGCGCGGCGCTTCGACGTGCTCCGGACGCCGATGACGCTGACCGTGCGGTTCACCGTCGGCGGGCGTCCCGACGGTGGCCGGGAGCTCGCTGTCTCGCTCGTGGACATGGACCTGAAGGCGCGCGGCGAATCGGTGCAGCGCTGGCCGGCGCGCTGACCGCGTCGTCCCGAGCGATGCCCGCCACGGCCCCGGCACCCGGCACCGCGACGACCCTCGTCACGCTCGAGGACCTGCGGGCGGCGGCGCGCGCGATCGCGGGCGTAGCCGTCCGCACACCCCTCCTCGCGGCCGACGCGCTCTCCGAGGAGATCGGAGTCCCGGTGCTCGTGAAGCCGGAGATGCTCCAGCGCGGCGGCGCCTTCAAGTTCCGCGGCGCCTACACGTACCTCTCGCAGCTCTCCCCCGAGGCGCGGGGACGCGGCGTGATCACCGCGAGTTCGGGGAACCACGGCCAGGCGGTCGCCCTCGCCGCCAAGCTGTTCGGCGTGAAGGCGACGATCGTGATGCCGACGACGGTGCCGCGCGCGAAGCGCGACGGCGCGGTGCGCCTCGGGGCGCGCTGCTTCTACCAGGGCATCACGACGGCCGAGCGCATCGCGAAGGCGAGCGAGATCCAGCAGGCGGAGGGGCTCACCTTCGTGCCCCCCTTCGACGACAACACGATCATCGCCGGGCAGGGAACGCTCGGACTCGAGATCGTCGAGGACCTCCCCGACGCGGGCACCGTTCTCGTCCCCATCGGTGGCGGTGGGCTGAGTTCCGGCGTCGCCGCCGCAGTGAAGCTCATCTCGCCGCGCACGCGCGTGATCGGGATCGAGCCGGAGGGGTCGCCCAAGTACACGAAGGCGCGCGCCGCCGGCGAGCCGGTGACCATCCCGGCCCACGCCGAGGGGCTGGCCGACGGGCTCCTCGCGGTCCGGATCGGGACGCGGAACTTCCACCATCTCGGCGCATTCCTCGATGAGGTGGTGACCGTTCCAGACGCCCTGCTCCCGCCGGCGATGCGGTTCCTGCTCGACCGGATGAAGCTCGTGGCCGAGCCGAGCGGCGCGATCACGGTCGCGGCGCTGCGCGCGGGTCTCGTGCGCGCGACCGGCAAGACCGTGTGCATCCTCAGCGGCGGGAACATCGAGTTCGACGGCCTTGCCGCGCTCCTCGGCGCCGGAGGGGCCGCGTGAGCCTGCGCTGCCCGACCTGCGGCACGCTCTATCCGGACGGGGCGCGCTTCTGCACGCGCGACGGTTCGCGACTGGCGCAGATGCCGGGCTCCGCGAGTCCGGCCGCACCGGTCGCCCCGCGCCCCGCTCCGCCGGCGGCCGCACCGACAGCGCCACCAGCGGCGCCATCGGCGGCGCCACCCGCGCCGGGCAGTCGCGCGACCGCGGTCCGCACCAAGGACGGCGGCACCACCGGCGGCGGTGCGTCGCACCACGCGAACATGGCGGGAAAGGTCCTCGACCGGCGATACCACATCGTGCGCAAGGTCGGCGAGGGCGGGATGTCCTACGTCTACCTCGCGCACGACGTCGCCACGCAGGAGCGGTACGCGATCAAGATCCTCTCGCCCACGCTCTCCAAGGACGAGAACGCGATGGCGCGCCTCCGCCGCGAGGCCGCCCTCGGGATCCGCCTCGCGCATCCCAACGTCTGCCACATCGTGCGGATGGGGGAGACCGAGGAGGGGCTGATCTACGTCGTGATGCCGTACGTCGAGGGAGAGATCCTCAGCGACCGCAACTACCGCGTGGGGAAGACCTCGCTCGCCGACGCGGCGAAGTTCATCTCCGAGATCGCCGACGGGCTCCACGTCGCGCACAAGCTGGGGATCATCCATCGCGACCTGAAGCCCGAGAACATCATGGTCTGCAAGAAGGCCGACGGCATCGAGTACGCCGTCGTGATGGACTTCGGTCTCGCGAAGGAGCGGAAGGCCGGCGGCGAACTGCAGAAGCTCACCGCCACCGGGATCATCCTCGGCACGCCTGAGTTCATGAGTCCTGAGCAGTTGCGCGGCAAGACGCTCGACCCGCGCACGGACATCTACTCCCTCTCCCTGATGACGTACGAGATGCTCACGGGGAAGCTGCCGTTCGAGGGGAAGAACCAGCAGGAGATGATGATCGCGAGGCTGCGTTCCGAGCCGATCCCCGCGCGCAACCGGCGGCCCGAGTTGCCGGAGGCCGTGGACCGCGTGCTGCTCAAGGGGATGGCCCGCGCGCCCGAGGACCGCTACCAGACCGCTCCGGAGTTCGCGATGGCGCTGCGCGAGGCGAGCCGCTGACGAGGTTCGGCGCCGCGAGCCCCCGCGCACTGTTCCTCGCGAGCGTCCTGGCGGCCGTCCTCGTGGCCGGGGCGGCGCTCGCGCGCCCCGTGGCGGCGCAACAGGCGGGGTTCGACGTGCTCCGCTACCGCTTCGAGATCACCCTGCCGGAGAGCGGGCCGCGGATCGAGGTGATCGCGCGCGTCGAGTTCCGGCGCGCGCTCCCGCGCGATACGCTGCCGCTCGACCTGCTCGCGCCGATGCAGGTCTCGACCGTCAGCGTCGGGTGCGGCGCGCAGCCGGCCAGCACTCCCTTCAGCCACGACGGGCGACGCGTGCGTGTCACCCTCCCGCCGCTCGGCGGCGGGGCGGCCCCCGCGATCCCGGGTGTCCCGCCGCCGGCGTCGAACGACACCAGTTGCGTGACGCTGCGCTACGCCGGCGCGCCCGCCGACGGGCTTGTGATCGGCGCCGACTCCGCTCGTCGCTGGCGCGCCTTCGGCGACAACTGGCCCGACCGAGCACGGCATTGGCTCGCGACGATCGACCATCCGTCGGACAAGGCGCTGGTCGAGTTCGTCGTGGATGCGCCGTCCGACCGTCGCGTGGTCGCCAACGGGACGCGGCGGGATGAACGCGCGGCAGCCGGGCGCACCCGAAGCACGTGGGCCACCTCCCAGCCGATCGCCACGTACATGATGGTGATCGCCGCGGCACCGCTCACCGAGGCGCGGCTCGGCGACACGGCGTGCGGACTCGCCGCGCTCGCACGCTGCGTGCCGCAGTCGGTGTTCACCGCGCCGGAACAGGCGCGTCACCTCCCGGGCAACTTCGCGCAGGCGGGGGCGATCGTGGAGTACTTCGCCCGCACCGTCGGTCCCTTCCCGTACGAGCAGCTGGCGCACGTGCAGAGTGCGACGCGATTCGGCGGGATGGAGAACGCGGGCGCGATATTCTACGCCGACGCGCTCTTCCGTCGCAGCGAGGGGGTCGGCACGACGCTCATCGCCCACGAGGTGGCGCACCAGTGGTTCGGTGACGCCGTGACCGCGCGCGACTGGGGGCACCTCTGGCTCTCCGAGGGGTTCGCGACCTACTTCGCCGCGCTCTACACCGAACACGCGCAGGGGGACAGCGCCTTCCGCGCCCAGCTCGCGGGGATCCGCCGCCAGGTGCTCGAGGCGCCGATCGTCATCCAGCGACCGGTGCTCGACACGGCCCAGACGGAGTTGATGCAGCTGCTGAACGCGAACAGCTACCAGAAGGGGGGCTTCGTCCTGCACATGCTCCGCCGCACCGTGGGGGACAGCGCGTTCTTCGCCGGCGTCCGCGGGTATTACGAGAATGGCCGCCACTCGACGGCGCTCACCGGCGACCTGCGCCTCGCGATGGAGCGCGCGTCGCGTATGGACCTCGGCTGGTTCTTCGACCAATGGCTCCGGCGTCCCGGATTCGCCGAAGGGGAGCTCGCCTGGCGGCACGACGCGGCCACCGGGACCCTGGTCGTGACCATCACGCAGGACACGCGCTTCCGCCCCTATCGCCTGCGTCTCCCGGTCGAGGTGGAGGAGGCCGACGGCACACGCCGGATGCTGACGCTCGACGTGCCGGCGCAGGGCCGCGCGCAACTGACGTTGCGCGAGCGGTTCACGGCAGCGCCGCGCGCCCTCCGGCCGGACCCGCTCGGCGAACTCCTCGCGGTCATCCGGACGCGGTGATGCGGCGCCGTGCTCGTGGGCACCGGCGCGCGATGATCGCACTGCTCGCTGGATCCCTCGCGTCGCCGTTCGCCAGCCTGCTCGCCGCGCAAGGTGTCACGGGGCGCGCCCGCGGCGACGCGCCGCTGGGCGACCCGCCGGCGCCCTCACGCGCGGACTCGATGCTCGCGCGGGGTCGCCTGCGCGCCGCGGAGGATGCGCTCTACGCCGCGGTCGCCGCCGCGCCCCGCTCCCCGGCGCCCCGCGGTGCGCTCGGACGGTACCTCGCGTCGCGCGGACGCTTCGCGATCGCGCAGGTGCTCTACGAAGAGGCGCAGCGCTTCGGCGCCGACGCCCGGATAGTGCGGCGGGCCATCGAGGAGATGCGCCCCTACCGGGGCGACTCGACCGCCTCCGGCACCGCCACCGTGCGGTTCGCGTTCGCGGACGATGGGCGGACGCTCGGCAGCTTCCGCGCCGAGACCGGCGACGGCGCATCGGTCGTCGTGACGGTGGACCCGCGGATCACCGGGATCGTGGCGCGCCCGGGGATACCGGCGGAGCTCCGCATCGGCACGATCCGCGTCGTCACGCGCGGCGCGGTCATCGATCCGACCGTCGCCGAGGGCGAGGTCCGCGTGGGCGTGGACCTGCTCTGGCGGCACGGGTTCCTCTTCGACGAGCGCGCGGGCACGCTCACGTTGCGTGGTCGGGTCGGGCGCTCCGGTGGCGCGGTGAGCTACGTCCCCGTGATGCTCACCTTCCCCGGACTCGCACTCGTCCCGAGCCCCGGGCTCGCGCCGATCCCGGTGGAGCAGGAGGCGGCACGCCGTCTCGTCCGCGGGGCCCGCTGGTGGCTCGATGCGGGACAGGGCGCACTGGTGGTGGAACGATGACTCCGTCGCTCCTGTCTCGCCTCGCGAACGGGTTGAGCCGGCTCCTCCTGAAGCGCCCCCTGCGAGGGAAGCGGCTCGACCTCGCGCTGGCACGCCGACGCCTCGGGCTCGTCGGGTGGATGCCGCTGGTCTCCAGCGGGGTGCGGGTCGAACGTTCGGTGGATCCCCTCCTCAAGGGGCTCTGGTTCCTCCCCGACGATGCGGCGCCGCGCCGCACCCTGCTGTACCTGCATGGTGGCGGCTACTTCGCCTGCTCCACGCAGACGCACCGCTCGGTGGCCGCGCAGCTGGCGCTGCGCGCGCGTGCGCGAGTGCTCTCGCTCGAGTATCGGCTCGCACCCGAGCATCCGTTCCCGGCGGCTCTGGACGACGCGGTCGCGGCGCTCCGGGCGCTCCGCGCACAGGGCGTGGACCCGCACGCCACCGGTGTCGCGGGGGACTCGGCCGGCGGAGGACTCGCCCTCGCCGCGATGATGGCGCTCCGCGACGCGGGCGAGCCGCTCCCCGGCGCCGCGGCGCTCTTCTCCCCCTGGACCGACCTCGCCGGGACCGGCGAGTCGTTGCGGGAGAACGCCGAGACGGAGGCGATGCTCCCGGTGCACCTCGTCAGCGAGGCGGCGGCGCTCTACGCGGGGACCGCGCCCCTCGAGCATCCGTACCTCTCGCCGCTCTACGGGGACTTCAAGCGGCTGCCGTCGCTGATGATCCTCGCGTCCGACTCCGAGATCCTGCGGGACGACGCGCTGCGCGTTGCATCGAAGGCGCTCGCCGCCGGGGTCGCGGTGGAGTGCGAGGTCTGGCCGGGGATGCTGCACGCCTGGCCGGTCGCGGCGCCCTGGATCCGCGAGGCCCGCCAGGCGGTGGCCGCCGCCGGGGCCTATTTCGCGCGCCGGATCGGCTAGCGGCCGCGGTCCTGCAGTTCGACCATCAGGCAGCGGTCCTGCACCACGAGGATCCCCGCGCGCGCCAGTCGCTCGGCCGCCTCGTCGTTACGGATCCCTGACTGGAACCAGACGGCGTGCGGGCGGGCGGCGACGATGTCGTCGAGGTGACCCACGATGTCAGCGGGACGCCGGAAGACGTCCACGAGGTCCACGCCCCCCTCGATCCCCGCGACGCTCCGGTGGACCCGTTCGCCGAGCATCTCGGTCAGTTCGGGATAGTAGACCGGGACCGGGATCACCTTCAGCCCGGCGCGTTGCGCGTAGGCCGGCACGTAGTGGGCCGGCGGGTTCCCCTCCGGCGGCTTGATGCCGAGTACCGCGACGGTGCGCGTCCGGTCGAGGATCGCGGTGATCCCCTCGTCCGAGTCCACGAGGCGCGTGCGCCAGTCGTCGGCGCCACTCACGTCGGTCACGTCGCTCACGCCGCGCCGCCGCGCGAGAGGGATGGGAGGGGTGAAAATCGGGGTCGCATCCGCGTAAATTCGAGGGCTGTCCCTCGGTTGTCACCCCCGGGTCCCACTGGAGAAGTACGATGCGGATGCTCGTCCTCGGCGCCGGCCTGCAAGGGTCCGCCTGTGCATATGACCTGCTGCAGGATCCCTCGATCACCGAGGTCCGGCTCGCGGACAAGTCGGTGGATCACCTCCCGGCATTCCTCGCGCCCTACGTGGGCGGCGAGCGGCTCAAGCCCATCACGCTCGACGTCACGGATACGGCGGCGGTCCAGCGGGCGATGAGCGGGGTGAAGGCGGTGATGTGCGCGATCCCGTACTACTTCAACCTGGCGATGACCGAGGCGGCGATCGAGGCCGGCGCCCACTTCTGCGACCTCGGTGGCAACACGCAGATCGTGCAGGACCAGAAGAAGCTCGATGCGCGCGCCAAGGCGAAGGGCGTCACCGTGGTCCCCGACTGCGGCCTCGCCCCGGGGATGGTGAACATCCTCGCCCAGCTCGGGATCGACCGGCTGGATGCCACGGAATCGGTTCGCATCTACGTCGGTGGCCTGCCGCAGCACCCGGAGGGCCCGCTCAAGTACCAGATCGTCTACTCGATCGAGGGCGTGCTCGACTATTACACGACGCTCTCCTGGGTGGTGCGGGACGGGAAGCGCACGCAGGTGAAGGCGCTGTCGGAGGTGGAGCCGGTGCGGTTCGACGCGCCGGTGGGTGAGCTCGAGGCGTTCCACACCGCGGGCGGCCTCTCGACGATGGCGTTCCGCTACGAGGGGCGGATCCCGACGATGGAGTACAAGACCCTCCGCTATCCCGGGCACGCGCGCATCATGGAGGCGATCCGGGACCTCGGGCTGCTCGAGGACCAGCCGGTGGAGGTGAAGGGCGTGAAAGTCGTGCCGCGCGACGTCGCGATCGCCCAGATGCAGCCGCGGCTCACCCGGAAGGACAGCCCGGACCTCGTGGCCCTGCGCGTGGCCGTGAAGGGGACGAAGGGGGGCAAGCCCCAGTCGCACACGTTCGAGCTCGTGGACCGCTTCGATGCCGCGCGCGGCATCAGCGCGATGATGCGCACCACCGGCTACTCGCTGGCCATCACCGGCAAGCTGCAGGCAGCGGGCGAGGTGACGCCGGCCGGCGTGCACACGCCGGACGAATGCATGCCCGGGGAGCGGTACGTGTCCGAGCTCGAGAAGCGCGGGATCGCGATCCGGCAGCGCGTGGACTGAGCGGCGCCACGCGCACGCACCCTGCGAGCGCCACGCGCGGACCTGACGCGTCGCTCACGGGGTATCACTGGCAGCCCCTACCGGGAGCCCGGTCCCAGAGCGATCATCCCGAACCACCCCAACCGGAAGGAGGAAGCGATGCCTGAGAATGCGTTCGTGGTCCGTACCTTCCCCAGCAGTGTCGAAGCCGAATTCGCACGTGCTGTGCTCGACGCCAACGGTATCGCGTCGATGGTGTTGCGGGACAATGCCGGAGGGATGCTGCCCTTCCTGGATGTGATGCACCCCGTGCGGCTGGTGGTGCGGCGCGGGGACGTGGACACCGCGGTGCGGATCCTCGATGCGACGGCCGCCACCGATCCGGAAGCGGATCCGCCCCTGCTGAGCTGAGGGGCGCCGAGGCGGCCTAGCGCGAGAAGCTGGCCAGGGTCACGCCCATCGCGTCGATCGCGGCGCGGGCGCGCCAGAGGTCCCGGCCATTGTAGATGAACGCGAACGCGAGCGCCTCGCCGTTGGCTGCGGTCACGTAGCCACCGAGCGAGGCGACCTCGTTCGTGGTCCCCGTCTTCCCCCGCAGGTTCCCCTGCGCCGCCGTGCGCCGCATCCGCGTCTGCAAGGTCTCGGTCCGGCCGGCCACCGGCAGCGAGGCATCGAGCACCGCGCCCCACGGTGCCGCCGCCGAGTAGCCGAGGAGCTGCACCAAGGCGCGTGAGGTCACGCGATCGAGGGTCGAGAGTCCGCTCCCGTCGGCGGCGAACACCGCTTCGCGCTCGACGCCGACTCGGTCCGCGAGGAAGGTCCGGAGCGACTCGTTCGCGACCTCGGCCGACCCGATGCCGCCGCTGCTGCGGGCGGCGTTGCGGAAGAGGAGCTCGGCGAAGTGGTTGTTGCTCTCGCCGTTCATCGTCGCCACGAGCTGGGCGAGCGGCGCCGAGGCCCACGAGGTGACGCGTTCCGCCGCGGGGCTGGCGAGCCCGATGCGGATCTGCCCCTCGACCTCGATGCCCCGCGCCTCGAGCGCGGCGCGGAAGGCGGCGGCGCCGAAGCGCTCGGGATGCTCGACGACGACCTGGTAGGTCCGCGCCGGGCTCAGTGACCCGATCCAACCCGTCACCCGGAAGACGTCACTGACGGTGTCCTGCCAGACCCGCACCCGGGCACCGCGGACGTTCGGCCGGAGGGTCACGGTGGAGCGGATCGCCAGACCGCTCACCGGCTGCGCGAAGTCCACGACCGCCCCCTTCTCGGCGGGGCGCACGCGGACGAAGGCGATGTTCTCGTTGAACGAGAGCGCCGAGACGCGCGCGGCATATCCGGCCTGCAGGTAGCGGGTCTTCCAGCCATCGGGCACGCGGCGGTCCTCGAACGCGCTCCCGTCGCCGATCACGTCGCCGCGCACGCGGCGCACCCCGGCGTTCGCCACCTGCTGGGCGAGCGCATCCATCGGCTTCACGCCTCCCGTCCATCGCGCGTACCGCGGCGCGAGCGAGGGGTCGCCGGCGCCCTTGAGGATCAGGTTGCCGTCCACCGTGCCGTCGAGCGTGAGAGGTCCGTCGCGCAGGACCTCCGTCTCGAACTGGTGCGCCGGGCCGAAGCGCTCGAGGGCGACCGCCGACGTGAACAGCTTCATCACCGAGGCGGGGTTGAGCGGCAGGTCGGCCTCGTGGGCGAACAGCGTGTCGCCGGTGGAGAGCGACACCACCATCACGCCCCACTGGCCGCTGGCGGTCGAGCGGCCGATGAGGGACTTGAGGTCGGCGCGGAGTGCGTCCACGCTCCTCGGACTCCGCGCCACGATCGCGGGCCGCGCCGGGCGCGTGGTCCGCGTCGGCGAGGCACTGCGGGCGGCGGCGGACCCGCTCCCACCCGTGCCACTGGCGCCGGTGCCCTGCGCGACGGCCGCGCCCGCGGGCAGACCGGCGAGCGCGAGCAATGCCAGCAGGGCGAGGGAACGGGGGAGGGTTCGGTGCATGGGGACCCGTACGGTACCGCGAGATGCGTGGTGACGCGAGGGGAAGGGACAGCAGGGTACAGACGACGGGCCCTGCGGCGAAGTGACGCAGGGCCCGTCGGTGGACTTCGGGCCGTCTTCGGGTCGGGATCAGGCGGTGCGGAGCACCGCGCTACGCAGCCAGTTGGGCCCCGCGCGGTCGTCGCGCACACTCGAGGACCACTTGAAGAAGATCACCGACGTCAGGAGGTAGAAGAACAGCCCGCCGGGGATCCACATGATGAGGCCACCGAGGCGCTGGTCCTCGAGTGGCGACAGGCCCCAGAGTCGCGGCGCCGCGGCGCGCCCGTGCACCCAGGCGCGCCATCCCCAGAGCAGCAGGAGGGCGGCGAGGCCGATGACCGTGCTCCAGTGCACGGTGAAGCCGCCGGCGGAGAGGTCGACGTCCGGGTGCGCGAAGAGGACCGGGAGCATCGTCGCCCGCGGGCCGCCGTCAGCAGCGCATCAGCCGATCGTCAGCTGGTGGAAGAGGAAGAGCAGCGCGACGATCGTCGCGCCGGCGATGATGAGCGGTCCGGTGAAGAGCGCCCGGAAGAGCTTGTGGTCGAACTTCAGGTGCATGTAGAAGAGGACCACGATCGCGAACTTCAGCGCCGACATGATGAGCAGCGCCGGCACGAAGACCGGCGAGGCGACGAGCGACGGGATGTAGTACGCCCAGACCTCGATCACCGTGATGACCGTGAGGATGAGCGCGACGACCGCGTACTGGTTGCCGGTCGGATGGTGGGTGACGTGCTTCGCGTCGTGGGACATCGGTCGGTGGCCTCGGAAGAGCGCTTACTGGATGAGGTAGACGAGCGTGAAGATCCCGATCCAGACGACGTCGTCGAAGTGCCAGTAGAGGGCGGCGAT
>CAZYUL010000062.1:2365-16339 GCA_964650715.1 uncultured Gemmatimonas sp. | reverse complement strand
TTCATCTCGGCGGCGTCGTTCCAGGAGACCACGCGCGTGCTCACCGATGCCGCCATCCGCGGTGCCAAGGACAACCTCCTCGGCCTCAAGGAGAACATCATCATCGGGCACCTGATCCCCGCCGGCACCGGGATGTACCGGTACTCGGACGTGGACATGGACATCGAGCCGCCGCCGGCGCCCACGCCGGAGTTCGGCGCCTTCGGTGAACTCCCGGCGAGCTTCCTCGCCCCGCCGAGCGAGGCGGATGCCACGCTGCTGGCGTCGGCGGACGAGGAGTGAGCGAGGAGCGAGGAGCGAGGGGAAGGAACGAGGGGAGAGGGGAAGGGATGAGGGAAGAGTGAGAGAGAGGGGACCCAGCGCGATGCTGGGTCCCCTCTCCGCTTCGACCACCTACCGCTCCTTTCGCTACGCCCCCAGCCCGGTCGGCACCTGCTCGTTCTCCGGCGTCGTGAGAACCTTCCAGAAGCACCAAGCCGTCCCGCCCCACACCAACGACAACGACAGCGTCATCGTGATCCAGCCACCCAGCGTCATACGGGCTCCGTCGGGGGCGGAGAGGGGGCGTCCGGCGGCGACCGCCCCCGACCAGGCGGCGACGGACGTGGAACGCGCACGAATCTACGCGGCGCCGGCCGCCGCGCCATCAGTCGGGCAGTGCCCGAGACCGGTCAGCCGCCGGCGGGGTTCGCGTCGCCCCCGCGCGGGAGCTCGGGGAGCCCCTTCAACCGGCGCTCTTCCGGGATGAGCGCGGCGATCGCTGCGACCAGCTTCTGCGAGATGTCGTAGTAGAGCGCGGGGGACCCCGGCAGCGCTCGCTCGGCGCTGAAGTCCACGGGTGGTCCCATGACGATGTGGACCAGGGGGGACTGCCGGGCGCCCCGGCGGTAGTTCGCGGCGAGGACCGCCCGCGGTCCTCGCGGGAAGCCAAGGAGGAAGATCGGGAAGACCGCCGCGCGCGTCTGGTGGATGATCTTCCCGAGCCCCGGGCGACCACGAAGGAGCTGATACGGATCGGGACCCTTGTTCCGGCCGCCCTCGGGATGGATCGCCACCACCACGCGGCCGCTGTTCAAGAGGTCGATCAGCGTTTGCGTGACCTGCTTGCCCCAGGCACCACCGCGCGAACCGCGCACGATCGGCGGATAGATGTTCCCGAACGTGAGCACGAGGTTGGCCGCGAGACTCCACCAGCGGTCGAAGAGCCCCTCGGTGCGCGAGGGAACGACGAACCGGACGCTGGATGGGAGCACCCGCCACGCCTGCGCGCAGATCGCGAAAGGGTCGAGGTACGACCGGTGATTGCCGCAGAGGAGGATCCCGTCCTCGAGCGGGACCTCGCGCAGCCGCTCGAAGTGATGCGTCCGCACGAGGTTCCCGCAGACCGCGTTGATGCCGCGCACCGAGAACTGGTAGCCCAGCCAGGAGCTGAGGCGCGAGAGCAGCGCGACCCGGTGCCACGCCTCGATCGCCCGCACGTTGAAGCGTTCGATGCGGGTGAGCCCCGCGTAGCGGTCGGGCGCCACCTGGCCGCGGCCGCTGGCAGGCCGCGCGTCGGCGTCGTCGGCGAGGTTCGGGTCCGTCACGCCGCCCTCACCGCGGCCTGCGCCGTGGCCTTCGCGCGCTCCGCGGCTGCGATCCGCGCGATCCCCTCGGCGATCGAGACCCGCGGGCGGAATCCCAGCCGCTCCCGCGCACGGGACATGTCGGAGTAGTGGTCGGTCGTGAGCTCGGAGATCAGGTAGGCGGAGATCGGGGCGTGCCACCGCCCGCCGGACAGGACGACCCCGGCGTCGCAGAGGTGCGCGAGGGTCATCGCGACCCCCGCCGGCACGGCGCCCTTGATCGGGTGCAGCCCGCAGGCACTCACGAGCGCGGTGACCCAGTCCCAGAAGACGACCGGCTCACCGCCGTGGACGAAGTACGGCGCGCCGCCGACGGACGCGTCCCGCTGGAGCGCCTGCCACGCGACGACGTGGGCCTCCACGCAGTCGTCGAGGAAGGTCATCCCGATCCGGTTCCGCCCGTGACCGATCCGCCGCAACCCGTTGCGGGCGGCGCGCCGCAGCATCCCCTGGACCCATTGGCTCCGGCCGGGGCCCCAGATCATGTGCGGTCGCACGACGATCGTGCGCAGGGGATCGCCGTGTGCGGCGAGGACCAGCTGTTCGGACAGGGCCTTGGACTCGGGATACGGCGAGGCGAAGCGCCGCGGGTATGGATGATCCTCGTTGACGTCGAAGTGGTCGGTCCCGTCGGCGATGACGCTCGGCGTGGAGGTGAAGACGAGCGCGCGGACGCCGTTCGCGCGACACGCGGCGATCAGGTCGCGGGTGCCCTCGACGTTGGTGCGGAGGTATGCCGAGCGGATCCCGTAGTGCCCGACCATCCCGCCGGCGTGGAAGACCGTGTCCACTCCACGCGTGGCGGCGACGAGGCTCGGGAGGTCCTCCAGCGCGCCCCGGACCCACTGGATGCCCGACATCCGCGGGGCGCGCTCGGGATCGCGCGTGAGCCCCTGCACCGAGGCGCCGTCACGAGCCAGGCGCTGGGCCAGGACGCTGCCCAGGAAGCCCGTCCCCCCGGTGACGAGGATGCGGGCACCGTTCAGTGGGGAGACGGCGGTGGTCACGGGCCGAAGGATGCCCCGGGAGGGGTCGGAGTTCAACGGTGACGACGCTTGCGCCTGCGTCGTCACCGGTTGAATAGTGACGAACGAGCTCTCCCCACCCCTTAGGAGGCCAGATGCGTCCCTTCACGAGGATCGGTGCGGCGCTGCTGCTTACCGCATTCTCCGCGGTCGGCGGCGAGGTGAATGCCCAGCGGCCGCTGACGCTCGATCTCGGTGCGTACGTCCGGGCGACCGTGGTGGACGATGACGTGAGCCTGGAGGACGCGCTCGGCTACGGTGGGCGCATCGGGATCTTCCTGCTCCGGAACGTCGCCGTGGAGTTCGAGACGTCGAGGAACGAGACGCACGCGGATCCCGCGACGACGCTGCAACCGTACTCCGTGCGTCTCGCCTGGCACTATCCGATCTCGCAGCGCTGGAACGGGATCCTCGGCGCCGGCTGGGTGCACGACCGCACGAACCCGGCGGGTCCTCCGGGCAACTTCGGCGACGACGGCTACTCGGCACTGATCGGGATCCAGCGCGCGCTGAACGAGCGATTCGCGCTGCGCGCGGACCTCGTGGCGGACGGGCTCTTCAGCCCGATCTATGAGGTGGGCGGCAACCAGATCGACAACTTCAACTTCGGTCTCCAGCTCGGGATCAACCTGCGGCTGGGACGCTCCGGTCCGCGTGACGGTGACGGCGACGGGGTGCTCGATGCCGTGGACGCCTGCTCGGGCACGCCGATGGGTGACGCGGTGGACGCCCGAGGCTGCTCGCTGCCCAAGGATGCCGATGGCGACGGGGTGCTCGACGCGAGCGACCGCTGCGCGAACACTCCCGCCGGCACGCGGGTGGACACGAACGGATGCCCGGTGGACAGCGACGGGGACGGCGTGCTCGACGCGGTCGACGCCTGCCCCGGCACGCCGGCGGGGACGCGCGTGGATGGCCGCGGCTGCGCGGCGCCCGGTGACACGGACCGTGACGGGGTGCTCGACAACGTGGACGCCTGTCCGAACACCCCCGCCTTCACGCGGGTGGATTCGCGTGGGTGCCCGGTGCCCGTGGACACCGACGGTGACGGGGTGCTCGACTCCGCGGACGACTGCGCCAACACCCCCGCCGGCACGCGGGTGGACGGGCGCGGCTGCCCGGTCCCGGTGGATACCGACGGTGACGGGGTGCTCGACAACGTGGATGCCTGCCCGAACACCGCCGCCGGCGTGCGGGTGGATGCGCGAGGCTGCGCGATCGTCTTCGAGGCCGGTCGCACGAACATCGTCCTCGAGGGCGTGACCTTCGCGAGCGGCAGCGCGACCCTCACCGAGGGCGCGAAGCTGATCCTCGACCGGATGGCGATCGCGCTGATCAATGCGCCGGACGTGAACGTCGAGGTGCAGGGGCACACCGACAACACGGGGTCGCGCGCGACGAACGTCCGCATCTCGGGACTTCGCGCCGAGGCGGTACGCACCTACCTGATCGAGAAGGGGGTGCCGGCGGCTCGCATGACGTCACAGGGCTACGGGCCCGACCAGCCGATCGCCGACAACGCGACGCCGTCGGGCCGGGCGCAGAACCGGCGCGTGGAGTTGAAGCGGACGAACTGACCCGACGGTAGGTCGATGCAGGGCAGTGGGAGGGGGGCGGCCGGGACGGCCGCCCCTCTTCGCATCCATGGGATCGCGCATCGGTGCCCGAGCGACGACGCTACCGGCAATCAAACGGTAGCGGGCCGGACCTCGCGGGGTATATTGGGCGGATTCCTCGCTGGCTCACCCTCCAGATCCCTCGGGAATGTCCGAACAACACAAGGAAGAGTGGGGCTCACGACTCGGCGTCATCCTCGCCGTCGCGGGCTCCGCAGTGGGACTCGGCAACTTCCTCCGCTTCCCCGGGCAGGCAGCCGCGAACGGCGGCGGCGCCTTCCTCATCCCCTACTTCTGCGCGCTCTTCCTGCTCGGCATCCCGATCGGCTGGGCCGAGTGGGCGATGGGTCGGTACGGGGGCAAGAAGGGCTTCCACGCCGCGCCGACGATCATGGGTGTCATCGGCAAGGGCGCCCTCATGCGCTATCTCGGCGTGATCGGCGTGCTGATCCCGCTCGGCGTCTCGACCTACTACGTCTTCATCGAGACCTGGACCTTCGGCTACTTCCTCAAGTACCTCACCGGCGGCATCGGGGTGGACCCGACGACCACGATCGAGACCCAGAGCGCGGCGTCGCTCTCGTTCTACCAGAGCTTCACGGGGACCGCCGCGAACGGGATCCTCTTCACCGGCGATTCCCTGTTCACGGTGTTCTGCTGGGTGGTGGTGTTCGGGATCAACATCTACTTCGTGTACCGCGGCCTGTCGAAGGGGATCGAGAAGTTCGTGTCGTACGCGATGCCGGTGATGGCGATCTGCGCATTGATCGTTCTGATACGCGTGCTCACCCTCGGTACCCCCGACCCGACGCGGCCGGACCAGAACGTGCTGAACGGCCTCGGCTACATGTGGAACCCCGACTATTCACGGCTCGGGAACTTCCAGACCTGGCTGGCGGCGGCGGGGCAGATCTTCTTCTCGCTGTCGGTGGGCTTCGGCGTGATCATCAACTACGCCTCCTATATGAAGAAGAAGGACGACGTGGCGCTCTCGGGCCTCACGGCGAGCGCGACCAACGAGCTCTTCGAAGTCGGTTTCGGCGGGATGATCACGCTCACCGCCGCATTCGTCTTCCTCGGCCTCACGGGCACGACCGACGCGGTCGCGGGGGGCTCGTTCTCGCTCGGCTTCGCGACGCTGCCGGTGGTCTTCGCGCAGATGGGCTCGTTCGGCAACTTCGTCGGCGCCGCCTGGTTCCTGATGCTTTGGTTGGCGGCGATCACGAGTTCGCTCTCGATGTACCAGCCGGCGGTGGCCCACGTGAAGGAGGCGCTCAACGTCAGCCGAGGCCAGGCGACCACCACGATCGCCGTCATCGGGACCATCGGCGCCTTCCTCACGCTCTGGTTCACCGAGGGTGGGTCGTTCTGGAACACCGTGGACTTCTGGGTCGGGACCTACCTGATCTTCGTGCTCGCGATGGTGCAGATCATCGCGTTCAGCTGGGTCTTCGGGATCGAGCGTGGGTGGAAGGAGATCCACGACGGCGCGTCCATCCGGATCCCGCCCATCTACAAGTTCATCATGAAGTACGTGGCACCGACGTACCTGATCATCGTGTTCGTCGGCTTCACCGTGCAGAACTTCCGCGGGGCGCTGGCGGCCTCGTGGGCGAACACCGGCTCGCGGATGGGGATCATCACGATCCTCGCGATCTCCGCGTTCCTGCTCGTCGTCACCTGGATGGGGGATCGTCGCATGAAGGCGGCGGGACTCGACCTCGTTGACGCCAAACCCGCGGACTGAGGAACGACGACGATGACACTCGGTGGATGGATCTGGATGACGATCTCGCTCGGCGGGGTCTGGGGACTCGCGATCTGGGCGTACCGCAAGGTCCTGACGTCGCCGCAGGAGGAGAAGGCACCACCCGGCTTCGGTCCGTAGAGGTACCGACGGACACGACGGAAGGGGCGTCCGCACGGGCGCCCCTTCTGCGTCCACACCCGCGCTTACCGCCACCGTCGAGGGATGCCAGATTCTCCCGCCATGACGATCCCCAAGCGCGCGGTCTGGGGCTGGATCCTCTATGACCTCGCGAACACCGTCTTCTCGATGGGCGTGGTCTCCATCTACTTCGGCCGCCTCGTGCGGGACGAGGTCGGCGGCGAGCGGCAGAGCGTCGAGTACGGGCTGATCACCGCCGTCTCGATGGGGATCATCTTCGTCATCTCCCCGATGCTCGGCGCGATGACCGACCGTGCCCGGCGCCGGATGCCGTTCCTCGTCGTCTCGACGCTGCTGTGCGTCGCCCTCACCCTGGTGCTCGGTCGCGTCCCCTACGCCTGGGCGGTCGTCGCGTTCATCATCGCGAACGCGGCGTACCAGGCGGGGCTGCAGTTCTACGACGCGATGCTCCCCGAGGTGAGCACGGAGGAGAACCGCGGCTGGGTCTCGGGGGTCGGCGTCGGGATCGGCTACCTCGGTTCCTTCGTCGCCGTCGTGCTCGGGATGCTGCTCTGGGACCGCGATCCCGCGCTGCTCTTCACCTCGGTCGCGCTCGCGTTCCTCCTCTTCGCCATCCCGTGCTTCCTGTTCGTGCGGGAGCGGGGGAACCCCGATCCACGTCCGGTGTTCGCCTGGTCGGCGATCCGGGCCTCGGCATCGGAGACGCTCGCGACGATCCGGAGCGGACGCGAGTACCCAGGGCTGCTCCGCTTCCTCGTCGGGCGCGTCTTCTACACGGACGCGATCAACACCGTCATCAGCGTGATGACCCTCTACACCATCAGCGTCGGGGTCGCGGGCGGCCTCAGCGAGGCGGACGCCGGTGACACTGCCCTGCGGATCATGTTCGTCGCGATCACCTTCGCGGTCGGCGGGGGGTTCATGTGGGGGCGGATGGTGGACCGGATCGGTCCCAAGCGCACGCTCGCGTGGGTCCTGCGCCTCTGGGTGGCGACATTCGTGGCCGCGGCCGCGGCCGGGATCCTCACGCTCCCCGTCTCGACCTTCTACGTGGTGGCCTCGATGGCGGGGATCGCGCTGGGCGGCATCTGGAGCGCGGACCGGCCATACATGCTGCGGCTCACCCCGCCGCATCGCATCGGGGAGTTCTACGGACTCTACGGGATGGTCGGCCGGTTCTCGGCGGTGGTCGGCCCGCTCCTCTGGGCCGCCGTCGCGCAGGTGACCGTCCGCTGGATGGGTCTCTCTCCGGCGGTCGGTGAGGGGATCGGCGTCGTGGTGCTCCTCCTGCTGGTGCTGGTCTCCCAGCGGATCCTCGCACCGGTCACCGACGAGCGCCGCGACTGGGAGGCCCTGCGCCGGGCCTGACCCCAGGAACCGTGGCGGTCGCGCTCGCCGCGATCGCCGCGACGGTCGGCGTGGCGTGGCTCTGGCGCCGCTGGACCCGCACGGCCGCGCTCCGCGCGATGCTGCGGTTCCGCGCCCGCGTGGACCGGTTCAAGCTCACCGGCAAGCGCTACATCACGGAGGCGCTGCTCGCCGACGAGGCGATCGCGGGTGCCGTGAGCCGCCACGCCGCCGAGCACGGCATCCCTGAGGAGCGGGCGTGGGCGCAGGTGCGGGCCTACATCCGCGAGATCGTCCCGGCGTTCAACCTCCTCATGTACTACCAGTTCGGCTACGCCGCGTCGAAGGCGCTGCTGAACCTCTTCTACAAGGTGACGGTGAAGGTGCGCGATCCGGCGGCGTTCACCCGCCTGCCGCGCGAGAGCATCGTCATCTATCTGATCAATCACCGCTCCAATGCCGACTACGTGCTCGCGGGTTACGCGCTCGCGGGGCAGGTCGCCATCTCCTATGCCGTCGGTGAGTGGGCGCGCGTCTTCCCGCTCGAGTACCTCTTCAAGTCGTTCGGCGCGTATTTCGTGCGCCGCCGGTACCGCGAGCCGCTCTACCACACCGTCCTCGAGCGCTACGTCCAGCTCATCACGCGCAATGGCGTCACGCAGGGGATCTTCCCCGAGGGGGGACTCACCCGCGACGGCCGGCTCAGGCCCGCGAAGATCGGGCTCCTCGACTACATGCTGGGCGCCGCGCGCGAGCCCGGCTTCGCCGAGCGGATGTACGTCGTGCCGGTCGCCCTGAACTACGACCGGGTCCTCGAGGACCGCGCGCTCCTCCGCGAGTTGCGCGTCACCGGGGGAGGGGAACGGTCCTCGCGACTCGCGCAGTTCCGGGAGGTGCTCAACTTCGCGGTCGCGTCGTTCGGACGGCTCTCGACGCGACGCTGGAAGCGCTACGGGCGCGCGGCGGTGGTCGTGGGGGACCCGGTGCCGGTCGCGCCGTGGCTCGCCGACGTCGCCGCCGCGGGTGCGCCACTCTTCGACCGGCCGCGCTCCGAGCGGCTCGGACTCGTCCAGGCGTTCTGCGACGCGCAGATGGCGCGGATCGGCGCGATCATCCCCGTCACGGCGGTCCCGCTGACCTGCGCCGCGTTGCAGACGTTCGACGCCGAGTACGTGCCGCGCGCGCGGCTCCTCGACCGGATGGCGCGACTGCGCGACGCGCTGGTCGCGGAGGGGGCCGAGGTGGTGAAGCCCGCGCGGGAGGCGGCCGAGACGTTCGAGCGCGCGTGGCGGATGCTGCGGATGCGGCGCGTGCTCGCCGAGGACGGAGATGGGTTCGTCATCCTCCCCCGGGGACGGGAACTCATCTCGTACTATGCCAACGGGATCGCGCACCTCTGCGGGACCTTCGCGGACGAGGTCCGCGCGCGCGACGAGCTCCCTGCGGACACCTTCGTCGGGGCGTAACTTCCGCCGATGCGATCCCTCGTCCTTCTCGCGCTCGTCGCGCCGCTCGCGGCGCAGGACTCCCGGATGCCGCCACCGGGGTGGCCCGCGTCGCCAAAGCAGTACGACGCGATCCAGGTCGAGCGCGACCTCATGATCCCGACGCGCGACGGCGTGCGCCTCGCGACCGACATCTTCCGCCCGGCCCGGGGCGGCGCGCCGGTCAACGAGCGCTTCCCGGTGCTGCTCAACCGGACGCCGTACGACAAGACCGAGCTCCACTCGCAGGCCCGCTTCTTCGCCGAGCGCGGCTATGTGGTGGCGGTGCAGGACGCCCGGGGTCGATACCGGAGCGAAGGGGTCTTCTCGAAGGTCCAGCCCGCTGACGCCACCGACGGGTACGACACGATCGAATGGCTCGCGAAGCTCGCCTACACGACCGGCCAGGTCGGGATGTGGGGCACGTCGTTCGCCGCGCACATGCAGGCCGGCGCCGCCGCCTACCGTCCCCCCGCGTTCCGCAGCGGCGTGCTCAACATGGGAGGCATGGCGAACGCCTGGGACCACGGCGTGCGCCATCGCGGCACCTATGAGATGGGACGCCAGCTCACGTGGGCGTGGAACCAGATGATCGCCGATGCGCGCGAACCGCACGTGCGCGCGCTGCTTCAGAAGGAGAAGGTCGAGGATTGGTTCAGCATCCAGCCGCTGCGCCGCGGGCAGAGTCCCCTCGCCGTCTGGCCCGAGTACGAGGGCTGGTACCTCGAGTTCTTCGAGCGCGCCGACTACGACGCGTTCTGGAAGGACCCGATGATGGCGTGGGACGAGCACTACGCGGCCTCGTCGGACATCCCGTTCCTGCAGGTGGGCGGGTGGTACGACATCTTCCTCGCGGGGACGGTCAAGAACTTCGTCGAGCTCCGGAAGCTGAAGCGCTCTCCGCAGCACCTCCTCGTCGGACCGTGGACGCACGGCGGGAACCACCGCTCCTATGCCGGTGACGTCGCCTACGGGAGCGAGGCCGCCATCGTCGACTTCGCGACCGAGTTCCACCTCCAGTGGTTCGACCAGACATTGAAGGGGAAGGCGCCGCCGCGCGCTCGGCCACCGGTGCGCCTCTTCGTGATGGGGACCGGCGACGGCGGCAAGGACGCCGACGGCCGGCTCATGCACGGCGGGTACTGGCGCGACGCCGCCGAATGGCCGCTGCGCGGCACGAGGTTCGAGCAGTGGTACCTCCAGCCCGACGGCCGCCTCTCGCGCGAGCGTCCCGCGGCCGCCGCGTCGAGCACGACCTACACCTTCGACCCGCGCGACCCGGTGCCGACGATCGGTGGGGGCGCCTCGGCGCGACTCAAGGACGGGGCATACGACCAGAGGGAGGATCCTCGCTTCCCGCCGTCCAAGCCGCCCTTCCTCCCTCTCCGCGCCCGCGGCGACATCCTCGTCTTCGAGTCGGAGCCCCTCGCCGAGGACGTCACGGTGATCGGTCCCATCAAGGTGGTGCTCCACGCCAGCGCAACGACCGTGGACACCGACCTCACCGCGAAGCTGGTCGACGTCTACCCTCCGAGCGCGACCTGGCCGGGTGGTTTCGACCTCAACATCACCGACGCGATCGTCCGGGCCCGCTACCGCGCGACGCGGGAGCGCGCCGAGCTCCTCGAGCCCGGACGCGTCTATGAGTTCACGATCGAGCCCTTCCCGACGGCGAACGTCTTCAAGAAGGGGCACCGGATCCGCATCGACATCTCGAGCTCGAACTTCCCGCGGTTCGACGTGAACCCGAACACCGGCGAGCCGATCGGGAAGAGCCGGCGGCTGCAGACGAGCGACATCACCGTGCACCACAGCGCGGCGCATCCGTCTCACATCGTGCTGCCGATCGCGCCCGCGCGGCCGTGACGCGTCGCCAGCCGCCCCGCCGGGGACCCGCGTGCTGACCTTCCTCGCGTACGGGATGGTCATCGCGTTCATGACGCTGATCATGACGCGGCGGATGAGCCCGCTCACCGCCCTCATCCTCGTGCCGATCGCCTTCGGGCTGCTCGCGGGATTCGGCGGCGAGCTCGGCCCGATGATGCTGGCCGGCATCCGCAACCTCGCGCCGACCGGCGTGATGCTGATGTTCGCGATCCTCTACTTCGCGATCATGATCGACGCCGGGCTCTTTGAACCGTTCGTGAAGCGGATCGTCGCAGTCGTCCACGGCGACCCGATGAAGATCGTGGTCGGCTCGGCGGCGCTGGCGCTCTTCGTCTCGCTCGACGGCGACGGCTCGACGACCTACATGATCACGACGGCGGCGATGCTGCCGCTCTACCGGCGGCTCGCGATGCGCCCACTCAACCTCGCCTGCGTGACGATGCTCGCCGGCGGCGTGATGAACATCCTCCCCTGGGGCGGGCCGACGGCGCGCGCGGCGAGCGCGCTCCACGTGGATGTCAGCAGTGTCTTCGTGCCGCTGATCCCGGCGATGGTGGTCGGGGCGGCGTGGGTGCTGTTCGTGGCCTACCGGCTCGGGCTGCGCGAGCGCGCGCGGCTCGGGATCATCGCAGCGGTGCCGGCGACCCCGCCCGCGAGCGTCTCGCCGGTACTCGAGGAGGAACTCGCGAACCCGGACTTCGAGCAGGACCTCTCCCAGCGGCGGCCGGGGCGCCTCAAGGTGAACCTCGTGCTCACCATCGCGCTCCTCGCCGCGCTGGTCACGGTCGTGATGCCGCTCCCGGTGCTCTTCATGGTGGCGTTCGCCATCGCGATGCTGCTCAACTATCCGACCATCGACGAACAGAAGGCCCTCCTCTCGCGACACGCGGGGAACGTCCTCGCGGTCGTCGGACTCATCTTCGCCGCCGGCATCTTCACCGGTATCCTCTCCGGCACGCGGATGGTGGACGCGATGGCCGAGAGCGTGATCGGGATCGTGCCGGACGCGCTCGGGCCGTATCTCGCCGTGGTGACGGGGTTCCTGAGCATCCCGTTCACCTTCTTCATCTCCAACGACGCGTTCTACTTCGGCATCCTCCCGATCCTCGCGAAGGCGGGCGAGGTGTATGGGATCACCGCGGCCGAGATGGCGCGCGCCTCGCTGATCGGGCAGCCGGTGCACCTGCTGAGCCCGCTGGTCCCCTCCACGTACCTGCTGGTGGGACTGGTCGGCGTGGACTTCGACGACCACCAGCGGTACACGATGAAATGGGCGCTCGGGAGCGCGATGGTGCTCCTCGCGATCGGGCTGCTCACGACCGTGGTGCCTCTGGTGGGCGCGGGGACTGCGGGGGGCTGAGTGGGGATCGCCTCGCCACCGCCGACCGGGTTCGAGACGCGCTGGATCCGCGTGCATCGTGACCAGCGCGAGGGGCGGGCCTGTCGGGTGATCGAGGTCCATGACGCCGGCAGCGCGCCGCACCTGCGAGCGATCGCGTTCACCTGGCGGCGGGAGATCGTCGCCGAGCCGGTGCGGGGCGAGCGCGACGGGGGCTTCGTCATCAGCCGGCGCCGGCTCTTCCCGATCACCGGGAGACTCGACCTCCTCGACGCCGTCGGAGGACGGCGACTCGGCAGCCTCCACCGAAGCGGCCGCGTACGGGACGCCACCGGTCACGACCTCGGGAAGTTCAGGGACCCGCGAACCCTCCGGGACTGGGGCGGGGAGACGGTGTTCGAGCTCGTCGGTGCGATCGTGACCGGGTCGGAGGGGGGAGATCCCGGGCGGATGCCGCAGGACCGGACCTGGGTCCGAGGCGGGCGGGAGCAGGGGCGACTCCGCCGCACCTCGTGGCCGTTCGCTCCGACCGCGGAGGGACCACCCCCGGACCCGCGCGGACTCTCGCGGTTCCTCCCTCGTCGGCTCGCGCGATTCATGCGAAGTCTGGGTGATCCTCCAACGTGGCGGTTCGACTGGGTCCCGCTGGAGGGGCCGTGGGATCGGCGCCTCCCGATCGCGGCGGCGGTCTGGGCGGTCGAGCTCAGCCACTGGTGATGTTCGCCGACGGTTGACCCTCGGGTCGGGCGGCCCTACCTTTCAAGGCTCTGTTCCGTGCCGCCCGTCCGGGCGATCCACGAAGAAGCAGAAGGTCGAACACCCGAGGGTCCGTCCGAACCGATGCCGACGATCAACCAGCTCGTCCGGCAGAGCCGCCGCGAAGTCATCAAGAAGGACAAGGCGCCGGCTCTGAAGGAGAATCCGTTCAAGCGGGGCGTGTGCACGCGCGTGTACACCACCACCCCGAAGAAGCCGAACTCCGCGCTCCGCAAGGTGGCGCGTGTCCGTCTCGTCAACGGCTTCGAGGTCACCGCCTACATCCCCGGCGAGGGCCACAACCTCCAGGAGCACTCGATCGTGCTCATCCGCGGCGGCCGCGTGAAGGACCTGCCGGGCGTCCGCTACCACATCGTGCGCGGCAAGCTCGACGCCTCCGGCGTCAACGGGCGCAACAAGAGCCGCTCCAAGTACGGGACCAAGAAGCCCAAGGCCGGCGCGCCGGCTGGGGGGAAGTAACCAATGAGCCGCCGCAAGTCCGCCGTAAAGCGTCCCGTGCTGCCTGATGCACGCTACGACAGCCAGACCGTCTCCAAGTTCATCAACGTCCTGATGTATCAGGGCAAGAAGTCCACCGCCGAACGCATCTTCTATGGGGCGATGGACGTGGTGGAAGCGAAGTCCGAGCAGCCTGGCGTGCAGGTGTTCAAGCAGGCGCTGACCAACCTCAAGCCCGTGGTCGAGGTGAAGTCCCGCCGCGTGGGCGGTGCCACCTACCAGGTGCCCGTCGAGGTGCGTCCCGAGCGCCGCACGGCGCTGGCGATGCGCTGGTTGATCAGCTACTCGCGCGAGCGCAACGAGAAGTCGATGGCCGAGAAGCTGGCCGCTGAGGTGCTGGCCGCCGCGAAGGGTGAAGGCAACGCCATCAAGAAGAAGGAAGACACGCACCGGATGGCGGAGGCGAACAAGGCGTTCGCGCACTATCGCTGGTAGAACGGCAGCTGTAAGCTGAAAGCTGTAAGAGG
>CAZYUL010000062.1:0-2355 GCA_964650715.1 uncultured Gemmatimonas sp. | reverse complement strand
TGTACTCTTAAGGCTTTATGGGGGGCGCCCGCGGGTGGCGCGCCCGCCCCTTTGCTTTCTCCTCTGTGTGCTAGTTGCTCCAGGGCGGCTTCACGCCATTGGAGCGTGCGTAGGCAATGAGCTGCCCGAGGTGCTCGTGCAGGTGCGTCACCGTGCCGACCATCGCGTTGAGCCGCGACGCCTGGCTGCCGAACCAGTTGATCTGCTCGGTGATGTTGGCGTCGGTGTTGACCCCGATGGCGCGGTGCAGGTGCGCGAATGACGCCTGCAGGTCGGCGACAATCTGCGCCTTGGTCAGCCCCGGGCGCGTCTCGTAGGCCACGGCCGTGTTGTAGTCGGCGGTGATGTTCGTAGCGGCCGGCGCCGGGGTGCCCATCAGCACGGGGAGGATGTAGTTGTCCGCCGCCACGTGTTGGAAGACCTCTCCGACCGAGCGGACGCCTGCAGCTGGCCGCCATCCGAAGGCCGACTCCGGGATGGCGTTGGCTAGGGCGATGATCTTTCGCTCGACCTCGTTGATGTCGGCGTGCATCGTGCCCATAAAGCCTTGTTGGGCCGCGGATTTCGTGGGGACCGCTACCAGCGCCAAGAGGCAGAAGGCGGCAAGGGGACGCAGGACTTGGGCGGGGGCGCGCATCGGAAGCTCCGGTCGGAGGGAGGGCGCGGCGGTCGCCGCGCCTGGCACCAGCCTACGGCGCTGGCATTCGCGGGGCAACCGGCCCTCCGACCGCGCAGCAGCCCTCCCGCGGACTGGGTGGATTCGCATCAATCTGGCCCGGCCGGGCGGCAGGCGGCGGGCTCGCCCTAAGCCACCGCGTGGTATTGACTTCGCCTGATTCCCGGCTACTTTACACGGGCTACGGGGAAATGCCCGAAAAAGGCGCTTCGCCGGAGCACGGTGTTCGGTAGTCGCGAACACCCCGGAGCACTGCGTTCCGGACGTATGGGCCCGCCAACGTCGGCAGCACTGACGCGCGGGGGGAGTGGACAGCCCGATCGATCCCGCATCGAAGTGATGCGCCAAGATTCCCGAAAAGCACGCAGGACAACTTGACGTCGGGTGGTGTGGTTGCAGTTGTTGGCAGGACGCTGACACCCGATGCGCCGTGGGTCCCCAATCGCGCAGCAGTGGCGATTGCACCCGGCGAGTGCGGATGGATACCGGTTCCCCGGATGCTTCACAGGGGGGAACGCCCGGTCCAGCCGCGTTTTTGTTTCCCGACGCTTCACCTGATTGCACGCTGACTTCGAGCTGACTGAATACGATGCCCCGTACGACCGACCTGAAGTACTACCGGAACATCGGCATCATGGCCCACATCGATGCCGGCAAGACCACGACGACTGAGCGCATCCTCTACTATACGGGGAAGTCGCACAAGATCGGCGAGGTCCACGACGGCGCGGCCACGATGGACTGGATGGAGCAGGAACAGGAGCGCGGCATCACCATCACCTCCGCCGCCACGACCTGCTTCTGGATGCGCCACGGCCAGTCGGACCAGAAGGGCGAGGGGCCGGAGTACCGCATCAACATCATTGACACCCCCGGGCACGTGGACTTCACGGTCGAGGTGGAGCGCTCGCTGCGCGTCCTCGACGGTGCCGTGGCCCTGCTCGACTCGGTGGCCGGCGTGGAGCCGCAGACCGAGACGGTGTGGCGCCAGGCGGACCGCTACAAGGTCCCCCGGATGATCTTCTCGAACAAGATGGACCGCGTCGGCGCCAACTTTGAGCGCTGCGTGGCGATGATCCAGGACCGCCTCACCAAGGCGGCCCTGCCGATCCAGTTGCCCGTGGGCTCCGGCGAGCTCTTCACCGGCCACATCGACATCATCGAGCGCAAGCAGTACATCTTCGACAACGAGACGATGGGGCGGACCTTCGCCGTCGTCGACGTGCCGGACGAGTACAAGGAGGCCGTGGAGGCCGCCCGCCACGCGCTGGTCGAGGCCGTCGTCGAGCACGACGAGACCCTGATGGAGAAGTACCTGGGCGGCGAGGAGCTGTCCGTGGCGGAGATCCGCCACGCCATCCGCGAGGCTACCTGCAAGCTGAAGTTCGTGCCCATCCTCTGCGGCGCCTCGTTCAAGAACAAGGGCGTGCAGGCGCTGCTGGACGCGGTCATTGACTACCTGCCGAGCCCGTCCGACGTGCCGGCGGTGGAAGGTCACCTGCCGCAGCACGACGACACCAAGGCCTCCCGCGAGGTGTCCGACAACGCGCCCTTCTCGGCGCTGGCGTTCAAGGTTGCGACGGACCCCTTCGTCGGCCGCCTGACCTTCTTCCGCGTGTACTCCGGCGTCTTGAAGGCCGGTGCCCACGTCTACAACAGCACGAAGGACAAGCGCGAGC
>CAZYUL010000061.1:0-16405 GCA_964650715.1 uncultured Gemmatimonas sp. | reverse complement strand
ACGTCGTGTCGCTGATCGACGTGATGATGCTCCTGATGATCATCTTCATGATCACCGCGCCGATGATGCAGGGCGGGGTGGACGTGTCGCTGCCGAGGGCCGCCGCACGGCCGCTCGATGCCAAGAGCAGCCTCGTCGTCTCGGTGACGCGGGATGGCCGCATCTTCGTGGACCAGGACCGGCTCTCGCTCGCCGAGTTCCGCGGTTCCATCGGCCGGATGGCGGCGATGGCGGGGCGCGAGGGCGTGTATCTCCGCGCCGACCAGGGCGCGACCTACGGTCGCGTCGTCGAGGTCCTGGCGATCATGCGCGCTGCGGGCATCGTCAACATCGGGCTCGTGACGGAACCCGAGGAGATCGATCGGTGAGCCACGCGCTCCGCCGCACTCCCGGGCTCGGCGGCTCGCTCGGCGTCTCCCTGCTGCTGCACCTCGCGGTGCTCCTCCCGGCGCTGCTCTGGCGCGGCGACGCGCGGACGGCGTTGCCGCCGATGTACAACGTCGAGCTGGTCGCGGCGCCGGCGGGGGAGCGGGCCGCGGGGGTCGTGCGCGAGACGCCCCCGGCGACGCCGCCGGCGGCGACCAAGGCGCCGCAGAAGGCCGTCACGAACCCGAACGAGAAGGTGGCGCCGATCAAGCCGCCGACGCGCGCCGCGCGTCCGCAGACGCAGGCGACCCCGAACGTCGCGAAGACGCCCGAGAAGGTGGCCCCGTCCGCGGCGCCGACGGCGGGCGGTGGCGAGGTCGGCGGCGCCGGCTCGGACGTCGCGAGCGTGCGCACCGAGGGGACCGATTTCCCGTTCCCGGGGTACCTGCAGAACATCGTCCGGCAGGTCACGCTGAACTTCCGGCCCCGCAATCCCGGCGCGCTCAAGGCGGAGGTCTTCTTCCTCATCCGTCGCGATGGCACGGTGACCGGCTTCCGCTTCGTGACCCGGAGCGGCAACTACGCGTTCGACTCCGAGGCCGAGGGCGCGATCGAGGCCGCCAGCGCCGCCTTCGGCCCACTCCCGACCGGCTTCACCGACGACATCCTGCCGGTCTCGTTCTCGTTCAACCCCGCGCGCCTGCCATGACCCTGACCCACTCCGTCCGCCGGTGGGCCATCGTCCTCCTGGGCGGCCTCCTCGGTGTGGCGCCGGCCGCGTCAGTCGCGCAGCAGGCGCCGTCGCAGGGAGTCCGCATCGGGCTCACATACCAGCCGGGCCTGCGGCCGGGACTGTACGTGCTGCCGCTCAAGGGGCCGCACGCCGATTCGATCCGCGCGATCATCACGCGCGACCTGGACTTCGGCGACCGCATCAGCGTCATCGCCCCCGACTCGGGGATGCCGACGACCGGCGCGCTCAATTACCCGATCTACGCGCGGCTCGGCGCGGCCGCCGTGCTGCAGATGACCGTGACGGCGACGGGGTTGAGCGTGGTCGTGCACGATGTCGCCGCCGCGCGGGTGCTCAACCGGATCGAGTTCCCGGTGGCGGCGGCGCCGCTCAGTCCCGAGTGGCGGATGGTGATGCACGCCGTGTCCGATGAGATCGAGCGACAGGTCACGGGGGTGCAGGGGATCGCGGCCTCGCGGATCCTCTTCGTGCGCAGCGGGACGCTCTGGCAGGTGGATTCCGACGGCGCCAACGCGAAGCCGATCCCGGGGACGACGAATGCGCTGGGCCCGGCGTGGCATCCGCGCGGGTTCACGATCGCGTACTACGAACTGCGCGACGACGGATCGCACGTGATGGTCCGCGACCTCGCGACCGGGACGACGCGCCAGGTCTCGACCCCCGGTGGCACGAACTCGTCGCCGAACTTCTCGCCGGACGGTCGCACGCTCGTGTACGCGAATGGCGACGATGGCACGGATCTCCTCTCCGTGAGCCTCGATGGCCGCGAGCGGCCGTACCGGGTCACCGTCGGACGCGGCTCGACGAACTCGCAGCCGAGCTTCGCGCCGGATGGGCGGCGGATCGCGTTCACCTCCTCACGGCTGGGCCGGCAGGAGGTGTATATTACCGATGCGGATGGCGCGAATCCGGAGTTGCTCACCACCTCCGGCTTCGGTGACCAGTTGTACCGCGCCGACCCCTCTTGGTCCCCCGATGGCCGCGTGGTCGCGTTCTCGACGCAGGTCGAGGGCCGGTTCCAGATCGCGACGATCGGGCTCCGGGACCGGGGCGTGAAGCAGCACACGGTGGACGGGAGCAACGAGGATCCCTCCTGGGCTCCCGATGCACGGCATCTCGTCTTCACCTCGACACGCACGGGATCGAAGCAGCTGTGGGTGCTGGACACCGAGTCCGGGCGGTTGCGTCAGCTCACGCATGGCGGCGCATCCCGGATGGCGGCCTGGTCGCCACGATTGTCCTCCGCGCGGTGACCCCGCGCTCTCGTTTCTTCCACGATGAGGTCCCAGATGAAGCTCCCCTACCGTACGCTGGCACCGCTCGCCGCAGTCGTGGCGTTCACGGTCGCCTGTCCGCCGCCGCCGCCGCCGGAGCCGCCGGCGCCGACCGTGAACCAGGACTCGATCGACGCAGCGAACCGCGCCCGCGCCGAGGCTGAGCGTCAGCGCCTCGCCGCCGAGGAGGCGGCCCGTCGTGAAGCCGCTGAGCGCGCCCGGCGTGAGGAGGAGGCCCGCCTCGCCCGTGAGGCCGAGGAGCGCGCCCGCGCCGCGATGGCGGCGGCCCGCGCCGCCTTCGCCACCGCGATCTACTTCGAGCTCGACCGCTCGGAGCTCAGCACCGAGTCCCGCTCGATCCTCGAGGCGAAGCTCCCGCTGCTGCGCGCCAATCCGAACGTGCGCATCCGCATCGCCGGCCACGCCGACGAGCGCGGGTCCGACGACTACAACGTCGCGCTGAGCCAGCGCCGCGCCGCCGCGGCCCGCCGCTTCCTCGTGGACCAGGGGATCGCGCAGGACCGCATCGACGTGGTCGGCTTCGGCGAGGAACGGCCGGCGATGACCGGCAGCTCTGAAGAGGCGTGGGCGCGCAACCGCCGCGCCGAGTTCGAGATCATCGTGGGCGGGGAGAGCCTCAGGCTCCCGTGAGGGTGACCCACGTGCGTCGTGCGCTGCTCGCGCCGGTCGTGGTCCTCACGACCGGCGCGTGCTTCGCCACGCGGCAGGACCTCGCCGCCGTGCAGCGTGACGTGCTCGACGTCCGCGCCGAGGTGCAGGCGTCGCGGACCGCGATGCTGACCGCGGACTCGGCCCTGCATCGCCAACTGGACAGCGCGCTCGCGCGGGTCGCGGGCACGCTCGCGGTCATGTCGGACACCCTCGAGTCCATGCACGCCAGTTCGATGCGGCTCCGCGGCGACGTGCGCGAGGACCTGCAGATCATCCGGCAGCAGCTCATCCAGATCATCGCGCTCTCCGGCGAGTCGCAGCGCCGGGTGGCCGAGTTGCGCGCGCAGCTTGAGGAGGACGCGGTCGAACGGGCCGCGCCGGTCACGCGACAGCCGGGAGACTCGCTCGCCCCGACGGACAGCACGGCTCCGGCGTCTCCGGCGGCGCCGGCGGGGCCGGGCCCGGCCCAGCTCCTCCAGATCGCGCAGGACCAGTTCCGCCGCGGGAGCAACGCGTCGGCGCGCGGTGCGTTCACGGCGCTGCTCACGCAGTTCCCGACCTCGGACCTGGCCCCCGAGGCGCTCTACGGCGTGGCTGAGACGCACGCGGCCGACGGGAACGGCGTCGCCGCCGACTCGGTGTACGCGCTCGTGGTGCAGCGGTTCCCGGCCCACGCGCGCGCCCCCACGGCGCTCTACAAGCGCGCCACCACGATGCGGCTCACCGGCCGGACCGAGGAGGCGCGGGCGCTGTACCAGGAGATCGTGACGCGGTACCCGCGGACCGACGCGGCGCTGCTCGCGCAGGACTTCCTCCGCCCGCCACGGCCCTAGCGCGCTCAGCCGGCCGCGCCGGCTCCGGACGAATCGATGACGAAAGACCGATCAGGGGAGATGCCCTTCCTGGACCACCTGGAGGAGCTGCGCTACCGGCTCCTCTGGAGCCTCGGCGCGCTCCTCGTCTGCATGGTCGTCGCGTTCACCGTCGTGATGAATCCGGCGCTCGACGTCATCGGCCGGCTCGCGACGCCGATCCTCCCCTACCTCCCGGACGGCAAGCTCGTGTTCACCGGGGTCGTGGACCCCTTCTCGATCAGCCTCAAGGTCGCGTTCGGGCTCGGCCTGATCGCGGCGGCGCCGGTGATCGGGTACCACGTGTGGCAGTTCCTGGCGCCGGCGCTCCACCAGCACGAGAAGCGCCTGGTCGTGCCGGTCCTGGCCGCGGCGACCGTCCTCTTCGCTTCGGGGGTATTCATCGGGTGGCGGTACGTCCTGCCCCTGATGATCGAGGTCCTCCTCAAGATGCAGAGCGCGTCGCTCCAGCAGATGATCACCGCGTCCAGCTTCTTCTCGTTCATGATCGCGATCTGCCTCGCGTTCGGGGCGGTGCTGGAGCTGCCGATCCTGATCCTCGCGCTGACGGCGCTGGGACTCGTGTCGCCGAGCGGGTTGGCGCGCTTCCGGCGCCACGCCGCGGTCGGGAGCGTGGTGGTCGCGGCCGTGGTGACCCCCGGAGACATCTTCCTCGTCACGGCGCTGCTGGCCGGTCCCCTCTACCTGCTCTACGAATTCAGCATCGTCGTCTCGTGGTTCGTGCACCGCGCGCGGCTCAAGCGCCAGCGCGCCGCCGAGACCGCCCGGATCGACGGGTCGGCGGCGTGAGCGCCTGATGCCGTCCGGATGGCCCCGCCTGCTCGTGCTCGCCATCGCGTGCTGCGCCGCAGGCGCGCCGGTCGGGACGGCGCGCACGCTCGAGGCGCAGCAGCGCCCGATCCCCCGGCCGACGACGCCGCGGCCGGCCCAGGACCCCGCCGGCCGCCGCATCCCGGACGCGCGCGGCGACACCGCGCGCGTGACCCCCGACTCCGTGCGACCGCCCCTCGTCGCGTGGGACGAGGCGGATTCCCTGATGCGAGCGCTGATGGAGCGGCGCGGGTACTCGATCGTCCGGTACCAGGCCCAGCAGGTGGGATTCGCCGCGTCCGGGCGCACCATGACGCTCACCGGCACCGACAGCGCGAAGGCGGCGGTCCAACGCGATTCGACGGTCCTCGTCGCGGACTCGATCCGCTACAGCGACAGCACGAAGGTCATCGCGGCCCGCGGCGACACGATCATCATGCGGGACCCGGCGCAGCGCGCCGACGTGATCGGGCACCGCGAGCTGACCTACGACGTGGACCGCCGCGAGGGTCGGACGCAGGAGTTCAGCACCGTGACCAACGCCGGCGAGGATTGGCAGGTCACCGCGCACCGGGCGGCCTTCGCGTCCGACACCACGAGTGACCGGACGATCGTCTATGGCCGCGACGGGCGCATCACCAGCTGCCTCGACTCGGTCCCGCACTACCACTTCCTCGCGCGCGAGCTCAAGCGGGTCAGCGGGAGCATCCTCGTCGCGCGCCCGGCCGTGCTCTACCTGCACGACGTCCCGGTGCTCTGGCTGCCGTTCATCTTCCAGGACATCCGCAGTGGCCGGCGGTCGGGGCTCCTGACGCCGCGGCTGGGCGTGGCCGAGCTCGTCCGCAACAGCCCCACCTACCGCCGCCGCGTCGAGAACCTCGGCTACTACTTCGCGCTCTCGGACTACCTCGACGCCCAGGTCTCGATGGACTGGATGTCGTCGGCGCGCGCGGGACCGACCGACCAGCCCGGATGGCTCGCGATCAACGGCGAGCTCCGGTACCGCTGGCTCGACCGGTTCGTCAGCGGGAGCTTCGCCCTCTCGCGGACCGCGCTCTCCAGCGGCAGCCGGAACACGGCCATCAGCTGGGGCCACTCGCAGGAATTCTCGTCGCGGACGAAGCTGACGAGCAGCATCAACTACACCACGAGCACGCAGATCCAGCGGACGACGAACCTGAATCCCGCGCTCTCGCTCGCCGCGATCGGCTCCACGATGAACCTGATGCGCCAGCAGGGGCCGTTCAGCATCAACCTCGGCGGCACGCGCCGACAGTATCCCGGCCGTGACAGGGTGGAGCAGGGGTTCCCCTCGCTCAACATCACCTCGCGGCCACTGCAGATCGGCGAGTGGTTCGTGATGAACCCGAGCTTCGGCTTCACGCGCTCCGACGTGTTCAACCTCGACCAGGCCGACGCCTTCTCGTGGCGCTACATCGACGTCGGCGGCGTGCGCGACTCGGTGAAGCTGGCTCGCAGCACCAGCACCACCGGGATGACCCTCGGCACCCCCTTCAAGATCCTCGGGTTCCAGGTCAACAGCGGGTTCAAGTTCAGCGAGAACGTGAACGACTTCCCGGCGCTGCGCGTGCTGGTGGACCCGGCCGACACCTCGCGGAGGATCGAGCGGGTGTACCAGAAGACCTTCCTGTCGAGCGCCGACTTCGACATCTCGGTCGGCCTCCCGTCGTTCTTCCAGGGCACGTGGAACCTCTCGCCGAGCGTGAGCGCGTCGAACGTCTCGCCGGACGGCTTCCTCGTCCGCTCCGAGCGCACCTCCGGGGCGTGGGTGTCGCAGTCGAAGCGGCTCTCCTACGGCCTCGGCGTCTCGCCGACGATCTTCGGCCTGCTCCCCGGCTTCGGACGCATCGAGCGGTTCCGCCACGCGATCTCGCCGACGATCTCGTACAACTACTCGCCGCCGGCCGAGATCAGCGATGAGTTCCTGGCCGCCCTCGGGCGGTCGCCCAACGGTTTCCTCGGCACGCTGGCGCAGAACCGCGTCACGCTCGGCCTCTCGACCAACCTCGAGGCGAAGATCCGCTCGTCCGGCGACTCGAGCGGCGCCGAGGGGCAGAAGGTGAAGGTGCTCTCGATGCAGTTCACCCCGCTGGCGTACGACTTCGAGCGCGCGCGCGCGACCGGCGGCACCGGCTTCTCGACGGATCGCTTCGCGTACACCCTCCGCTCCGACCTCCTGCCGGGGTTCGACCTCGGCGTGGACTACTCCCTCTTCCAGGGGTACGTGCTCAGCGACACGGCGAAGTTCGATCCGTACCGGGAATCGGTGCGGGCGACCTTCTCGCTGAACCAGGGGATGTCGGTGGTGCGGGGGATCGCCCGGCTCTTCGGGGCCTCGCCGAAGGCGCCCGCGCCGGGAGGAGCGGTGCAGGCGCCCGCCCCGCCGCCGATGGACATGGGTGGGCGCAGCGGCGGTGGACTGGCGGGGTCCGACGGACTCGGCGCGATCACCGGCACGCGTTCGCGCAGCGCGATCACCGAGATCCCGACCGGCCTCGGCTTCCAGGCCTCCTTCACCTTCAGTTCGAGCCGCACGCGTCCGCCGAAGGGGGGCACCGTGATCGAGGCGGACCCCACCACCCGCTGCGACGCGCTGATCGGCCTCCCGCAGTACCAGACCTGCGTGGACCTCGCGCGGAACGATCCGGTCGTCGAGGACGACGTGAAGGAGACGACGGCCGGCGGCGCCTACCGGATGAACCCGGCGCGGAGTTCGCTCGGGTTCCAGACGAGCTTCAACCTGACGCCGAATTGGGCGGCGGCGTGGGGCAGCTCGTACGACTTCGAGCGCGATGAGTTCGCGAGCCACGCGGTGACCCTCCAGCGCGACCTGCACGACTGGAAGGCGATCTTCGGGTTCACGAAGGCCCCGAACGGCAACTTCGCCTTTACATTCTTCATCTCGCTCAAGGCCCAGCCGGAGATCAAGGTGGACTACGACCGGCAGACCTACCGCCCCAACACCTCCGGCATCCGATGACGACCCCCGCCCCTCTCCTCCTCGACGGGTCATCGCTCTCCATCCACGACCTGCACGAGGTGGCGATGGGGCGACGCCGCGTGCAGCTCGCGCCGGCGGCCGAGGCGCGGATGCGGGCGACACGCGCGGTCGTCGAGGGCCTCGCCGCGCGCGGCGCGGCGGTCTACGGCGTGACGACGGGGTTCGGCAAGCTCAGCGACGTCGCGATCGCCCCCGACCAGCTCGCGCAGCTGCAGGTCAATCTCGTGCGGAGCCACGCCGCCGGGGTGGGCCCACGGCTCCCGGCCGCCGAGGTCCGCGGGATGATGCTATTGCGCGCCAACGTGCTGGCGAAGGGATTCAGCGGGGCCCGGCCGGAGCTCGCCGCGCTCCTCTGCGCGATGCTCGACGCCGGGCTCCATCCGCCGATCCCCGAGCAGGGCTCGGTCGGCGCGAGCGGCGACCTCGCGCCCCTCTCGCATCTCGCGCTGGCGCTCATCGGGGAAGGGGAGCTGCATCACCGCGACGGCGTGGGTCCGGCGGCGGAGACGCTCCGCGCGCACGGGCTCTCGCCGGTGACGCTGGGGCCCAAGGAGGGGCTCGCGCTCATCAACGGGACGCAGGCGCACACCGCGGTGACCGCCCTCGCGCTCGTGCGCGCCAAGCGGTGCTGGCGGGTCGCGCACGTCGCGGGTGCGGCGGCGCTCGACGCCCTGCGCGGGACGCCGGTCGCGTTCGACGCGCGCATCCACGCGGCGCGCGGCCAGCGCGGCCAGGAGGAGTCGGCGGCGCTCCTCCGCGAGCTGCTCGCCGGCAGCGCGATCCGTGAGTCCCACCGGGACGGCGACCCGCGGGTGCAGGACGCCTACGGCCTCCGCTGCATGCCGCAGGTCCACGGTCCGGTGCGCGAGGCCATCGGGTTCGCGGAAGGCCTCGTCCAGGCGGAGCTCAATGCGGCGACCGACAACCCGCTGGTGTTCGACGACGGGACGATGCTCTCGGGGGGGAACTTCCACGGCCAGCCGGTCGCGATGGCCGCCGACGTGCTCGCGATCGCGATGACGAACCTCGCGGTGATGAGCGAGCGGCGGATCGACCGGCTCGTCCATCCCGACCTCAACGAGGGACTGCCCCCGTTCCTCTCCCCGACGGCCGGCGTCAGCTCGGGCTTCATGATGGCGCAGGTGACGGCGGCGGCGCTGGTCAGCGAGTGCAAGGTCCTCGCGCATCCGGCGAGCGTGGACACGATCCCCACCGACGGGAGCAAGGAGGACGTCGTCCCGATGGCGATGGGCGCGGCGACCAAGCTGCGGCGCGTGCTGCACAACGTGGAGCACGTGCTCGCGATCGAGGTGATGTGCGCGATGCAGGGACTCGAGTCGCGGCGGCCGCTCACCTCGGGCGCGCGGATCGAATCGGCCCACGCCGCCGTGCGCCGGCTCGTCCCCGCGCTCGTCGCCGACCGGGTCCTCGGCCCCGACATCGAGCGCCTCGCCGCGGCGATCGTCGCCGGGGAGTTCGACGCCGTCTAGGTGGCTAGATTGCGGGGCACACCCGCCCCCGACCGATGACGAGCACCGAATCGCGCGTGGTCCGCGCCCCCCGTGGCACCGACCTCTCCTGCAAGGGCTGGCCGCAGGAGGCCGCCCTGCGGATGCTGATGAACAACCTCGACCCCGAGGTCGCCGAGCGTCCCGAGGACCTCGTCGTCTATGGCGGCACCGGCAAGGCGGCGCGCGATTGGGCGTCGTTCGAGGCGATCGTCGCGACGCTCCGCCGGCTCGAGCACGACGAGACGTTGCTGGTGCAGAGCGGACGCCCCGTCGCGGTCTTCCGCACGCACCGCCACGCGCCGCGGGTGCTGATCGCCAATTCGAACCTGGTCGGGCGGTTCGCGACCTGGGACCACTTCCGCGAGCTCGAGCGGAAAGGCCTGATGATGTACGGGCAGATGACCGCCGGCTCGTGGATCTACATCGGGTCCCAGGGGATCGTGCAGGGGACGTACGAGACCTTCGGGGCAGTCGCGCGCAAGCACTTCGGCGGCACGCTCGCTGGGCGCTTCGTGCTCACCGCCGGGCTCGGCGGGATGGGCGGCGCGCAGCCCCTCGCCGCGACGATGAACGATGCCGCGATCCTCGGCGTCGAGGTGGACCCCACCCGCATCGAGAAGCGGCTCGCGACCGGCTACTGCGACCGCATGACCGCCGACCTCGACGAGGCGATGCGCTGGATCCGCGAGGCGCAGCAAGGGAAGCGCGGCCTGAGCGTCGGGCTGGTCGGCAATGCGGCGGAGGTGCTGCCGGCGATGGTCGCGCAGGGGATCATCCCCGACGTCGTCACCGACCAGACCTCGGCCCACGACATGCTCAACGGGTACGTGCCCCACGGGATGTCGCTGGCGGAGGCGGCGGTGCTGCGCGAGCGCGACCCGAAGGAGTACGTGCGGCGCTCGACGGCGAGCGCCGTCGCGCACGTGCGGGCCATGCGCGCGATGCAGGACCGGGGCGCGGTCGCGTTCGACTACGGGAACAACATCCGGACCGTCGCGCTCGACGCCGGCGTCAGTGACGCCTTCCGCATCCCCGGATTCGTGCCCGAGTACGTCCGCCCCCTCTTCTGCGAAGGGAAGGGGCCGTTCCGCTGGGCGGCGCTCTCCGGCGACCCCGCCGACATCGCGCGCACCGACGAGCTCGTGCTCGAGATGTTCCCCGACGACGCGCACCTGCGGCGGTGGATCACGATGGCGCGGGAGCGCATCCACTTCCAGGGACTCCCGGCCCGCATCTGCTGGCTCGGACAGGGGGAACGGGCGCGGTTCGGCGTCGCGCTCAACGACCTCGTCGCGAAGGGCGAGCTCCGGGCGCCGATCGTGATCGGGCGCGACCACCTCGACACCGGGAGCGTCGCATCGCCGTTCCGCGAGACCGAGGGGATGAAGGACGGCACCGACGCGGTCGCGGACTGGGCGGTCCTCAACGCGTTGCTCAACGTCGCGAGCGGCGCGAGCTGGGTCAGCTTCCATCACGGTGGCGGCGTCGGTATCGGGAACTCCCTGCACGCCGGCCAGGTGATCGTCGCCGACGGCACCCCGGAGATGCGTGTCCGGCTCGAGCGCGTCCTCACGAACGATCCTGGGATCGGCGTCGCGCGCCACGCGGATGCCGGGTATGAGACCGCGCTCGCGACCGCGAAGCGCGAAGGGATCGACCTGCCGATGCACGCCTGGTGAACGGGGAGGACGGATGATCTCGACCCGCTTCCGCCCCTGGCACCTCGTGCCGTTCAGCGTGAAGTACGCGCGGCTCCGGCTCGCCCGGCGACCGGTGCTCGTCCACTTCGAGGTCACGATGCGCTGCAACGCGCGCTGTGGCTTCTGCGACTACTGGAAGACCCCCGCGGAGGAGCGTGCCCACGAGCTCGCCTCGTTCGTCGAGGCGGCGCGCGCCTTCGATCCGATGCTCATCACCTGGACCGGCGGCGAGCCGCTCCTCCGCGCCGACCTCGAGGACCTCGTCGGCGGGGTGGACCGCGCCATCCGCACGAAGTACACGACGCTCATCACGCACGGCGCGATGCTCACGCCCGCGCGTGCCCGCTCCCTCTGGGACGCCGGCGTGAGCCAGTTCAACATCTCCCTCGACTACCTCGACGAGCGTCACGACCGGGCCCGCGGCATCCCCGGCCTCGCCCGGCGCGTGCTCGGTCACGCCGAGCGGATACGTGCGCTCGGGATGACCGTCCGATTCAATACCGTCATCAAGGATGACAACCTCGAGGAGATCATGCCGATCGTCCGCGCCGCCGAGCGGATGCGGGTCGGCGTGAACCTCTCGGTCTACACCGACTCGAAGAACGGCAACACGGTCCACCTGATCGGCCCCTCACAGCGCGCGCGCGTCGAGGCCTTGGTGGCGGAGCTGCTGGCGTTCAAGCGTCGCCGGCGCGGGATCATCTCCAACTCCGACCATTACCTCGAGAACATCCCGCGCTACCTCCGCGGCGCGATGACGGAACCCTGCCGCTCGGGACGGGACACCGTGCACATCGATCCGCGCGGCCACGTCCGGCGCTGTCCCGACTTCCCGGCGGACGGGCATTGGAGCACCTACGCCGGCTACGCACCGATCTCCTGCGACCGGTGCTACTACGCCTGCCGGGGCGAGGCGCAGGCGCCGCTGCGGCTCGATCGCTTCCGCGACCTGCTGGCGACCGCGTGACCGGCCGTCTCCTCTTCGTCAACGCGTCGCAGGTCGTGACGTGCGCCGGTCCGCCCCGCGCCCGCGTCGGCGCGGAGATGGCGGACGCGGCGGTGCGCGAAGGGGTCGCGGTCCTCGTGGACCAGGGGACCGGTCGCGTGCTCGAGGTCGGCGCGGAGCGGCCGCTGCGTGCCGCGCACGCCGGCGCCTCCACGGTGGACTGCCGCGGTGGCGTGCTCTCGCCGGGGTTCGTGGACTCGCACACCCACGCGATCTTCGGGCGCGCGCGCTACGAGGAGCAGGAGATGCGCGCCGCCGGCGTGGGGTACCTCGAGATCGCGCGACGGGGCGGAGGGATCCACTCGTCCGTGCGCGACCTGCGTGAGCGATCGGAGGACGAGCTCGTCAGCCTCGCGGCCGAGCGCCTCGAGCGGCTCGCCGCGCACGGCACCACGACCGTCGAGGTGAAGTCGGGATACGGACTCTCGCTCGAGAGCGAGCTCCGCACGTTGCGAGTCGTCCGGCGCCTCGCCGACGAGGTCGGGCTCCGGCTCGTGCCGACCTTCCTCGGCGCCCACGAGGTGCCGAGGGAGTACCGCGAGGCGCCGCGCACCCGCGAGGAGTACATCGCCCTCGTCACCGGCGAGATGATCCCCGCGGTGGCGCGCGAGGGGCTCGCCCGCTTCTGCGACGTCTTCTGCGAGCCGGGCGTGTACACGACAGCGGAGTCGCGCCGGATCCTCGAGGTGGCGCGTGCACACGGCCTGGGGATCAAGCTCCACGCCGACGAGCTCGAGAACGGGGCCGGCGCCGAGCTGGCGGCGGAACTGCGGGCGACGTCCGCCGACCATCTCGCCGCGATCTCCGAGCAGGGGATCGCCGCCTTGGCGCGCGCGGGCACCGTGGCTACGCTGCTGCCGGGGACCATGCTCTTCCTCGGCAGGACCAAGCAAGCGCCGGCCCGGGCCCTCATCGCCGGCGGCGTCGCGGTGGCACTGGCGTCCGACTTCAATCCGGGCACCAGCCCGACCGTGAACCTCCCGCTGATCCTCACCCTCGGGGTCAGCCAGTTGCGCCTCAGCGTGGCGGAGGCGTTCGTCGCGGCGACGGTCAACGGGGCCGCCGCGCTCGGCCTCGCCGGGGAGGTCGGCCAG
The DNA here is from genome assembly GCA_964650715.1 of uncultured Gemmatimonas sp. GTDB lineage: Bacteria > Gemmatimonadota > Gemmatimonadetes > Gemmatimonadales > Gemmatimonadaceae > Pseudogemmatithrix. The sequence goes on along the minus strand of CAZYUL010000061.1, from coordinate 3,324 downwards.
CTCGCGCCGGGGTTCCGCGCCGACCTCGCGCTCTTCGACGTCGCCGACCACCGCGAGATCCCCTACTGGTACGGCGACGATCGTTGCGTCGGGAGCTGGGTCGGCGGGCGTCCGACAACGCTCAAACGCTTGTCACGCCACGGGTTCGGCGGGTAGCTTTCCCGGATGGCCGACATCCTCAAGCTGAAGAAGAAGGCGGCCGACTTCGAGGCCAAGAAGCAGATGGACAAGGCCCTCGCGACGTATCGCGAGATGATCGAGGTCTACGAGAGCGGGGAAGAGGACCCGATCGACATCCCGCTCTACAACCGCGTCGGCGACCTCCTGCAGAGGTCCGGCAACCTCCCCGAGGCGGTGTCGGTCTGGGAGCGCGCGGTCGATCACTACACCGAAGGCGGGTTCTACAACCCGGCGATCGCCCTCTGCAACAAGATCCTGCGGCAATCACCCGGGCGCGCCATCGTCTATTACAAGCTCGGGAAGATCAGCGCCGAGAAAGGATTCAAGTCCGACGCCCGCCAGAACTTCCTCGAGTACGCGAGCCGGATGCAGCAGACCGGCAATCTCGATGAGGCATTCCGGGCGCTGAAGGAGTTCGCCGACCTGGTCCCCGACCAGGACGACGTTCGGATCATGCTCGCCGACCAGCTCGTCAAGGCGAGCCGCAAGGACGAGGCGATCGAGCAGCTGCAGGTCGCGTACGCGCAGCTGGTGCGCGAGGGTCGCGACGCCGACGCCGACGCGGTCGCGGCGAAGATGAAGGTGATCGATCCGACGGTGGAGCCGAAGGCGGAGGAGGGCGGGAGCTCATCGGATGGCGGTGGGTTGGTCTTCCTCGACCTCGAGCCAGCGAGTGGCCCCGGAACGCGGAAGTCGCGCGCGAGTCGTGCCGCGCCGACGAAGGCCGAGACCAAGCGCGCGACCAAGGCAGTCGAGGGACTCGAGCTCCTCGAGCCGCCGCCGGAAGTGGAGCCTCAGCGCCCCGAGGTCACGGCGCCGGCGCGCCCCTCCACGCCGCCTCCGAAGGCTCCTCCGCCGGCCCCCGAGCCGCCGCCGGCCCCCGAGCCGCCGCCGCCGGCCCCCGAGCCGCCGCCCGCCGCGATCCCGATGCTGGAGATCGAGCCGACGGCGGTCCCGGAGGAGCCGGCTCCGCGCAGCTCGGTGCTCGGGCTCGAGAGCACCTCACTCATCGAAGAGCCGCCCGCCGCGCCGGACCTTCCCCTCATCGAGGAAGTGCCCGTCGAGCAGCCGGCGGCCGCCGAGCTCGAGATGCTCGAGGAGGCCCCCGCCGAGGCGCCGCCGGTGGAGGAGGCACCTCCCGCCGACGCGCGGCCCGCCGGGCGCTCGACGGCCGAGGTCGGCTTCTCCGATTTCGGGGTCTCCGATTTCGGGGCATTCGGCGAGTCGACGACACTGCCGAGCGAGTCGGAGCCCCCGGGATTCGCCTCGCTCGAGATCGAGTCGAGCGAGGGCGTGCACGCGCTCCCGCTGGACGAGGACTTCGTCGAGCCCGTGGTCGAGGAGACCCCGATGTTCGGGGAGATCGACGTGCTCACGCCGGACGACGCGCCGCTGATCCCCCGGACGACCTCGACGGTCCTCGCGGTCTCCGTGGATTCGCTCCGCGACCAGGTGGCCGAGGCGCCCGACGACTGGGGCCTGCGCCGGCAGCTCGCCGAGGCCCTCATCGATGACGGGCAGAAGGACGCGGGCGTCGCCGAGTTGGAGGTCGCGCTCGCCGGGTTCGAGCAATCGGGCGACCTCGACACCGCGGCCTCGATCGCCGAGGAGATCGTGCGCCTCGCGCCCTCGGTGATCAAGTATCACCAGAAGCGCGTCGAGTACGCGTTCCGTGCGAACGACCGCTCGAGCCTCGCCGAGGCCTATGTCGAGCTCGCCGATGCACTCGTGAAGGATGGCCAGGCGCCGAAGGCGCGCGTGGTCTATCAGCGGGTGCTGGAGATCGTGCCGGACGACATCCGCGCGCAGGCGGCGCTCGAGACGATCGCCGAGAGCCCGGTGCTCGAGCCGGCGCCGGCGTCGCGCCGCTCCACGGCGGCGACGCGGAAGTCGGCAGCGGCGCCGGCGGCGAAGCCGTCCGCCAAGCCGAAGAAGCCCGCTGACGACGAGGAGTACGTCTCCCTCGGCGACTGGCTGCGCGAGGAGGAGGAGCCGAAGAGCACGCGCATGGTGGTCGAGGAGAAGGAGCCCACCGGCGACGAGCAGGCGGACTTCCAGGACATGCTGCGGAAGTTCAAGCAGGGCGTCTCCGACAACGTGGACGAGGAGGACCACGAGGCGCATTACGACCTCGGCGTCGCGTACAAGGAGATGGGGCTGCTCGACGAGGCGATCTCCGAGTTCCAGAAGGCGCTGCGCGGCACGTCGAACCGGGTCCGCGCGATCGAGGCCCTCGGCCTCTGCTTCGTCGAGAAGCAGCAGCTGCCGGTCGCGGCGACTATCCTGCAGCGCGCACTCGCCGAGCCCGGCGTCCGCGACGATGCGCTCGTCGGCGTGCTCTACCTGCTGGGGACGATCTCCGAGGAGCTCGCGCTCTTCCCCGATGCCAAGCGCTACTACGAGCGGGTGTTCGCGGTGGACATCCAGTTCCGCGACATCGGCGACCGCCTCAACGCCGTGGAGAAGAAGCTGAAGTGACCACCGACGCCCGCCTCCAGGCCCCGGTCGCATCGGCGCTGCCGCAGATCCAGGCGCCGATCCGCGACCGTCTCGAGCGCGTCCCTGGCGAGATGTGGCGCATCGTGCAGGCCGATGTGCCGATCGTCCAGGCCGCGAACCTCCACCTGCGCGGGATGCGCGGCAAGCTCTTCCGGCCGACGCTCCTCCTGCTCGCGTCCTCCACCGAGGGGGAGCCCGAGGAACGCGCGGTGCCGCTCGCCGCGGTCACCGAGCTCGTGCACCTCACGAGCGTCGTGCACGACGACTCCGTGGACCACTCGGTGCTCCGCCGCGGGCAGCCGACCATCAACGCGCTCTTCAGCCACCAGGTAGCCGTCCTCATGGGCGACTTCCTCTTCTCGAAGGCGATCGCCGAGCTGGTGCGCCTGGGCGACATGGAGCCGCTGCGCGTCTTCACGGCGGCCTCGAACGAGATGACGCTCGGCGAGCTGCGACAGCTCGCGTCGTTCGACGCGCTGAGTTTCACCGAGGACGACTACTACCGGCTGATCCGGGCCAAGACGGCTTCCTTGGTCGGCGCGGCCTGCGAGATGGGGGCGCTCGCGGGGGCGCCGCGCCACCGCGCCGCGATGCGCCGGTTCGGCGAGCGGCTCGGGATGGCGTTCCAGGTGGCCGACGACCTGC
>CAZYUL010000060.1:0-16441 GCA_964650715.1 uncultured Gemmatimonas sp. | reverse complement strand
CGATCGGGCCGTAGGCATCCACGGACATCGTGACGCCGACGGTGGCGAGCATGCCGACGGCGGCGATGGCGACGCCGTAGAGCCCCGCCGCCCAGACCGCGACGAACATCGCGCCGCAGATCAGGAGCACGGGGACGATCACCGACTCCATCCCGACGGCCAGGCCGGCGATGATGTTCGTGGCCGGGCCGGTCTTCGAGGCGTTGGCGATGCGGATGACGGGGCCGGCCGCCGTGTAGTACTCGGTCACGAGGCCGATCGCGATGCCGGAGATGGTGCCGGCGACCACGGCGAAGAACGGTCCGAGCACCGGGTACACGCGACCGGTGTCGGGGTCCATCATGTTGAGCGGCATCTGCTGCGTGAGCCAGAAGGCGAGCAGCAGGAAGAGCCCCGCCGCGATGAACGTCACCGCGCGGAGCGCGTTGGCCGGATTCCCCTTGGCGAGGATCCGCATCACGAAGATGCCGACGAGGGAGGCGAGGAGGCCGGCGGCGGTGTAGGCCACGGGGAGCATCACCGCGGCGAAGCGCGTCTCGTCGGGGATGCGCATCGAGGTCGCGGCGAGGGCGACCGTCGCGATCACCGCGCCGACGTACGACTCGAAGATGTCGGCGCCGAGCCCGGCGACGTCACCCACGTTGTCGCCGACGTTGTCCGCGATGGTCGCGGGATTGCGCGGGTCGTCCTCGGGGATCCCCGCCTCGACCTTGCCGACGAGGTCCGCGCCGACGTCGGCGGCCTTGGTGTAGATGCCACCGCCGACACGGGCGAAGAGGGCGATCGAGCTCGCGCCCATCGCGAAGCCGGAGATGATCTCGGCGAAGTCGCGGAAGCCCGTGCCGCCGAGGAGGTCACGCTGCCAGATGAAGATCGCGGTGATGCCGAGGAGCCCGAGGGCCGCGACCGCGAGTCCCATCACCGAGCCGCCACCGAAGGCGATGCGGAGGGCGGCGGCCTGGCCGCTCGCACGTGCCGCTTCGGAGGTGCGGACGTTGGCGCGCGTCGCGCCGGTCATGCCGGCCCATCCCGCGGCGATCGAGCAGAGGCCGCCGACCACGTAGGCGATCCCCGTCGGCGTGCCGACCGCGTAGGCGAGCAGCGCCGCCACGACAACGAGGAAGGGGAGGAGCACCATGTACTCGCGCTTCAGGAAGGCCATCGCGCCGAGCCGGATCTGCTCCGCGAGGTCCTGCATGGGCTGCGAGCCGGCGCTCTGGCGGACGATGCCCATGTACGTCAGCGCGCAGGCGATGAGGCCGGCCACGCCGATCCCGAGGGCGTACGTCGTCAGGTTCTCGAGCATTGGGGGATGGGTGAGGGTGATGGATCTGGCAACTCAGCGGTTGAACGCGTTCATCACGCGCTCGATCCCTTCGGCCGCCCACAGCCGCAGGGCCTCCTCAAGGGTCGGCAGCAGCGCCTGCACCGTCTCGCGCTCGGCCTTCCCGAAATCGTCCAGCACATAGTCGGCGAGGTCGCCGACCTGCCGCTGCGACTCGGATGGTCCCACTCCGACCCGCAACCGCGCGTACTCCTGGCTCGCGAGCGACTGCTCGACGCTCTTGAGTCCGTTGTGCCCGCCCGCCGAACCGCGCGCACGGAAGCGGTACGTCCCGGTCTCCAGCTGCACCTCGTCCGAGACGACCAACAGGTCGGTCTTCGCGGACCAGAAGGGACGGCGACGCCAGGGCTTCAGCACCGCGCCCGAGAGGTTCATGTACGTCTGCGGCTTCACGAGGCGGACCTTCACGTTCCCGAGCGAACCCGAACTCGTGAGGGCCTCGCCGTCCTTCCGCCACTTGTCGAACCGCCACACGTCGGCGCAGTGGTCCACCACCCACCAGCCGACGTTGTGGCGTGTCTGCGCGTACTCCCTGCCCGGGTTGCCGAGGCCGAGGATGACCTTCATCGCCGTCCGAGGGTCGCCGGGCAGGGCCGCGGACCGCTACTTCTCCTCGACAGCCTCGTCCTCGGCCTTCGGCTTGCGGATGAGCTCGGGCTCCGCAGGCGCCGCGGCAGCCGCCGCGTCCTCCGGCGTGGGCTCCGCCTCGACCTTGGGCGCCGAGCAGACGCAGACCGTCGCCTCGGCCGGGCTCTCGAGCGTCACGCCGTCGGGCAGCGGGATGTCGCCCGCGTGGATCGAGTGGCCGATCGTGAGCGGCGAGACATCCACCACGATGTGGTGCGGGATGTTCGCCGGGTCGCAGCTGACCTCGAGCTCGTGCATGACCTGGTCGAGGATCCCGCCGCCATTCTTGACGCCCTCGGCGGTCCCGGTGAACTGGAGCGGCACCGGCACGGTGACCTTCTCACCGGCGACGAGCTCCTGGAAGTCCACGTGCAGGATCTGCTTCTTGAACGGATGGCGCTGGATCTCGCGGATCAGCGTGTTGCTCGTCGCGGAGCCGACGGAGAGCGCGATCACGGTGCTCTGGTAGGGATGCTTCTCGAGCAGCAGCGTGAGCGCGTGGGCATCGAGCTGCAGCGCCTGCGGGGCGCGGGCGTGGCCGTAGATGATCGCCGGCACCTGGCCGGTCGCGCGGAGCTTGCGGGCGACACCCTTGCCGGTCGTGTCGCGCGGCGTGGCGGAGAACGGGACTGAAGCCATCGGGACTACCTCATCGATTGGGGCTCACAACGTGGGTGCCCGGGAGATCCGGCCCAGCGGAGAGCCAACGGACTGCACCTGCGACTGCCACTACTCGAACAGCGAACTCACCGACTGGTCGGCGTGGGTGAAGCGGATCGCCTTGGCGAGCAACTCCCCAACCGACAGCACGGTCAAAGCCGGGAACCGCCGCGATTCGGGGATCGCGATCGAATCCGTCACCGCCACTTCCTTGATCGGCGCGTTCGACAGCCTCTCCACCGCAGGCCCGCTCAGCAGCGCGTGCGTCGCGCAGACGTAGATGTCGCGCGCGCCGAGCTTCTTGAGCGCCCGGGCCGCCTCGCTGACCGTCCCGGCCGTATCGATCATGTCGTCGGCGAGGAGGCAGTCCTTCCCCTCCACCTCGCCGACCACGTTCACTACCTCTGCCACGTTCGCGGTCGGGCGGCGCTTGTCGATGATCGCGAGGCTGGCATTCAGGCGCTTCGCGAATCCGCGCGCCATCTTCGCCGAGCCCACATCGGGCGCCACCACCACGGGGTCCTGCAGCTTCTTTCGCTTGTAATGCGAGGTGAAGACCGGCGCGGCGTAGAGGTGGTCGACGGGGATGTCGAAGAACCCCTGCAGCTGGTGCGCGTGGAAGTCGAGCCCGAGCACCCGGTCCGCTCCCGCGCGCATCACCATGTTCGCCATCAGCTTCGCGCCGATCGCCACCCGCGGCTGGTCCTTGCGGTCCTGCCGCGCGTAGCCGTAGTACGGCATCACGCACGTCACGCGCGCCGCCGACGCCCGCTTCGCCGCGTCCACCAGGAGCAGGAGCTCCATGATGTTCTCGGCCGGCGGGTTGGTCGGCTGGACGATGAAGACGTCCGCGCCGCGGACATTCTCATCGAGCCGCACGAACACCTCACCATCCGCGAAGCGCGTGACCGTCGTCTTGCACAGCTCCGTGCCAAGGACCTTCGCGATCTCCTCGGCGAGGGGCCGGTTGGCCGTCCCCGTGAGGACACGGAAGCCGTGGATCGGGACTGCCAAGCCGTCCATTGAGGGATCAGGTAAGGGTCACGCGCTCCAGCAGATACGCCATTCCGCCAACCCCGCGAACGGCGCGCTGAACAGCCTCGAAAGCTAGCCGCGGCGGACCCTGAATGGCAGGGGGAGCGACATCACGGCCCCAGCCCCACCCGCGCGCAGACCTCGGCATTGCCCCTGGTGGATTCGAACCACCATTCTCGCATCCAAAGTGCGATGTCCTGCCATTGGACGAAGGGGCATCGGCAGAACCTCACGGTCGAACCTAAGGTCCCCACGACCGGCCGACAACGCTCCGGTCAGTCGAGGAGCCGCACCGGGGCCACGCTGGTGAGGGTCCGGGTCGGCACCACCCGGAACGCCTCGTCGATCGCCGGCTGGGCCGGCCGGCGGTCGAACACCCCGAAGAGGGTGGATCCCGAGCCCGACATCCGGGCGATCCGGGCCCCGGCCGCCTCGAGCGACCGGAGGCCCCCTGCCAGCACCGGGTGCCTGCTGAGGATCGCCGGCTCGAGGTCATTCACGGCCAATCGGGTCACCTGCTCCCATCGGTCGAGGTGGTCGAGCGTGAGCGGGGCGGGGGCCGTCGGCGTCAGGGCGTCGCGCGCGACGGCATGCCACTCGAACGCGTCCCTCGTCGCGATGCCGAACGGCGGGACGAGGAGCAGGACCTCCCGCGCCGGCAGCGGACGGAGCGCGAGGAGGCGCTCGCCGCGCCCCCAGGCCAGCGCCATCGGCGCATCGGTCGCGAGGAACGGCACGTCCGCACCCAGCGAGAACGCGAGCGTCGCGAGGGCCTCCGGGCCGAGCGGAGAGGGAGCGAGCGCATTCAGCGCGCGCAACACCGCCCCGGCGTCGGCGCTGCCCCCGCCGAGCCCTCCCCCGACCGGGATCCTCTTCTCGACCTCGATCCGGAACCCGCGCGGGAACCCGGTCGTCTCGGCGAACGCCAGCGCCGCCCGATAGGCGAGGTTCCGCTCGCTCGGCCCGGTCTCGGCGCCGGCGCATTCGAGCTCCCGCACCGCCGTGTCGGTCAGGACGCGGACGGAGTCGGCCAGTTCGATGCGCGCGAAGAGCGTCTCGAGCTGGTGGTATCCCGACGCCTCGCGGGCGACGACGCGGAGGAAGAGGTTGATCTTCGCCTGGGCATCCACGCTGGCGGCGGTCGCGGTCATCGCGGGGCCGTGCCGTCGGCGGTCGCGGCGCCCGAGAGATCGCGCACGTGGAGGTGCATCCGCGTCGCATACCAGGCGCCGATCACGGTGATCGGGATGAACGAGAGGATGTGGAAGCCGATCGCCCAGCTGATCGCCTGCGACTCGGCGACCCCGTAGAGGGTGAGGCCGGCCAGTGCCGCGGCCTCGAATACGCCGAAGAATCCCGGCGAGGACGGGAGCGCGACGCTGACGCCGATCAGCCCCTGCACGAAGAGCGCGGCCGCGAACGGGGCGTCGAGTCCGAGCGCGAGGAAGCCGAGGTAGAAGGCGAGCGCGTTGGTGAGCCAGTGGAGGATCGTCCACCAGAGCACCTCGAGCGCGAGGGCGGGGGAGCGGAGCACGCCCAGCCCGCCCGCGAAGGTCTCTCCGAGTCCCCGCATCCGCGCGCCGATGCGCGGCCCGAGGAGTCCGAAGACGCGCTCGACCGCGCCGAGGAGCGGTCGGGGGAACAACACGAGGGAGTAGAGCCCCAGGAGGACGGCGAGCAGGAAGATCCCGCCGGTGGCGGCGATCTGGCCGGCGGTCACGCCGGCGACGGTCGCATCCGACGGGAACCGGGGGTCGAGCGTCGCCAGCAGCATGAGGGCGATCACCAGCACGCCGTCGAAGAGGCGATCCACCGCGAGGGACGCGAAGGCGGCGGTGAAGGGGACCTCGCGCCGCTCACGCGAGATCGCGAAGGCGCGGGCGAACTCGCCGGCCCGCATCGGGAGGACGTTGTTCACCATCATCCCCACCGCGGTCGCCTTCCAGAGCGGCATCACCGGCAGCCGACCGGCCAGCGGCGCGAGGAGCGCCTGCCAGCGCCGCGCGCGGAGGGGGAAGATCGCCGTCGCGGTGATGGTGCAGAGCGCCCAGAGAAGCGGGTCGGAGTCGCCGAGCGACCGTCCGACCTCGCGCAGGTCGGTCCCCCAGAGGACCCAGGTCAGCAGCGCGATGCTCAGCGCGATGCCGAGGACGCCGCGCCAGTCGAGGCGCATCGTTCAGTCCGCCGCGGCGAGCTGCAGCAGGTCGTACAACTCCGAGAGGGTCGCGGGGTCGGGTGGGGTTCGGGCGTCGCGGAGACGCGCGCCGAGCTGGAGGGCCTCCTCCAGCGCCTCACGCCCTCGGAAGAGCAGCTCGTCGATCGGCACGACGTCGTCGTCCTCGGTGCGTGCTGGTTCGGCGAGGCGGGTGGTCTCGAGCGGCGTGAGTCCGGCGATCCCCGAGGCCAGGAGGCTCTTGAGCTCGGCGCCCGCGGCGCCGACGTTCGGCCTCGCGCTCGCGATCGCGGCCGCGCCGGTCGCGGTCCCGGCCGCCGGCGTCGCTGACGGGATCGCACCTCGGGTCGCGGCACTCGCCGGCGGCGTGACGGGTCGCGAGGACTCCGGCGTTCCCCCCGTTCGGCGTTGCCGCGCGGGGGTCGCCTGCACGGGGGCCGGTGGTGTGCCCGCCAGGCGCTGCGCGAGGGCGAGGAACCGCGGCGCGACCGCCTCGGGTCCGGTCTCGGGGCGGCTCAACTCGGTCCCCGCCTCGTCGAGCACCCAGAGCGCCTTGTGGTCGAGGGCGGCGGCGCCGCGCTCGGCGGCGAGGAAGAGGTCCGCGATCTCCCGCGCCTGGAAGCTCTGCGCGGCGCGCGCGAGCGACCGCACCGCGGTCCGCAACTCGCGACCCACGCGATCGCGCGTCGCGGCATCCACCGCGGACCGGCCATCGGCAACGAGCCGTCGCAAGTGCTCGGCCTGACTGACGACCTCGAGCCGGAAGCGCTGCGAGGCCGTCGTCGGCGGGTTGGGTGAGGCCGTGATGTAGGTCGAGGGGTCGCCGTCGGGGAGGAGTGCCGTGATCGGGACGACGTCCTCGGTGTCGCGTTCGCCGGCGCGGATCGTCTCGGCCGCGTGCGCGAACTCCCGGACGGCGGCGGTCTCCGTCGGCGGGAGCCCACCCTGGCGCACCGCCTCTCCGCCCTCGAGCAGAACCCGGGCCGCGGTCCGGAAGAGTCGGCGCCGCTCCGCGGTGGCATCCTCCTGGCGCAGCTCGATCGGCTTGGCGGCGGCATCCACCGCGTCAACGACCTCGGCGAGCGGCGGCAGGTCCTTGAGGGCGGCGACGCCGCGCAGGGCGCGCACCCGATTCATCACCTCTGCGAACTCTTCCGGAGATCCCGGCTGCTCCGCGAAGGCGAGGAGGCCGGCGGCCGCGTCGGCCGCGGCGCCGGCGAGGAAGGCCGCCCCCTTGCCACGCTGGACGGTGTGCACCTGCTTCGGCGCCACCTGCTCGAGCTCGCGGATCCGTGCGGCGGCGCGCGTCTCCTCGGCGTCGCCCCACGAGCGGGCGCCGCGCACGAGGATCTTGATGTCGTCTATCGCCGCGATCGCCGTCCCGCGCACCGCGACGTCCCAGCGGAGGCGCCCCTCGCGGACCTGGCGCGCGAGTCGCTCGAGTCCCTTCGCGACCTCGGCGATCGGCGCGAGCTTGGCCATCGTCGCGGCCCCGCGCAGGCCGCGGGCGGCGCGCGCGAAGGGATCGGCCTCCGGCGGCGCAGCGACGGCCTGCGACGCGAGGGCGTCGAGCTGGTCGACGTACTCGGTCGCTTCAAGGACGAAGAAGTCGATCAACCCGCCAGTCATCCCGCCTCCGCGCCGTGCGCGCCGCAGTGCGCGCTAATGGTGTCCACGCGCGGTGCGTGGGTCAACGGCCGCGCGCCGCATCCATCGCGTGACGCATCGCACGCACCGCCTCGGCCAGCCCGATGAACACGGCGTCCGCCACCACCGCGTGGCCGATGTTCAGCTCCTCGCACTCGGGGATCGCGGCGACGGGGCCGACGTTGGCCACGGTGAGTCCGTGCCCCGCGTGGACGGAGAGGCCGCGCCCCTTCGCCAGGCGCGACGCGTCGCGCAGCGCCGCGAGGTGACGGGGATCCTCCGGGTGATGGCAGTACGTCCCCGTGTGGAACTCCACTGCCGCGACGCCGAGCGCGGCCGCGCGCTCCACCTGCGCCGCGTCGGGGTCGATGAAGAGCGAGGTGCGGATCCCGGCCGCCTTCAGGGCGCGGACCGCGGCGCCGACGCGCGCCGGGTCGGCGCCGAGGTCGAGCCCTCCCTCGGTGGTGACCTCCTCGCGCCGCTCGGGCACCAGCGTGACCTGGTGGGGCCTCAACCGGCAGGCGCTCGCGACCATCTCGTCGGTCGCGGCCATCTCGAGGTTGAAGGGCGTGCGCGCGCCGGTGACAAGCGCCTCGACATCCGCGTCTTGGATGTGTCGGCGGTCCTCGCGCAGGTGGGCGGTGATGCCGTCGGCGCCGGCGTCCTCGCAGAGCCGGGCGGCGGCGACGGGGTCGGGATAGGTCGCGCGCCGCGCCTGCCGCAACGTCGCGACGTGGTCGATGTTGATGAAGAGGCGCAGGTGGGTCATCTTGCCGCCAAGGGTCCGTTCAACATTGGGGAGGCACTCAGGTGAAGCGTATCATCCTGGTCGCGCTGCTGCTGGTCGTCGCCTCCGGCTGCCGGCCGAGGTTCGCCGGGGACGCCACCGGCGCCGGTTCCTCCGAGGGAGCGGTGCAGCAGTTCCTCTTCGCCGCCAAGGCCCAGGACCTCCAGGCGATGTCCGCCGTGTGGGGGGACGAGCAGTCCCCGGTGCGTGACCGCGCGGACCGCACCGAGATGGAGCGCCGGCTCCTCATCATGACCTGCCACCTGCGGCACGACGAATCGCGGATCGGGCCGCCCACCCCGGGGGCCGGCGGCATCGTGACCTACTCGGTCGAGCTCAAGCAGGGAGAGCGGAGCGCCACGCCCCTCTTCACGACGGTCCGCAACACCGCCAGCGGCCGGTGGTTCGTGAAGGAGTTCGATCTCGAGGCGGTCCGGCAGTTCTGCCGCACCGCGGCCCCGGCGCCGCGACCGCCGATCCGCTAGTATTCGGACAGTTCGACGAGGACCCCAGCGGTGCTCGAGGGATGCAGGAAGGCGATGCGCTTCCCCTCGGCTCCGATGCGGGGCACCTCGTCGATGAGGCGGAGGCCGGCCGCGCGACATCGCGCGAGCGTGCCGTCGAGGTCGTCCACCGCGAAGCACACATGATGGATGCCGGGTCCGCGCTTGGCGAGGAACTTCGCTATGGGGGAACCGGATTCCTTCGGTTGCAGGAGCTCGACCAGCGATTCCCCGGCCGCGAGGCCGGCGATGCGGGCCCCATCGGCGTCAGCCAGCGGCACCTCGGGCATCCCGAGCACGTCGCGATAGAAGGGGAGCAGCGCTTCGAGGGACTCGACGGCGAGCCCGATGTGGGCGATGCGGGTGCCGCGTGGCGAGGCAGGATCCATCCGATAACGTTATCGCGGTCGACGGATGCGGGCATCCGCCGGCCGACCCTAAGGAGCGAGGAGCGATGTCGAAGACGGTTCAGGTGACGGACGAGAACTTCGCGTCCGAGGTGGAGCAGCACAGCGGCGTGGCGGTGGTGGACTTCTGGGCGACGTGGTGCGGACCGTGCCGCATGATCGCCCCGATCCTCGAGCAACTGTCCGAGGAGTTCGCCGGCAAGGTCAAGGTGACGAAGCTCGACGTGGACGCCAACCAGCGGACCGCGATGCGGTTCCAGGTGCGCTCCATCCCGACGCTCCTCTTCTTCAAGGACGGGAAGCTCGTGGACCAGGTGATCGGCGCGGTGCCCAAGCCGGCGCTCGCGGCCAAGTTCCAGCAGCACGCCGCGTGATCCCGGCGCAGGGCTGATGGCGCATCTGCGCGACGCCCTGCGATATCCCGCCAAGCGGGTCCTGCTCAACCGGACCCGCTTGGCCTATGTCCATCTCCGGAACCTCCTCACCGACGCCAAGCGCGATCGCTCCGCGCGCGTCTACGGCTATGTCGCCGTCTGGCTCCCCGAGGAGTTGATCACGCTCTTCCTCGAGGACGGGGAGGTCGTGAACGCCACGACCACCGTGGACGGCATCTGGTTCCAGCCGATCGCGATCTCCGACGCCATCGGCCGCGTCCCGACCGCCGCCGAGTACGGCAGCGTCTGTTTCCACGAGGCGTCGGACGAGCAGCTCGACCTGATGTTCCACAGCCAGACGAACCAGGCACTCCCCTGGCCGCGGGAGCTCAAGCTGGACGATGGCGACGCGATGCTCGCTTTCCTCTATGCGACGATGCATGACGGCGCCGTCGAGGTCCGCGTGGACGGCATGGTGCACTACATCATGATCGCGAGCGGCGCCCCGGTGCGCGGCTACTTCGCGGACGCGCGGCCGGGTGACCCGGCGATGCACCTCCGGTCGCTGCTCGCGCCGAATGGGACCGCGAGCGCGCCGGTCGTCCGGCTCTGGCCCCGCGCCGAGGCCCTCCCGGCCCAGGCCTCGCCGGCGCTGATCCAGGCGTATCGGGACCTGATCCCCGCCCTCGTCGCGCAGCTCAAGGCCGCCGGACACTCCACCCCGGCCGACCTCGTCGAGTCGGTGCGGCGGACCCACACGCCGAAGCACCAGGTCCTCGAGAAGTTCTCGCCATCGCTGCCGAGTGTCCGCGACCCGGTGACCGACACCGCTCAGCTCACGAAGGCCGTCGGCGCGTGGGTCACCGACGCCCTCATGATCGGCGGGAGCGGCGGGCTCTCGCCCGAGGAGGCGATCCGCGACCTCACGGCGGCGCGCAAGCACATGTTCCAGGCGGCCGGCTTCTTCGACGCGCTCCCCTGGAAGCCCAAGTGGTGAGCACGTCCCGCGCGGAGACGCCCGGGACCCTCCACATCGTCAGCACCCCGATCGGGAACCTCGGCGACCTCTCACCGCGCGCGGTGGCGGTGCTCGGGCAGGTCGGCGCGATCCTCGCCGAGGACACGCGCCACACGCGGATCCTCCTCGATCGTCACGGCATCCGCACTCCGCTCCAGTCGTACCACGAGCACAACGAGGCCAAGGCGACGCCGGGTCTCGTCCGGCGGCTCCTCGCCGGCGAGTCGCTCGCGCTCGTGACGGACGCGGGCACGCCACTTGTCTCCGATCCCGGCAGCCGGTTGGTGCGCGCGGCGATCGACGCCGGCCTGCCGGTCTCGCCGGTGCCGGGCCCCTCGGCGCTGCTCGCGGCACTGGTGGCGAGCGGCCTCCCGGCGGACCGCTTCACCTTCGCCGGGTTCCTGCCACGGAAGGGAGCGGAGCGGCGCGAGGCGATCGCCTTCCTGGGCGCGCTCCCGCACACCGTCGTGCTCTACGAGGCGCCCGGACGTGTCGGGGAAACGCTCTCGGAGCTCGCGGAGACGGGTCTCGGCGATCGACCGGCCGTCGTCGCCCGGGAGCTCACCAAGCAGTTCGAGGAGTTCCGGCGCGGAACGGTGGCCGAGCTGGCGACGTATCATCAGGAGCGTCCCCCGAAGGGCGAGGTCGTTCTCCTCGTCGGCGGGGCCCCCCCGGTGGCCGTGGACGAGGAGGCGCTGCGGCGGGAAGCGGCCCGCCTCCGCTCCACGGGCATGAGCGCGCGTGATATCGTGCACGTATTGATGGAAACGGCGCACGCGCCGAGGAACCTCGCCTACCGGATCGCCCACGAGTGACGCGACGTCTTCCGTTGGTCCTGTCGTCGGCGGCGGCGCTGATCGCCGCCGCGCCCGCCCACGTCCCTGCGCACTCCACGGCGCACTCCACGGCGCACGCCACGGCGCACGCGGTCGCGCCGCGGCTCAGCATCGCGCGGCTGCAGTACGAGGGCGACGACTGGTACGCGAACCCGTCGAGCCTGCCGAACCTGATCCGCGCGGTCCGCGAACGCACGACGCTCGCCGTGGAGCCCCGCGAGGTGCGGACGACGCTGTTGGACGACCGCCTCTGGGACCTCCCCTTCCTGCATCTCACCGGTCACGGGAGCATCCGGTTCTCCGACGCCGAGGTCGTGCGGCTGCGCGAGTACCTCCTGCGGGGAGGCTTCCTCCACGCCGACGACAACTACGGGCTCGACGAGCACTTCCGCCGCGAGATCGCCAAGGTCTTCCCCGACCGCGAGTTGGTGGACGTCCCGCTCGATCACCCGATCTACCGCATCGTCTACCGGTTCCCGCAGGGGCTCCCCAAGATCCACGAGCATGACGCCAAGCCGGCGCGTGGTTACGGGATCTTCATCGGCGATCGCCTCGCGGTGTTCTACTCGCACGAGAGCGACCTCGGGAACGGCTGGGAGGACATCGGCACCTATCCCGACGATCCCCCCGAATCGCACGAGGCCGCGCTGCGGATGGGCGTGAACCTCTTCGTGTACGCGGTCACCAGCGGGGCCGGACGATGAGTGTCTTCGAACTCGTCGCGCGCGAGTCGCGCCGGGCGACCCGGGCGGTCCGGATCGCCGAGATCGCGTTGCCCGCCGGCGTCGCGGCGGCGCTGCTGACCGCCGGCGCGATGTGGCTCGCGCGCGGGCGCTGGCTCGACCTCCCCGCGATCGTGCCCTTCACCGTCTGGATCGTCGCCGCCCTGGGCGCGGGGCTGATCGCGCGGCGCGTGCAGCAGCGCTTCGCCTCGCGCGCGACGCCGCCGGCGGTCGCCGAGGCGATCGAGGACGAGCAGCGGCTCCGGCGTGGCGCCCTCACCGGCCTCCTCGAGGTCGCGCCGACGGGCGGCGCCTTCGTGGATCGGATGGCCGAGAAGATCGGGTCGTCGCTCGCGGGCGTCGGCGAGGCGCCAGCGCCGACGCACCGACGGCAGATGCGCCGTGTGGCGGCGCTCTCGCTCTTCGTGCTCGCGCAGGTGGTCCTGCTGGCCTCCACCTCGTGGGCGCGGCGGCCTGACGGCTGGCGCGCGCTGCTCTCGCCGGTGGCGGCGTGGCGCGGGACGCTGCTCCCGGCGCCGGAGGTGACCGATGCGCCGCGCGTGATCCAGCGCGGCGCCGCCGCGACCTTCAGGGTCCGGGCCGAGGGGCGCCGGACGCTGACGTTGCACTGGAGAGCGACCGGCGGCGACTGGCGCGATTCGTCGCTCGTCCTCGATGACGAGGGCCGCGCCTCCCTCCTGCTCCCCTCGGTGGACGCCGACCTGGCGCTCCTCGCCGACGACGGCCGGTCGCAGAGCGACACCGCACATGTGCGGGTCGTGGACCGCCCGTTCCTCGGCGACGTCTCGGTGCGCGCGACCTATCCGGGCTACCTCGCCCGCGCGGCGGAGCGTCTCCCCGCCGACGCGCTGATCCGGATCCCCGCGGGGACGCGGCTCTCGATCGAGGGCCACGCATCCGAGGAACTGGCAGCGGTCGAGCTCGTCGGACCGACGCGCCTCGCGATGCGCACCGCCGGCACGACGTTCAGCGGCGGCATGACGCCATCGCGGAGCGGGGCCTGGAGCTGGGTGGCCCGGGGCGCGCGCACGCCGATCGCCGACCTCCCTGCGGCGCTCGAGATCGAGGTGCTCGAGGATTCCGTGCCGCACGTGGAGATCCTCGAGCCCACCGGCGAGGTGCTCGCCGGCGCGGGGGACCGCGTCGGGATCGAGATCCTCGCGCAGGACGACCATGCCCTGCGCGGGGTGTGGCTGCGCCGGTGGATCGTCCGCCCGGACGGGACGCCGACGGAGCCGGTGGAGATCCGCCTGAGCGACGCGCGCGACGGGGAGTGGCTCGGCGGCGTGGTGCAGGAGCTCGCCGGGCTCGACCTCGACGCAGGGGCGCAGGTGCACTTCGTCGCCGTGGCGCGCGACGCGTCGCCCCTCGATCGCGAGGGGCTGAGCCGGCCGCTCGTGCTCCGCATCCCGACCGCGAGCGAGGAGCGGCAGGCGGCGCGAGAGGCGGGCGACGCCGCGGTCGCCGCCGCGGCCGCCGCAGCGCGGGCGCAGGCGCAGCTCGAGGAACAGACGACGAACGCCTCGCGGGCCCGCGGCGACCGCACGACCACGTCGCCGCAGGAGCAGAAGGCGCAGGACCCGAACCAGCCTGGGGCGCAGAACCCGCAGGCCCGCGCGGGAATGGACTTCGAGAACGCCGAGCGGGCGCGGGAGATCGCCGACCGCCAGCGCGCGCTGCAGGAGCGCGTGCAGGGTCTCGAGGACGCCGCCCGGGACATGGAGGACCGCCTGCGCCGCGCCGGAGCGCTCGACACGGCGCTCGCCCGGCAACTGCAGGACGCGCAGCGCCTCCTCCGCGAGGCGATGACGCCCGAGATGCAGGACGCGCTGCGGCGGCTGGAGGGTTCGTCGCAGCAACTCGACGGCGACCGCACGCGGCAATCGCTCGCCGAGCTGGCGCAGCAGCAGCAGCGGATGCGCGAGGCGCTCGAGAAGAGCACCGAGATGCTCAAGCGCGCCGCGCTCGAGGGGGCGATGCAGACCCTCGGCGACCAGGCGAAGGAGCTCGCGAAGGCGCAACAGGCCTTCGCCGACAGCGCGCTCACGACAATGCCGGACACCAACCGCGCCGAGGCGCTCTCGCGCCAGACGCAGGACCTGCAGCGCCAGATCGAGTCGCTCAAGGAGCGCCTGGAGCAGGAGCGCGCGCAGACTGGTGCCACCGGCGCCGAGCGCGCCGAGGAGGAGGCGCGCCGGTCCGAGCAGGCGTTGCAGCAGGCGATGCAGCAGGCGCGCGAGGCGCAGGGGCAGGGCGGGGAGCAGGCCCAACGTCGCGCGCAGGAGGGAGCCCGGCAGGCGGCGCAGCAGGCGGCGCAGTCCATGCAGGACGCGGCGCAGTCCCTCCAGCAGGCGCGGGACGGCCAGGTCTCCGAGTGGAAGGGCGAGCTCACCGACGCCCTCGATCGCTCCGTGCAGGAGATGCTGCAGCTCGCCCGTGAGCAGGACCGGCTCGCCGACCAGGCCCAGCGGGAACCGAACGATCCCTCGCTCCGCGGCCAGCAGTCCGCGCTGCAGCAGGGGGTGCAGACCGCGCAGCAGCGGCTCGAGCAGGAGTCGCGGCGCTCGGCGCTGGTGTCGCCGCGCACGCAGCAGCTGATGGACCAGGCGCAGCAGCGGGTCCAGCAGGCGACGCAGGAGTCGGCGCAGTCGCAGCGTGGGCAGTCGGCGCAGGCGATGCAGGAGGCCGCCGACGCGCTGCGGCAGGCGGCGGCGCAGCTCACCCGCGACCGCGAGCGCGCGACGTCGGCGCAGTCGGCGTCGGGGCTGCCCGAACTGATGGAACAGATGCAGCAGCTCGCGCAGCAACAGGGTGCCTTGAACGGGCAGCTGCAGTCCCTCTTCCCCTCGGGACAGTCGAACCGCGAGGGACAGCAGGGGCTCGATGCCGAGACCCGCAACAAGGCGCGCGAACTCGCGCGGTCCCAGCGCGAGGTGGCGCGCGCGCTCGACCAGGTCGCCGACAACGATCCGACCGGTCGCGCGCAGGAGATGGCGCGCGAGGCGCGGCAGCTCGCGCAGGTGCTCGACCAGGGCGTCGCCGACGCCGCGACGCAGGCGCGGCAGGAGCGACTCTTCCGCCGGATGCTCGACGCCGGCCGTTCGCTGGAGCAGGAGCAGCGCGACGAGAGCCAGCGGCGCGAGGCGCGCGCGGCCCGCGGCATCGGCAGCTTCACGCCGCCGGGTGGGCCCGCGCGCGGCAAGGAGGCGGACCGCTACGCGGTGCCGACCTGGGAGGAACTCCGCGGTCTCAGCGCCGACGAGCGCCGACTCGTCATCGAGTACTTCCGGCGACTGAACGCCGAGAAGACGCCGTGACCCGTGCGTGCCGCGCGGCGTGCCTGGTGGGCGCCGCGATGCTCTGGGCCTCCGGGCCGACCGTCCTCAGCGCCCAATCGCCGCCCGCCGCGGCGGCACTCGTCTCGCGGGCCCTCGAGGCCGAGGGCGCGGGACGCAACCGTGAGGCGATCGCGCACTGGCGGTCGGCTATCGCCGCCGGCGCGGTGCTCCCGGGCGCCCTCGGTCTCGAGCGGGTGTTCTCCCTGCTGGCGCAGGAGGAGTCGGTGCTCGTCGCGCTCGACACGCTCGTCCCGCGCTTCCCGCGGGAGATGCAGCTCCGCTCCATCCAGCTGCGGAGCCTCGTGACGCTCACCCGGTCGCAGGACGCCGACGCGGTATTCCATCAGTGGCGCGCCGACGCGCCGCGCGACGTGACCCCGTACCGCGAGTACGCGCGCGTCCTTCTCTTCAACAGCCGTCCGGCGGCTGCCGACACGGTCCTGCGCCTCGCCGCCGAGACCCTCGGGAGCACGCGCACGCTGGTGCTCGAGGTCGCGCAGATGCGTTCGGCGCTGGGCCAATGGAAGGAGTCGGCGGCGGCGTGGCGCGAGGCGATGGCGGACGAGCCGTACTACGAGTCCGCGACGATCTTCTCGCTGACGCCGACGCCGCCTCCGTCGCGCGATGCGGTGCGGGCGGAGCTCTCGGCCGGCGGCGCAGCGATCGGCGCCGCGCACGCGCTCGCCTTCCTCGAGGTCGCCTGGGGCGCGCCGCGCAACGGCTGGCGGATCCTCGGCGCGCTCGCGCCGTCGGACACGGCGATCGCGATCTGGCGGCAGTTCGCGGTGGAGGTCGAGCGGGTGCAGGCGTGGGCGACGGCGCGCGATGTGCTCGTCGCGCTCCACGACGCGCGCCCGGAACCGGCGGTGGCGCTGCGCGCCGCGACGGCGGCCCTCGCGGCGGATGACCCGGCGACGGCGCTCCGGCTCGTGCGCGATGCCGGCGGCC
>CAZYUL010000059.1:0-17110 GCA_964650715.1 uncultured Gemmatimonas sp. | reverse complement strand
GGTGATCAAGTCCCTCCACGAGCGTGGGCTGATCGACGTCGTCGGCCGGGCCGAGGGACTCGGCCGGCCGCTGCTCTACGGGACGACGCCGGCGTTCCTCGAGCAGTTCGCCCTGCGGCACCTGGAGGAACTCCCGCGCGTGGACGAGCTCGCGATCGCGCTGCGCCGCGAATCCGTCCCCGGTGCGCCCGAAGGGTCGCCGACCCTGGCCGTGGACGTCCCATCCGACGTGGCAGCAGCGGGGCCGTTGGGCGCGTGAGCGAGGCCGCGATGCGCATCCATCGCGCACTGGCGCGTGCGGGGATCGCGTCGCGCCGGAAGGCCGAGGAACTCGTGGCCGCGGGACGCGTGCGGGTGAATGGCGTGGTCGCCCGCACCGGTCAGTCGGTGGATCCGTCGCAGGACGAGATCACGGTGGACGGCAAGCCGATCTCACGCCCCGTGGCCGCCACTTGGATCGTGCTGCACAAGCCGCCCGGGGTCCTCACCACGCGCGACGACCCCGAGGGCCGCAAGACGGTCTTCGACCTCGTGCCGCCGTCGCCCGGGCTCACCTACGTCGGCCGGCTCGACTACATGACGGAGGGGGTGCTCCTCCTCACGACCGATGGCGACGCCGCGCACCGGCTCACGCACCCCAGCACCGGGGTAGAACGGAGCTATGTCGCGACCGTGCGGGGACCGGTGAAGGCGGCGGCCGCAGCCATCCGGGCCGGCGTCGAGCTCGAGGACGGTCTCGTCGTCCCCGAGCAGGTCGAGGTCCGGGACGGGGCCCAGCCGCGGACCTGGGAGCTCTCCCTCACGATTCGCGAGGGGCGCACCCGCGAGGTGCGCCGACTCTGCGACGCCGTCGGGCTCGAGGTCCTCCGCCTGGTGCGCACCTCGTTCGGCCCCGTGAAGCTCGGCGCCCTCGCCCCCGGCGCATCGCGTCCCCTCACCACCAAGGAGCGCGATCTGCTCCGCGCCATGACCCAGTCCGGGATCCACTGATGCCGCCGTCCACGCTCACGCAGGACATCCTCGAACAGGTCTCGCTCCGCGTCGTCGGCCAGCAGCCGATGGTGGAGCGGCTGATGATCGCGCTCCTGACCGGGGGACACGTGCTGCTCGAGGGCGTCCCCGGCCTCGCCAAGACCCTCACCGTGCGGACGCTCGCCGAGACCGTGCGCACGAGCTTCAGCCGGATCCAGTTCACCCCGGACCTCCTCCCCGCGGATGTCATCGGCACGCAGGTGTTCGACCAGGCGACGGCGAAGTTCTCGGTGAAGCGGGGGCCGATCTTCGCGAACATCGTCCTGGCCGACGAGATCAACCGAGCGCCGGCGAAGGTCCAGGCGGCGCTGCTCGAGGCGATGCAGGAGAAGCAGGTCACGATCGGCGGCACGAGCTTCCCGCTCGAGGAGCCGTTCCTCGTCCTTGCGACGCAGAACCCGATCGAGCAGGAGGGCACCTACCCGCTGCCCGAGGCGCAGGTGGACCGTTTCATGCTGAAGCTCCGCGTCGGCTACCCGACCCGCGAGGAGGAACGGGAGATCATGCGCCGGATGGCGGGGGGCGAGGCGATCCCGGTCAAGCAGGTGGCCGATCCGGAGCACCTGCTCGCGGCGCGCAAGCAGATCGCCGGTCTCTTCCTCGACCCGCGGCTCGGCGACTACATCGTGGACCTGATCCACGCGACGCGCGCTCCCAAGGAGGCCGGACTCGCGGACCTCGTCCCGCTGGTCGAGTACGGCGCGAGCCCTCGCGCGACGATCGCGCTCGCCCAGGCGGCGCGCGCGCACGCCTACCTCCGCGGGCGGGAGTTCGTCTCCCCCGACGACGTGAAGGCGATGGCGGCCGACGTGCTGCGCCACCGCGTGCTCCTCACCTACGAGGCCGAAGCCGAGAGCGTCACGAGCGACGACGTGATCGCGCGCGTGCTTTCGGCCGTTCCCGCCCCCTGAGCCGCCGATGACGGCGCTCCGGGCACCCCTCGAGCGACGGGGGGGTGCGGTCCCCCCCGAGGTCCTCCGGCAGGTGAAACGGATCGAACTCCGCACCCGCGGACTCGTCAACTCGCGCTTCACCGGCGAGTATCACTCGGTGTTCAAGGGGATGGGGATGGAGTTCGCCGAGGTCCGCGAGTACCAGCCCGGCGACGAGGTCCGCACGATCGACTGGAACGTGAGCGCGCGCATGCGCCGGCTCTTCGTGAAGCGGTTCGTCGAGGAGCGGGAGTTGACGGTGCTCCTCATCGTGGACAGCTCCGGCTCGTCCCGAGGGGGATCGGGGCTGCGCGACAAGCAGGGGATCGCTGCCGAGCTCGCGGCCGTGCTCGCGTTGACCGCCACGCGGAACAACGACCGCGTCGGGTTGCTCCTGCACTCCGACCGTGTCGAGCACGTCGTCCCGCCGCGCAAGGGGCGACGCCACGCGCTCCGCCTGGTCCGGGACGTGCTCGCCTGGCCACCGGGCTCCCGCGGGACCGACCTCGGCGCCGCCTGTGACTATGCCGCGCGCCTGCTCGGGCACCGCAGCATCGTGTTCGTGCTCTCGGATTTCGTCAGCCCCGAGCTCGAGCGTCCACTGACGCGACTCGCGCAGCGACACGATGTCGTCGCCGTCGTGCTCGATGATCCGTCGGAGCGGGTCCTTCCCGACGCCGGGGTCGCGCGCCTCGTGGACGCCGAGACCGGCCGCCTGGTGGAGGTGGATACGAGCGACGCAGCGGTGCGCGCCCGCTACGCCTCCCTCGTCCGGGCCGAGCAGGCCGCGCGACAGGGGATGCTTCGGCGGCTCGCCGTGGACGAGGTCGTGGTCGAGCTGGAGCGCGGCTACGTGGAGCCGCTCCTGCGGTTCTTCCGGTCTCGCGAGACGAGGGCGCGCCGCCGGTGATCGCCGCGCTCCTGTTCGCGCTGCAGTCGGCCGTGGCGGCGCCAACCGCCCCGGTGGTGACGGCGCGGCTCCTCACCGACACCGTCGGGGTCGGGCAGGCCGTGACCGTCGAGCTCCGCGTGCGCGCCCCCGCGGGGGCGGAGGTGCGATTCCCGGAGGTGCCCGACTCGAGCGATCAGGTCGAGCCGCTCGACCCGCGACTGGTGCGGGACGCATCCACCGCGTCGTTCCTCGATCGCACGGCGGTGTACCGCCTGATCGCGTGGGACACCGGCGCGCGCACGCTCCGGTTCGATGACATCACCATCGCCCGCGATGGTCGCGAGGAGCGGTACCGCGTCTCCCTGCCGGCGCTCGTGGTGCGATCGGTGCTGCCGCAGGATTCGGCCGCACGCCAGCCCCGGGCACCCCGCGAACTGATGCGCATCCCCTGGTGGTGGTGGCGGTTCGCCGTCGGCGGTGTCGTGCTGCTGCTGATGGCGTGGGCCCTCTGGCGCTCGTGGCGGCGTCGGCATTCCGCGGACGCCGATCCCGCGCCCGACGCCGGGGTGATCGCCGCCGGGCGCTTCGCGCATGCGGATGCACTCGGCCTGATCGAGGCCGGAGAGGCGGGACGCCACGTCCTCGCGCACCTCGACGTCATGCGGGAGTACCTCGCGACGCGGTTCCCGAGCGCGGAGCGCTCGTTGACCGCGCGGGAGCTCGTGGACGCCCTCGCAGGAGCCGAGTTCCCGATCCTGCCCGAACGCGTCCGCGACCTGCTGCTGCGGAGCGAGCCGATCGCGTTCGCGCGGGCCCCGGTCTCCGCCGACCTCGCGCGCGAACTCTCCACCGAGGCGCGCGCCATCGTGCGCGACGTCGAGACTGCCCATCGCGCGCGGCGCCCCGAGCCGACCCGCGACCGGAAGTGGAGGCGCCGGTGAGCTCGTTCAGCGCCCTCAGCTTCGCCACGCCGTGGGCGCTCGCCGCACTCGTGTTCATCGCGGGATGGCTCCTCTGGCGTCGTCACCGGAGGCCCCCCGCCCTGATCCACGCCCGCGCCGAGCTGCTCGCGAGCGGACCGCGCCGCGGACGCTGGAGCGCCAGGGTGACGCTGGCCTTGCGGGTCGTCGCGCTCACCGCGCTCGTCATCGCGCTCGCCCGGCCTCGCGCGGGGGCTCGCGCGGAGACCATCCGCGGGGACGGGATCAGCATCCTGCTCACGCTCGACCTGTCGAGTTCGATGCTCGCCGAGGACTTCCAGCCCGACAACCGCCTCGCGGTCGCGAAACAGACGATCAAGGACTTCATCGCGGGGCGCGACGTGGACGAGGTCGGATTGGTCGCGTTCGCGGGTGAGGCGCTCACACAGGTGCCGCTCACCCTCGACTACCCGGTGCTCCTCGCCGCGGTGGACAATCTCCAGCCGCACCAGCTGGAGGATGGCACGGCCATCGGCACGGGGCTGGTGACCGCCACGACCCGCCTGCAGGGCGCGAAGGGGCGGTCGCGCGTCGTCGTGCTCCTCACCGACGGCGAGAACAATCGCGGCACCATCGATCCGCGCACCGCCGCCCAGGCCGCCGCCGCGCTCGGGGTGCGGGTGTACACGATCGGCGTGGGCACGGAAGGCGTCGCGCCGGTGCCCGTCGGCCGCGGCGTGTTCGGCCTCCGCTACGAGAACCGGCCGGTGCGGATAGACGAGGTGCTCCTCGAGGACATCGCGCGGCAGACCGGGGGCCGGTACTTCCGCGCGCGCGACGCGCAGGCCCTGCGACGGATCTACGAGCAGATCGACCAGCTCGAGCGCGCGCCGATCCGCTCGACGCGCTTCGTGCGATTCACCGAACTCTTCCAGTGGCCGCTCGCGCTCGCGGCGCTCGCGCTGCTCCTCGAGCTCGCGCTCCTCTGGCGCCGGGGAGCCCTGCCGTGAGCCGGTTCTTCGACCATCCCTGGATCCTCTGGCTCGTGCCGGCCTCCGCGTTGCTCGCGGCGCTCGCCATCCTCGCCGGCCATCGGCGGCGGCAGGTGCGGCTCGCCCGGTTCGGCACCCCGCAGGCCCTCGAGCGGCTGGGGCCGGGAGGCCTGGCGCGGGTGCCACGCGCCCGCGCGGCGCGGCTCGGCGTGGCAGCCGCGGCCATGGCGATCGCACTGGCAGCGCCGCGCTGGGGGGAGGGGAGCGCGATCGTGGACTCGGACGGCATCGACGTCGCCCTCGCGCTCGATGTCTCACTCTCGATGCTGGCGGAGGACGAGCGGCCCAACCGGCTGGAACGGATGAAGCAGGAGGTGCGACGCCTCCGCGCCAGCGCGCCAGGCGACCGCGTCGCGCTCCTCGCGTTCGCCGGACGAAGCTACATCCTCTCGCCCCTCACGAGCGACGACGGGGCGATCGAACTCTTCCTCGAGAACCTCGACCCGACGATCGTCGGCCAAGCCGGGAGCGCGATCGCCTCGCCGCTCCGGCAGGGGATCGACCTCCTCTCGGTGAGCCAAGGCGGATCCGATCGCGCCCTCGTCATCATGAGCGATGGCGAGGCCTTCGACGACAAGGACGCCGCGCTTGCCCTCGCCCGCGAGGCCCAGGAGAGGGACATCCACGTCGTCACGGTCGGTTTCGGCACGCCGGGTGGGGCACCGATCCCGCTGCTCGAGAGCGGTGGCACCGAGGTGAAGCGCGACGAGAGTGGCGAGATCGTCGTCACACGGTACGACGAGACCTTCCTGCGCGACCTCGCGTACGCGGCGGGGGGTGAGTTCATCCCCGCCGAGGCGACCGACAAGGGGACGCGCGTCCGGCGGGCGCTCGCCGACCTCGAGGCCGTGCGCCGCGAGGAGCAGCAACGGCTCGCGCGTCCGTTGCGCTACCAGTGGTTCGCCGCACTCGCGTTCGCGCTCCTCCTGCTCGACATCTGGCTCGTCGAGGGGGGACGGCGTCGCCTCTGGGCCTCGACGGTCCCGCTGGTCGCCATCGCACTGCTCCCCGCGGACGCAACGGCGCAGGCGGGCGCGCTCGGCGATGCCATCGCCGCCCATCGTGCGGGGCGCCTGCCCGAGGCCATCCGCCGCTATCGGGTGGCGGTGGCCGAGGGGGATCGCCGTCCGATCGTGCTGTACGACCTGGGGACGGCGCTGCTCGCCGCCGATTCGCTCGACGCGTCCATCGACGCCCTCGAACGCGCCGCGTTCACGACCGACCCCGAGCTGCGTTCACGCGCCCTCTACAACCTCGGCACCGCCTACCTGAGGCGTGGCCTCCGTGCGCCCGAAGGCGAGGTGCGGACCAACGCGCTGCGCAGTGCCCGGCGCGCCCTCCGCACCGTGCTCCTCGAACGCCCGGGTGACGCCGATGCGCAGTGGAACTACGAACTCGCGCTGCGTGCCCCGCAGGGCGGCGGCGGGGGCGGGGGAGGGTCGCCGCCGCCGCGACCGCCGCAGCAACAGCAGCCTCGACCGCCGGAGCCCCAAGGCCAGATGTCGCGGCAGCAGGCCGAGGCGTTGCTGGAGGCGGCGGCACGCGAGGAACGCGAAACCCAGGCGCGACGACAGCGCGGGAGCCGTCCCACGCGCGTCGCGGGAGAGCGCGATTGGTAAGCCGGCCGATGGCGCTCCGCGCCGGTCTCCGTCTCGGCCATCCGGCGACCGTCCTCCTCCTCCTGCCGATCCTCGCGTTCGTCGCGCTCGCCGGGCCGCTTCGCGCGCAGGAGGGCGTCGGGTTCCGGGCCTCGCTGGCTCCGGACACCGTCTTCGTGGGCCAGCAGGCGAGCTACTCGCTGACGGTAACGGTCCCGCCCGAGGTCCGGCAGCGCTTGCGGCGGAATCCCGTCTTCATCCCGCCCGAGGCGCGGGCGATGCTTTCCTACGACCTGCCGATGGCGAAGGCGGACCCGACGCGCGAGGGGATGGAGGTCCACGTCTTCCGGCGTGCGCTATTCCCGCTCACCGCAGGGCGCTATCCCATCGGCGCGGCGCAGCTCACCTACGCCCTCCCGCAGAGCGCATCCTTCTTCAGCCGGGAGGAGGAGCGAACGCTTCGGGCCGAGCCGATGACGCTCGTCGCGATCGACCCCCCCGCGGCAGGACGACCGGCGGGTTGGGGCGGCGCGGTAGGCCGCTGGACGGCGGAGTCGCGGGTCGAGGCGCCGGCCCCCCGCGTCGGCGATCCCTTCGTCCTCACGATGCGCGTCGAAGGGACCGGCAACGCGACGCTGCTCCCGCGCCCGGCCATCGAGATCCCGTGGGCGAACGTCGTGGCAGAGGACGAGCGCGTCGTGCTCGATTCCACTCCCCTCGCGCTCGCCGGCGCCAAGGAGTTCGCCTGGCTGGTCACTCCGCGGGTGCCCGGCCCACTCGTCATCCCGGCACTCGAGTTCGCGTACTTCGACCCCGCCGCCCGGCGGTATCTGCTCGCGCGCACGGCGCCGATGACGATCCGCGTGCGACCGGGCGATCTCGTGAGCGTTCCCCCGCGCGTCAGCGTCGCCGCGAGTGACTCGCTGCTGATCCTCCGGCCCCGTCTCGCCGGCGCGCGCGCGCCGGTGGTGCCGTGGCTCGCCGCCTGGGGGTGGCTGGCACTGCTCGCGACCGTGCCGTGGGCGTGGACGGTTTGGCGACGTCGGCGTCCCCGCGCGCCTCGCGCCCGCACCGTGATGGAGCGGTTGCGCGACGACTCCTCGTCGCAGCCGGGTCCGCTGCGAGCACTCTACGCGGAGGCCCTGCTCAGGCGCACCGGCGTGCGCCTCGAGCACGCGACAGGCGCTGATGCGCTCGTGGCCGCGTTGCGTCGCGAAGGGGTGACGGCCGAGACGGCGCTCGAGGCCCAACGGATCCGGGACCAGCTCGACCAGGCAGCCTACTCCGGTGCGGACCGGGCCACCGATCTCCGAAACCGGGTGCGCGCGGCGCTCCTCCGCATCGCGGAGGAAGCGCGGAGAGGCGCGGCCACGCTCTGCCTGGTGCTCCTGCCGCTGTTGACCGCCTGCGCGGCCGCGGCGGACGATGAAGCCACGCTCGTCGCGTTCACCGAGGGCCAGACCGCGTTCTCGGGACGCGACTTCGTGCGGGCGCGTGATGCTTTCCTCCGCGCCGCCCGGCTGTCGCCGCGGGATCCTGCGGCGTGGGCCAATCTCGGCACGTCGGCGTGGCTGGCCGCCGACACGGCGAGCGCGGTGCTCGGATGGCAGCGAGCGCTCCGGCTCGATCCACTGGCGACCGACCTCAGGTCGCGCCTCCAGCGGGTGCGGGCGCCGCAAGCCCGCAGTTGGGCTCGCGTGTTCCCGCTGCCGGTGCTTCCGCTCTTCGTCCTCGCTGCCGTCCTTTGGGTGATCGCGTGGGGGATGATCGCGCTCCGCGCCCAGCGTGGTCGCGTGCGTGTCGGCTGGGCGGCCCTCGCCCCGGCGGTCCTGCTGGCCTCGCTCGCTGCCTGGCAGGAGTCCCGCCTGCGATCCCGCGACCTGGTCGTCATCGCGCAGGCCGAGCCGCTCCGGTCCCTGCCGGCGCTCGGCGCCGATCCGGGTGCCGTCCCCCTCGTGGGCGAGGTCGTCCGCGTCCGGGAGCGCCGGGGCGTCTGGCTGCGACTCGACCTCGAAGCGGGACGCTCCGGATGGTACCCCGCCGAGCGGACCTACCCGCTCGCCCGCGATTGACCATCCGCCGGCCGACCCGGAGATTGCGCGGATGACGCCCCACGCCCTCGCGAGACCCGAGATCGCGGTGCTCCCACCGGACGTCGCGGACCGCATTGCGGCCGGCGAGGTCGTCGAACGTCCCGCCTCCGTCGTGAAGGAACTGGTGGAGAACGCCCTCGACGCGGGCGCGTCGGAGATCGACGTCGAGGTGATCGAGGGAGGACGAGCCTCGATCCGCGTGAGCGACGACGGCCACGGGATGGACCGGGCGAATGCCGAGCGCGCCATCGCCCGCCACGCGACGAGCAAGATCCGCGACGCCGAGGACCTCGTGAGCGTCGCGAGCTTCGGCTTCCGCGGGGAGGCGCTCCCCGCCATCGGCTCGGTCTCGCGGCTCACGATCGACACGGCGACGGACGACGGAGCCGGTGTAACGGTCGAGGTCGTCGGCGGGACCCTGCGGGAGGTCCGCCCGGGGGCCCGGCGGAAGGGCACCTCGGTCACCGTGGCGTCGCTGTTCTTCAATACGCCGGCGCGGCAGAAGTTCCTGCGCGGTGCCCGCAGCGAATGGCGCGCGATCTCGGACAGCATCGCCACCCTCGCTCTCGTCCGTCGCGACGTGCGCTTCACCGTGACGCACGACGGCCGCGAGCAGGTGCGGCTCCCCGTCGCGTCGTCGCTCCGCGAGCGTGTCGCTGCGCTCTGGGGTGCCGCGGCAGCGGAGCGACTCGTCGCCGTGGAAGACGTGCAGGGCCCGATCCGCACCTCCGGACTCGTCGAGAAGCCGAGCGAGGTCGGCACGATGGCCCGGCGCGTCCTCGTCGTGGTCAACGGCCGCGCCGTCCGCGACACCGGGCTCGTGCGTGCGGCCGAGGCGGCGTATCGCTCGACGATTCAGGCCGGCCTGCGACCGAGCGTCCTGCTCGAGGTCGAGCTCCCCGGCGGCGACGTGGACGTCAACGTCCATCCGGCGAAGGCCGAGGTGAGGTTCCGCGACCGCTGGACCGTCGAGCGCGCGGTGGAGCGCGCCGTCCGTCGCGCCCTCGGCACCGAGGAGGCATCGGCGAGCGTCGGTTACATCCGCACCTTTCTCGCGCCCGAGCCGGCGTTGGGGAGGCCACTCGGCATCGAGGCCCTCGCGCGGGTCGAGCGGACCGGTGACGGTGGACTCTTCGCCGGGGGACGAACGCCTGACGCCACCGGGGCGGCGGGCTCCCCGGGCGCGGACGGAGCTGCGGATACGAGCGCGTCGACGGCGACGGCCGACTCGGAGATCCTCGTGCCCGCGCTGACGCAGCTGAACCGCACCTACCTCGCCTTCGAGCGGCCCGACGCCCTTGTCCTCATTGACCAGCACTCCGCGCACGAGCGCGTGCTCTACGAACGCTTCCTCGGTGCGCTCGAGTCGGGGAGCGCGCCTTCGCAGCGCCTCCTCTTCCCCCTCACGCTGCACCTCACGCCTTCCGAATCGGAGGCCTTCGAGGTGCACCGCGAGTTCTTCGGACGGCTTGGATACGAGGCGGACGGCTTCGGGGGGACGTCGCTCGTGATCCACGCCGTGCCGAACCCGCATCCGCGCTTCGACGCCGAACGCTGCCTCCGCGACTCCCTCGCCTCGCTCGTAGGGGACCGCGAGGCCAGTGCACACGCGCGGCACGAACGCCTGGCGGCGACAGTGGCCTGCAAGGCGGCGATCAAGGCCGGGGACGTGCTGGCGCCGGAGGAGATGCGCGCGCTGTACGTGGCGCTGGCGCGCTCGAGCCTCCCCGCGCACGACGTCCACGGCCGGGCGACGATCCTCCAGCTGGGCTGGGATGAGCTCGATCGGCGATTCGGCCGTCGCTGAGGCGCCGCTCCGTATCATCGCCGGCCCCACCGGGGCGGGGAAGTCGGCACTGGCCATGCGCCTCGCTGAACGGCGCGGCGCGACGATCGTCAGCGCCGACTCCCGCCAGGTCTACCGCGGATTCGACATCGGCACCGCGAAGCCGTCGGCAGCGGAGCGACGCCGCGTTCGGCACGAGGGGATCGATGTAGCCGATCCGTCGGAGCGCTGGTCGGCGGCGCGATTCGCCCGTGAAGCGACGACGTGGCTGTCGCGCGCCGAATCGGAGGGGCGTCCGGTGCTCGTCGTCGGGGGCACAGGCCTCTGGCTCAGGGCCTTGGTGGAGCCCCTCGCGACCGAACCCCCGATGGACCCGGATCGACGGCGCGCGATGCAGGCGGCGCTCGGCGGACTCGACACCCCGACACTGCGGAGATGGGTCGAGCGGTTGGACCCTCCCCGGTCGGGTCTCGGCCGCACGCAACTGCTGCGCGCGGCCGAGGTCGCCCTGCTCACGGGGACCCGCCTGAGCGACGCATTCCGGGGCCCGCCGGCCGGCGCGCTGAGACCGGCGCGGTGGCTGGTGCTCGATCCCGGGCCGGCGCTGCAGGAGCGGATCGAGGCGCGGGTGGACGCCATGCTCGCGGCCGGCTGGGAGGCGGAGGTCCGTGGGTTGATGGCGCACGTCGCGCCGGACGCACCCGCGTGGAACGCTTGCGGGTACGAGCTGATTCGTGACGTGGTGTCGGGTCGGCTCGCACGGGACGTGGCGAGGGAGCGCGTGATCATCGCGACGCGGCAGTACGCGAAGCGGCAGCGGACCTGGTTCCGGCACCAATTGCGCGACGCGCCGCACCTGATGCGGCTCGACCCGCGCGCGGCGGACGCAGAGGCGCTCGCCGAACGAGGGCTCTTCGGGGGAACGGACGCGTGAAGGTCGGCATCACCTGCTATCCGACGTACGGCGGATCCGGAGCCGTCGCCACCGAGCTCGGGATCGCGCTGGCCGCGCGCGGCCACGAGGTGCACTTCGTCACCTACGAGCATCCGTTCCGGCTGCCGACCTTCCTGCCTCGTGTCTACTTCCACGAGGTCAGCATCGGCACGTACCCCCTCTTCGAGTACCCACCGTACGACCTCGCGCTCGCGGTGCGCATGCACGACGTCGTGCTCTCGCACGACCTCGACCTCCTGCACGTGCACTACGCCATCCCCCACGCGACCAGCGCCTGGATCGCCAAGGAGATGCTGCGCGAGCAGCAGCGCCCCCTCCCGGTGGTCACGACGCTGCACGGGACCGACATCACCATCGTCGGGCAGGACGCCTCCTACCAGGCGATCACCAGGTTCTCGATCGAGCGCTCGGACCGGATCACCGCCGTCTCGCAGTGGCTCAAGGACGAGACGATCCGAGCCTTCGGGTGCAGCAACTCGCGCGTGGATGTGATCCCGAACTTCGTGGATCCCGTGGTCTTCGACCGCGGTCGTCGCGACGAGGGGATGTGGCGCGAACTCGGGGGCGGGAAGCGCGTGCTGATGCACATCTCGAACTTCCGGCCCGTGAAGCGGCTCCGGGACGTCGTGCGCGTCTTCGCGAAGGTCCGCGCGACGATCCCCTCTGTGCTGGTGATGGTCGGTGACGGCCCCGACCGGGGCGCGGCCGAGGAGGAGGCGCGGACCCTCGGCGTCGCCGCCGACGTCAGGTTCCTGGGGAAGATCGACGCGGTCGCGCCGCTCCTCGCCTGCGCCGACTTGTATGTCTTCCCCTCGGAAAACGAGAGCTTCGGCCTCAGTGCCCTCGAGGCCCTGGCGTGCGGTGTCCCCGTCGTCGCGACGAGTGTCGGCGGTGTGCCCGAGGTGGTCCGCGACGGCATCACGGGATCCCTGCACCCGCTCGGCGACGTCCAGGGGATGGCCGAGTCCGCCGTGCGCCTCCTCGAACCCTCGCGGTGGGCCGAGGCGAGTGCCGCCGCCGCTGCCGATGCGCGCGCGCGTTTCGCGACCGCGGATGTCGTCGGCCGCTATGAGGCGCTGTACACCGAGGCGCTGGCGCAGGTGAGGTGACGCGCCGCTAGCTTTCGCGGATGCAGGAACCGACCCTGTTCCAGGCGTTCGTGCTCGGGGCCCTCCAAGGCCTCACCGAGTTCCTCCCGGTGTCGAGTTCGGCACATCTCTCGTTGACCCCCTGGGTCTTCGGATGGGAACCCGCCGGGCTCGGGTTCGACCTCGCCCTCCACGTTGGCACGCTCGTGGCGCTGGGCTGGTACTTCCGGGCCGAGTGGCGGCGACTCGCCAGCGGAGGCGTCTCGCTGGTCCGCCACCGGGGCATCGTGGACGACGCCGCACGCGACGCCTGGTTCATCATCCTCGCAACGATCCCCGCGGCCGTCGCCGGCGTGCTGCTCGAGGAGTACGCCGAGACCGTCTTCCGCGCGCCGCTGGTCACCGCGATCGCGTTGATCGTCATGGGGGCGCTCCTGTGGGGTGTTGACGCGGCGGCGCGCCGGGACCGCGCGCGGGCGGAGATGAGGTGGCGCGACGCCCTCCTCGTCGGTCTCGCACAGGTGGCGGCCCTCGTGCCCGGGGTCTCGAGGTCGGGCGCCACGATCACCGCGGGACGCGCGCTCGGATTCGATCGCGGGAGTGCGGCCGTCTTCTCGTTCCTGATGTCCATGCCGATCATCCTTGCGGCGGCGGTCCTCAAGGTGCCGGCAGCGGTACGCGAGAACGGATTCTCCGC
Source organism: uncultured Gemmatimonas sp. (assembly GCA_964650715.1). Classification (GTDB taxonomy): domain Bacteria; phylum Gemmatimonadota; class Gemmatimonadetes; order Gemmatimonadales; family Gemmatimonadaceae; genus Pseudogemmatithrix. Next base: position 4,065 of record CAZYUL010000059.1, on the reverse strand, counting down.
GCCACTGCTCGTGGGGGTCGCGACGGCCGCGCTCTCGAGCTGGCTCGCCATCGCCGTGCTCCTGCGGTACGTGTCGCGGCGAGGCTACGGCGTGTTCGCGGTGTATCGGTTCGCGCTCGGTACGTTGATCCTCTACCTGGTCGCGACGCGGGGGGGATGGTGACCTGGTTCGGCCACCACCCGGACGCGCTGGCGCGGGTCCTCGCGCTCCCGCAGGTGATCGCCGAGCCACGGCTCCCGAGCACGATGGATGCCGCGCATGCGCTCGCCGCGGATGGTGCCCCGGCCGGCACGCTGGTCCTGGCGGAGGAGCAGACCGCCGGGCGCGGACGCAACGGGCGCTCTTGGACGTCTCGCGCCGGTGCGGGGATCTGGATGACGCTGGTGGAGCGTCCACGGGGGGACGATGGCTTGGACGTCCTCGCGCTCCGGGTCGGGCTGCACTTGGCGCCCGTGCTCGAGCGGTGGTCTGCTGGTCCGGTTCGACTCAAGTGGCCGAACGACCTGTTCATCGCGCGGCGCAAGCTCGCCGGCGTGCTGATCGAGGCGCGCTGGCGCGGGGCGCGACTCGATTGGGTCGCGATCGGGATCGGGATCAACCTGCGCCCCGACCCGTCCTTTCCCGAGTCCATAGGACTCACGGAGGCCGAACCCGAGCAGGTGCTCGCCGAGGCCGTGCCGGCGATGCGCGCGGCAGCCTTCGCGACCGGACCGCTGCGCGACGATGAGTTGCGCGAGTTCGACCGGCGCGATCTGGCGCGCGGACACCGGGTGCTCTCGCCGGGGGATGGCACCGTACGCGGCATTTCTCCCAGCGGGGAGCTCCTGCTCGAGACATCTCTCGGCGTGACGCCGTTCCGCGCCGGCTCGCTGGTATTCGCCACCTCCTGAGGACCGCCGTGATGCTCCTGGTCGCCGACGTTGGCAACACCGAGACCACCCTTGGCCTGTGTGACGGCGAGGTCGTCACCGACCACTGGCGTGTGACCACCGATGCGGCGCGGACACCCGACGAGGTCTATCTGTTGCTCCGGAGCCTCCTGTCAGCGAGCGGCGTGAGGACCGAACTGGTCCGCGGCGCGGCGATCGGCTCGGTGGTCCCGGCCGTCACGGGGGCGCTCGCCGAGGCGGCGGGGAAACTCACGGGATCGCCGGCGGTCGTCGTGGATGCCCGTTCGCCGCTCGGCATCCGTCTCGAGGTGGACGAACCGATGACCGTCGGTGCCGACCGGATCATCAATACACTCGCGGCGAGCCGGATCCACCGTGCGGACTGCATCGTCGTGGACCTCGGGACCGCGACGACCTACGACTGCATCACCGGTGATGGGGTCTTCCTGGGCGGCGTGATCCAGCCGGGCGTGCGCACCTCGGCGGAGACGCTGTTCCGACGGACGTCGAAGCTCCCGGCGACGGAGCTCATCGCTCCGCAGAAGGTGATCGGGACTCGGACGGAGGAGTGCATCCGCAGCGGCGTGGTATTCGGCGCCGCCGAGAGCGTGGACGGCATCGTCCGTCGCATCAAGGCGGAGTGGCCGGGGCCGAAGGCGCCGAAGGTGATCGCGACCGGTGGACTGGCGACCGTGATCAAGCCGCATTGCCGCGAGATCGAGTCGGTGGAGCCGGAACTGACGCTGCACGGCCTCCGGATGGCGCACGCGATGCTGGCGCGCTAACCGGGCGGCGCCCCGAGCACGAACGCGTGCTGGACCGCCGCGCGCACGGGGCAGCCGGCCAGCGACGCGGGGGTGAAGCGCAGCGACGACAGCGACTCGACGAGTGACTGCACGAACCGGTCGTAGACGTTCGCCTGCTGACCCCGGAAGCGCGCGAGGCGCGGCGACCAGTTCTCGCGGAACGAGTGTTCGATGACGCGACCGGTCGTGTCGACGACGAGCGTCGCGATGACCCCGAGGCGGAACCCGGGCGCGAGTCCACGCGGGTAGGGCGGTGCCGGGCTGTCGCCCGTGAGGGCGGCGTGCGTCAGGCGCGGGACGGCCAGCGTGAAGAGCGGCACGCGGGCGACGGGGCGCAACCGACGCAGTGGCTCGGGGATCGGCGGTAGATCGCCATCGGCCTCCAGGACCACCCGCGCAATGATCGAATCGCCGACGAAGTCGGTGGGCAGGCCGTGGAGCTTGGGGGCGTGCTGGACGAGGCTGTCGGTCGCGGTGCGGATCAGGGCGAGAGCCACGTCCGACCGTGGCACATCATAGGGGGAGAGCGCCGGCAGCAGGACGCCGTACGTGCTGTCCCGACGGAGCGTCAGCGTCAGCGTCCCCTGCAGCTGGCGCCAGGTCACGAGGGAGTCGCCCGCCGGCAGGGTCTGGCTGAACGGCTGGAGCCGGAAGCGCACGATCCGCGCGATATCGACGAGGACGAGCGCGGCCCGACGACGTGCCTCGCGGACCGCGCCGGTGTCCTGCGGGAGCTCGGGCCACTCGATCAGCGCGCGCACCTCGCGTCGCGGCGCCGAATCCGCCGGGACGACGCAGCGGAGGCCGAGCCGGTCGTTGCGGACCTCGCTGTCCAGGCGCGACCGCCCGGACAGTTCGGTCTCGCTGATGATGAACCCGAAACCCGGCCACCCGCCGGCGGCGATCGCCGTCCGGTACCACGTCGACGCGAGCGTGGAGTCGCCGCGCAGGTAATGCCACTGGCCGATGCCGAACGCGAGCGTCGAGCGTTGTACATCAGCGGTGTCCGCGGGCCCGATCACGTCGGCGGGCCCGATCTCGCCGCGATAGAGGCGCAAGCGACGCACGTAGGCGTTGTCCACGGGGATGGAGTCCGGCCGCGCGGCGAGCAGCGCTCGCGCCTCGGCGGTCCGCCCCGCCCGGGAGAGCGACATCCACAGCCAGTCCACCGACCCCGCGCGCTCCCCCGGATCGGGGGCGAGGGGGAGGGCTGTGCGGAAGGCGAGGATGGCGTCGTCGAACTGCCCGTTCGCGAATCGCACGATCCCGAGGTGATACCAGGCGCCATACAGCGTACTGTCGAGCCCGATCGCGGTCTCCAGGTCGATCGCCGCGCGAGTGAAGTCGCGTAGCGTCAGGTGACGGTGGCCACGCCAGCGGTAGAGGAGGGCGCTGCCCGGGAATCGCCCGATCGCCTCGTTGAAGGTCTGCACCGCCTCGCGGAACTGCCGGACTCCGGCTTGCGCAGTCCCCAGCGCGATCGCCGTCGCGACACTCGGTTCGCGACGATATCGCTCGCTGGCGGCTCTGACCGCGGTCGAGGTGTCCGGGAGGCTCGCGTACCGAACGCCGGCCGCCGAGACGTACTGCACCGCTTGGGCGCCGAGCTTCGCACACGCGAGCAGAAGCACGAGGCCGATGGCCGGTGATCTAAGGCGAGACATCATATCATCCTCACAACCGTTTGTCCTGCAACGCATTAGAGCGCCGGCGAAGCCCGTCGCTCGGAGGTTGACGCCTGGCGCCTCGACTCCTACCTTTTCCGGCTGTTAGCACTCTGATACATTGAGTGCTAGTAGTCCATCCACTCAAACCAGCACGAGGACTCACAGCATGGCAGGCAAGTCTGCATCCGCGAACAAGGTCGCGCCACTCGCCGACCGCGTCGTGGTGAAGGCGATGGAAGAGACCGAGCAGATGCGCGGCGGGCTCTACATCCCCGATACCGCGAAGGAGAAGCCGCAGCAGGGCGAGGTGATCGCCGTCGGCCCCGGCCGCACCGAGGACGGCAAGCGCGTCCCGATGGAAGTGAAGGCCGGTGACAAGGTGCTCTACGGCAAGTACTCCGGCACCGAGGTCACCATCGACGGCCAGCAGCTCCTGATCCTCCGCGAGTCGGACATCCTCGCGATCGTCGGCTGACGCCGGCCCCGCAGCTCGGATCCACGCCACAACCAATCATCCACTCAGGTACCGATCATCATGGCTGCAAAGGAACTCCATTTCGACGTTGACGCGCGTGCGGCACTGAAGCGCGGCGTCGACCAGCTCGCCGAGGCGGTGAAGGTGACCCTCGGCCCCAAGGGGCGGAATGTCGTCATCGACAAGAAGTTCGGCGCCCCGACCGTGACCAAGGACGGCGTCACCG
>CAZYUL010000058.1:0-17131 GCA_964650715.1 uncultured Gemmatimonas sp. | reverse complement strand
TTCAAGGCGACGGCGGGGCTGCACCATCCGCTGCGCGGCGAGTACCCGCTCACCTACGCCGCCGACAGCCCGCGCGCGACGATGCACGGCTTCCTCAATGTCTTCCTCGCGGCGCTGCTGCTCCGCGAGGGGGCGCCCGCGGCGGAGGTCGCGCCGCTCCTCGAGGAGCGCGACCCGTCGGCGATCATCGTCGAAGGGGACGCGATCCGGTGGCGCACGCACCGCCTCGGCGCCGACCGGATCGCGGCGGCGCGCGAGGCGTTCGCCGGATCGTTCGGCTCCTGCTCCTTCGATGAGCCGGTGCAGGACCTCGCCACGCTCCACTTCACCTGACCATGGCCCTCGACGAGACGCACGACCCCGGACTCCGATCGTGGGTGGAGTCGGCGGACGATGACGCCACCGACTTCCCGCTGCAGAACCTCCCGTTCGGGATCTTCGCGATCGAGGGGGACCACCGGGTCGGCGTCGCGATCGGCGACCGCGTGCTCGACCTCCGCGCGGCGGGCGACGCCGGGCTGCTCGACGGCCTCGACCCCTCGCTGGTCAGCGCCGCCGGCGCGCGCACGCTCAACCCCCTGTTCGCCCTGGACCATGCCGTGCTGCGGACGCTGCGTGGGCGGGTCCACCGCCTCCTGCGAGCCGACACCGACGAGGGTGCGCGCGCCCGCGGCATCGCCACGCTCACGCTCGCGATGCGCGACGTGACGACGCGGCTCCCCGCCGACGTCGGTGACTACACCGACTTCTACGCGAGCGTGGATCACGCGACGAACGTCGGCGCGATGTTCAGGCCCGACAATCCGCTCCTGCCGAACTACAGGCACGTGCCGATCGGCTATCACGGGAGGGCGTCGTCACTCGTCGTGAGCGGCACGCCGGTGTTGCGGCCATACGGCCAGATCGTGGCGGCGCCGGAAGGGCCGCCGCGCTTCGCGCCGAGCGAACGGATGGACTACGAACTCGAGGTCGGCGCGCTCGTCGCCGGCGGGAACCGGCTCGGCGAGCCTGTGGCGATCGGCGACGCGCCGCGGCGGATCGCCGGCCTCGTGCTCGTCAACGACTGGTCGGCGCGCGACATCCAGTCCTGGGAGTACCAGCCGCTCGGGCCGTTCCTCTCGAAGAGCTTCGCGACCAGCATCTCGCCCTGGGTCGTCACCCTCGACGCCCTCGAGCCCTTCCGCGTTCCCGCGCGAGCGCGTGGGGCAGGTGAGCCCGCTCCGCTCCCGTACCTGACCGATCCGGCCGACCAGGCGCGCGGCGGGTTCGACCTCACGCTCGAGGTCTGGCTCCAGACCGCCGCGATGCGCGAGGCGGGGTTGGCACCCGAGCGACTCAGCCGGGGCTCGTTCGCGGGGATGTACTGGACCTTCGCCCAGATGCTCGCGCACCACACCAGCAACGGCTGCAACCTGCGCGCCGGCGACCTCCTCGCGAGCGGCACGGTCTCGGGGCCGGAGCGGTCGCAGCGCGGCTGCCTGCTCGAGATCGCGAGGCGCGGACAGGAACCCTTCGTCCTCGCCAACGGCGAGCAGCGGAGCTTCCTGCACGACGGTGACGAGGTGATCCTCCGCGGGTGGGCCGCCCGGGAAGGCGCGCGACGGATAGGATTCGGGGAGTGCCGCGGCACCGTGCTGCCGGCGCGGACGTGACGATCAGCGCGGGATGGGAGGCGTGATGCGGAAGTTGATCCTCGGCTCGATCTTGGTGGCCCCCGCGGCGCTCGGCGCGCAGGCGGGGAGCGACGTGTACGTCGTGCCCTTCAGCGAGATGGGCTCGCAGGTCTCCGTGGGGCGGCCGGTCAACGTCACGCGGCGCGCCGGCTACGACAACCAGCCCTCCTTCACGCGCGACGGCGCGGCGATCCTCTTCACGAGCATCCGCGAGGACGCGCAGGCCGACATCTGGCGGGTCGCCATCGCCGGCGGCGCACCGACGCGGATGACGACGACGACCGAGAGCGAGTACTCGGCGCTCACGGTTCCCGCGGGCGATGCCTTCTCGGTGATCCGGGTCGAGGCCGACTCCACGCAGCGGCTCTGGCGGTTCCCGTTCGACGGGTCCGCACCCTCACTCGTGCTGACCGCGCTCCGGCCCGTCGGCTATCACGTCTGGACCGGCGATCACCAGCTCGGCGCGTTCGTGCTCGCCGATCCGCGGATCCCCAACGATTCCAATGCGCTGGTGGTCGCCGACGCGCGGACCGAGCGGGTGGACACCGTGGCCCGCGACATCGGCCGCGCGCTCGTGAAGTTCCCGGGGCGTTCGGCCTTCACCTTCCTCGCTGCCGGTCGCGATTCGAGTTGGATCAGCGAGGTGGACACGCGGACCAACCGGGTGCGCCGTCTCGTCGCAGCGCCCCGCGGCGCCGACTATCACCTCTGGACGCCGGGCGGACAGCTGATCATCGGGATCGGCTCCCGCCTCATGATCCGCGTCAATGACCGCTGGGATGTGCTCGCCGACTTCTCCGAGCTCGGCGTGAAGGGGATCTCTCGCCTCGCGCTCAGCCCGCGCGGGTCGCATCTCGCGTTCGTCGCCGACGACGGCGGCGCACCATGACGCTTCGATCGCATGAGGACGCACCATGAAACGAAAGGGTCCGACCCAGACCTTCGCCGACCACTTCTCGGCGCACGCGTCGACGTACGCGACGTACCGGCCGCGCTATCCGCTGGCGCTCTTCCATTGGCTCGCGGCGACGGCGCCGGGGACGGGGCAGGCGTGGGACGCCGGCACCGGCAACGGACAGGTCGCGATGGGGCTCGTGACGCGCTTCTCGCGCGTGCAGGCGACCGATGCGAGCGCCGAGCAGATCGCGAACGCCATCCCACATCCGCGGATCACCTACGCGGTGGCGCAGTACGAGAGCGGCCTCGCCGATGCCAGCGCCCAGCTGGTGACCGTCGGGCAGGCGTTGCATTGGTTCGACGCTGACGCCTTCTGCCGCGAGGCGAAGCGGGTGCTGCAGCCCCGCGGGGTGCTCGCGGCGTTCGCGTACCAGCACAGCACCGTGACGCCCGAGGTGGACACGCTCGTGCGCCATCATCACGATGTGACCCTGGGGCGGTACTGGCCGAAGGAGCACCACCTGATCCACGAGGAGTATCGTACGATCGCGCTGCCGATCGACGAGCTCACGCCGCCGCCGTTCGAGATGCACGAGGAGTGGAGCTTCGACCAGTATGTCGGGTTCCTGCGTTCCTGGTCGGCGACGCAGCGGATGGCGGCGGCGAGGGGACCGGAACCGGTCGAGGCGTTCGAGCAGTCGCTCGCCGAGGCGTGGGGGGAGGCGCGGACGCGGACGGTGCGGTGGCCGATGTTCGTCCGGGCGGGGGAGATCCGGTAGGGGGCACGGGGGGTCGGCCCGAAGTCCGCGGCCGCGCGCCTTGCGCCGCGCACGGGGGTCCCGCCAGCATTCACACCCCACCACCTCCCACTTCCCTCCTGCCGTTCAGATGCCCAACAGCAAAGCCCCGCCGCGTGTCTCCAAGCCCTCGGCGCATCCGGTGCGCGACGCGGCCGACGCGCTCTTCCGCGCGGCGAAGGAGAGCTGCCACCAGCACGGGCGTCTCACGCGGGTCCTCGGCCACGGGCAGGACGACTTCGAACTCGAGGTGGTCGCCGAGGTGGTGGACCTGGTGGACGGGATTCTCGTGAAGGCGACGAAGCGCTACGAGGAGATGGCGGCGGCGGGCCGCGGCAAGGAGAGCGAGGAGCTCTGGCACGCGGCGAACGGGCTCTGGATGGCGAGCCGTGAGTACTGCCGGCGTCGTGACGGGAGCGACGCGGTGGCGGCGCGCCTCAAGAAGCACGGGGCGGAGCAGTTCAAGGAGATGAACGTCGAGTACGAACTGGAGATGTCGGCGCGGTTGGCGCTGAAGCAGGCGATCAAGGAGTACGAGGGACTGAGGCCGGAAGCGGCGTAGTCCACCCGTGGTGGCTACCCCCCGCTGACCTCCGCCCACGCCGCCATCGCGGCATCCAGCTCCGCGCGCGCCTTGGCGAGCTCCTTGTCGAGCTTCCCCGCGCGCTTGGCCATCTCGGCATCGCCACTGTAGAGCGCCGGGTCGGCGAGTTCCTCCTCCAGTCCCTTCACCCGCGCCTCGATCCGCGCGACCGCCTTCTCCGCATCCTCGGCGGCGCGCTTCCTCGCCCGCTTCCCGGCGTGGTCGGCCTCCTGCGCCGCGGCGTTCCGCTTCGACTGCTCCTTCTCCCTGGCGCGTCGCGCCTCGGCGGCCTCGGCCTCGACGCGTGATCCGCGCGCAGCGCGCGCGCGCTGCGCCTCCTCCCACTCGACGAAGCTCCCGTCGAAGTCCACCAGCCGCGTCCCTTCGAACGCCCACACCCGCGTCGCCACCTCGCGCAGGAACGCCCGGTCGTGGCTCACGAGGAGCACCGTCCCCTCGTACTCCTCCAGCGCATCCTCCAGCGCCTCGATGTTCTCGACGTCGAGGTGATTGGTCGGTTCGTCGAAGACCAGCAGGTTCGCGTGCGAGAGCGTGATCAGCGCCATCGCCATCCGCGCCCGTTCGCCGCCGGAAAGCGTCCCGATCTCGCGGAACACCTCGTCGCCGCTGAAGCCGAACGCGCCGAGGTGGTTCTGCACCGCGCCACGGCCCCAGAGCGGCCGCAGGTCGAGGATCGCATCCATCAGCGACTTGCGGAGCGGCAGGTCGGCGAGGTCCTGCCGGAACCAGGCGGGCGAGATCGAGCTCCCGATCCGCGCCTCCCCGCCCGCGGCGGGACGGTCGCCGAGGATCGTCGCGATGAACGAGGACTTCCCCGCGCCGTTCGGCCCCACGAGCGCCACGAAGTCGTTGCGGCGCAGCGTCGCGGTGAAGGGTTCCACCAGCACGCGCCCCGGCACCTCGACCGCGAGGTCCTTGATCGCGATCACCTGGTCACCGCCTCGCTCATTCGGCTCGAAATGCAGCGTCATCGCCGCAGGGTCCCCCGGCGGCGGCGCGAGGCGGGGCAGGCGCTCGAGGCGCTTGCGCTTCCCCTTCGCCTGGAAGGAGTTCTGGCCGGCGATGTTCCGCCGGATGTACTCCTCCTCCTTCTTCACGAACGCGATCTGCCGCTGCAGCTCGCGCTCGCGCGTGAGCCGCCGCTCGGCGCGCTGCGGCACGAAGGCGCTGTAGTTCCCGCGGTACCACTCGCCGGTCTTCCCCTCGACGTGGAGGATGTGCGAGCAGATCGCGTCGAGGAACGCGCGGTCGTGCGAGATCACGATCACCGTCTCGTCGGCGTTCGCGAGCCACTCCTGCAGCCACGCGATGGTGTCGAGGTCGAGGTGGTTGGTCGGCTCGTCGAGGAGGAGCAGGTCGGCGGGGGCGATGAGCTGCGCGGCGAGCCCCACGCGACCGCGCTCGCCGCCGGAGAGGGTCGAGACGAGGCGCGTCTTCGACTCCTCGGCGTCGAACCCGAGGCCTTGGAGCACCGCGTCCACGCGGGCGTGGTAGGTGTAGCCGCCGAGGTCGGCGAACCGCTCCTGGTCGCGCCCGAACCGCTCGAGGAAGTCGTCGGTGACCTTCTCCCCCAGTTCGCCGAGCTGGGTCGCCTGCTCGGCGATGCGCTGTTCGAGGGCGATGACCTCGCGCCACGCGGCGGCGCCGGCCTGCCAGACGGTCGCCGCGCCCTCGAAGGCGCGATGCTGGTCGAGGAGGGCGTGACGGAGCCCGGGCTTGCGGGCGATGTCGCCGACGGTGGGCTTGAGGTCGCCCGTGATGATCTTGAAGAGCGACGTCTTGCCGCTGCCGTTCCGCCCGATGATGCCCCAGCGGTCACCGTCACCGACCGTGAAGGTGACGTTCTTCAGGAGCTCGGTGGCGCCGAACGAGATGCCGAGGTTGGAGACGGAGAGGATGCTCACGCCCGAAAGTTAGCGGGCGGGCCAAGTGCCCCGGCTCGCCTTTCGGGTCGGACTACCCGTCCGTCGGCGTCGCCACCGTGAGGTCCCCCGTATCCAGCGCCCGCTGCGCCACCGCCCGCATCCGCTCGTCGCCGTTCTTGTCCAGCGCCCGGATCGCCCGCCGCGTGCGCCGCATCGCCATCGGGATGAAGAGCCGCGCCGCGTCGAGGTCCGCCGCCGCTCCCGCCTCCCCCTTCTGCTCGATCGCCAGCGTCACCCGCGAGAGCACCGCCGTGCTCAGGTAGATGTCGATCGCCGCGTTCGCCATCCGCTCCTGCAGCATCTGCTTCTCGATGATCCCCTTGCCGTGCTCGATCAGCAGCTTCTCGACGTGCATCGCCAGCGAGTGGATCTGGTCGGCGACCATGTCCGCCTCGTCCGCCAGGAGCTCATTCACCTTCGTGAACTCCGGCTTCACCAGCGTCCGCCGCACGCGCCCGCGGAGGTAGCTCGAGATCGCACCGATCGAGTGCAGCGGGTCGCGGAACGCCTTCCCCACTTCCTTGAGCTCCTCGCCCGGCTGCTGCAGTCCCATCAACGCGATGAGCGCGCGGAGGATCTCGTTGGTCCCCTCGAAGATCATGTTGATCCGCGAGTCGCGCAGCGCCCGCTCGTACGGATACTCCTTGGAGTACCCGATCCCGCCCGCGATCTGCATCGCCTCGCTCGCGGTGCGGAAGGCGAGCTCCGAGGCGTAGATCTTGCACGCCGCGGTCTCGAGCGAGAAGTCCACGCCCCCCTTGTCCACCATCCCCGCGCAGAGCATCCATCCCGCGTCCGCCGCGTAACAGTCCGCCGCGGCGAGCGCGATCTTCTTCTGGATCATCTCGAAGCTGCCGATCGGCTTGCCGAACTGCTCGCGCTGCTTCGCGTACTCGATCGCGAGGCGCATCATCCGCCGCGTCCCGCGCGACGAGCCCGCCGCCAGCCCGAGCCGCCCGGAATTCAGGATCTCCAGCGCGATCTTGAAGCCGCTGCCGACCTCGCCGAGGAGGTCCTCCTTGGGGACCTTCACGTTCTCGAAGGTCACCGTCCGCGTATCGCTCGCCTTGATCCCCATCTTCTCCTCGACCTTGCCGAGGGAGATCCCGGGCGCCTTCGCGTCCACGATGAACGCGGTGACGCGCTGCTTCTCCTTCCCGTCCACCATCACCGGCACCTTCGCGAAGACGGTCATCACCCCCGCGTAGCCGGCGTTCGAGATCCAGATCTTCGTGCCGTTCAGCACATAGTGGCTCCCATCCGCGCTCGGCACCGCCGTCGAGCGCATCGCCTGCGCGTCGGACCCCGAGCCCGGCTCGGTGAGGCAGAAGGCGCCGATGAGCTCGCCGCTCGCGCACCGCGGGAGCCAGCGCTGCCGTTGGTCCTCGGTGCCGAAGAGGATGATCCCCTTGATGCCGATGCTCTGGTGCGCGCCGAAGTACACCGCGAGCGCCGCGTCGTGCTCACCGACCTCGCCGAACACGCGATTGAACACCACCGCCGACGCCCCGAAGCCGCCGTACTGCTCGGGGATGTTGAGTCCCATCAACCCCAGCTCGGCCATCCCCTTCCGCACCTCGTCCGTGAACCGTCCGTCGTGGTCCAGCTTGGCGGAGTCGAGCGTGTCGGCCGACCAGGACCGGAACGCATCGAGGATCTGCGCGAGCGACTCCTTCTCCTCCGCGCTCGGCTCGGGGAACGGGAAGACGAGGTCCTCCAGGATCTCACCCTGGAACACGCCACGCGTGAACGAGGGATTCTTGTCGGGGTCGGCGAGGTGAGGGATCTGCGACTTGGCGGCCATCTCGGAATCCGTCTCGGGGATGCCCTCAACTTAGCGCCGCGCGCCTTGCGATGACCGCGACAAGGGCCGAGGTTGCGGAATGCGACCGACTCTCCCCGCGCTCCTGGCGGCGCTCGCGCTCGTCCCGGCCACGATCACGGCACAGGGCCTGAACCTCGGCGGCGACCGTCAGGGCACCGCGGAGCCCGCGGCGGTCCCGGCCGTCGTCGTGGACTCGGCGTCACCGCGGGCCTCGATCATCGGCTACCTCAACGCGGCGCGCGTCGGAGACTACGCGCGGGCGGCGACCTGGCTCGACGACTCCGACCCCGCCAACGCCGCGCGGCGCGAGGAGCTCGCGCGGCGACTCAAGGCAGTGCTCGACGCGCGACTCTGGGTGGACGTCGAGCGCGTCTCCCCCTCGGCGCGGGGCGACACCACCGACGGTCTCCCCGCCGACCGCGACCAGCTCGGCACGATCGCCGGCGCCGAGGACGCCGTCACGCACCCGATCCGACTCGCGCGCGTCGTCCGCGACGGCGGCGTGCGCTGGGTCTTCTCGGCGACGACGGTCGCCGCGGTGGACGGCCTCTATGCCGCGCTCCCGGACCATTGGATCCGCGAGCACCTGCCGGCGCGGTTGCTCGTGGCCGGGCCGTTCGACGTGCTCTGGTGGCAGTGGCTCGCGCTCCTCCTCCTCCTGCCGGTCGCGGCTCTCATCGGGTGGCTGCTGGCGAAACCGAGCCAGGCACTGCTGCGCCGGATCGTGTCGCGCACGACGAGCGAGTTCGACGACGAGCTCGTCGCCGCGGCGCGAGGGCCGCTCGTCCTGCTCTGGGGTGTCGCGGCCTCGGGCGTGCTGCTGCGCTGGATCGCGCTCGCCGCGCCCGCCGAGGCGTTCGTGCACGGACTGCAGCGCGGTCTCGCGGTGGCGGCCTCCTTCTGGGTGATGCTGCGGGCCATTGACGTGCTCCAGCGCGCCCTCCCGACGAGCGAATGGGCGACGCATCATCCCGCGCTCCGCTCGCTCATCCCGCTCGGCGGCCGGATCCTCCGGATGCTCCTCATCGTCCTCGGCGCGCTCGCCGTGGTCGCGAGCTTCGGGTATCCCGTCGCGACGATCCTCGCCGGGCTCGGCATCGGCGGCATCGCCGTCGCGCTCGGCGCGCAGAAGTCCCTGGAGCACTTCTTCGGCTCGGTCTCGATCGGCGTGGACCAGCCGTTCCGCGTCGGCGACTTCGTCGAGGTGGACGGCGTCACCGGGGACGTCGAGTCCATCGGGCTCAGGTCGTCGCAGATCCGCACGCTGAACCGCACGGTGGTCACGATCCCGAACGGCCGGCTCGCCGAGGCGCGCGCCGAGAACTTCGCGGCGCGCGACCGCATCCGGTTCCACACGATGATCGGCCTCGAGTACGGGACCACGAGCGCCACCATCCGCCGCATCCGCGACGACATCGAGGCCCTCCTCCGCGCGCATCCCCGGATGCACACCGACACAGTCATCGTGCGCTTCACCGCGTTCGGTGCCTTCTCGCTCGACCTCGAGATCATGTGCTGGATCGAGACCACGGTGTTCAACGAGTTCCGTGAGGTGCGCGAGGAACTCCTGCTCGGGATCATGGGGGTCGTGGAGCGGAACGGCGCGAGCTTCGCCTTCCCGACGCAGACGGTGCATCTGAAGCGGGAGGTGTGAGGTCGGAGGGGACCCACCTTCCACCTTCCACCTTCCACCTTCCACCACGCACTCAGTATTCCCGCCCCCTCCGCTCCGCATACATCCGCAGCACGTTCCTCCCCTCGTCCCGCAGGAACTCGCGCACCACGCTGATGCCGTTCCGCCGCAGGTGCTCGTAGGACGCGGCGACCACCGGCCCCTCGTCGAACCCGATCGCCTCGGCGTCCTCCTTCTCGGCAGCGCAGACCAGCCGCGTGACGCCGCTCCAGTGCACGCCGCCCAGGCACATCGCGCACGGCGCGCAGGAGGTGAAGAGGTCGTGCGCCGGCTGGCCCGGGATGTCGAGCGTCCAGGAGGCCAACCGCTTCTGCGCGAGCTGGATCGCCACCATCTCGGCGTGCAGCGTGCTGTTGTTGAGCCGCACCACGCAGTTCACCGCCGCCGAGACGAGCATCCCGCTCCCGCGCTCGAACACCGCCGCGCCGAACGGGCCGCCGGTGCCGCGCTCGACGTTCTCGCGGGCGAGCTCGATCGCGAGCCGCATGCGGTCCTCGTCGGTCGCGTAGGAACGCGCGAAGTCAGCGGCGCCCGCCACCCACGAAGGGAGCGAGACGCTGGTCTCGAACATCGGGGGACGGTCCCAGCGCATCGGAACGGCAGGTGGACGGTGGAAGGTGGATGGTGAAAGGTACGACCGCGTGACGGGTGAGCATCGCGTCCACCAAACCGAAGGTCCCGCTCCCTCAGTCTCCCGTTTCCGTGAATGGCGCCGAGAGCTCGCTCCGCCCGCGCAGCGCGAGTTGCGCCGCGGCGCGACCGAGGAGCGAGCCGACCACGTTCCCGGTGCCGCTGTAGGCACCGACGACGCGCACGCCGTCGCCGAGTGACTCGAAGACCGGCAGTCCCGTCTGCGTGTAGCTCACCCTCGCGCCCCAGCGGTGTGTGACCGCGGCGGTCACTCCGAGCCGCTCCCGTAGGGTGCGGTCGAGATATCCCTGGATCGCCGCCGTCGGCGTGTCGTCGCTCGTCCACTCCTCCTCTCCGGCGACGTCGCGACCGCCGCCGAGGACGATCGATCCGTCGGGGAGCTGCTGCCAGTAGTCGAATCCATCGCGCGTGGAGACGGGGCGGGGGAACGAGACCTCCCGGGTGGGCGCGGTCGCGAGCATCTGGAGGCGCGCCGTGCGGACGCGACCTTTGAGCGACGGCACCAGGAGTTCGAGCCCGCCATCCACGCAGACGATGACGTGACGGGCGCGGACCTTCCCGCGGGGAGTGCGGGCCTCACCCGCGCCGACACCCATCACGAGCGAGTTCTTGAAGAGCCGCGCCCCTCCCTGCAGCGCGCGCTCCGCGACGGTGCGGCAGCGGAGCATCGGATGGAACACCGCATCTCCCGGGATCAGGATCCCGCGCCCCTCGGGCCCGTCGTAGGACTCGCACGGGAATCCATCGGCCACCATCTGCGCCCGCTGACGCTCGCAGTCCTCGAGCTCGGCGTCCGACGCCGCGATCCGCAGCGATCCCGTGAAGCGCACCGTGCCCGGCGCCTCGCGCGCCATCCGCTGGACTTCCTCGATCGTGCGTCGGGTTATCGCGACCGCGCGCTCGCGTCCGAGCCGGACGACCGCGTCGTGGTGGAAATCCGCCGTGCCGGAGAGAAGGAATCCGCCGTTGCGGCCCGCCGCGCCCGAGGCGATGCGCAGCGCATCGAGCCCGATCACCGACCGCGCGCCGAGCGCGAGCGCCTCCGCGATGCACGAGAGTCCGGTGCCGCCGAGCCCGACGACGCAGACCTCGGCCTCGGCGTCCCCTTCGAGGGGGGGGAGGGCGAGGCGTTCGTGGTCGTCCCAGCGCGGGCGGTTCAGGAGCGCGCCCGTCACGTCGTGGCGATCGGCATCTCCGCAGTATGTGTCGCCGCGCGGGCGGGGACCACCGCGAGCGCCCGCTCGAGGTCGGCCCAGAGGTCGCGCACCTCCTCGAGTCCCACGCTGAGCCGGAGGAGACCGCGCCGGATCCCCGTGGCCTCGCGGGCCGCCGCGTCCACCACCCGATGCGTCAGCGCCGCCGGCGGCTGGATCAGCGTGTCGGTGGATCCGAGGCTCACCGCCGGCGTGATGATCCGCAACGCCGAGATGAACCGCTGCATGACCGCCGGGTCGTCGCTCTCGAGTTCGAAGCTGAGCACGCTCCCCGGCCCGGCCATCTGCCGGCCGAGGAGCCGATGCGGGTCCTGGCCCGGAAGGGAGGGGAAGTGCACCGCCTTCACGCGCCGGTCCTCGATCAGCCGCCACGCGAGCACCTCGGCGGTCGCCTGCGCGTGGCGCACGCGGAGCGGCAGCGTCGGGAGGCCGCGCTGGAGGAGGTAGGCGCCGAGCGGGTGGAGGAGCCCGCCGGTCGCCGCGCGCACGTGCCTGATCGCGCGCACGAGCGCGTGCGGGCCCGCGACGACACCGGCGATCACGTCACCGTGACCCCCGATGAACTTGGTCGCGCTGTGGAGCACGAGGCTCGCCCCCAGCTCGAGCGGCCGCTGCAGCACCGGCGTCGCGAAGGTCGAGTCCACCATCACCGGCACCGCCCCCGCCTGCCGCACGACGTCGGCGATGTCCACGAGGTCCAGCGTCGGATTGGCCGGCGTCTCGATCACCACGAGCGCGGTGTCGGGCCGGATCGCCGCCGCGATCGTGCCCGGCGTGGCCCACGTGACCGTCAGGCCGAGCATCGGTGAGGAGAGCAGGTGGTCGGTCGTGCCGTAGATCGGGCGCACCGCGACGATGTGCGTGCCGCGTTCGCGCGCCGCGACGAGGACCGCGGTGATCGCCGCCATCCCGCTCGCGAAGGCCGCCGCGTCCTCCGCGCCCTCCAGTTCGGCGAGCGCGGCCTCGAACCGGGCCACGGTCGGGTTGTGCAGCCGCTGGTAGATCGCGTTGCCGGTGGGCGCGTCACCCGCGACGAGCGCGTCGAACGACTCGCCGGCGACGTCGAGGTCCGGGGTGGGATACGTGGTGCTCAGGTCCAGCGGCGGCGCGTGCACGCCGAGGTCAGTGAAGTCGTGTCGGCCGGCGTGGACGGCGCGGGTGCAGAAGTCGAGCGGCATCTTGCGCTCCTGTTCGGTGGACTCCCTATTACTGTGTCCACAAACGCGTCGGAAGGCGACAGTTGCCGCAGGATATTCGGAAAGTACCGGTCCCCGAGCTCGTAGACCGAATCGATCGCCAGATCCTCGCCCATCTGCAGCACGATGCGCGGATCTCGAACAAGGAGCTCGCCGCCAAGGTCGGCCTCGCCCCGTCGAGCTGCCTCGCGCGCGTGCGACGCCTCGAGCGGAGCGGGGCGATCCTCGGCTATCACGCGGAGGTGGACCCGCGGGTGTACGGCGTCACGCTCGAGGCGCTGGTCGCCGTGCGCCTGGAGAAGCACGCCCGCCAGGCGATCGCGGGCTTCGAGCGGCACGTCGTCGCCCTCCCCGAGGTGCGCGGCGTCTATCACCTGACCGGCGCCAACGACTACCTTCTGCACGTCGCGGTGCGGGACAGTGTCCATCTCCGCGAGTTCGTGCTCACGGCATTCTCCACGCGGCCCGAGGTCGCGCACCTCGAGACCTCGATGATCTTCAGCCACCGGCGCAATCCCGTCTTCGGGATCCTGACGCGGCCCGGCGGCGACCCTTCGAGCGAGTGACCCAATGGCTGTCGTGATCCTCAGTCTCGGGCTGCTCTACTTCTTCGCGCACCTCCTCGCGATCACCTTCGATCGCACGCGGGTGCCGGATGTGCTCGTGTTGATGGTGATCGGGATCCTGGTCGGTCCCGTCCTCGGCTTCACCTCCCCCGAGGAGTTCGGCGCGGCGGGGACGGTGCTGACGACGATCGCCCTCGCCGTGATCCTCTTCGAGAGCGGCACCACGCTCGACCTCTTCGAGATCGCGCACTCGGCGCGGAGCACCCTGCTCGTGTCGCTGGCGACGGCGGGGTTGACCATCCTCCTCCTCGGGGTCGCCAGCCGGTACGCCTTCGGCCTGCCCTGGATCAGCGCCTTCCTGATCGGCACCATCGCGTCGGGGACCTCCGCCGCGGTCGTGGTGCCGATGGTGAAGAGCCTGAAGGTCCGCGAGCGCGCCGGCACCCTGCTGATCCTCGAGTCGGCGATCACCGACGTCACCTGCATCGTCTTCACCTTCGCGCTGCTCAACGCGGCGGCGCAGGGCTCGATGGACGTCGGACGGATGCTCGGCCAGACGCTCGCGGCGCTCATCTTCGCCGCCGCGATCGGCATCGGCGGCGGGATCGGCTGGCTGCTCGTCTGGGACCGCGTGCGGCGGTTGCCGAGCTCGATCTTCACCACGCTCGCCGGCGCCTTCGTCCTCTATGGGTTCGCCGAGATCCTCGGCTTCGCCGGCGCCATCGCCGTCCTCGCGTTCGGCATCACGCTGACGAACCACCAGCACGTGAAGCTCGCGCGGCTCCTCGGCCGCCGTCCCCTCTCGGGCGTGCGGCCCGCCGAGTCGGAGTTCTACCGGGAGATGGTCTTCCTGCTCAAGACCTTCTTCTTCGTGTACCTCGGCATCAACGAGCGGGTGGATGACCTCGCGCGGCTCGCGCTGGTGGCGGTGCTGACGCTGCTCATCTACCTCGCCCGCGTCGTCGTCGTGCCCTACCTGATCGCGCCCGACACCACCCGCCGCGAGGCGACGATCGTGGCGGTGATGATGCCGAAGGGGCTCGCCGCGGCGGTGCTCGCGGGGCTCCCGCTGCAGGCCGGGATCGCGGGGGGCGAGACGATCCAGGCCGTCGTCTACGGCATCGTGCTCGTGAGCATCATTCTGACCGCCACCCTCGTCGGGCTGCAGGGCGTGCCGCCCATCTCGACCTTCTTCGGTCGCCTGATGGAGCGGTTCCCCGAATCCGCGCCCGATACCTCGCCGCGCGGGACGCCGATCAAGGGGATCAGGCCAGCAGAGTCCTGAGGATCGGCATCGCGCGCTTCATCTCGTCGAGGGTGCCGATCGAGATCCGCGTATGGTCGTTGAGCGGCGGGAAGGCGCGACCGATGAGCACGTTCTCCTTCGCGCACCGTTCCCGGAACGCCGTTGCGTCGCGCTTGATGTGCACGAGCACGAAGTTCGCCTGGGAGTCCATCACCGTGTAGCCCATCTCCCGGAACGACCGCGTCGTGAACTCCAGCGCCTCGCGGTTCTTCGCCGCCTCGCGCTGCACGACCTTCGGGTCCGCGAGGGCGGCGAGCGCCGCCACCTGGGTGAGCCCGCCGATGCCGTTCGGGAGCCGCAGGCGCTCCATCCGGGTCAGCGTCGCCGGCGCGCCCAGCGCGTAGCCGACCCGCATCCCGGCGATCCCGTAGATCTTCGAGAAGGTGCGCGAGACGAGCACGCGCGGGTTGCGCGCGGTGTGCGGCAGCGCCGTGGCATACGCCGGGTCGGCGACGAACTCGTGGTACGCCTCGTCCACCAGGATCACGACCTCGGGGTCCGCGCGCAGCGCCGACTCGATGAACCTCGTGACGTCGGCGGCGGAGTGCACGTGGCCGGTGGGGTTGTTCGGGTTGCAGAGGAACACGAGCCCCGCCCCCGGCACCTGCCGCAGCATCCCGTCGAGGTCGATCTGCAGCCGCGCGTCGAGCGGGACCTCGCGCACCGGCAGCCCGAGCACCCGCGCGTACTGCGCCGGCGACTCGAACGTCGGGTGCGCGGCGACGAGATGGCGCGTCGGCGAGACGAAGGCCTGCACCGCGAGCCGCAGCACCTCGCCGGACCCGCTGCCGAGCATCACGCGGTCGGCGGCGATGCCGTTGGCCTTCGCGATCGCCTCGCGCACCGGCGGCTCGTTGCGCGCGGGATAGAGCGCGGCGCGCTTGAAGTCGCGCATCACCGCCTCCATCACGCCCGGCACCGGCCCGTACGGGTTCTCGTTGGAGTCGAGCTTGATCACGGCGCCGTTGGGCTCGGCTGCCACGAACGGCACCCCCGCGGCGGTCGCGGCCTCGAGTCCGCGGGCATTGAGCCACGCGGGGGCGGTGAGCGCGCCGGCCCCGCCGACGCCGAGGGTGCGGACGAAAGTGCGGCGGGAGAGCGACATCACCACCTCCGATTCGGGTTGCCTCCGGGAACAACCTAGCGCCGCTGGGCGGGGTGCGTCAGGGACCGTCTCACCGCATCAGCGTCGGGATGTCCCGCAGCAGCACATAGCCCCCCGCCGCGGCCATCGCCACCGCGACGACGGCGCCCAGCACCGTGAGCCACCGCGGATGGCGATACTCGCCGACCACCGAGCGCCGGTGCGCCGCCACCAGCATCGTCGCGAGGCCGATCGGGAGGATCAGCCCGTTGAGCGCCCCGACGAGCACCAGGGTCCGCACCGGTCGCCCGATCACGAGGAAGATCACCGTCGAGAAGGCGATGAACCCGATCACCACGCGCGTCCAGTGCGCATCGAGCGCGCGGTGCAGCCCGCGCAGGAAGCTCACCGACGTGTACGCCGCGCCCACCACCGAGGTGATCGCCGCGCTCCACATCACCACCCCGAATATCCGGTAGCCGACCTCGCCCGTCGCGATCCGGAAGACCGACGCCGGCGGGTTCGCGGGGTCGAGCGCGACGCCGCGGCTCACGACGCCGAGCGCGGCGAGGAAGAGCACGATCCGCATCAGCGAGGCGATGCCGATCGCCCACGCCGCCGATGCATTGACCCTGGGGAGCGACTCGACGCCCTTCACGCCGGCATCCACCAGCCGGTGCGCGCCGGCGAAGGTGATGTAGCCGCCCACCGTCCCGCCGACGATCGTGACGATCGAGAGCAGGTCCACGCGCTCCGGCGCCACCGCCTGCCGGAGCGCCTCGCCCACCGGCGGCGCCGACGCGATCGCGACGTACCAGGTGAGTGCGACGAGCACGAACCCGAGCGCCATCGCGAAGCGGTCCATCGCGCGCGCCGCCTCCTTCATCAGGAAGAGCCCGATCGCGATCGTCGCGCTCAGCGCCGCGCCGAGCCAGACCGGGAGGCCGAACACCACCTGCAAGCCGAGCCCCGCGCCGGCGACGTTGCCGACGTTGAACGCCAGCCCGCCGACCGCCACCAGGACCGCCAGCAACGTGCCGAGTCCCGGCGCCACGTCATCGGCGACGTCGCCGGCCCGGCGGCCGCTCACCGCCAGCACCCGCCAGATGTTCAGCTGGGCGGCGAGGTCTATCACGATGCTCACGAGGATCGCGAACGCGAAGCTCGGCCCCAGCCGCTCGGTGAAGACCGCGGTCTGCGTGAGGAACCCCGGCCCGATCGCCGAGGTCGCCATCAGGAAGGCGGCGCCGATCAGGACGCCGCGGAGTCCACTGCGCATCCGATCCCCCAGGTGATGAGCGACGCGACGAGCGAGCCGACGAAGGGGGCGACGAACCCCGTCGCCGAGGCGCCGACGTACGAGACGACCCCGACGATGAGCGTCGCCGCCGCCGTGCGCGGCGAGCCCCACGGCGAGAAGAGCGCGAACAGGACCGTCACCACGATCCCCGCCGTGCCGAACGCCGACGACGCCTCGATCAGCGCGAAGATCCCCTCCGCCGAGAGCGCCATCAGGTACGCGACCGCGCCGAACGCCAGCACGCCCAGCCGCGCCACCCGCACCTTCACCCGCTCGTCGGTGATCCCCAGCATCGGGACCACCAGGTTGTGCGACGCGATCCCCGACGAGACGAGCAGGGTCGAGTCCACCGTCGAGAGGATCGCCGAGACGAGCCCGCCCGCGAAGACCGCGAAGAGCA
>CAZYUL010000057.1:0-17691 GCA_964650715.1 uncultured Gemmatimonas sp. | reverse complement strand
TCCACCTCGTCGGGGAGGCGACGTCGAGGACCGGCGGGACCTTCACCCTCACGGCGCTCCGCACGGACGGCGACACGCTGTGGGTGCGCCGCTACCCGTATGTGAGCACGCCCGTCTCGTCGGCATCGCGCGACAGCGCGCTCACGGCACTCGGTCGCTCGATGATGGAGGGGCCGCCCGACCTCGGCCAACGCATGCAGGCGCTCGCGCGCGACCGCATGCCGGCGCACTGGCCCGGCGTCGAGTACATCGTCCACGGGCTCGACCGCACGCTCTGGATCGCGCTGCGACGCACGGCGACGGGGACCCCCGTGCTGATCCTGGACGGCGATACCGGCGACCCGATCGCGCGGATCGAGCTGCCGCCCGGTGAGCGACTGCGACAGGCATCGCGCGCGCGCGCCTGGGTCACGCGCACCGACGAGGACGGCGTGGCGAGCGTGGTCCGCTACGCCGTCACCGGCATCCCGCGGGGGCGATGAGATGGCCTCCCACACGCACTACATCTGGTTCAACACGAAAGAGCGCCAGGAGATCATCGACATCACGGACTCGGTGACGGAGCAGCTGCGCGCGAGCGGCATCCGTGAGGGATTCGCGCTCGTCTCGGCGATGCACATCTCGGCGTCGGTCTTCGTGAACGACCACGAGTCGGGACTCTGGCACGACATCCTCCACTGGCTCGAGCACTCGATCGCGCCGTGGGACCCCGCGCGGTACCGCCACAACGCGACGGGCGAGGACAACGCCGCTGCGCACCTCCGCTCGCTCACCGTGGGACACGAGGTCATCGTGCCGGTCACCGACGGCGCCCTCGACCTCGGGCCCTGGCAGCGCGTCTTCTACGGCGAGTGGGATGGCCAGCGGCGGAAGCGGGTCGTGATCAAGATCCTCGGTGAACGCGCGTAACGGCGCGCGTGGCTGGTATACTGCGGAGGACCTCGACGAACATATGGAGCACCGCACGATGACCGAGCGACGCACGCACCGACGCGCCTTCGTCCGCACCGCTGCCGGCGCGGCCGGTGCGGCCTTCCTCGCCCCCTCCCTCGCGGGTCTCGTCTCGCGCTCCCGCGGTGTGCTCGACGCGGCCGAACTCACGGGAGGTCCCGGCGAGGCGATCCGCTGGGCCGAGCAGGGCCGAGGCGGCTACGGCCCCCTCGTGGACGCTGGACCGGACCTGATGCTGCCCGAAGGCTTCTCGTACACCGTTGTCAGTCGCAACGGCCAGCCGATGACGAACGGCCAGCCCACGCCCGGTGCCTTCGATGGGATGGCCTGCTTCGGCATGCCGAACGGCAACCTCCGACTCGTCCGCAACCACGAGAACCGCGACGTGGTCGCCAACGCGCGCGTGAAGGGGAACCCCGAGCGCGCCTACGACCGGCTCGCGGGAGGCGGCACGACCACGGTGGAACTCCGCATCCGCGACGACGGCACGCCCGAGGTGGTCCGCGACTTCATGAGCCTGAACGGGACCATCGTGAACTGCGCCGGTGGTCCGACGCCGTGGGGTTCCTGGCTCACCTGCGAGGAGAGCGTCGCCGGCCCCGCCGACGGATGGTCGCAGAAGCACGGCTACATCTTCGAGGTGAGCGCGGCCGCGGATTCCGAGGTGACGCCGGTGCCCCTCAAGGCGATGGGGCGGTTCGTGCACGAGGCGGTCGCGGTGGACCCGCGCTCCGGCATCGTCTACGAGACGGAGGACCGCCAGACCTCCGGCTTCTACCGGTTCATTCCCAACCGGCGCGGGGTGCTGGCCGAGGGGGGGAGGCTGCAGATGCTCGCGGTCGCCGGACGACCCGGCTACGACACCTCGCGCGGGCAGCGGGTCGGCGAGACGCTGAACGTGCACTGGGTGGACATCGACGATCCGGACCCGGCGGGGGACGCGATCCCGGACCTCGCCGTGTACTCACAGGGGAAGGCGCTGGGGGGCGCGAACTTCGCGCGTCTCGAGGGATGCTGGTACGGCGACGGGAGCATCTACTTCCACGCGACGAACGGCGGCGACGCGCAGGTCGGGCAGGTGTGGCGCTACATCCCGAAGCGCCGCTTCTGGCAGCGCGACCGGCTCGTGCTCGTCTACGAGTCGCCGTCGCGCGAGGTGCTCGACTATCCGGACAACATCACCGTCTCCCCGCGCGGCGGCATCGTGATCTGCGAGGATGGCTCCGGCGAGCAGTACGTGCGGGGGCTCACCCCACGCGGCGAACTCTTCAACGTCGCGAAGAACGCGCTCAACAACACGGAATTCGCCGGCGCCTGCTTCAGTCCCGACGGGCGGATCCTCTTCGTGAACATCATGGGATCCACCACCGACGCGGGCACTGCCCAAGGGCGCACGCTCGCGATCCGCGGTCCCTGGGAACGCGGCGCGCTCTGACCGGCGCGCCGTCGCGCCGATCGCGGCGCTCGCGGCCCGCGCTCAGCGTGCGGTGAGGTAGCGCCGGCCGTCCCAGAGGACGGGGACGGCCCGCAGGATCGCGAACGCGGCGGTGAGGTACACGACCACGTCCATCGCGAGGCGCACCCGGTCCAGCGCGGGGTGGTCCCCGAGGAGCCGGGGGAGGGCGATCACGACGCCGAGACCGCAGAACGCGATGGTCTTGAGCACGCCGTAGGCGCCGCGGCTCCAGGGGGAGCTCGTGAGCCAGCGCGCCCACGCAGTGGACTGCAGGCTGTCGGCACCGAACGGCGTCTTGCCATCGGCGAATGCGACCGACCGGATGAGGTCGGTGAGCACGGTGCGCGTGATGATCACGATGGGCACCCACGCCGCCACGAGCGGCGCGCCATCGGCATCGCGGCGGATCGCGAAGAAGGTCCAGAGGGTGAGCTCGACGATCCGGTCGCCGGCGATGTCGAACAGCGCCCCCGCCTTGGACTCCTCGTGGAAGCGCCGAGCCGCCCACCCGTCGAGCGCATCCATGATGATCGCCGACGCCAGCACCGGGACCATCGCCAGGTCGAGCCAGACGTTGGCGACGCCGCCGTCCCGGCTCCAGACGGCGATGACGACGAAGATCAGGAGTACCCGCGCGAGGGTGAGGAGGTTGGCCATGGGAGGGATGCGATCGAGTGCCGTCCGGCTCGCCCTGATACCACGTCACGATGGGCGGCGTTCGACTGGCGCCACAAGGGCCCCCCGGCGAGGTTCCGGCCGTGCCCCCCGTTGACGTCACCCGCACCTACCTCGAGTTGTCGCGGCTCGCGGACCTCCGGCCCGCGCGGATGGACGACGACCCGCTCCTCCGCGTCGCCCGCGTCCCGATGCCGAGCGTCGAGCTCGCCCAGCGGCTGTACCGCGAGGTCGGCGAGCCCTACCACTGGGTGGACCGGTGGCGGTGGTCGGCGGAGCAGTGGGCGGAGTGGGTCGCGCGGCCCGGATTCGGCACCTGGATCCTGAGCCACGATGGGGACGAGGCCGGCTTCTTCGACCTCCACTGGGACGACTCCGGCGCCTGCGAGATCGAGCTCTTCGGGCTGCGCCGGGAGTTCCACGGTCGCGGCTTCGGCAAGCACCTGCTCACTCGCGCCGTCGAGATCGCCTTCACCGTCGGAGCGTCGCGGGTCTGGCTCCACACCTGCACCCTCGATGATCCGCGTGCGCTGCCGAACTACGTGTCGCGCGGGTTCAGGGCGTACCGCACGGAGCGCTACACGGCGGAGATCTAGGCGCAGCGCCCGGCGCGCCGCCCAGCGCGCCGCCCGATGTCAGGGGCGTGTGCGGGTGCGCGGACGGGCAAGGCCATACAAGCCCGGGACCGCGCGGCGGCGGTACGGTCCGCCGACATGCGACCACATCCCGCGCTCCTCCTCGCCCTCCTCGCCGTCGCCCTGCCCGCCGCGGCGCAGCAGCCGCCCCTCGAACTCACCCGGCTCACCGGCCCGATCGCCTTCGATGGCGTCGTGGACGATCCCGCGTGGGGCGCCGTGCAGCCGCTCCCGGTCACGATGTACCTCCCGGTCTTCCGCGGGACGCCCACCCAGCGCACCGAGATCCGCGTCGCGTACGACGACGAGCACCTCTACGTCGCCGGGAGCTTCTTCGACACCGATCCGAAGGGGATCCGCGTCAACTCGCTCTATCGCGACCGCTGGAACGGCGACGACGCGCTGGCGATCTACGTGGATGCCTTCAACGACGACCGCAACGCGAAATGGTTCGGGACCACCGCCGCGGGGATGCGCTTCGACGTGCTCGTATCCGACGACGGATCCACGCTGAACGACAGCTGGGACGGCTTCTGGGCCGCGCGCACGACGACGACGGACCAGGGGTGGTTCGCCGAGGTCCGCATCCCGTTCTCGACCCTCGGCTTCCGGGTGGACGCGGAAGGGAAGACGGTGATGGGGCTGACGGTCACCCGACTGGTCTCGCGGCTCGGGGAGCGCGTCACCTTCCCGGAGATCGACCCGCGCTATGAGTTCCGGCGTCCCTCGCTGATGCGCGATGTGGTGTTGCGGGACGTCCGGACGCGGAAGCCTTTCTACCTGACGCCCTACGTCCTCTCCGGCGCCTCGAAGAAGGCGGTCGCACTCGATCCCGCCGGGTTCGGGAGCACGCGCGCGAGCGACGCACAGGTGGGCGTGGACTTCCGCTACCCGCTCTCGAGCAACCTCACGCTCGACCTCACGTACAACACCGACTTCGCGCAGGTGGAGGCCGACGACCAGCAGGTGAACCTCGACCGGTTCCCCCTCTTCTTCCCGGAGCGGCGGCGCTTCTTCCAGGAGGGGAGCGGCATCTTCGACTTCGCCGGTGGCGGCAACTCGCGGCTCTTCAACTCGCGCCGCATCGGACTCTCCGCGGCCGGGACGCCGGTGCCCGTCCTCGGTGGCGCGCGCCTCGTCGGGCGAGCCGGGGGGTGGGATGTCGGCGCGCTCGCGATGGCGACCGACGAGGAGGGTGCGTCGCCCGCCGAGCGGTTCGGCGTGCTCCGCGTGCGTCGCCCGATCCTGAACCAGTACTCGACCGCGGGAGTGATGCTCACCGCCCTCGACGGCTCCACGAGCAACGTCGCGGGGGGAGCCGACGCCTCGCTACGCCTCTTCGGCGATCACTACCTCGTCACCAAGTGGGCGGCGACCTCCGATGTCAGCGATCCCGCGGGATCGCCGATCGCCGACCGGAGCCAGTACGACTTCGCGTGGGAGCGGCGCACCGGCCGGGGCATGCAATACGTCGTGAGCGGCACCTGGTCAGGCGCCGACTACCGTCCCGCGATGGGATTCACCCAGCGGCGCGACTTCTCCGCGCTGAACACCTTCGGCAACTACTTCATCTTCACCGACCGCCACCCGGTCCTGCGGCGCATCTACCCTGGGTACCTGGCCTTCCAGACGTGGCGCAACAGCGATGGTTCGCTCGAGTCGGGCACCTGGGCGGCCTGGGTGCAGTGGGACACCAAGCGCGGCGGCGGCGGGTGGATCGAGCCGAAGTGGTTCCGCGAGGATGTGCGGAACGCCTTCCCGATCGGGAGCGAGATCACGATCCCGGCCGGCACCTACGACTTCATGGACTGGCAGCTCGCCCTCACGATGCCGAACGGCGCGCGCCTGCGCACGAGCCTCGACGCGCGCGCCGGCAGCTATTTCGACGGCACGCGCCGGCAGGTGATCCTGCGCCCCACCTGGAACGCCTCGCGCCACCTCGAGCTGGGGCTCGACTACCAGTTCACGAGCCTCCGATTCCCCGCGCGGGGCCAAGGCGATGACATCAACGTCGCGCGGCTGCGCGTGCGCACGGCGCTCGACGCACGCCTGTCGGGGAACGCGTTCGTGCAGTACAACTCCACGACCGACGCGCTCGACTTCAACGTCCGGCTCCGCTACGCCTTCGCGGAGGGGACCGACCTCTGGCTCGTGTACAACGAGGGACTCGACACCGATCGCGTGGACGACGGGCTCGGCGGGCTCTCGCCGTTCTCACTCTCGCGGAGCCTGATCGTGAAATACACCCACACCTTCACGCGCTAGGCGGGCGCGCCCTACAAGCCCTGCAGGCCCTACAAGCCCGACCAGCGCGTCCGCACGGTCCGCTCAGCCCTCGCCGGCGAAGAGGTAGCGCCGCACCGCCTCGAGCGCCTGGGCATCAAGGGCGATCGGGGCGGCGGATGGGAGCACCGAGTCGTAGCCGCACCGGGGGCACTTCGCCGTCTCCCCCTCGGTGTCGCCGGTCGCGTCACGCTCCTCGATCCACTCGGTGATCTCGTCGGGCGCGAAGGTCGCGCCGCAATGGTAGCAGCCGGCGCTCTTCGACTGCTCCATGAGTGGACGGTGCCGGTGCGAGTACCGGTGGATCGAACCCAGCGAACCCTGGTCCAGGATCATGATCCCCTCCGTTTCCCGTACTATGGGACGAAGTGGCGGTGGGCGCCACCGCGACAGTTCTGGCGCTGGACTGTCCCGCGTGGCGCCACCTTGGGCCAACCTCACCCGCCCGTCGGCACCGCCTGCACGAGCGTGGATCAGCCCGGCGCCGTGACGGTCTCCTCCTTCCGTCCGCGGCTCAGCACGCCGGCCGTCACGAGCGTCACGAGGATCCCCACCGGCAGCGGCTCGATCGCCGTGAAGGCGATGTTCACCAGCGGGTTCTTGTACATCTCCCCGAACTTCGCCATCTCGGCGGCCTGCGTCGCCAGCTCGGCGTCCGTCGCGCCCGCGGCGCGCGCCTTGTCGAGCGCGTACGCCGAGTACTTGTCGAGGTAGTCCGGCATGAAGTTGTAGTACACGACCTGCCAGGTCCCGATGTAGAAGGCCGTCGTCACGGCGGTGATCAGGATCCCGACCTTGAAGGCCTTCCCGAAGCCGATCCGGCCGCCGGCGACATCGTCACGGTAGGTCCGGACGCCGACGTACACCATGAGGAAGGCGAGCACCATGCTGGTGTAGCCGACGATCACGCCGCGATCGAAGCCGATCTGCTCGTGGAAGACCATCGCCACCACCATCAGGACCGAGGTGATCGCGCCGCCGAGCAGGCCGTACTTGAGGACGATGTTCCGCATCTGGACTCCGTGTGGGTTGAGGGACGGCACCATCCTACCGTGGTCCACTCCCTCCGCGCGTCACCCGAACGGGTGATTCTGCGCGCGCGACGGCGAAATCATGCGAAAGTCGGATGCAGGGAGGGGGCTGTCGGCTCACGGCGCCTAGGGGATGAGCCGGAGCTCCTTCCCGCGCTGCACCGCCTGCGTGCGACGGCGCGCCCCCAGCTTGTCGAAGACCCGGCTGGAGTGGGTCTTCACCGTGTTCTCGCTCACGAAGACCTTCTCGGCGATCTCGCGATTGGAGAGGCCCTGCGCGATGAGCTCGAGGATCTCGAGCTCGCGCTTGGTGATCCCGAGGGACTCGCGCCTCGCCTCGTCCCGGACGAACTCCGCGGGCGCCGGGACGAGCACCGGGACCTCCCGCACGACCTCGACCCGCTTCCGGAACCGGAGGCCGAGCCAGATGCCGAGGCCGGCGAAGATCGCGGCGACGAGGCCGGCGTAGATGTCGCCCGAGTGCCGGAGCACGAGCCAGCGGTACTCGATCACGCGGAGCAGGGCGATCAGGACGCCCGCGAGGATGCCGTAGATGAGGACGTGCTTGCGCATCACGGGATCAGCGCAGCACCGGCACCACCAGCAGCAGCACGACGCTCACGATCACGTGCGTGAGGATGGACAGCTCGAGGCCACGCCACCAGTAGATCGCGCCGTACACCGCGCCAGTGACGAGGTTGAGCGTCATAACGCGCGTCATCGCGTCCACGTCGCGGGAATGGAATAGCCCGGCGAGGAGGGCCGCGACGAGCGTCCCTGCCCACTGTGCCGCCTCCCGCGGCTGCCGCACGAATCGCACGAGCAGGGCGTGCACGAGTGCCGCGACCCCCGTCGCGATGAGCACGCGGAACACCAGGCCCTCCACGATCGGACCCACGAGCACGACGAGCACGCGCGCGCCGAGCGGGGGAGGGGCCCCGATCCCCGGCACGCGCCGGAGGGTGATCCCATCGAACAGGAGCAGGTCGAGGGCGACGAGGATCAGCGTCGCTCCGACGCCGAGCGCCGGGATGATCCACCAGGGTCCGAGGAGCGGCAGCGTCCGCCGCGAGGCGACGACGAGGTTGAGCGGGGGCCCGAGACCGAGCCGCTGTGGTGGCCAGCGCATGGGTCCGAAATTACTGCCGCAACGCTCGGCGGGTCACCAGATTCCCGGGATGCGCAACCATCCGATCGGCCTCGCCACGCTCGCGACCCTGGGGACCCTGACCGTGCTGGCGACCGCCGGGCCGCTCGCCGCCCAGGCGCCGTATCCCACCGCGTGGGACCCCGCGATCCTCCAGCGCGCGGACGTCCGCGCCGCCATCGCCCACCTCGAACGAGGGTTCGAGGGCCAGGTGGCCGAGTGGATCCGCATCGCCGAGATGCCGGGGAAGTCCGAGCACGAGCGCCAGCGCGGGGAGTACGTGCGCGCCGAGATGGTGAAGGAAGGGCTCCAGGTCTCGGTGGACTCCATCGGTAACGTGACCGGCGTGCGGAAGGGCAGGGGTGGCGGGCCGACGGTGGTCTTCGCCGCGCACCTCGACATCGTGCATCCGCTCGAGACCGACCTCCGCGTCCGCCGGGCCGGCGACACGCTGCACGCGCCGGGGATCTTCGACAACAGCGCCTCGGTCGCGAACATGCTGGCGGTGATCCGCGCACTGAAGGCGGCGCGCCTGGTGACGACCGGCGACCTCGTCTTCGTGGCGACCGTCCAGGAGGAGCTCGGGCTCCGCGGCATGGCGTACTGGCTCGCCAACAACCCGCGCCCCGACCTGCTGATCGCGATGGATGGCGGACTCGGGCCGATCAGCTACGGCGCGCTCGGCATCTATTGGACGCGCTACCGGTTCACCGCCGACGGCGCGCACACGCTGCGCTCGCGCGGCCGTCCGACGCCGGTGCGCGCGCTCGCCGACGCCGTCCAGCGGATCTACGCCCTGCAGTTCCCGCCGCTCCCGGACGGAGCGGTCGTGAACGTGGGGCAGGTCCACGGCGGCGTGATCTTCAACGGCATCCCCCAGGACCTCTTCTTCACGGTGGACCTCCGGACCCCCGACCCGGTGCTCCTCGATTCGCTCGATCGCACGATCGGCCGGGTCGTCCGCGAGGCGGCGGAACGCGAGGGGGTCGCGCTGAAGGTGGAGGTGGAACAGAAGAACGGGGCGGGTGGCACGGCACGGATGCTCGAGGGCGCGCGCGCCCACCCGCTGGTGCAGACCGCGGTGGATATCCAGCGCCACCTCGGCGTGCGCGTCGGGATGCCGGGTGCCGCCGAGGCGATCGCGACGGGGAGCACGGACGCCAACGTGGGCGTGGTGATGGGGATCCCGAGCATCAGCGTCGGCCGGTCGTACGGTGGCGACCAGCACACCCTGAGTGAGTGGGCCGATCGCCCGAGCGCGCTCATCGGGAGCAAGCTGTCGCTGCTGTTGGCCGCGACATTCGGTGACGGGATCCGTCCGGTCCCGCCGCGGGTGGTGCCGTAGGGAGCAGGGGTTCGAGTTGACTGACGGGGGCTTGCTGGCAATAATGAGAGAGGCGCCGGATGAGAACTGTTCTCACCGGCGCCTTTCCTCGATCCCCAATCACGAATGTATTTCTCCCGTCTTCTCCGTCTCGCCATCGCCGCGCTCGTCGCCGTCGCGCTCCCCGACGCTGGGATCCACGCGCAAGGCAGCGCGAACGAGGTCGTCGTCTACTCCTCCCGCTCGCACTACGGCGCCGAGAAGGTGTTCGAGGACTTCACCCGCGAGACCGGCATCGCGATCCGGTTCTTCAACGGGAACAACAACGAGGTCATCGAGCGACTGAGCGCGGAGCGCGAGCGCACCACCGCCGACGTGCTCCTCACGGTGGATGCCGGCAACCTCTGGCTCGCGACGTCGCGTGGCCTCCTCCAGCCGGTGAACTCGACGGTCCTCAAGGCGAACATCCCCGCGCACCTGCGGGACCCGCAGGACCATTGGTTCGCGGTCGCGGTCCGCGCCCGCACCATCATGTACAGCACCGAGCGGGTGAAGCCCTCGGACCTCGCCGGCTACGCCTCGCTCGGCGACCCGAAGTGGAAGGGGCGGCTCTGCCTCCGCACCTCCACCGCGACATACAACCAGTCCCTGCTCGCCTCATTCATCAAGCTCCGCGGCGAGGCGGCGGTCGCCGACATGGTCGCGAAGTGGATCGCCAACGAGCCGGTGTACATCAACGGGGACACGCAGATCATCGAGGCGATCGCGGCCGGCCGCTGCGACGTCGGCGTGACGAACACCTACTACCTCGGCCGGCTCCTCAACACGCGGCCCGACGTGCCGGTGCGTCCCTTCTGGCCCGACCAGCAGGGGGACGGCGTGCACGTGAACGTCTCCGGCGGCGGCGTGGTGCGTTGGGCGAAGAACCGCGAGAACGCGGTGAAGCTGCTGGAGTACCTCAGCACGCCGAAGGCGCAGGAAGCGCTGGCCTCGGCGAGCTTCGAGTATCCCGCCAACCCGGCGGTCGCGCCGCATCCGATCCTCACCGCGTGGGGCACCTTCAAGGCGCAGACGATCGGCGTCGCCGCCGCGGGTGAGTTCCAGGCGGCGGCAGTGAAGCTCGCCGACCGCGTCGGCTACCGCTGAGCGACGACGGTGCGTCGGTCATCGCGCTGGTGGCCGGCGGTCACCGCGCTCCTCGCGGGCGTCGTCTCGCTGCCGCTCCTCGCGGTGGTGTGGAACGCGGCGACGCCCCGCGGGGATGTCTGGCAGCACCTGGTCGAGACGCGACTCCTCTCGTTGGCGTGGGGCACCCTCTCGCTCCTCGCCGTCGTCGGCGCGCTGACCGCGGCGCTGGGGATCGGCCTCGGATGGCTCGTGGCCACGCATCGGTTCCCGGGGCGGGGATTCTTCGAGTGGGCGCTGATCCTGCCGATGGCGATGCCCGCCTACGTGATCGGGTTCGTCTTCGTCTCGGTCTTCGACTACGGCGGGCCGGCAGCGCGGCTCTCGCAGGCCTGGTTCGGCTCCGCGGCGTGGCTCCCGGAGCCGCGCTCGTTCGGGGCGCTCGCGCTCGTGATGGCGCTCGTGCACTTCCCCTACGTGTACCTGCTCACGCGCACCGCCTTCCGTGACCGCAGCGCGACGTACGTCGAGGCGGCGCGCTCGCTCGGGATGACGCCGCTCGCCGCCTTCCGGCACCTCGCGCTCCCCCTCGCGCGACCGGCGATCGCGGCAGGGCTCGCGCTGGCGCTGATGGAGACCCTCGCCGACTTCGGCACGGTCTCGATCTTCGACCATCCGACCCTCACGGTCGCCGTCTATCGCGTCTGGTTCGGGATGTTCGATCGCGTGGCGGCGGGCCAGCTCGCGACGGCGCTGCTGCTCTTCGCCGCGCTGCTCATCGCGCTCGAGCGGTGGGGTCGCCGCGGGGCGCGCTTCGACTCGGTGAGCACCTCGCCGGTCGCCCAGCCGACGGAGATCCGCGGGGCGCGCCGCTGGCTCGCGACCGGCGCCTGCAGCGCGGTGTTCGGTCTCGCGTTCGTGCTCCCGACCATCGTGCTGATCGGATGGTCGTGGACGGCGGCGCAGGAAGCGGGATTCCTCGCGAGGTTCCTGCCCCTCGCGCGCAACTCCGCCCTGGCCGCGCTCGCGGCCACCCTCACCTGCGTGGCGGCGGCGCTCGCGCTCGGCTACGCGGCGCGGCTCTCGGTGCGCCGGCGCGTGCTCGATGCCCTCTCGCACGTCGCCCTCCTCGGCTATGCGATCCCCGGCTCGGTGATCGCGGTCGGTGTGCTCGGGGTGCTCGCCGCCGCCGACCGGGCCCTGCTCGGCGTCGCGACGGCGGTCGGTCTCCAGGCGCCGCCGCTCCTCGCGACCTCGGCGTTCGGACTCCTCTTCGCCTATCTCGTGCGATTCCTCGCCGTGGCGTACCTGCCGGTGCGCGCCGGCCTCGACCGGATCTCGCCCTCGCTCGACGAGTCCGCGCGCGTGCTCGGTGCCTCGCCGTGGCGTCAGGCGGTCGAGGTGCACGGGCCGATGCTCCGGATGTCCGTCGTCGCGGCGTCGCTGCTGGTCTTCGTGGATGCGCTCAAGGAGATGCCGGCGACGATGCTCATCCGGCCGTTCGGCTTCGACACCCTCTCGGTCGGCGTCTGGCAGGCGACCACGGAGTCGCTCTGGGTGTACGCGGCGCCGCCGTCGCTCGCGATGGTCGTCGTGGGGAGCATCGTGCTCTTGGTGCTCGGCCGCGTGGCGCGCGAACCGCTGGCGGGGGGCGCGCGGAGATGACGTCACCCCTGCTCGAGGTCCGTGAGGTCACGCGCCGGTTCGGTCGCGGGGCCGCCGCGGTGGACCGGCTCTCACTGGCGTTGATGCCGGGCGAGATCTGCGCGGTGCTCGGGCCGAGCGGGGCGGGGAAGACGACGCTGCTCCGGCTCATCGCCGGGTTCGAGCAACCCGACGCCGGCTCGGTGCACCTGGATGGCCTGGAGGTCGCCACGCCGACGGAGTCGGTGCCGCCCGAGGACCGTGGGGTCGGTGTCGTCTTCCAGCACGGCGCGCTCTTCCCGCACCTCACCGTGCGGGAGAACGTCGAGTTCGGACTCCGGCGGCGCCCCGCGGCGGAGCGGAGTGCGCGTTGGGATTCCCTCGCGGAGCTCTGCGCGCTCGGCGGACTCGCCGACCGCTACCCGCACGAACTCTCCGGCGGCGAGCAGCAGCGCGTCGCCCTCGCGCGGGCGCTCGCCCCCGAGGCGCACCTCGTGCTCCTCGACGAGCCGCTCTCCAACGTGGACCCGCTCCGCCGTGAGTCGCTCGGGCACGAGCTGCGGCGGATCCTCAAGGCGTCGGGGACGACGGCGCTCTTCGTCACGCACGACCAGCACGAGGCATTCTCGCTCGCCGACCGCGTGCTGGTGATCCGCGCGGGGCGCATCGAGCAGGCAGGGACCCCGGCCGAGGTGTACCGCACGCCGTCGAGCGCCTTCGTCGCGTCGTTCGTGGGTCACGCGACCTTCCTCCCGGGGGAGTGTCGCGACGGACGCGTCGTGACCGAGATCGGCGCCTTCGCGGACCTCCGCGCCCACGCCGATGGGACACGTGTGACCGTGCCGGTGCGGCCCGGCGACTGTGTGCTCGACGACGCGCTCGACGGCGACTCGATCGTGGAGACGGCGACGTTCGCCGGCGACCACTGGATCTGCCACGTGCGGCTCCCCTCGGGGCAGGATCTCCGCTGCGACGTGGATGCGGCGCCGCGCGCGCCGCTCTGCGCCGGCACGCGCGTCCGGGTCGTGCCGCGCGTGCGCGCGGCGGTCGCCTTCACGGAGTGATGGCGCCGGGGTCTGGTTCGTCAGATCCTGCGACCACTCCCACGCGATCCCCGGAGGCCCGATGAGACACCGCGCATCACGCAACGTCCTGCTCGGCCTCGTCGCCGTCGCGGGCCTCCTGGGCGCCGCCTGCAGCAGGACCTTCGTGGTGGTGCCTCGGCCCGCCGGCGGGTACACGCGGGTGGACACGCTGCGCGGGATCAGCGACGGCCGCGACGTGCGGGTGATCTTCCGCTTCGACACCACCTACCGCGTGGACACGGTCACCTTCACGCGCACCGACACGCTCTGGCGCGGCACCCGCACGATCGTCCGCGTGGACACGGTGCGCATGCGGGACACCATCCGCGTGCCGGCGCTCCCGCCGCGGCGCGACACCACCGCCGCGCAGGTCAATCCCCGCACGGTCACCGATCGCGCGCAGCAGGTGCCGCGCGTGGACACGGTGCGGATCACACGGGTGGACACGCTGCGCGTGGGCGGCGGGCCGCGGTTCCTCTTTGTGCCGCCGGGGCATTACCCGCCCGGGGGTCAGTGCCGGGTCTGGCTCGCGGGCACGCCGCCGGGTCGCCAGGCCCGCGCGGCACCGTGCGACCAGCTCGGGAGCATCCCGGCCGGCGCGTTCATCCTCTTCGGCGGCACGGCGTGGGACGCCGATTGGGATTGGGTGCGCGAGTCGCAGCGCGGCGAGCTGCCTCCCGAGATCATCGCGATCAGCCGGAATCGCGGACGGCCCTGAGGGTCGGTCGGCGCGGCATCGGTGGCCGGGAGGCGCACCACGGGGTATCGTCCGTGGTCCACGCCCCGACACCGAGAGGATCCACGAGATGCCGATCACGCGCCGAGAGTTCCTGACCACCTCCGCGGCCGCCGCCGTCGCCGGCACGCTGGCCCGCCCGCTGCTCGCGCACGGCTGGCAGGGGCAGCCCGCGCCGGTCTTCACGCCGCTCCGGCGCAACGTCGGGATCTTCACGATGCGCGGCGGCACGATCGGATGGCTGGTCAACCCCGGCGGCGTCGTGGTGGTGGACAGCCAGTTCCCCGCGGAGGCGACCGCCTGCCTCGCCGGACTCAACGAACGCTCGAGCGGGCGGGGCGTGGACCTCCTCATCAACTCGCACCATCACGGCGACCACTCGGGCGGCAACATCTCGTTCCGCGGCGCCGCCAAGAAGGTCGTCGCACACGCCAAGGCCGCCGAGCACATGCGGATGCCGCCGGGTGGCCAGCCCCCCGCCGACCAACTCTTCCCCGACACGACCTTCACGGACTCGTGGTCGGCGGATGTCGGGGACGAGCGGGTGACCGTACGGCATCACGGGCGCGCGCACACGAGTGGCGATGCGGTGATCACGTTCGAGCGCGCCAACGTCGTCCACATGGGCGACCTGATGTTCAACCGGCGTCACCCAGTGGTGGACCGCGCGGCCGGCGCGACGATGCGCGGCTGGATGGCGGTGCTC
Source organism: uncultured Gemmatimonas sp. (assembly GCA_964650715.1). Taxonomy (GTDB): domain Bacteria; phylum Gemmatimonadota; class Gemmatimonadetes; order Gemmatimonadales; family Gemmatimonadaceae; genus Pseudogemmatithrix. The sequence goes on along the minus strand of CAZYUL010000057.1, from coordinate 2,893 downwards.
GACCGCGCGGTGCGTGACCACGCGCGCGACACGACGTTCATCTTCGGGCACGCGAACACGGGGCTCCAGGTCACCGGCGGCCCCGACGACCTCGCACACTTCCGCGACTACCTCGGCGCCGTGCTCGCGTTCGCCGAGGCGCAGGTGAAGGCGGGGAAGGGCCGCGAGGAGGTCCTCGCGATGCGCGACCCGCTCGCGGGGTTCGAGGCCTTCGGCCGGTTCGGCAACCCGGGGCCGCGCGACCCGCTCACCTGCGCGTACGAGGAAGTCACCGCGGGGGCATGAACGGAGCGGCGGGCGGTGGTCAGAACCCCGCGCACGCCTCCGGCTCGCCTGGGAACACGGCGAGGATCGTCGAGAACCCGGAGACGTCGAACACCTCGCGCACCGTCTCGTTGAGTCCGAACAACCGCAGCGCACCGCCGGCCGCACCGACCTTCTTCGCGGCGCCGAGGAGCACGCGGAGGCCCGCGCTGCTGATGTAGTCGAGTCGGGAGAAGTCCACGGCGAGCTTCCGCGCGCCGCCGGCGAGGATCGCGTCGAGCGCCTGCTGCGCTTCCGGCGACGAGGCGCTGTCGAGGTTGCCCGCGATGGCGACGATGGTGACGTCCCCATTCGCGCGCGTGGTGATCTCCATCGCCCTTCCTCCAGGGTGTCGTTGGGCCTCGCCGTCCGGCGCGAGTGATGCCCCAACGGGGGCGCGCCCGGTTGCGTAGCGAGTGGACGGACCCGGGGGCCCCACCCCCGCGTTCGACACGCTCCGCCCCAGCCTCCATCTTTATAGTTGGCCGCCGGCCGGCAACGACCGGCGCGATCCGCAGGCGAAGCAGGCGTCCTGCGGCTCGGGCTCCCTCATCCGTCCCCACGACCGTCCTGCTGCAACGGCCGTGACCATTGGAGTGCCTCGTGAGAGTGATCCGCTCGCTGAAGTACCTGGGCCTCGGGCTGCTGGTCGCCAGCGGCATCCAGGCGCAGCAGTCCTCCCGCACCGAACCCGTCACCGACCTGCGCAACAACGCCACGGGGTTCCACGCCCTCGTCGGCGCGCGCGTCGTGACGGCACCGGGCCAGGCGATGGACAACGCGACCATCGTGATCCGGAACGGCCTCATCACCGCCGTCGGGCGCGATGTGCGACCCCCGGCGGGGGCGCGGGTGTGGGACCTCAAGGGGCAGACGGTGTACCCCGGGTTCATCGACGCCCACGCCGACCTCGGGACGGAGGCGATCCCGCAGGGCGGTGACGTCGGCCCGACGCACTGGAACCCGCAGGTGCGCGCCTGGTACAGCACCAGTTCCAACCTCAAGGACGATACCACCCGCCGCGCCGGCCTCCGCTCGCTCGGCTTCGGGGCGGCGCTCCTCGTCCCCAAGCAGGGGCTCTTCCGCGGCAAGGCATCGGTCGTGAACCTCGGCGACCTCGGCGCCCGCGAGCGCGTGCTCCGCGGCGATCTCGTGCAGGCGATCGGCTTCCAGCGCTCCTTCCAGTTGGGAGGCACGTACCCCAACTCGACGATGGGCACGATCGCCCTCATGAAGCAGACCTTCATGGACGCCGAGTGGTACATCCGCGCCCGTGCTGCCTACGAGAAGGGTGGTCGCGCCGGCCTCCCGCCCGAGACGAGTGAGGCGCTCGATGCGCTCGCGCCGGTGGTGCAGGGCCAGCAGCCGGTGCTCTTCCAGACCGAGAGCGAGGAGGAGTACCTCCGCGCCTACAAGCTCGCCGCCGACTACAAGCTCACGCCCTGGTTCCGCGGCAGCGGCCAGGAGTACCGCCTGATCGACGTGCTCAAGGGCCGCACGCAGCCGCTCATCATCCCGCTCAACTTCCCGGACGCGCCGGACGTGTCGAGCCCCGAGGCGGCGCTCAACGCATCGTTGACGGCGCTCCGCCACTGGTACCTCGCGCCGACGAGCCCGGCGAAGCTCGCCGAGGCCGGCGTGCCGTTCGCGATCACCACCGACGGCCTCTCGTCGAGCACGCAGTTCCTCTCGAACCTGCGCATCGCGGTCGCCCGCGGCCTCACGCCGGACAAGGCGCTCGCGGCCCTGACGACCGTCCCGGCGGGTTGGCTCGGGATCGATCGCACCCACGGGACGATCGCCGTCGGCAAGGTCGCCAACCTCGTCGTGAGCGACGGCGACCTCTTCACCACCGAAGCCAGCGTGCGCGACGTGTGGGTGCAGGGGACGCGGTATGGCGTCACGCGGCCGCCGCAGGTGGACCCGCGTGGCACGTGGGTGATCGCCTCCGAGGAGCAGGGCGCCCAGCGGGCGACGCTGCGCCTCGAGGGGCCGCTCAACAGGATCCGCGGCACGATCGAGGTGGGGACCGGCCGTCCGATCACACTGGCGTCCACCCGCGTGATCACCGAGACGGGCCGCGTCGAGGCGACGTTCAACGGCGAGCCCCTCGGCTACGAGGGGACGGTGCTCCTCACCGGCTCGGTGCGTGGTGACGAGTTCTTCGGCTGGATGGCGATGCCGAATGGCGCCGACCCGTCGTATCGCGGCACGCGGACCGAGCCGTTCGAGGGTCCGGCCCGCGGCACGGTGGCGGCGCGGGTCCCGGCGGTGGACCTGCCGTTCATCCGGCCGTCGATGGAGTTCGGGCGCTCGGCGCAGCCGGCGCAGCCGGCGGTCGTCCTCGTCCGCAACGCGACGGTCTGGACGCAGGGCCCGCAGGGGAAGCTCGAGAACGCCGACCTCCTCGTCCGCGCGGGCAAGGTCGCCCAGGTCGGGAAGGGGCTCACCGCGCCGAGCGGCGCGATGGTCATCGACGGCACCGGCAAGCACGTGACGCCGGGGCTCATCGACCCGCACACGCACGGTGGCGTGAGCTCGGTGAACGAGAGCGGCTTCGCGATCGTCCCCGAGGTGCAGATGGGGGACG
>CAZYUL010000056.1:0-17886 GCA_964650715.1 uncultured Gemmatimonas sp. | reverse complement strand
GTAGAACGCGAGCGTGCGGCGCGCGTCCGAGGCGACGAGGGTGATGTGGTGGAAGCCAAGGGTCTGGAGTCGGGTCATGCTATCCTCTACATGTGAACTTCTTATCAATGAGATATCTAGTGCAAAGGTTCCCGTCCGTCAACCCTCGGATCCCATCCTCCGTCGTTCCGCGCCGCCGAACGACGCCGCAGTGCGGCTCGCGGCTCGGCGACCCGGGGTCAACGCCCCAGGCGCCGGCTCAGGTTCCCGGCAGCCCCATGCCCTCGGCCTCGGTGCCAAGGGTCCGGAGCAACTGGATCGCCTTCCGCTGGTCCGCGAGGCCGAGCCCCGCGACCGCGCGGCGGATCACGTCGGCGTGCGCCGGGAAGATCCGGGCGATCAGGGCGTGCCCCTGCGGCGTGAGCGCGGCGTACCGCGCGCGGCGGTCGGTGGCGCACGGCCGCCGCTCGACGAGGCCGCGCCGCTCGAGCCGGTCCACCAGGAAGGTGGCGCCACCACTGGTGACGAGGACCCGCTTCTGCAGGTCGCCGAGCAGCATGGGCCCCTTGTGGTACAGGGCCTCGAGGATGCCGAACTCACCTCCCGAGAGGCCGTGCCGCGCGATGTCCGCGTCGGTGTGCGCCGCCAGCGCCCGCACCGCCCGCGCGAGCACCACGAAGAGCTTCAGCGCCGTCGTCGTCGGGACGTCCGCGGGAGCCGCTGCCGGGACGTCGGTGGCTGGCGTGAGCCCGGACTTCGTCGAGGTTTTCATCTCATCACTAAGATAGCCAGTTCGACCGCCCGTGCAATTGCCCTTGCCGCCCCCCTCAGATCACGCCGCGCGTCGGAAGCTGCGTGCCGCACTCCTTGCAGAAGTGCGCGTCGGCATCGTGGCCCCCTCGTCCGCACCGCGGACAGCTCACCGCCCGCGGCGCGCCCTTCTCCCGCACGGTGCGCTGGAGCTCGAGCGTGACGATCCCGGTCGGCACCGCGATGACACCATAGCCGAGGATCATCAGCGCGCTGGCGAGGATCCGGCCCAGCGGCGTCGCCGGCGACAGGTCGCCGTAGCCCACCGTCGTGAGGGTCACGATCGCCCAGTACATCGCGGTCGGGATGCTGTCGAAGCCCGAGATCGGCCCTTCGATCAGGTAGATCAATGAGCCCACGACCGCCGAGATGGTGAGGACGGTGAACACGAACACGGTGATCTTGTATCGACTCGCCTTCAGCGCCTCGAGCAGGATCCCCGCCTCGCGCGTGTATGCGGGGAGGCGCAGGATGTGGAAGACGCGCAGCAGCCGGAGGATCCGCACGAGAGCGAGGAACCGCCCGCCCGGGAGGATGAGGCTGACATAGGTGGGGAGGAGCGCGAGGAGGTCGACGACCCCCCAGAAACTCCTGGCGTAGCGCACCGGCTTCGCCGCGCACCAGAGCCGCGCGATGTACTCGACGGTGAAGAGCGCGGTGAAGCCCCACTCCAGCACCCAGAGGACGATGTGCACCCGGGGCGGCAGGCCGGCGAAGCTGTCGAGCATCACGACCACGACGCTCGAGACGATCGCGACGAGGAGCCAGACGTCGAAGGCCCGGCCCGCTGGCGTGTCGTGGTCGAAGATGATGCGGCGCCACCGGTGACGGCGCGATTCCGCGGCGGATGTCACGCGCGGAAGCTACGGGTGCCGCGCTTGTACGACCACTGCCCCACGCGGCACATTGCGTGATGCGCCGCTTCACCGCCCTCCTCCTCCTCTGCGCCGCTGACCCACTCGTCGCACAGGAGCTGCGACTCATCCCCGCGCCGCGGGAGGTCGTGCACACGACCTCCGCGCATCGCTTCACCGCGACGATCGCCTTCGCCGCACTGCTGCGCGACGCGGACCGCTCGGCGGCAGAGGATTTCGCCGAGGCGATGCGCGAGCGCCGCCTTGCGGTCTCCCTCGCGCCGGTCGAGCAGGCCTGGACCATCACGCTGCTGCGCACCGGCTCGGCGCAGGCCTCCACCTTCCTTCGGGGTCACCAGCTGACGTTCGACTCGGCGATGGTCGTCGAGGGGTACGTGCTCCACACCGACGCCCGCGGCGCGACGATCGTCGCCGCCAGTGACGCGGGCACCTTCTATGCCCTGCAGACGCTCAAGCAGCTCTTCACCGGCGCGGGGGGGCAGGCGATGCTGACGCCCGTGCTCCTTCGCGACTGGCCGGCGATGCGCTGGCGCGGGCTTCACGACGACCTGTCGCGCGGACCGATGCCCACGCTCGAGTACCAGAAGCGGCAGGTCCGGACCTTCGCCGCGTACAAGATCAACGTCTACTCGCCGTACTTCGAGCACACCCTCGCCTTCCGCTCGCATCCGGTGATCGCGCCGCCCGGCGGGGCGATGACCCGCGAGGAGGTGCGCGAGCTCGTCGCCTACGCCGCGCGGTACCACGTGATGGTCGTGCCCGAGCAGCAGACCTTCGGGCACTTGCACCACGCGCTCAAGCTCGAGCTCTACGCGCCGCTCGCCGAGACGCCGCACGGCCACGTGCTCGCGCCGGGCCAGCCGGGATCGCTCGAACTCACCAAGGCGATCTTCGCCGAGATCGACTCGCTCTTCCCCTCCCCGTTCGTGCACCTCGGGGCCGACGAGACCTTCGAGCTCGGCAAGGGCCAGACGAAGCCGCGGGTGGACTCCGTCGGGCTCGGGCCGGTGTACGCCGAGTACGTGCGCGACATCGTCGCCGCACTGCGACGGCCCGACAAGCGCTACCTCTTCTGGGGCGACATCGCGATCCGCGACACGGCGCAGATCGGCACCCTGCCGCGGGACCTCGTCGCGGTCGCGTGGGAGTATGCCGCGTCGAGCCGCTTCGACCGTCTCCTGAGACCCTTCCGCGACGCGGGGATGGAGACGTGGGTCGCTCCCGGCGTCAGCAACTGGAACCGAGTCTGGCCGAACTTCCACGTCGCGCTGCCGAACATCCAGGGCTTCGCGCGCGAGGGGCAGGCCAGCGGCGCGACTGGCCTGCTCAACACCAGTTGGGATGACTTCGGCGACGCGATCTTCGAGCAGACCTGGTACGGCGTGCTCTTCGGCGCCGCCGCCGGATGGCAGGCCGGCGAGACGAGCATCCCGCGGTTCCAGTCGTCCTTCGGACTGCAGTTCCACGGCGATACCGCGGGCCACCTCGACGCGGCGCAACGGCACCTCATGGCCGCGCACGCACTGATCGCGGAGACGCGTTCCGGCGACGCCTCCACCTATCTCTTCTTCGTGGACCCGTTCACGGACGAGGGCGTGATCGAGCTGGCCCGACTCCGGCCCGCGCTCTCGCAGGTGCGGATCCACGCCGAGTCGGCCCTCCTGCGGATCGCGCAGGCTCGCGAACAGGCGCACCTGCGGGAAGCGGGGGCGGTGGACGCGATGGAGCTCGGCGCACGACGCGTGGACTGGCTCGCCGCGAAGTTCCAGTTCACCGACGAGATCGCGAAGGCGTTCCTCACGGCGACCGACCCGACGCGGACGGACGTGACGTGGGTGGACCTCGCCGAGCTGAGCGGCATCAATGGTCGGTTGCAGGACATGCGCGACGGCTACGTGCTGACGCGGGAGCTGTTCGAGCGCTCGTGGCGCGCTGAGAACCGCCCCTACTGGCTGCAGAACAACCTGGCGCGGTTCGACCTCGAGATCGGGAACTGGGTCCGACGGCTCGCGATCATGGACCGCGCGCGCCGCCGGTTCGCGCGGGACCGCAAGTTGCCGACGGCGGCGGAGTTGGAGATCCCCGCAGCGCTGCTGGCGCCACCGAACGGCGTCAGCGTTCCCCCGGCGAACGGACGACGGCAGCGCGACTAGGGCGACGGCCCACGGACGACTGCCAGCGGTCACTCGGGACGCGCCGTAGAATAGGGCTGGCTCCACCGTTCCCACCCCAGCCCGAGTACGACCATGCGACTGCACCGTTCCCTGTCGGCGATCGCCGGCGCCGTGGCGATAGCCGCGAGCCCCGCCCTCGCGCAGACGATAGACCAATCCGTCATCGACGGCTTGCGATGGCGCGAGATCGGTCCCGCGAACATGTCGGGACGCATCGTGGACGTGGAGGGGCTCCCCTCCCCCTCCAAGACCTTCTACGTCGCCACCGCCGCCGGTGGCGTCTGGAAGACCATCAACAACGGGACGACCTTCCGTCCCCTCTTCCAGAACGAGGCGGTCGCCTCGCTCGGCGACCTCGCGATCGCCCCGAGTGACTCCAACATCCTCTACCTCGGCACGGGCGAGCCGAACTCGCGCAACTCGATCTCGCCGGGTGGCGGGATCTTCAAGTCCACCGACGGCGGCCTCACGTGGAGCTTCCTCGGGCTGAAGGAGACGGAGCACATCGGCCGCGTGATCGTGCACCCGACCAACCCGAACATCGCCTGGGTCGCGGCGCTCGGCGCCGCGTGGCGCCCGAACCGCGAGCGCGGCCTCTACAAGACGACCGACGGCGGGCGCACCTGGGTGAACAAGAAGTACATCAATGACACGACGGGCTTCGTGGATGTGGACATCCACCCGCGGGACCCGAACGTCCTCTTCGCCGCGAGCTATCACCGGATCCGCGGCCCCTACTTCCTGCAGTCGGGTGGACGCGGCTCGGCACTCTGGAAGAGCACCGACGGTGGCGAGACCTGGACGGAAGTGCGCGGCGGCGGCTTCCCCGAGACGATGAAGGGGCGCATCGAGATCGCGATCTCGCTCTCGAACCCCGACATCATGTACACGATGGTCGAGGCGGACACGGCGCCGAACCCGCGGCCGACGCGCGGCGCAGCGGCGCAGCAGCGCCCGAGCGGACTGTACCGGTCCGCCGACGGCGGCCGGACCTGGGAGCGGACCGCGCCCGACAACGTGCGGCCCTTCTACTACTCGCAGGTGCGCGTCCACCCGAAGAACCCCGACCGCGTCTGGTTCTCGTCCACGCCCGTGCGCGTCTCGGACCAGGGCGGCCGGAACGCGCGCAACGCGACCGTCGGCCTGCACGTGGACCATCACGCGCAGTGGATCGATCCGGTGGATCCCGACCGGCACGTCGTCGGCAATGACGGCGGCATCGGCATCACGTTCGACAACGGCGGGAGCTACGTCTTCGCCAACACCTTCGCCATCGGGCAGTTCTACAACATCTCGTTCGACATGCAGGTGCCCTACCGCGTGTGCGGCGGCCTGCAGGACAACGGCTCGTGGTGCGGTCCGAGCCGCCGGCGTCAAGGTGCGATCAACAACGCGATGTGGTTCAACTCCGGCGGCGGCGACGGCTTCGTCACGCAGCAGGACCCGAACGACCCCAACATCATGTACAGCGAGTCGCAGGGCGGGAACATGGGCCGCTACGACCTCGCGACGAACTCCCGCACCGCGCTGCAGAAGCCGAACTGGCAGGCCGGTTATCGCCGCTGGGAGGACAGCATCATGGTCGTGCGGGGCGACACCACGCGCCCGGCCACGCCCGCGCAGACACGGCTGATCGCCGAGCTGCGCGCCAAGCAGAAGGCCGACTCGGCCGCGCTGCAGCTGCGCTGGAACTGGAACACGCCCTTCCATCTCTCGCCGCACAACTCGTCGGTCGTGTACATGGCCGCCAACCGCGTCTTCAAGAGCCTCAAGCGCGGTGACGAGATGTTCCCCATCTCGCCCGACCTGACCCACGCCGACCCGATGAAGATCGCGGTCTCGCGGAACCAGACGGGTACCACGGGTGGCATCACCCGCGACGCGACCGGCGCCGAGATGTTCGGCACGATCGTCTCACTCAATGAGTCGCCGGTCCTCCCCGGGCACCTCTACGCCGGCACCGACGATGGCCGGCTCTGGATGACCACGAACGACGGCGGCGATTGGGAGGAGCTCACCTCGCGCGTGCAGGGCGTGCCGGCGGGTACCTACGTCTCACGCATCGAGCCGTCGCATTTCGACGTCAACACCTTCTACGTCACGTGGGACAACCACCGGCGCGGTGACTTCACGCCGTACGTGCAGGTAACCAACGACGGCGGTCGCACCTTCCGCTCGATCGCCGGTGGCCTGCCCACCGGAGGCCCGAACTTCGTCCACGTGATCCGCGAGGACGACCGGAACCCCGACCTGCTCTTCGTGGGCACGGACGTCGGCGCGTACGTCTCGGGCGACCGCGGCGCGACGTGGCAGAAGTTCATGACCGGACTGCCGACGACGCCGGTCCACGACCTCAAGATCCACCCGCGGGACCGCGAGTTGATCGCCGGCACGCACGGGCGGTCGATCTGGATCGTGGACATCGCGCCGCTGCAGCAGATGACGCGGACGGTGGCCGCGATGCCTTCGTATCTCTTCGAGCCGCGGGTGGCGATCCAGTACGGGGAGCCGTCGGTGATGGGCGGATCCACCGGGAACATGATGTACCAGGCGCCGAGCCCGCCGTACGGCGCGGACATCTGGGTGCGTCGCACGCGCTCCGGCGCGCCGGCGCGCATCGTGATCCAGGATGCCGCCGGCGACACCGTGCAGGTCGTCACCGCTCCGGGCGCGGCCGGACTCCACAAGGTCGTCTGGAACTTCCAGGGCCGTCCGCCGGCACCGGTCGCGCTCACCGGTTCCGCGCTGCGTGATGCGACGAACGCCGCGCGCCGGCGCCTCGTGGTGCTCGACTCCCTTGAGCGCGCCGGCGCGCTCACGGCCGAGGCGGCATCCACCATACGCAACAACATCGAACGTGGCGTCACGGGGATGCAGGCGATCGCCGCAGCCCTCGGCTTCGGCGGCGGCGGGGGCGGTGGTGGTGGTGGTGGCGGCGGATTCGGGGGCGGATTCGGGGGTGCACCCGGACAGTGGAACGATCGCCCCGCAGAGCAGGGTGGTGGTGGCGGAGGCGGCGGTGGTGGTGGCGGTGGCGCGCTCGCCGCACAGCAGCCGCAGATGTTCGCGGCCCTGCAGGCGCTCGGTCTCCAGGGTGGAGGCGGCGGGGGCGGCGGCTTCGGTGGCGGTGGAGGCGCGCAGACGGCGCCAGCCGGGAGCTATCTCCTCACGGCCACCATCGACGGTACGACGCACCGCCAGACGCTCAGGGTTGAGCGGAAGTCGGGCACCGGCGGGAGCTTCTTCCCGCCGGAGGTCGAGGAGATGCTCCGCGCGTTCGAGCGCTGGGAGCGTTCGCGCTAGTCCTCGTTCAGCTTGATGACCTGGAGCGGCCCCTCGATCGCAGCGCGGTCGAGGGGCCGCACCGCTAGGCGATCCACCGACGAGGGCAGCGCCACCTCACGGGCACTGCCCCGGAGCAGCGCGCTCTGCCACTCGCCTCCCGTCGTCCGCGTCTGGACGAGCCACCAGCGGGGCGACTCCCCGGCGGCTGGCGTGAGGCTCGCCGTGAGGCGGCCACCGGCGCGCCTCACCGTCACCGTGGGCTCACCCGCCGGCGCCACCGCCATCCACGGCGATGGCGGCACGATCGCCGGCTCGGCATACACCTGGCGCGCGAGCCGCGTGGCCAGTGAGTCGCGGTCCTCCGCGAAGACCTTCGCCGAGAAGTGGATGTTCCCGGAGGCGCCGGCCTCCGCGCGCGTGACCGCCACCTGGTCCACGATCTCGGCCGCGCGCCACGCCGTGCGGGAACGTTCCGCCACCTTGCTCGCGTAGTTCCCGGGCCAGAGGTGCCGACCGTACGAGTTCTGCTCGGCCCACCAGCGGAGCAGCGCGTCGTAGGGCTGCGCGGGCGCGGAGACCGGCCAGTAGAGTTGCGGCGCGAGATAGTCCACCCAACCCTCACGCAGCCACTTCCGCGCATCGGCATACAACTCCGCGTACGCGTCGAAGCCCACGACCTGCGCCGGATACCCCGGCCGCCAGATCCCGAAGGGACTGATCCCGAACTTCACCCACGGCTTCGTCGCGCGGATCCCGGTGAAGAGCTCCTCGACCAGCTCGTCCACGTTCTGGCGACGCCAGTCCTCACGCGCCAGGATGCCGCCCGCGGCGCGATAGCGCGCGTAACTCGCCGAGTCCGGGAAGTCGATCGCGTTCCCGCGCCGGTCGCGCTCGCGATACGGGTAGAAGTAGTCGTCGATGTGCACGCCGTCGATGTCGTAGCGCTTCACGACGTCGAGGATCACCTTCACCGTGTGCGCGCGCACGGCGGGTTCGCCGGGATCCATCCACTTCTGCCGGCCATACGTTCGCACGAGCGCGGGGCGGCGCGCGGAGAGGTGCCCGCGCGAGACCGCGCTCTTCGCCGAGGAATGGCGGGCGCGATACGGGTTGAACCAGGCGTGGAGTTCGAGTCCGCGTCGGTGCGCCTCCTCCACCGCGAACTTGAGCGGGTCCCACCAGGGCTTCGGCGCGACGCCCTGGGTCCCGGTAAGGTACTCCGACCACGGCTCGAGCTCCGAGGCATACAGGGCATCGCCGGCCGGGCGCACCTGCAGGATGACCGCGTTCAGCCCGCTCCGCCGCGCGTGATCGAGCAGCGCGACCAACTCGCGCCGCGCCGAATCCGGCGTGAGGCCCGGCCGCGACGGCCAGTCGATGTTGTCCACGGACGCGATCCAGACGCCACGGAACTCCCGCGACACGCGCGGCGGGAGGCAGGTCGGGTCGCTCAGCTCGCACGCCGCCTGTGCTCCCGCCGGCGAGGCGACGGTGGCAGCGAGGATGACCCCGAGGGGGGCACCGAGGAGAGCGGTGCGAAGGGCGCGGAGCGGCTTCACGGCAGTGGCGGATCGCGGGGTCAGGGGCGTCGCACGTCCAATCGGACCGCAAGCGACGTGCCCGAGGCGAACTCGAGCAGGAGGGGGATCGAATCCCCAGCCTGTAGTGACTGCCGAAGCCCCGTCAGCATCACATGCGTCCCGAGGGGCTGCATCACGAGACTGTCCCCGGGTCGGACTGGGAGCGCGCCGACGGGGACCATCTGCACCGTGCTGCCGCGGTTGATGGAGACGTGCATGCTCGCGTCGAGGGCGACGTCGCTCCGGACGCCCTTCAGCGTGTCCGCGGCATCGCCGCTGTTCGTCAGGACGAGATAGGCTGCGGTCAGGCTGCCGCTGTCGGCCGTGCGCGCCCAGGCGCGGTGCGCCTCGATCCGCGCCGTCGGCGCATCCGCGGGCCGATCATCCCTGCACGCGCCGGCGATCGTGCAGCATGCGAGGACCAGCGCGACTCGCCTCACCTCAGCGTAGCCGCCTGAGGTCGTCGGCGATCTCCGCGGCCGGCGTGCCGATCGAGTAGCGGAGGCGCAGGCGCCCCTCGCGGTCCACCACGAAGGTGCGCCCCGGATGCGCGACCAGGTACGACCCGCCGCGGGTATCCCCTTCGGCGTACGCGGTCACTCCCCAGTCGCGGCGGAGGCGCGCGAGCTGTGCGTCGGTCGCGACCACGCCGAGGAAGGTCGGATCGAATCGCTGGGCGTACGCCAACGCATCGGCCGGGGAGTCCCTCCCCGGGTCCACGCTCACGAAGACGAAGCGGGCGAGGTCGGCGCGGTCGCCCAGCAGCCGGCGCGCCTGCGCCCAGTCGGCGAGCGTCGTGGGGCAGACGTCGGGACAGTGCGTGTAGCCGAAGAAGAGCAGGACGGTCGTGTCGCGCAGCGCCGAGAGGCGGAAGGTCTCCCCCGCCGGCGCGTCGAGTTCGAGCGGCGGCGCCGGGGACGCGGGATCGTACTCGTCGCCGTTGAGCGCCGGGCGGCACGCAGCGAGGGCGAGGACGAGGAGGAGGACCGCCGGGGACAGCATCCCGCAAGATACCAAGGGGGGCGCCCGCATCGGCTTGCGTGCGCGATGTCGACCGTCTATTCTACTATTCAGTTATATATGACAGTCTTGGGCGGCCTCCTCGCGGTCCTCATCGGGATCACCCTCGGACTCCTTGGCGGAGGGGGCTCGATCCTCACCGTCCCGGTGTTCGTGTACGTCCTCGGCATCGAACCCAAGGCCGCGATCGCGATGAGCCTGCCGGTGGTGGGACTCGCGGCGGCGATCGGGGCGGCGCAGCAGTGGCGGCGCGGCCACGTGGCGCTCACCACCGCGATCCCGTTCGGCGCCGCGGCGATGGCGGGCGCCTATGGTGGCGCGCGTCTCGCCCGAGAGCTCAATGGGCACACCCAACTCGTGCTCTTCGCCGGCGTGATGCTCTCGGCGGGGGTCTCGATGCTGCGGCACGCGCGCGTCCCGGAGCCGACCGGTGGCATACCCCACCCCCGCTGGGCGCTGCTGATCCCGCTCGGACTCGGCGTCGGCGCCCTCACCGGGATCGTCGGGGCCGGCGGCGGGTTCCTCATCGTTCCCGCGCTCGTCCTGCTCGCCGGACTGCCGATGGTGAACGCGGTCGGCACGTCACTCCTGGTGATCGCGATGAACACCATCGCCGGCTCGCTCGGTTACCTCGGCGTCGTGGACCTCCGGTGGCCGTTGATCGGCGCGTTCGGCGGACTCACCGTCGTCGGCATCCTCGCCGGCAGCGCGCTCGTGCCCCGGATCCCGCAGGCGACGCTCAAGCGCGCGTTCGCCGTCCTCCTCCTCGCCGTGGCATCGTGGATGCTCTGGCAGTACCTCACTCTCTGACCCTCCCGACCCGTGCTCCTCAAGCGCTTCTATGACGACGGCCTCGCGCAGGCGTCCTACCTCATCGGCTGTGCCGCGACCGGCGAGGCGATCGTCGTCGACGCCAATCGCGACATCCGCCAGTACCTCGACGCCGCCAAGGCGGAGCGTCTCAGGATCACGCACGTGAGCGAGACGCACATCCACGCGGATTACGTCTCGGGCTCTCGCGAGCTCGCCAAGGCCACCCGCGCCCGCCTCTTCCTCTCGGCCGAGGGCGGACCCGACTGGCAGTACGCGTTCGCCGAGTCGGACGGCGCGACGCTCGTCCGCGACGGCGACGTGATCACCGTCGGGAACATCCGACTCGCGGTGATGCACACCCCCGGCCACACGCCGGAGCACATCTCATTCCTGGTGACCGACACCGCCGGTGCCGACGCCCCGATGGGGATCCTCTCCGGCGACTTCGTGTTCGTCGGCGACGTCGGCCGACCCGACCTCCTGGAGCGCGCCGCGAAGGTCGCGAACACGATGGAAGCCGGCGCGCGGCAGCTCTTCCGTTCGCTCGAGCGGTTCCGCGCGCTCCCGGACTGGGTGCAGGTCTGGCCCGGGCACGGCGCAGGATCGGCGTGCGGGAAGTCGCTCGGCGCGGTGCCCAGCTCGACGGTCGGCTACGAGAAGCGGTTCAACTGGGGCGTGGCGACGACGAACGAGCGGGAGTTCGTCGCGATGGTCCTCGCCGGTCAGCCGGAGCCCCCCGCGTACTTCGCGGAGATGAAGCGCATCAACCGTGAGGGGCCGCCGATCCTCGGCGGCTTCCCGGAGCCCGTGCGTGGCGACGTGGCCGCGCTGCGCACGGCGCTGGGAGCGAAGGTCGCGGTGGTGGACGCCCGACGCGCCGACGCCTTCGCCGAGGGACACGTCGCCGGGACGCTCAACATCCCGCTCAACAAGAGCTTCACCACCTGGGCGGGGTGGCACGTGCCGTACGACGTGGACATCCACCTCATCGTGCCCGGCGAGGAGGCCGCCGTCCGCGCCGTGCGCGAGCTCGCGATGATCGGACTCGATCGCGTGACCACCTGGTACGACGCCTCGATCGTGGGCGAGTGGCGGGCGGCCGGTGGCGCCACGGGGACCGTCGCGCGGACGACGGTGGCCGAACTCGCCCCGCGCCTCGCCGGCGGGACGGTCACGCTGGTGGACGTGCGCAACCGGAGCGAATGGGACGCTGGCCACATCGCCGGCGCGCTGCACATCCCGGGTGGGCACCTCGCGGCCCGTCTCGACGAGATCCCGCGCGGCAAGCCCGTGGTGCTCCAGTGCGAGAGCGGCTCCCGCTCGGCGATCGCTGCCTCGGTGCTGCAGCGGTTGGGGCGGCTCGACGTAGCCAACCTCCGCGGCGGGATCGTCGCGTGGGAGGCGGCGGGGCACGAGATCGTGCGCGACGCTGTCCCCGCCGAGGTCTGATCATGGTCCCTCGGGTGATGTCACCGGCGCTGGTCCGGGAGCTCGCCGAGCGGTTCAAGGCGCTGGGCGAACCGGCGCGGCTGCAGCTGCTCGCCGAGCTCCGTGGGGGCGAGCGCAGCGTCTCCGACCTCGTGATGAGCACGGGGCTGGGCCAGGCGAACGTGTCCAAGCACCTCCAGCAGCTCTGCGCCGCGGGATTCATCACGCGCCGCAAGGAGGGGACGTTCGCGTACTACGCGCTCGCCGACGACGAGGTCTTCCGTCTCTGCGACGTGATGTGCGGCCGGATCGAGGTCGAGCAGAGGGAGCGGCGGGCGGCCCTCAGGCTCGCCCGCTGACCGGGCCGACCCTCAGATCTCCCCGCGCCGGGCGAACCGCGCGATGTGGTCGGCGGCGCGGAAGGCCAGCGCCTGGATGGTGAGCGTCGGCTGACCGCGCCCGCTCGTCACGAACGAGCTCCCGTCCACGATGAAGAGGTTCGGCACGTCGTGCGCGCGATGGTACTTGTCCACGACGCTCGTCGCCGGGTCGTTCCCCATCCGGCAGGTGCCGAGGAGGTGGACCGCGAAGCCCGGGTCGTTCTCGTTGATCGGTATCGGGTGCGTCGCCACGGCGCCGGCCGCCCGGAGCATCTCCAGCCCGCGCTCCTGGAACCACTTGTAGAGACGGACGTCCTGCTCGTGTTCCTTGTACGTCGTGCGGATCGCGGGGATGCCCCAGCCGTCCTTGAGCTCGGGGTCGAGCGAGACCGAGTTGTCGGCGACGGGAAGCGAACTCGTGTGTCCCGCGGCCTCCACCGTGCGTGAGAACCAGGGCTTGAGTCGCGCCTTGAACGCCGACCCCCACTGCGGCCCATCCTGCGGCATCCCGAGCGTGTGGATGAGCGCCGGGACCGAGAGGCGGAAGTCGAACCCGCCGCCACCGAAGAGTCCAAGCGCCGCATCCAGCTCGTAGGGCTCGTGGGTGATCCGCGTGACCACCGGTCCCCGGTGCGCGTTCACGTCGTGCTCGAACTCGCCTCGCGCGCCGGGATTCCCGTTGAACATCAGGTGCTTCCCGACCATCCCGCTGGAGTTCGCGAGGCCCTGCGGGAACCGGCTGGACGCCGAGTTGAGCAGCAGGCGCGGCGACTCGGCGCCGTTCGCCGAGAGCACGACCGCCTTGGCCCGCTGCCGCTGCTCGCGACGCTCCGCATCGAAGTACACGACGCCGGTGACGCGCCCGGCGTCGTCGGTCTCGATGGCCCGCACGTAGCTCTGTGTCCGCAACTCGCACCGGCCCGAGCGCAGCGCCTCCGGCACCATCGTGTAGTTCGTCCCCGACTTCGCCCCCCACTCGCAGGGGAACGCGAGGCAGAAGCCGCAGTTGTGGCAGGGCTGGCGACCCTTGTACTCGCGCGAGATGATCGCCATCGGTGCGGCCTTGGAGGTCCACCCGAGCTGCTTGCAGGCATACTCGAGCAGGACGCCGGGGCCGTGCACGTTGAGCGGCGGGAGCGGATAGCCGCGCGAATGCCTCGGTTCGCCGGCGTTGCGGCTGACCTCGCCCGAGACGCCGATGGCCCACTCGACCGCCGTGTAGTACGGCTCGAGTTCCTCGTACGTGATCGGCCAGTCGGCGAGCGCGGCCCCCGCAACGCCTCCCTTCATCGAGTACTCGTTGAAGTCGATCGGCCGGAAGCGCCAGTAGTTCGCGGTGAAGTGGAAGCTCGTCCCCCCCACCGCCATCGCGTATCCGAGGTACTGCCGTCGCTGCGCCGTCTCGGCGGGCGTGTTGCGGAAGGTCTGCGGTTGCGTCCGGTCGCTGTTGCTCCAGCGCCCGGTGACGAGCGCACCGAGCTCGTCGTGCTCCATCTCCTCCGGGCGCACCATCCGGCCCTGCTCCAGGAGCACGACGTCGAACCCCTCGCGGGTGAGCTCGCGCGCGACCGATCCCCCCGCCGGGCCGGAGCCGATGACCACGAAGTCCACCTCGTCGGTCGTCGCGAAGGTGCGCGTGGTCGCCGGCTGCTGTTGCATCAGAGCACCCTCCCCAGCATCGCGCGCTGCTGCTCGGGCCGGTCGTACCAGCCGAAGGGCGGCGTGAACTCGTACGCGCGCTCCTGCCCCACCACCTGCCAGCCGACGTAGTCCTTGTTCCCTCCGTACTTCGGCAGGGCGAGGAATCCGGCGATCGTGGCGAAGCGCGCGAATCCGAAGAACTCCGAGTCCTCGATGCCGCGGACCAGCGCGTCCTGCTGCTCGGGCGTCAGCGCCGAGAACCGTGTCCCGCGACCGTGCGCGCGGGCCGCGGCACGGCCGAGATCACGCAGGCCTTCGCGGACCAGCGGCTGCGCGTCCCGCGCGAAGTCGTTGACGGCGTAGTCGATGAACCAGTAGCAGCCCGCTTCCTTCGCGCCGGGCGTCTCGTCGGTCGGGATGATGCGCGCCGTGAGGGCCTCGAGTTCGATCGCCTCGTCGGCCGTGAGGAACTTGAGCTCGCGCGGCGGGACTGGGCTGTCGGTCGGCGGCCCGTGCGCGGCCACTCCCGGCTCGGCCGCATCCCGGCAGGCGGTGGCGGCGGCGACGATGGCCGCGGACATCCCGGCGACGAACTCGCGCCGACTGAGTGCCATGCCGACTCCTGCAGCAGGGGGAGACCCGGCGGAACCGATGCCGAGTCGAAGCGCCAACACTCGCGCATCTCGGCGAGTCCCGCAAGCACGAAGGGACGACGCGTTTCGCGTCGTCCCCCTCGACACCCGCTCTGTCTCCCAGAGGCGCCGGTCGGAATCGAACCGACGAATAGCAGATTTGCAGTCTGCCGCCTTACCACTTGGCCACGGCGCCTTGAGGTGGAAGCTAGCCGGACGAGCGGAAGGGCGGAAGCGAATGCGAGGGAACGAGCAGCGGTCCCCGAAGGGTTGTGCCGGGAGTCACGGCGACCTGACTGACCTGGACCGAGCTTCGGGCTTGCCGGGCGCCCCTGCCCCTTGGAGTCTTCATCAGATGCGACTGCTCCGCTCCGCCACCATCCCGACCCTCGCGTTCCTCGTTACCGCCTGCGGGCTCACGCGCGGTCCCGCCGCCGCCGCGGCAGGAGGCGACGGCCCGTCGGATGGCCTCACCGACGCGAACATCGCGGCGATCGTCGTCGCGGCCAACAACGCCGACATCCTCTACGCCGACCTCGCCCTCGCGAAGAGCCAGGACATGGAGGTGCGGCAGTTCGCGACGATGGTGAAGATGGACCACGAGTCGGTGAACGAGGCCGCCGCCACGCTCCTGGGACGCCTCAGCGTCGCTCCCGTGGACAACGAGACCTCGTTCGACATCCGCGACGACGCCGAGACGAAGCGACTGATGCTGAGGGACCTCGAGGGCGCGGCATTCGACAGCGCCTATGCGGCGAACGAGGTCGCCTATCACCGGACGGTGCTGGGCGCGATCGACGGCTCACTGATCCCCGGTGCACGGAACGCCGAGCTGCGGGCCCTCTTGGTGCAAGTGCGGCCTGCGGTCGCCGCCCACCTCGAGCACGCCCAGGTGCTCGCGTCGAAGAAGGCGGTGCGGCGACCGTGACGGCCGGCGGGCACCCGGGGCGATCGGGACGGTCGGGACCACGCGCGTGGCTCGTGGTCGGGCTTGTCGCGTCGCTGAGCGGCGCCGCGGCGATGGCGATGGCGGCGTCCACCGAGCTTCACGGGTCCGACGGCGTGCCGGTGCGACACGAGGTGCAGATGCGGGCGGTGTCGTTCGCGCCGCGCCAGCTCACGATCCGCCTCGGCGACACCGTGCTGTTCAAGAACGCGGACATCGTGAGGCACAACGCTGTCCGGAGGGATGTCTTCGACACGGGGAACCTCCGCTCGGGCGAGAGCTTCGCGTGGATCCCGGCCGACACGGGGCAGTTCCGGTACCAGTGCACGATCCACACGAGGATGCGCGGCGAGGTGACGGTCGTCCGCGAGTGAGCCAACACGTTGTGAATGAATGAGTTAGACGTCGAGACCGCCCCGTCGCGCAGAGCGGCGGGGCGGTCTCGTTCGCGTTCCGGACGTTCGTGTGTACCAAAAATCGTGCGAGAATTGCACGATTGTGCTGACATTTAGGCCATTTTGGGCTTGAATCTCATGAAATGACACCCTAGTTTTGCTTCTTTCGCGCCCGTCCGGTAACAGTCTCCAATCCTCCTCCCGCCCGCCGATGCCTCACGCCAACACCGCCCGATCCGAAGTCCTGCGCGCCATCGCAGCGCGCACCGTCGCCACCCCCGACGTCCCCGCGATGCGCGCGACCCCGGTGCCCACCTCGACCTACTTCGGCGAGAACACCTTCGGCGCGCGCCAGATGCGCGACAAGCTCCCCAAGGACGTGTTCGAGAAGCTCACCGAGGCGATCCGGCTCGGGAAGAAGCTCGATCGCGAGATCGCGCCGACCGTCGCGAAGGTCGTGAAGGAGTGGGCGATCGCGCGTGGCGTGACGCACTTCTGCCACTGGTTCCAGCCGCAGACGGGACTCACCGCCGAGAAGCACGACGCGTTCCTCGCGCTCGACGCGAACGGCAATGCGATCGAGAAGTTCACGGCGGAGCAGCTGATCCAGTCCGAGCCGGACGCGTCGTCGTTCCCGTCGGGCGGCCTTCGCGCGACCTGGGAGGCGCGCGGGTACACGGCGTGGAACCCCGCGTCGCCGATCTTCATCCTCGAGGCGGCGGGGACGCGCACGCTCTGCATCCCCTCCGTCTTCATCGGTTACAACGGCGAGGCGCTCGACGAGGTCACCCCGCTGCTCCGCTCGAGCGAGGTGCTCTCCAACGCGGCGCGCGAGCTGCTCGACACCCTCGGCGACAAGGGCGCGCTCCGCGTCTTCACGACGATGGGGACCGAGCAGGAGTTCTTCATCATCGACCGCACGCACTTCGCGCTGCGGCCCGACCTCGTGATGGGCGGGCGCACGCTCCTCGGCGCGCCGCCGCCGCGCGGCCAGCAGCTCGAGGACCACTACTTCGGTGGCATCCCCGAGCGCGTGCAGGCGTGCCTCGCCGAGGTCGAGTACGAGCTGTACAAGCTCGGGGTCCCGATCGTCACGCGGCACAACGAGGTGGCGCCCTGCCAGTTCGAGATGGCGCCGCAGTTCGAGGAGACCGACATCGCGACCGACCACAACCAATTGGTGATGTCGGTGCTGAAGGACGTCGCCCTGCGGCACGGCCTCCAGGCGCTGCTCCACGAGAAGCCCTTCGCCGGCATCAACGGCTCGGGGAAGCACTGCAACTGGTCGCTCTCGATCGCCTCGGACAACGCGCTCAACGGCATCAACCTCCTCAAGCCGGGGAAGACGCCGCACCAGAACCTGCGCTTCCTGCTCTTCCTCTCGGCGGTGCTGAAGGGGGTGCACAAGCACCAGGGGCTGCTGCGCGCCGGGATCGGCACGAGCGGCAACGAGCACCGGCTCGGCGCCAACGAGGCGCCGCCGGCGATCATCTCCGTGTTCATGGGCAACGCGCTCACGCGGATGATCGACGACATCATCGCCGGCCGCGCCGGGACCAAGGGCGAACAGGCGATGCTGCAGCTCGGCGTCGCCAAGCTCCCCGAGATCGAGCAGGACAACACCGACCGGAACCGCACCTCGCCCTTCGCCTTCACCGGGTCGAAGTTCGAGTTCCGCGCGGTGGGGTCGTCGCAGAGCATCGCCTTCCCGGTGATGCTGCTCAACGCGGCGGTGGCCGAGGCGATCATCGAGGTGACCGCCGCGCTGAAGGCAGAGCTCAAGAAGTCGGCATCGGTGGACGACGCGGCGCTCAAGGTGGCGCGCGCGGCGTTCAGGGAGACGAGCGCGATCCGGTTCGAGGGCAACAACTACAGCGAGGAGTGGGTGAAGGAGGCCAAGAAGCGCGGCCTGCTCAACCTGCGCCGCG
>CAZYUL010000055.1:0-18193 GCA_964650715.1 uncultured Gemmatimonas sp. | reverse complement strand
CCAAGAAGCGCGGCCTGCTGAACCTGCGCCGCTCCCCGGAGGCCCTCGCGCAGCTGGCGACGCCGGCGGCCAAGAAGCTCTTCAAGGGGAGCGGGATCCTCAACGAGGCGGAGCTCGAGAGCCGCTACCACATCCGGCTGGAGCGCTATGCCAAGGACGTGCTGATCGAGATGGAGATGATGGCGGAGCTGCTCGACACGCACGTGCTGCCGGCGACCTTCGGCTACCTCGGCGCCCTCGCCGAGGGCGCAGCCAAGGCGCGTGCGGCCGGGATCAAGGTGATCCCGCAGAAGGCCACGGCGGAGGCGGTCGGGAAGCTCGCGACCACGTTGCAGGCGCGCACGGCGGCCCTGCACGCGGCGGTGAAGAAGGCGCACGCGATGCACGCCGAGCTCGAGAAGTGCGCGGCGTTCCTCACGAGCACCGGCGCCGACGCGATGGCGGCATGCCGCGAGATCTCGGACAAGCTCGAGGTGTCGATCGGCGACGAGCACTGGCCGCTGCCGCGGTATCGGGAGATGCTGTTCCCGGTGTGACCTGACGGCAGGTGGAAGGAGGAGGGTCGAAGCGGCGCGCCGGGAACTCCGGCGCGCCTCTTCTCATTCCAGCATCGCGGTTCCCTCCACCTTCCTCCGTCCACCATTCACCGCCGTCCTGCCAGGCAGCCGCTGACGCCCATCACTTCCCGCGCGCGGTCAACAGCTTCTTCGGCGCGATGAGCCGCCAGCTGTCCTCGACCAGCAGTGCGACCTCCTTCCAGTCCGGTCGCCTGTCGAGCCAGATCCCGATCCAGCCGCTCGGCCCGACGTATGGCGGCTTGAAGAACCGGTCCGGACGGTCGCGGATGATCAGCTCCTGCACGCCGAACGCGGCCTTGAGCCAGACCGCGGGGCGTCCGCCGCTATGCTGCTGGTCGCTCGGATTCGCGTACATCGCGAAGATCTTCCCGCAGCGGAAGGTCGAGGTGCCCCAGGCAGGGACCTCGCTCGACTCCGGTAGCGCGAGGCAGACCTCGCGGAGACGATCGAGGGGCGCGTCCGCGACGCCGCGCTTCGCGACCTTCTTCGCGACCTTCTTCGCGACCTTCTTCGCGACCTTCTTCGCGACCTTCGTGACGACCCTCTTCCGCGCAGCCATCGCGCCTACTTGTTCGCGTCGAGGATCCGCTTCCGCTGCAGCCAGCTCTGCCCCTCGGCGATCCACTGCGCGGGGGGCTCGTCCTTCAGGTAGTGCGCGAACCACTGCTGGATCCGCCGGTGGTAGTCCACCGCGTTCTCGCGCTTCGCGAGGCCGTGCCCCTCGCCGGGGTAGTTGAGCATCACCGCCTCCTTCCCGGCGCGGCGGAGATAGTTGTAGAGCAGGACCCCCTGGCGCATGTCCACGACCGGATCGTCGCTCCCGATCTCGATCAGCAGGCTCTGCGCGTGCATCTCGTGCGCCCGATGCAGCGGCGAGTTGCGGAGCATCGCGTCGAAGTCCTCCCACGGTGCGACCTCCATCCGGAACTGCCCCGTCTCCCAATGGTCGAACTCGGGCACGCTCCCCCAGTGCATCTGTCCAGCGAAGCTGATCATGTCGGAGATGCCGGCGCCCATCACGGCCGTGCGGAAGAGCCGCGAGTGCGTGACGAGGTACGCCGCCTCGTATCCGCCCTGTGAGTGCCCCATGTGGCCGATGCGGGTGGAGTCCACCAGCCCACGCCCGATCACCGCCCGGACCGCCGCGTCCACGGAGTGCTGCGTCGCGACGCCGGGCTCGCGCGGGCGGAACACGATGTCCGGCATCAGGACGAAGTAGCCGTTCTGCAGGAACGCGGTCGTGTTGTAGTAGTCGTTCTCGCGCGGCGCGACGTAGCGATGCAGGCCCTGCGAGAGCAGCTCGTACGTGTACACGACCATCGGGTACTTCCGGGACGGGTCGTGGTTCGCCGGATAGTAGAGGATCCCCTGCAGCGGCCGGCCGATCGTGCTGGTGAAGTCCACGAGCTCGGCCTTCCCCCACGCGTAGTCCCCCTGGAACGCGTTCGTCGCGGTGAGCGCGCGCGCATCGGCGAGCGTCGCGCCGGCGATGTGCACGTTCGGCGACTCGTCGTAGCGCTGGCGCGTGAAGGTGAAGCGCGGGGCGCTGTCGGCCTTCGCGAGCGATCCCACCAGCGCGTCGGCGAGGACGAGCCGCTCGACCCTGCCGTTCGCGAGCCGCGCGTAACCGCTCTGCTTCGTCCGGCGGCCGTAGAGCGAGAGGTAGACGGGGCGCGCGAGGTCCACCGCGCGCTCCGCCGGTGGCGCATTGAACGGCACGAGGTTCACGAGGCGGTGCTGCAATCCCTCGGCGGCGCCGTTGGTGAGCCGTGCGCCGCCGCTCCCGTCGAGCGCGAGGAACCAGAGGTCGGTCATGTCGGCGACGATCAGCCGCTCACCGTCTCGGGTCCACGTCGGGGAGCCGACCGGCGGCAGCACGTCCACCGGGTAGTCCTGGTCGCGGTCCACGAAGTCGGCGCGGTCACCCGCGGTCAGGCGAGCGGTCAGGTTCGTGCGGCGGCCGCTCGCGACCTCCTGCACCCAGTAGTCGCGCCCATCGAACCAGGCGACGCGACGGCCGGTGGGATCGCCGGAGAAGAAGAATCGGACCTTCTCGAGCGCCTTCCTGCGCTGACCCGTCGCGAGGTCCACCACCCAGACATCCTGGTCGCGCCGGCCGAACTTCTGTCCCCACGGATACGGCTTCCGGTCCGTCTCGGTGGCGTGGCGGTCCCCCTCGAGCACCGTCGTCGCCTCGAACGGATCGCTGCCGATCGGCAGCACCGCCGGCGCACCGAGGCGCCACGCGGCGAGTCGCGCCGCGCGCAGGTCCGAGGACTCGGCCGCGCGCTGCTGCGGGATCACCCGCACGTCCCGGGTGTGCCAGATCTCGACGTCGGAGACCTTCTCCTCGCTCTTCTTCGGCTGGTCGGCGACGGGCAGCCGATCCTGCAGCCCGACGTACACCACCGCACCGTCGCGCGACCAACTCGGCCGCCGTCCCTCGGCGATCCGCAGTCCGGCCGGGAGCATCCCGGCCGTGGTCGGATCCAACGTGCGGGCGGTGGCCGTCGCGCCATCCACGCCGGTCCAGGCGATCAGCGCGTGCGCGGTGTCCGCATGCTCCTTGTCCACCATCGCGCGCAGGACGGCCACGTCGGCGGCGCGGGGTCGCCACGCGATCGCGCGATACGGCGTGGTACCCGACTCGAGCACCCGCGCCGCGCCGGTCCGGCCGTCGAAGAGCATGATGCTGCTCCCCGTGCCGCCCTCGCCGGGCACCGAGAAGGCGAGGAGCGATCGCACCTCGGCCCAGGTGTGCTCGCCGACGCCGCTGAAGACGAACCGCGCGCCGGTCGAGAGGTCGTGCACGACGATGTCCTGCACGCGCTTCCCCTCGGCGGGGTACCGCGTGAGCGCCACGTAGCGCCCGTCGGGGCTGAACGCGAACGCGCTCACCTCGGCGAGGGCGATGGTGTCGCCGCTCCCCAGGCGGCGGGCGCCGAAGCTGGTGCGGACCGGCTTCCGCTCCTTGGTGAGCCGCTCCCGTTCCTTCGGTGAGACGGTCACGAGCCATCCGACCCACCGTGAGTCGGCCGTGAAGGCCGCCTGCGTGCCGAAGGGGACCCTGACCTCCTCGTCGCGCGCGGTGTGGCGCACGCGGAGCTCGTTCTCCTCGTTGACGCGGTTCAGCGCGATGGCGATCCACTCTCCGTTCGGCGCGAGTCGCGTCGCACCGAGGGTCTCCCACTTCCCATAGTCCGCCGGGGTGAGGGTCGGCTTCTGCTGGGTGGCCGCAGGGAGCGCGAACGCGACCAGCAGGGCGGCGGCGAGTGGGACGCGCAGGCGTCGGCGGGCGATCGGCATCGGTCGTGGCAGCAAGAGGGATGACGGGAGCGGGAACATACCGGTCTGATGCGGGAGCGTCCACGACGGTTGGCCGCGTGCGTTGCGACCGCACCCGGCACGGGCGAACTTCGTGCTCCCAGGCGCCCCCACTCGGTACCCGACATGATCCACCTCTCTCTCCCGGCGGCCCGCGCGCGCACGACCCGCGCCCCGCTCCTCGTCCTCGGCGCCATCTTCTCGCTCGGCGTCGCGGCGGCGCCGGCGCGCGCGCAGGGATCGCCCCCGCCCGCGACCACGCTCCCGATCCCCGGCCTCGAGCGTCCGGTCGAGATCGTCCGCGACCGCTTCGGCATCAACCACATCTACGCCGAGACCGAACACGACCTCTTCTTCGCGCAGGGCTGGGCCGCGGCCCGCGACCGGCTCTTCCAGTTCGAGATCTGGCGCCGGCAGGCGACGGGAACGGTCGCCGAGCTGCTCGGGCCGCGCGAACTCGAGCGCGACCGCGGCGCCCGGTTGTTCCGGTTCCGTGGCGACCTCGCGAAGGAGCTCGCGCACTACCACCCGCGTGGCGTCGCGATCATCACCGCGTTCACCGACGGCGTGAACGCGTACATCGACCAGGCGAACGCCTCGCCGGGGACCCTGCCGATCGAGTTCCGGCTCCTTGGCACGCGTCCGCAGCGCTGGACCCCGGAGGTCGTGATCTCCCGGCATCAGGGTCTCCTCGGCAATCTCGGGCAGGAACTCGCGGTCGGCCGCCAGGTCGCGTCACTCGGCGCGGCGCGGGTGAAGCAGCTCGACGCGTTCGGACCAGGTGATCCCGACCTCACGCTCGCCCCGGGCATCGACTCGGCGTTGCTCGCGCAGGACATCGTCGCCGTGTACAGCGCGTTCCGCGGGAGCGTGCAGTTCCGGCCGGAGGACGTGATCGCTGAGCGGCGCGCGCCGGCCAGAGGCGACGCTGCCGAGCACGCGGATGCAGCGGACGACGCGTGGAGCCACGATGCCCTCGACGTGGGCTCCAACAACTGGATCGTGAGTGGCCGCCGGACCGAGAGCGGGTACCCGATCATGGCCAATGATCCGCACCGCGCGCAGGGAGCGCCGTCGCTGCGCTACTGGGTGCACCTCGTCGGCGCCGGGTGGGACGTGATCGGCGCCGGGGAGCCGGTGCTGCCCGGCATCTCGATCGGACACAACGGCACCGGGGCGTGGGGACTCACGATCTTCTCCACCGACGGCGAGGACCTGCTGGTCTACGACACGGACCCCGCCGACGCCGACCGGTACCGCTATCGCGGTCAGTGGGAGCGGATGCGCGTCATCCGCGACACGATCCCGGTGAAGGGGCGGTCGCCGGAGATCGTCGAGCACCGCTACACGCGCCACGGGCCGGTGGTCTTCCGCGACCGCGCGCGGAACAAGGCGTTCGCCGTGCGCGCGGCGTGGATGGAGATCGGCGGCGCGCCCTACCTCTCCTCGCTCCGGATCGGACAGGCGCGCACGTGGGACGAGTTCCGCGAGGCGCAGCGGTACGCGCACATCCCCGGCGAGAACATGATCTGGGCGGACCGCAGCGGGACGATCGGGTGGCAGGCGGTCGGCATCGCGCCGCGCCGGCGTGGTTTCAGCGGCCTCGTGCCGGTCCCCGGGGATGGCTCGTTCGAGTGGGATGGGTACCTCGACATCCTCCAGAAGCCGCACCTGGTGGACCCGCCGGAGGGGTATTTCGCGACCGCGAACAACGACCTCATCCCCCGCGACTATCCCCACATGGACGCCATCGGCTTCTCGTGGGCCGACCCCTACCGCTGGGCGCGCGCCAACGAGGTGCTCGCCGGAGGGACGCGACACTCGATCGCGGACATGATGCGGCTGCAGACCGACGAGCTCTCGATCCCGGCGCGCCAACTCGTGCCGCTGTTGCGGGACCTCGCGATGCCCGGCGCGCGCGCCGACTCGCTGCGACGCCGGCTCCTCGCGTGGGACCGCGTGCTGGCGAAGGAGTCGGCCGAAGCGGGGCTCTACGTGGCGTTCGAGGCCCAACTCCGCCGGCTCGTGTACGAGCGGATGGTGCGCCCCCACGAACGGTCGCTCTTGCGATCGGTCCCGCTGCGCAACGTCGTGAAGTGGGTGATCACGCCGCCCGGGGAGTTCGGTGCGGCGCCGCTCGCGGCGCGCGATTCGATGCTCGTCGAGTCGCTGCTCCGCGCCGATGGCGAGCTCACGCGGCGCTTCGGCGCCGACGCCACGCAGTGGCAGTACGGCCGCCCCGGCTACAAGCACGCGTTGATCCGCCATCCGTTGTCGAACGCCGTGAACGCCGAGACCCGCGCGCTCCTCGAGGTCGGCCCGTTGCCGCGCGGCGGCTACGCCGTGACGCTCAACGCCAACGGCAACGGCGACAACCAGACGAGTGGCGCGAGCTTCCGGATCATCGTGGACCTCGCGGACCCCGACTTGACCGTCGGCACGAACACCCCGGGGCAGAGCGGTGACCCGTCGAGCCCCCACTACCGGGACCTGTTCGAGGCCTGGGCGAGGGACCGCTACTTCCCGGTCGCGTACACGAGGGGGCGCGTGGAGTCGGTCGCCGAGTCACGGACGCGGCTCGAGCCCCGGCGGTCCCGATGAGCCCATCCCGGGAGCGGCAAGCGAACCGACTCGAGGCTGCGTAACCTTTCCTGCCTGTCCTGCCTTCCCCACCTGAAGGAGACCGTATGCACCACCCCCGCTCCACCCGGGCCGCGTCCCGCGCCTTCGTCGCCGTCATCGCCTTGGCGCTGCTCGCGCCGCTCGCCGCCCCGCTCGCCTCGCAGGGCGCGCGCCCCGCGCAGCCGATCGACCAGGAGTACACGGCGAAGATCAAGGAGTACCTGCAGGACGCGCGCATCTCGACCGAGCTCGTCGATCACCTCCCGGCCTCGGCGACCGTGCCGACGCCGCTCAAGTTCCACGGACGGATCCCCGGTACGCCGGGTGAGCTCACCTACGCGAAGGACATCCATCGCTATTACGAGGCGCTCGACGCCGCCTCGGACCGGATCAAGGTCTGGAAGATCGGGCAGTCCGAGGAGGGGCGGGACATGTACGTCCTCGCCGCGTCGGACGAGCAGACCATCCGCGAGCTCGATCGCTACAAGGGCATGCTCAACGAGCTCACCGACCCGCGGGTCACCTCCCCGCAGCGCGCCCAGGAGCTGCTCAACACCGCCAAGCCGATCTACTGGCTCACGAGCGGCCTGCATTCCGGCGAGACGGGCGGCCCGGAGATGCTGATGGAGCTCGCCTACCGGCTCGCCGTCACCGAGAACGAGTTCTACGACAACATCCGGCGCAACGTCATCGTCTTCATCACGCCGGTGCTCGAGGTGGATGGTCGCGAGCGGCAGGTGGACACCTACTACTTCAACAAGAAGCGTCCGGCCGGCGAGGCGCGGCTCCCGCTGATGTACTGGGGCAAGTACGTCGCGCACGACAACAACCGCGACGGGATGGGACAGTTCCTCGCACTGACCCGGAACGTCAACCGGACCTTCCTCGAGTGGAAGCCGCAGGTGATGCACGACCTGCACGAGTCGGTCTCGTACCTCTACTCCTCGACCGGTACCGGCCCGTACAACGAGTGGCTCGACGCCATCACGGTGAACGAGTGGTGGATGATGGCGCAGGCCGACGTGATGGAGCTGACCAAGCGCGGCGTCCCCGGCGTCTGGACCTACGGCTTCTATGACGGGTGGACGCCGAACTACCTCTTCTTCGCCGCGCACGCGCACAACGCCACCGGCCGCTTCTACGAAGTGCAGAGCTACGGGCCGGACAACAACCCGAACCTCCGCGTCGGTGCGACCACGACGAGCCGCGAGTGGTTCCGCCCGAACCCGCCCCTCCCCGAGATCAAGTGGGGCCCGCGGAACTCGGTGAACATCGGGCAGTCGGGCGTCCTCTTCTCGCTCGACCATTTCGCCAAGAACCGTCGGCTCTACCTCGAGAACTACTACCTCAAGAACAAGCGGTCGTACGAGAAGGGACGGAACGGCCCGACGCACGGCTGGGTGATCCCCGCCGGGCAGCGCCGCAAGGCCGACGTGGTGGATGCCGTGAACGAGCTCTTCCGGCAGGGGCTCGAGATCCACGTGGCCGACGCTCCCGGCACCTTCGGCTCGGTGCAGGTGCAGCGCGGTGACTTCCTCATCCGCGCCGACCAGCCGTATCGCACCCTCGCCGACATGTACTTCTCGGTGCAGAGCTTCTCGCCGCAGAACCCGCGGCCCTATGACGACACCGGCTGGACCTTCCAGTTCATGCGCAACGTCGTCGTGACGCCCATCGCCGACTCGTCGGTCTTCCGGCACCGGATGACCCGGATGACGGCGCTGGCGAAGGCGCCGGGCGGGGTCAGCGGCACCGGGAACGTCGTCGTCGTGGACCATACGACCGACAACAACCTCGTGACGATGCGCTTCCGCCTGAAGGACGTCGCGATGGAGGCCGCGCAGGAGGACTTCGAGGTGGCGGGCCGCAAGTTCCGCGCGGGGTCGTTCATCATCCGCAACGCCGACCGTGCGCGACTGAACACCGTCTTCGCCGAGCTCGGCGTCTCCGGCGTCGCGATGGCGTCGGCGCCGCAGGTCCGGACCCACGACCTCGACGTCCCGCGCATCGGCTACATCCACTCCTGGCAGCGCACGCAGGACGAGGGGTGGGTGCGCGCCGCGCTCGACACGTACGGCGTCCCGTACACCTACTTCGCCGACCAGAAGCTCCGCGAGGGGAACCTCCGCGCGAAGTACGACGTCATCATCTTCCCGCACGTCGGGGGCAACGCCGAGTCGCAGGTGAACGGCATCGCGATGACCGGCAAGACGCCGCTCCCCTACAAGCGGTCCGATGAGACCCCCAACCTCGGCGCCAACGACGAGTCGGACGACATCCGCGGCGGGATGGGCTACGAGGGACTGATGGAGCTCCGCAAGTTCGTCGAGGCCGGCGGCACGCTGATCGTGGAGGGTTCGACGTCCACGATCTTCCCCGAGTACAAGCTCACGAACGGGGTCACGATCGAGGAGCCGAGCGGCCTCTTCGCCCGCGGCTCGGTGATGCGCGGGGTCGTGACCGACAAGCGGAGCCCGATCGCCTATGGCTACACGACGCAGGTGCCGGTCTACTTCAACCAGGGTCCGGTGCTCAGCGTCGGCGGTGGCGGCGGCTTCGGAGGATTCGGCGGTGGCGGCGGCGGTGCGGCGCAGGGCCAGAACACCACGCCGATGGCGAATCGGGTCCCCCTCTCGACCTGGGACTGGAACGCCGTGGACGAGGCGCCGCGCGCGGGTGGTGCTGGTGGCGCAACGGCCCGCGGGCCTGGCGGTGGTGGAGGCGGCGGTGGTGGTGGTGGTGGAGGCGGCGGTGGTGGCGGCTTCGGTGGTGGCGGCGCCGCCGCTGCGAATCGCCCACGAGTCATCGTGAGCTTCCCGTCGAACGTCTCGGACATCCTCCTCTCCGGCACCCTCGCCGGTGGCGAGGCGCTCGTGAACCGCGCCCAGGTCGTGGATGCGAAGGTCGGGACGGGGCACGTCGTCAGCTTCGGCATCCGGCCGTTCTGGCGCTGGCAGACGCACGGCACGTTCTTCCTCGGCTTCAACAGCATCCTGCACTGGAACGACCTCGACGCCGGGACGACGACCCCGACGCCCTGATCGAGACGTCCTGAACGGTGAGCGGCCCGCCCCGGCGAACCTGCCGGGGCGGGCCGCTCCGCGTTTCCCCTACGCGAGAGCACCGACATCGCCTCCGGGGACCGCCCTACTGCGCCGGCGTCCGGGGGGACCGATCATATGGTGCATCTCATCTGCACCTTTTCCAACCGAGGCCATCCGATGTCCATCCGTCGCAGCCTGCTCCCCCTGAGCGCGGCGCTCGCGCTCCTCTCCTGCACCGGTGGCGATGCCGCGCAGACCGAGACCGCCGGTGTCTCCGGCGGCGCCGGTCAGTCCGCCGTCCAGGATGACGTCTCCCAACCCGATGTCGTCAAGGTCGCGGTCGGCTCCAAGGACCACACCACGCTCGTCGCGGCGCTCAAGGCCGCGGACCTCGTGAACTCCCTCTCCAACGCCGGACCGTTCACGGTCTTCGCCCCCACGAACGCCGCGTTCGACAAGCTGCCCCCGGGCACGGTCGACGACCTGCTCAAGCCGGAGAACAAGTCGAAGCTCTCGGCCATCCTGCAGCATCACGTGACCACGTCGGCGCTCGACCTCGACTTCTTCGAGGACGGCCAGTCGCTCGGGATGGTGGACGGCGGGCGCGTGACCTTCACGCGCAAGGACGGCGCGACCTACATCGGCTCGGCGAAGGTGATCGCGTCCGTGCGCGCGAGCAACGGATGGGTCCACGTCATTGACGCGGTGCTGGTGCCGTAGCGGCGGACGCCGGCTCGACGGTCGGCGCGGCGGCGCTCCGGGACGCCTCCGAGGCGCGCATCTCGGCCTGGAGCCGCCGCCAGGCCCAGTACGTGAGCCCGAGTGCGAACACGAGCACCGCGACGAAGAGCGGGACGTTGCGCTCGAGGAAGATCTCGCCGAGGTACACCATCACCAGCACGTACGGGAGCTCGCCGAGGAGGATGATCGGCACGTAGCGGGCGAAGGGGTACTTGAGCACGCCGAGGACGTAGCTCGGGATCTCCGACTGGAGCGCCACCCGGAAGAGCAGGATTGTGCGCCACCGCGCGCCGTGCCGGAAGAACTCCTCGTAGCGATGGATCGAGTCCTCGGCGAACATGAGGTGCACGACCTTCCGGCCCACGGTGCGCGCGATCCAGTAGCCGCTGATCCCTCCCAGCGTGCCGCCGGAGAAGAGGAGCAGCGCGGTCATCTCCGGGCCCCAGACGTAGACGCCGATCGGGACCAGCGCGCCGCTCGAGAAGAAGCTGAAGGTGGCGGAGAGCGCGGAGAGCCCGAGGAAGAGCAGCATCCCGCCGCGCGGGTACTCCGACATCAGCGTCCGCGACCACTCCAGGACGCCGACCACGCTCTGCTGCAGGGCTTCGGAGCGCGCGATCGCGACGACCGCGAGCACCAGGCCCGCGAGGAGGAAGAGCCGCCGGAGATGGAACGGGTGGTGCGTCATGGACGCACCGCGATGGCGCTCGCTACGGCTCGTCCGACCCGCGGCGCGGCGTCATCCGCTCGGCACCCACCGCGACGAAGGCCAGCGTCAGCCAGAGCGCCGTCCCGAGGAGGTCGCGCGTGAGGATCCCGTACACGATCGCGGTCCAGGTCGCGACGCAGCAGACCAGCACGTTCAGGCCGAACACGTACGACCGCATGGCGTCCTCCCGGTGAGGTGTGAGCCTCATCCCCAGTGTCCCCTGCCCGAGTGACGCGCGGCGGCCCGGGCAGGCAACCCCTGCACGGGTGATACCCTGACGCGCCACCGACGGTCCGGCGGGGGATCAGCGGGTCGCCTCCTCCTCCCGGGCCGTCACCGAACTGCCGGGCGTCCCACGCACCGTGCCCCGGCAGTTCGCCGATCCACATCGACACTCGAACCCGTCGCCCCACTCGTTCAGCAGGTCGGCATAGTCGAGCGTCAGCTCCTCGCCCATCGCGATCTCGCGACGGGCCACGACATCAAGACCGTCGAACCCCGTGTTCGCGTCACAACTGTGGTTCTGGGGGGCCCACTGGAGGGGGTCCTCGTCCCAGATCGCGAAGACCTCGTCGCTGATCGGATACGCGTACTGCCGGAAGAGCTGCTTGTCCCCCTCGCCCCACTGCGTCTCCACGTGCCGTCGGGTCACGAGCCGCTGGGCCCGTCCCTCGCCGCGGAACACGACCTCGCCCGCGGCGATCGGTCGCGTGGCCACGATCCCGTAGCCCGCGATCGCGTTGCCGCGCATCACGAACGGACGCTGCTTGCGGCGGTGGCGGGCGATCCCTTCCTCGATGATCCGCCGCAGGAACTCCGCCTTCCCGATCCCGTCGTACCTGAGGATGTAGTCGGCCGATCCCTCGGACCCGTCGGCATAGAAGACCGAGCAGGTGAAGTTGTTCTCGAGGAAGAAGAGCCGGCCCGCGGCATCCATCCGGAAGTCCATCCGGGCGTAGCCGACCCCGCTGAAGGCGCGGTAGACCGCCAGCGCCGCCTCGTGCAGGCGCGAGACGAGCTCGGGGTCGCGGACGGGGACGTTGGCGTCGGGGTGGAGCTCCCGGGTCTTGAGGGCGTAGCTCTTGTAGCTGAACCCCTCGGGGAAGATGTACTCCACCGGGAGGAGCGGCGTCGCCTTCCCGGCGCCCGCGGGGTCGCCGTACATCAGCACCGTGAACTCGCGGCCCGCGATGTACTCCTCGACGAGCACCGACGGCCAGTCGCCGGCGATCGCCAGCACCTGGTTGCGGAGCTCGGTGAGGTCGTGCACGATCGCGTGCTCGTCCACCCCGAGGGAATCGCCGGCGTGGGCCGGTTTCACGAAGAGCGGATAGCGGAGGTGCCGCACTTCGCGCGAGAGGGCCGCGTCGGCGAGCGACGGGTCGCCGCCGTCCCGCACGAGGTCCGCCAACGCCCCGCCATCCACCAGCGCGTGCATCGGTGTCGCGACCCCGGAGGCGTGCGCCACGTACTTCATCAGGGGCTTCGGCACGTGGTAGAGCGCCGGCGTCGGCCCCGTGTACGGGAGGTTCAGCGCCTCGAGGCACTGCATCACGTCGATCGACGGGATGTCCCACTCGAGGTAGCCGTCGCAGAGGTTCACGAAGATGTCGAACCGCTCGCGCGAGAGCCGCTGGAGCTGCTGGTACGTCGAGAGCTTGTTGAGGAACTCGTGGTGCACCGTGTGCCCGGGGAGCAGCGCGGTCAGGTCCCGGGGCGGGTCGTAGTTCTTGTAGTCGACGCCGGACGTCGAGTAGTCCGGCTGGAGCACGCAGACTTTCATGGTCCTCAGGAGACGACGGTCGCCGGGCGCGGGTGCTGGGAGACCTCGATGATCTGGCGCACGGCGGACGAGAAGGGGCGTCGCGCGAAGCGCAGGATGGCCCCGATCGAGGTGTGGTTCTCATCCTCGGAGATGCCGCATTGCGCGTTGACCTCGAGGACGATGATCTCGCCGGTGCGGGCGTCCTGGCGGAGGTCCACGCGGCCGTAACCGCGGCCGCCGACCGCCTCGTACGCCGCCCAGCTGATCTCCTTCACCTTCTTGGCCGTGTGGCGCGGCACCCGGCGGTAGTTCCAGAGTTCGCCGTCCCCGCCCTCGACCGGCGTCTCCTCCGAGTAGAGGCCCCAGAGGCGGTCGAACGAGAGGAACCGCTCCGTCTCGGGGAGCGTCTCGTTGAAGAGCCGCTCGACCGGGGTGTACACCGTGGCCCGCGTGCGCGACCCGCTCGACCCGATGATGAAGGTCGTGTACTCGGGACCGGCGACGAACCGCTCGACGAACACGCCGCCGCCCAGGAGGTCCCAGCCGTGGTAGCCCTTCCGCAACTTGGCGAGTTGGGCCCGGAGCGCCTGCGGCGTGCTCACGACCGACTTCGTCGTGATCCCCATGCTCCCCGCGGAGACCGCCGGCTTGAGGATCAGCGGCGCGCCGAGGCGCTTCATCGCCTCGGCGACGTTGGACCCGTCCTTCTCGAGCACTACCCAGGGCGAGGTCGGCACGCCCGCGCGGTCGAAGGCTTCCTTCATCACGATCTTCGACGTGGTGATGTCGAAGAAGTGCTCGTCGGCGCCGGTGAACCGCAGCCCGTGCGCGCGCAGGCACCGGATCACGCTCATCCCCGGCGACCCGTTCGCCTCGTCGCCGTCGCAGAGGTTGAAGATCACCGGTTCGCGACCGCGCGACTCACGCACGATCCGCGCGATGACCTCCTCGTGGTCCCGCATCGTGACGGGCTGCCACCGCCAGTCGTAGCCGAGCGCGCCGAAGGCCCGTGCGTACTCGGCCTTCCCCGACTCGAAGTCGTTGTACCACTGGATGTCTTCGTCGTCGGTCTCGACGACGGGGACGAGCACCCACACCATGAGGGGGGCGTCGTCGAGTGCGCGTAGCGCGATCGGTGCCGCGGTCACCGGGGTCGCATCAAGTTCATTTGAGCTTGATAGATACTGCTTATGGGATAAGGCGCAATAGGCCTAGAACGGTCCCACTTGCAGGGAGATCCGTATCCCCTCGATGAACTCGCTGCCACCGCTCGCGAAGGCGGCACGGTCGGCGACGTAGCCGAGTCGCGCGGTCATCGGCAGTCGCGGGATACGCGCACTGATCCCCGCCTCGGCGCCCTGGGCGCCGGACCCGCCGCCCTGCACGTTCGAAGTCGCCGCCATCGAGAGCCAGCCCTCGACGTACGCCATCGCGAGGCCGGGGATCAGGTCCGCGTTCAGCCGCGTCCGCAGGTCGAATCGCGTCCAGTGCGAGGTGCCCGACGCCGAGATGAAGGCGCGAAGTTGCGGCCCGGCCCCGACCGCGATCCAGGGCCGCGGGCGGAACCACGCGACCGCGATCCCCTCCACCAGGTCCTCGGAGAGTCCCGTGGATCCCTCGGCGGGGGAGAGCGAGCCCTCGGCGTAGCGTCCCTCGAGCTCGAAGAGGCGGAACGCGATCCGCCCCTGCGCGCCGAACACCGGGCCCGACAGGACCCGGTCGATGCTCGTGCTGCGCGAGAGGCGCAGCGGCGTCACCTCGAGCGACGCCGAGAGCCCGGCGAGTGGCTGGGCGGCGCCCGGCGTGGCGAGCGCCGAGATCGCCAGCACCGCGATCCCGATCGTCCGCCTCATCGCGCCGCGCCGCCGCTGGCGCCCGGCACTTCGGTCACCGTCGGTCGGCCCGCGCGCACGCGCAGCGTCACCGTCGCGGCACGTGAGTCGTTCTCCTGCCGCACCCGGTCCACCTCGCGCTGCCAGCGTTCCCGTTCGGCGCGGTTCCACGCGATGTTCTCGGCCAGTGGCCGCGGACGTGATGCGGATGCCATCCCGACGATCCCGGCGATCCCGATCGTGCCGGCGACGCCGAAGCGCATCGAGGAGGCGTCGGGCCCGCCGCCGACGAGGTTCGGCAGGACCGCGGCGATCGCGGCGACGCCGAGGCCGACCGCGAGAGGCCGCATCCGTCCTGTCGGCGTCGTGGATTCGGGGCGCAGCGTGGGCTCGGCCGGGAGCGGCAGGGTGTCCACGGCATCCCACGCCAGGGTGAGCGGCACCTCGACCTCACGCTCCCCGCGACCATCCGGGGCGCGCGACATCACCCGCAGCAGGTAGGTGCCGTCGGCGCGACGCCGACCGTCGCCCTGGCGCGCGTCCCAGAGGAGGTCGAGGCTGTCGCCGATCGCGCCGTCGTGCAGCTCACTCACGACCATCCCGTTCTGCGTGCGGACCGTCGCCCGGATCTGGTGCAACGACGCCGAATAGACGCGGATCACGAGCCGGTCGCCGGGGTCCGAGAGCGCGGCGTCG
Source organism: uncultured Gemmatimonas sp. (assembly GCA_964650715.1). Taxonomy (GTDB): domain Bacteria; phylum Gemmatimonadota; class Gemmatimonadetes; order Gemmatimonadales; family Gemmatimonadaceae; genus Pseudogemmatithrix. The sequence continues at coordinate 2,882 of CAZYUL010000055.1, read as the reverse complement.
GGGGGGATCGAGACCGCCACCGCGCGCACGCCGATGCGCACTTCGTGGAAGAGTGCCGAGACCTCCGGCGGGAAGACGATCTCGTCGGGCCGGTAGCGCGGGTTGAAGGCGAGCAGCGTCCGGAACGCATCCGCCGCCGCCGTGCGGCGCTCGCGGAAGAGCTCGGTGGCGCCGAGGTGCATGAGCGCGCGGGCGCGGTCGGCGTCGGAGAGGCGGTTGGCGCCGGTGGCGGCGAGCGCGGCGCGGAGCCGCGATGCGGCAGCGTCGAAGTCGAGGTCGCGCGAGGCCGCCAATGCCGACGCGAGGGGGTCCGCCTGCTGCGCGGCGAGCGGGCCCGCGAGCGGCGTCATCAACAGCATCGCGCCGAGGAGCAGCGCGGTGAGGATCGTGCGCATCATGCTACGGACGCGACGGGACGAGGACGAGGTCGGTGATCCGCACCGTCTCGCCGGGCGCGACGCGGATCACCCGTTCGATCGTCTCGAACCCCGGCCGCGAGACGCGCAGCGTGTGCTGGCCCGGCGTCACCTCGATGTTCGCGCGGGGCGTGTTGCCGAGGAGGACGCCATCGAGGTGCACCGTGCCCCAAGGGGACGCGTTGACGAAGAGCCGCCCCGGTTCGCCCGTGGGCGCGGCCGGCGGCGGGTTCGCTGGCGTCGTGGCCGGCGTGGTGGTCGGGGCGGCGCCCGACGTAGCCGGCGCGGTCGCCGTGGCGGCGGGCGGGGGCGTCGTCGCGCTCGTCGTGGCGGGCGGGCGCGGTGTGACGCGTGGAGCCGGCGTGGTCGGCGCCGGCCTCGACCCGCCGGTCGGCGCGCCAGCCGGCGCGGAGTTCGTCACGGACGACGCGGCACCGGGGGATGCCGACGGGATCGTGGAGGGTGCGCCGGTGGAGACCACCTGTGGCGTCGTCGGTCCGCCGCGCGAGAGGAGCGTGGGCGCGATCCAGGCCGCGGCGGCGAGGATGGCGACGACGACCGCCGCGCGGGCGATGAGGACCGCCGGGCTCTTCTTCTCCGCGGGCGGCTCCCAGTCCTGGATCATCACGACGTCGCGGGAGGCGCGGTCGGCGGGGCGTGCGCCCGCGCGCGGTGGTGGCGGCGGCACGACCGGCGTGATGCTCGAGCTGTTGCGCGCCTCGAGCGCGAAGAGGAACTCCGCGAGCGACCCGAATCGTCGGAACGGCTCGACCGCCATCGCGGTCTCGATCGCGCGTCCCATCTGCGGCGGGAGGCCTTGTGCGAGCTCGAGGACCGGGACCGGCGGATCCTCGGGCGGTTCGCCGGTCACGCATTCGTAGAGGAGCGCGCCGAGGGCGTACTGGTCGGCGGCGGGGAGCCGCTCGCCGCGTTCGTGGTCCTCGGGCGCGACCCAGCTGGGGCGCGTCGTCTGCGCGGCGCCGCCGACGGAGGTGATGCCGCGGGAGGGCGTCGAGCGGGACCGGCGCTTCCAGCGGGCGCGGATGAACGAGGGATCGGCGACGCGGACCCAGCCCTCCTTGTCGAGGAGGATGTTGTCCACCTTGATCGCGCCGTGGACGACGCCGTGCCGGTGGAGGTAGTCGAGCGCGCCGACGACCTGCGTCGCGATGCGGCGGCAGGTGCGGGCATCGAGGGCGCCGCGTTCGGCGAGGAGGGCGCGAAGGGTGGTGGCGCCGACGTCCTCGGTGGAGAACCAGAAGAGGGAATCGGTGCTGCCGTAGCGGTGGATGGGGACGAGGTGGGGATGATCGAAGGTGGCGAACATCCCGAGCATCGCGCGGAAGCTCTCCTCGGCGTCGGGGACGTCGGGGCGGCGCGCGGCGACCTTGAGGATCGAGGCACGTCCGCCGTTGCGTTCGCGGACGCGGTAGATGGCGGAGCCGACGCCGCGGCCGAGGAGCTCGCCGAACTCGAACTCGTGGGCGAGCTCGCGGACGGCGGCGGAGGTGACCTGGTCCTCGGCGGCCACCACGACGCTGCTCCCCGGCGTGTAGCCGCAGAGCTCGCACTTGCCGGTGCGAGGGGAGATCGTCGAGACCGAGCAGCGGGGACAGGTCTGGCCGGGCATCGCGGGAGAGGGGGCTCCTGGATGTGTGGAGGCGGGGGGTCGGGGCGGCGAATCTGACACTAGCGACGACCCTCGAGCGTCACGTCCGAGGGCCTGTACCAAAGTACCCCGTCCGTGCGAAAGTGGGTTGCAGTGATGGTTGCCGCCTGGACCGGGCCAGTGATGTCGAACTCGAGGCTCGGGTCGGAGCTGCGTACGCTGTCGGCGGCGATGAGGCGGTAGCTCGTGCCGGCGAGGTTGATCGCGACGTTCGTGAACTGCGCCTCGCCCTGCACAGCCACCAGCTGCGTGACGCTCCCCGCAGTGAACCCGGCCCCAATCGACCCGCTCGAGGGATCAATGGTCAGCGAGATCGTCCCGGTGTAGCTGGTGACGATGTTGTCGAACTGATCGAGTGCACGGACGAGGAAGGATGGGATCGGTTGATCCACTTCGGCGTCATCGGGGTGCACGAAGAACCCGAGTGACGCCACGGCGTCCGGGTTCACTGTTACCGTGGGTTGCTGGGCGATCTCCACCGCGTTGATGGTGGCCACGATGTTCTTCAGCTCGGCCTTCGTGGACGTGAGCGTCGTCGTGAAGACGCCGGATCCGTTCGTGGTGCCGTTTGTCGTCAGGTTGTTGTCGTCGCCCGACACCGCCAGCTCGACGCTTGCATCGGCGATGACGTTTCCAGCGGCGTCGCGGGCAGTGACCGTGATGGTGCTGCCGGCGCCGCCAGCGGTGATTGCTGTCAGATCAACGCTCACCGTGGAGATGGTTGGAGAGACCGCCCCGACACTCACCGTCACCGTCGGCTCCTGGTCCAGCTCCACCCCACCCGCCGTCGCCGTGAT
>CAZYUL010000054.1:0-18384 GCA_964650715.1 uncultured Gemmatimonas sp. | reverse complement strand
CGGGTGACCTCGCCCAGCCGCGACGAGCTGCAGGCGGTGATGGCGTTCATCCGCACGCAGGACGTCGGCGTGCAGCTCGACTTCGGCAACTACCGGTGAAGGTCGCGCTCGTCACCCTCGGGTGCGACAAGAACACGGTGGACAGCGAGCGCTATCTCGCGCAGCTCCTCGACCACGGGGCCGTCGCGGTCCCCGACGCGGCGGATGCCGAGCTGATCATCGTCAACACCTGCGGCTTCATCGACGCCGCCAAGCGGGAGTCCATTGACGCGATCGTCGCCGCGGGCCGCCTCAAGGAGGCGGGCAGCGCCACCGCCGTCGTCGCGGTCGGCTGCATGGTCGAGCGGCACAAGGGCGAGCTCGCCGAGGCGCTGCCCGAGGTGGACCTCTTCCTCGGCGCCTCCGAGACGGAGCAGCTGATCCCGCGGCTCCACGAGCGCGGGCTGATCGGCGACCCCGTCACCGTGCATCCGGGAGTCCGCGTCCACGCCGGCACCACGCCCGCCGTCCGCTACCTCAAGGTGAGCGAGGGGTGCGACCACGGCTGCGCCTTCTGCGCGATCCCGCTCATGCGCGGTCGTCACCGCTCCTTCGCGCTCGACGAGGTCGTCCGCGAGGCGCAGCTCCTCGAGCTGCAGGGCGCGCGCGAGGTCAACCTCGTCGCGCAGGACCTCGCGCACTACGGCCGCGACCGCCGCGACGGGGTGCGGCTCCCCGAGCTCCTCGAGGCCCTCGTGCGCGAGACCTCGATCCCCTGGTTCCGCAACATGTACCTGTACTCGGCGGGGATCACGCCGCGCCTCCTCGAGGTCATCGCGCGCGAACCGCGGATCCTCCGGTACCTCGACATGCCGATCCAGCACGGCTCCGATGCCGTGCTCGAGCGGATGCGGCGTCCCGAGCGCGCCCGGACGATCCGCGAGAAGGTCGCCCGCTTCCGCGACGCGGTGCCGGCGGTGGCGATCCGCACCACCTGCATCGTCGGGTTCCCGGGGGAGACCGACGACGACTTCGCGCGGCTCGTCGAGCTGCTGCAGGAGATCCAGTTCGACCGCGTCGGCGTCTTCACCTACTCGCCGCAGGAGGGGACGCGGGGCGCCGAGCTCCCCGACGACGTGCCCGAGGTGGTGAAGCGCGAGCGGCTCGAGGTCGTGCAGGAGCTCCAGCGCCACATCACCGCCGAGCGCTACGAGTCGCGCGTGGGGGTGACCGCCGCGGCGCTGGTGCTCGAGGGATCGGCGAACGGTGGCGACGCGATCGCGCGGCTCCCCTGGCAGGCCGACGATATCGACGGGATCACGCGCGTCGCGAGCGATGCCGCTCCGGGGAGCCTCCTCGAGGTCGAGGTCACCGGCGTCGTGGACGACTACGACTTCACGGCGCGGGCGCGACGCACGATCGAGGGCGCGGGCGCGGGCGTGGAAGCGGGCGGCGCGCGGCCCCGCAGCCGCGCGCTCCCCCTGGTCGGCATCACCTCCGGGAGCTTCGGTCGTTGAGGCGCGACCGGGCGTCGCTCCGGGTCGGTCTCGCGGTCTTGGTCCTCGCCCTCGGCGCCTGCATCTCACGCATCCGCACGCCGGAGGAGAGTCCGCCGCCGGCCCCCACGCCCGTCCCGGCGCCCGCGCCGCGGCCCGTCGAGCCGCCTCCGACCCCGCTGCCGACGGAGCCCACGCCACTCCCGCCCTCGGCGGGGGAGGGGCTGCTCGTACGGATCGCCGTGCGCGTCGCGCGCGACACCGCCACCCTCAACGCGACCGGACCCTGGCGCCTCGTCTCGGCGGACGGCGGCGTGATCGTCCGCGCGCGCGCCCGCGAGCACTGGTTCCTCGAGCGCCAGGGGGCGCGCCTGCGCGCCGTCCGGTCCGACGGCGCGGCGACGGCGTGGCAGGCCGGGGTGCTCGCGCAGCACCCCGACGATGCGGGGCACGTCGTCACCGGACGCCGCTCCTATCGCGGCGCGATGACCTTCGTCCCGACCGACACCGGGATCCTCGCCGTCAACCTGCTGCCGCTCGAACAGTACCTGCGCGGCGTGGTGCCGATCGAGATCGGCGAACGACCGGCAGCCGAGCGCGCGGCGGTGGAGGCGCAGGCGGTCGCCGCGCGGTCGTACACCCTGACGCGGATGCGCCTCGCGCGGCAGGGGAACGGCCGGAGCACCGACTTCGACCTCATCGCGAGCGTCGGCGACCAGGTGTACGGCGGGCGCGACGCCGAACGGCCCCTCGCGGACCAGGCCGTGCGGAACACGGCGGGCCTCGTGCTGCTCTACCAGGGGCGCGTGGTCACGGCGCCCTTCTCCTCGACCTGCGGCGGGGAATCGGCGGCGGCCGAGGAGGTGTGGCGGAGCGACGGCGAGCCGCACCTCCGGCGCGTGAGCGACCGGATCGGCGGGAGCGATCGCTACTACTGCGACATCGCCCCCCGCTTCGCCTGGACCCGGGTGCTGCAGGCCCGTGAACTCGACGCCGCGGTGCAGCGCTACCTGCGGCAGTACGTGCAGGTCCCCGCCGGCGGCCCGGGCCGCGTGACCGGGATCGAGGTGGACGGACGGACGCCGAGCGGGCGGGCCCGGACCGTCGTGATCCGGACGGAGAAGGGGACCTTCCCGCTCCGGGGCAACGAGTCGAGGACCGTGCTGCGCACCGCCGGTGGCGAGCCGCTGAACAGCTCCTATTTTTCGGTGACCGTCGAGTCGTCGGCCGGGCGTCTCGTCCGCGCCGTGTTCCGCGGCAATGGCTACGGACACGGGGTGGGGATGTGCCAGTGGGGCGCGATCGGGCGTGCGCGCGCGGGGCAGGACGCGCAGCGGATCCTCCTCACGTACTATCCGGGCACGACCCTCGGCGCCGTCCCGCCAGGCTACCTGATCCCGTAGGAGTCCGACGCCGTGCCTTCCACACCGCCCGCGGGCACCCCGCGCCCACAGGTCCGCATCGCGGTCGTGGGCCTTGGCGCCATCGCGCAGACGGCCCACCTCCCCGTGCTCAGCAAGATGCGCGGCGCGCAGGTCGCGGCCCTCTGCGACAATGACGGTCCCAAGGCGCGCGCCCTGGCGCAGCGGTTCGGCGTGCGGGACGTGACGACCGACATCGAGGAACTGCTCGAACTCCCCGACCTCGACGCCGTCGTCATCGCCACGCCCAACCACCTCCACGAGGTGCACGTGCTCTCGGCGCTGCGCGCCGGGGTGCACGTGCTGTGCGAGCGCCCCCTCGGCCTGAACGCGCGCGCGGTGGAGCGCGTGCTCGCCGCGTCGGAGAAGGCCAAGCGCGTCGTGATGGTCGCGAACAACCATCGCTTCCGGCACGACGCGCAGACGCTCGACGCCTTCGTCCGCGGGGGCGAGCTCGGCAAGGTCCGCGCCGTCCGCGCGGGCGCGTACCGCAACCGCGCGCAGGTCGCGCCCTGGCGGCTCCGCCGCGCCGAGGCCGGGGGCGGCGCGTTCCTCGAGCTCGGCCTCCCCCTCCTCGACCTCGCCGGCTGGTTCACCGACTTCCCGCGCGTCGAGCGCGTCTTCGCCGCGGTCGAGCGGGCGCGTGGCGCCAACGCGGTCGAGGAATCGGCGCTGGTGACGATCGAGTGCCAGGGCGGCTTCACGGTCGTGATCGACGTGAACGCGAACTACGTCGGCGAGGACCAGCGCTGGTGGTTCGAGATCGTCGGCACGAAGGGCTCGGCGCGGCTGGCGCCGCTCCGCCTCTCGAAGGAGATCCACGGGCGCGTGGTGGATGTCTCGCCCTCGGGCGCGTCCACCAAGGACACGCTCTTCATCCAATCGTACCGCTCCGAGCTCGCGCACTTCGTGGCCGTCGTGGGTGGCGAGGAGCCGTACGAGCCGCCGAAGGACCAGGTGCGGCTCTACAAGCTCCTCGAGGCGATCTACAAGGCGGCGGACGACGGCAAAGAGTATCGGCCGTGAGCGGGCGCGTCGCGCGCGCCGTCGCCGCGGTCGCGGTCGGCGCGGTCGCCCTGCTCGCGCCCGGTGCCACCACCGCCGTCGCCCAGCGCCCGGGCGCGCCCGCCGAACCCGGCAGCACGCTGCGCGTCTCGGTCCTCACCTTCGGCCCCGGTGATGCCGTGTGGGAGCGGTTCGGTCACAACGCGATCCGCATCCTGGACACCGCTACCGGCGAGGACCGCGCCTACAACTGGGGGATGTTCTCGTTCGACCAGCCGCGGTTCATCCGTCGCTTCCTCTCCGGTGACACGCGGTACTGGGTGGACGCCTTCTCGACGCGTGACCTCGTCGCCTACTACCGGCGGGTGGACCGCGCCGGCGTCGAGCAGGTGCTCGCCCTCACCCCGGCCCAGCGCGCCGCACTCGACGCCTTCGTGCGCGAGAACGTGCTCGAGGAGAACAAGTACTACCGCTACGACTACTTCCGCGACAACTGCTCCACCCGCGTGCGCGATGCGCTGGACGGCGTCCTCGGCGGCACGCTCGAGCGTCGGTTCAGCGTCCTCACCACCTCGCTGACCTATCGCAGCGAGACGGTGCGGCTCCTCACCCCCGACCCCTTCCCGCAGGCGGGCACCGACTTCGCGCTCGGCCCGCGCGCCGACGCGCCCCTCACCGCCTGGCAGTCGGCGTTCGTCCCGATGCGACTCCGCGACCTCCTCCGGGAGGTCACGGTCGAGACGCCGCAGGGCACGGTCCCTCTCGTCTCCGAGGAGATCGTGCTGCACGAGGCGAGGCGGGCGCCGGAGCCCGCCGAGGCGCGCGGCATCGCGCTCGGGACCTGGGGACCGATCCTTGGGGCGTGGATGCTCCTGCTGGTGCCCCTCTCGGAGGTCGCGCGGCGGCGCACGCGGATCCCCGCCGCGGTGATGGCGGCGCTCTGGCACCTCGCCACCGGCGCGCTCGGCCTCGCGCTCCTCGGGATGTGGGTCGCGTCGGCCCACGTCTTCTGGTACGACAACCTGAACCTCCTCCTCGTCTCGCCGCTGGGGATCGTCGCCGCGGTGCCGGCGGCGGTCGCCATCTGGCGCGGACGCGCCCCCGCGTGGGTGCGCTGGCTCCTGATCGCGATCGCGGCGCAGGCCGCGCTCGGGCTCCTCATCGCGTCGTTCACGAGCCAGCAGCAGGGCGGACCCCTCCTCCTCGTCCTCCCCGCGCACACCGGCCTCGCGATCGCGACCTGGCGTCACCTCGCGATCGCGCAACGCGCCGCGCCTCCCGCCCCGGCCGCGTGAGCGCCGCACCGCCGACCGGTCGGCTCGCCGCCGGCGTTGACGTCGGCGGGACGTTCACGGACTGCGCGGCGATAGACGGCTCGGGGAGGGTGACGGCGCGGAAGGTGCTCTCCACGCCGGAGGACCAGGGCAACGGTGTCGTCGCGTCGCTCACCGCGCTCGAGGCGCCTCCGGGCGCGGTGACGCGGCTCGTGCACGGCACCACGGTCGTCACCAACCTCCTGCTCGAGCGGCGCGGCGCGCGCGTCGTGCTCTGCGCCACCGAGGGCGCGACCGACCTCCTCGAACTCCGGCGGCAGGACCGCGCGTCGCTCTACGACCTCTCGCGCCATCACCCGCCGCCGCTCGTCGCGTCGGACGCCGTCGTCGCGGTGCCGGAGCGCCGCACGCCCCGCGGGATCACCCGCGCACTCGACGCCGCGGGCATCGCCCGCACCGTGGCATCGGTGCTCGCGCTGGAGCCCGAGGTCGTCGTCGTCGCGCTCCTCCACGCCTACGCCGACGACACGGCCGAGCGCGCGCTCGCCGACGCCATCCGGGGCGCGCGTCCGTCGCTCACGGTCGTCACCTCGACCGAGGTGCTCCCCGAGATCCGCGAGTACGAGCGCACGGCGACGGCGGTCGCCGAGGGCTACGCGCGGCCGGCGGTCGAGCGGTACCTCGCGCGGCTCGCCCAGCGGCTCTCCTCGGCGCGGTTCCCCGCGCCGGCGGTGATGACCTCCGGTGGCGGGATGCGATCGTCCGCCGAGGCCGCGCATCACGCCGCGTCGCTCGCGCTCTCGGGGCCTGCCGGCGGTGTCGTCGGCGCGGCGGCGGTCCTGCGCGCGGCAGGCCTGCGTGACGCGCTGACCATTGACATCGGCGGCACCAGCGCGGACGCCGGCCTCGTCCTCGACGGACAACCCCTCGTCGAACCGGGCGGCGCCGTCGCCGGCGCGCCGATCGCGCTCCCGCGCGTGCTGGTGGAGACCGTCTCGGCGGGCGGCGGGAGCATCGCGTGGGTGGACGACGGTGGCGCGCTGCGCGTGGGCCCGCGCAGCGCCGGCGCGCGCCCCGGCCCCGTCGCGTTCGGCCACGGCGGCACCGAGCCGACCGTCACCGATGCGCAGGTCACCCTCGGCCGGATCCGCGCCACCGCGATGGCCGGGGGCGTGCGGCTCGACGCCGATGCCGCGCGCGCCGCTGTCGCGCGGCTCGCCGAGTCGCTCGGCGCGCCGGTGGAGCGCACCGCCGAGTCCATCATCCGGATCGCCGACGCGGGGATGGCCCGCGCGCTCCGGCGCGTGAGCGTCGAGCGTGGCGTGGACCCGCGCCACTGCGCGCTCGTCGCGTTCGGTGGCGGTGGTCCGCTGCACGCCTGCGCCCTCGCCGAGGCGCTGTCGATGACGACGGTGATCGTCCCGCCCTTCGCGGGGGTGCTGAGCGCGGTGGGACTCGCGATCGCGCCCGAGCGGCGCGAGGTCGCGATGAGTCTCCTCGCCGCCGCCGCGGACCTCACCGGAACGCAGCTCCGCGAGGCGTGCGAGGCACTCGCCGCGCGTGTCGCCGGGCGCGACCGCGCGTGGCTGCTCCGCGCGCGCTACCTCGGCCAGGGGCACGAGGTCGAGGTGCGTGTCGCGCCGGGGGACGCCGGCCGCGAGGTCGCGGCGCGCTTCGAGGAGGCGCACCGCGCGCGATTCGGCTTCACCCTGCCACGCCCCGTCGAGTGCGTCGCGCTCCGGCACGTCGCGAGCGACCCGGGGAGCGACGCGACCTTCGCGCGCGACCGCGCCGCGCCGCCGTTCGACGCGCGCGGGCAGGTGGACCACGGCGGCGGCGCCGACGGCGTCGCGCTGCGCGGCCCGGCGTCGGTCGTCCTCCCCGACGCGACGCTCTGGGTCGCCGAGGGCTGGCGCGCTACCGCGCTCGGCGTCGGCGGATGGCGCCTCGACCGGGCGGCGGCGTGAGCGCGCTCGATCCCCTCGAGCTCGCGGTCTGGGCCTCGACGGTCTCGATGATCGCCGAGGAGATGGGATCGGTGCTCGAGCGCGGCGCCCTCTCGCCGAACATCCGCGAGCGGCGCGACGCCTCCTGCGCCCTCTTCGACGACGCCGGCCGGATGGTCGCGCAGGCCGCGCACATCCCCGTGCACCTCGGCGCGATGCCCGAGTCGGTGCGCGCAGTGCGCGAGCGGCGCCCCGCGCCAGGCGACCTCTTCCTCTTGAACAGCCCGTGGCAGGGCGGGTCGCACCTCCCCGACCTCACGATGGTGGAGGCGATCGCCGACGGGGACCGTGTCGCGGGGTTCGCCGCCGTGCGCGCGCACCACGCCGACGTCGGGGGGATGAGTCCCGGCTCGATGCCGCAGGGAGCGACCGAGCTGGTGCAGGAAGGGTTGATCCTGCCGCCGGTGCGGCTGGAACGCGCCGGCGTTCCCGACGCGGAGCTCCTGGACCTCGTGCTCGCGAACGTGCGCACGCCGGAGGAGCGCCGCGGCGACCTCGCCGCGCAGCGCGCCGCGTGTGCCGCCGGCGCCGCGGGCTGGCGCGCGCTCCTCCATCGCGAAGGTGCGGCGCGGCTCGCCGACGTCTCCGGGGGACTCCTCGACTACGCCGAGCGACGCGCGGTCGCGAGGCTCCGCGCACTCGAGGGCCGCACCGGCGCCGCCGAGGACGCGCTCGAGGGGGATGGGCACTCGGAGGCCCCGGTGCCGCTCCGCGTGGCGCTCACGATCCGCGACGGCCGGCTGCACCTCGACTTCGCCGGCACCGCGCCGATGGTCCGCGGCAACGTGAACTGCCCGATCCAGGTGACGCGCGCCGCCGCGCTCTTCGTGCTCCGGTCCCTGCTCGACGACGACGTGCCGACCAACGAGGGGATCGCGCGGCCCATCACGATCTCGACGCCATCGGATTGCTGCCTCGCCGCGCGCGCGCCGGCGGCGGTCGCCGCGGGCAACGTCGAGATGAGCCAGCGGATCACCGACCTCCTCTTCGCGGCGCTCGCCGACGCGGGGGTGGAGGTGCCGGCGCAGGGGCAGGGGACGATGAACAACGTCACCTTCGGCGGCGCCGGCTGGACCTTCTACGAGACGCTCGGCGGTGGACAGGGCGCGTCGGCGCGCGGGGCGGGTCCCAGCGCGGTGCACGTCGGGATGAGCAACACGCGCAACACGCCGATCGAGTCGCTCGAGCGCGCCTACCCGATCGTGATCGAGCGCTACGCGATCCGCCGCGGGAGCGGCGGGGCGGGACGGCACCGCGGCGGCGACGGCGTCATCCGCGCCTACCGCGTGCTCGAACCCTGCACCGTCACCCTGCTCACCGAGCGACGCGCGCGGGCGCCGCGGGGTGCGGCCGGGGGCGCCGACGGCGCGCCGGGCGAGAACCTGCTCAATGGCGTGGCGCTCCCGGCGAAGTGCCGGCGGGAGCTCGCGCCGGGGGACGTGCTGGAGATCCGGACACCGGGCGGAGGCGGCTGGGGCCGGTGAGCCGGCGGCTCCCCGTCGGCGCGCCCGGGCGCTCTCAGTCGCGCCGCGGATCCTCCGAACCCGTCGGCGTGATCGCCGCGAGGCGCGCCGCCGCCGAGGCCCGCATCGTGGTCGTCGTCCGCCGCCGCGTCCCCTCGGAGGGGCTCACCTTCGTGAAGACCTGCGCCTGCACGAAGGTCGAGAGGAGGTGCGGGTCGATGTGCCCACCCTTCGCCTCGGCGTGCAGGATGTCGAGCGCCCGCTCGGCGGTCACCGCGCGCTTGTAGGGCCGGTCGGTCGCGGTGAGCGCGTCGTAGATGTCGGCGATCGTCATCATCCGCGTCTGCACCGGGATCTCGGACTCGTTCACGCCCCGCGGGTAGCCGGTGCCGTCGAGCTTCTCGTGGTGGCCGAACGCGATCCGCGGGATGCCGCTCAGCTCGCGCGTCCACGGGATCTGCTGGAGGAACCGGTAGGTGTGCGTGACGTGCGACTCGATCTCGCGGCGTTCGCGCGGGTCGAGGTTCCCCTTGTTGATCATCAGGAACCGCAGCTCCTCCTCGGTGAGGAGGGGCCGCTCGATGCCGTCGAAGTCCGTGTACGTCTGCCGGCCGATCTCCTCGAGCTCCTCGAAGCTCCCCTCGGGGAGGATCGTCGGCTCGTTCGCGCGGACGATCGCGTCGAGCCAGCGACTCAGCTCGTCGCGCCGCTCGCGCCGGAGCAGCTCGAGGTGCTGCACCATCTCGCGGTAGTCCTTCTCGCCGTTGGCCAGCAGGTGCTCGGCGCGCTCCCGCTCGAACTCGAGGTCCGCCTGCTGCAGCAGCGAGTGGAACCGGTGGCGGAGGATCGTGAGGTCGTGGCCGTAGAGCTTCTTCTGCTTGACCAGCACCTGCTCCCGCACGCCGACCTTGCCGAAGTCGTGGAGGAGGCCGGCGTAGCGGAGCTCGCGGAGCTGCTCGCGGCTGAACTTCACCGCGCGGTACGGGCCCTCGCCGGCGTGGTCCACCGCCTCGGCGAGGTTCGTGGTGAGCGACGCGACCCGGAAGGAGTGACCCGACGTGGTGGGGTCGCGGGCCTCGATCGCCGTCACCGCGGCGGTCACGAAGCCCTCGAAGAGCCGCTCGATGTCCTCGTAGAGCCGGCTGTTCTCGATCGCCACCGCGGCCTGCGCGGCGAGCGCGGCCACGAGGTCGGCGGCGCGCTGGTCGAACGGGATCACCTGCTGGTCCACCATCGCCGTCGAGGTGAGCGTCGCCATCCCGTCCCGCTTGCGGTTGATCAGCTGCAGCACGCCGATCGTCTCGTCCCGGTGCGTGCGCATCGGGAGCACGAGCATGGACTTCGTCCGGTAGCCGAACTTCTCGTCGAAGGACCGGTTCTGCCGGTAGGTGACGTGCTCCGGGAGGAGGTACACGTCGGCGATCATCAACGGGTCGCCGGTGGCGGCGACGTATCCGGCGAGGCTGGAGTGGTCGATCGGGATCGTGAACTCGCTGAACGGCAGCTCCGGGAGCGTGATGTTCATCGAGAGCTTGAACCGGAGGGTGCTCGGGTTCCCCTGCGCATCGCGCTCCATCAGGTAGAGCGAGCCGGCGTCGGCCGACGAGAGCCGGAGGGCCTGGGAGAGGATCAGCTCGAGCAGCCGGTCGAGGTCCCGCTCGGTCGAGAGCGCGGCGCCCACCCGCGAGAGCTCGCGGAGGTCGAAGGCGCTCGACTGCTCGAGCCGCGACGCGCGGTAGGCGTCGATCAGCGTGCTCGCGTGCCGCATCGCGCCGTGGAGCGCGATCATCCCCTGGCCCGCGGAGGCGTCGGTGGGGAGCCAGCTCGAGAGCGCGACCGCCTTCAGTGCGTCGGCCGGTTCCCGCTCCCCGGCGTCGCCGAGCCCGACGAACGCCACCGATGGCGCGAGCGCGGCGACCGCCCCCGGTCCGCCGGAGGCGGCGAGGAGCGCCGCGTCGAGGAGCACTACGGTCGGCCGCTCGTGGTCGATGCCCTCCTCATCGGGGAGCCGCGCCACCCGCCTGACGTCGAACGCGTCGCCGACCCCGAGCGAAGGGAAGGCGGGGATCGCGCGTCCGGCGGGTGCGTAGATGACGGGTTGCACGGGGAGGGCAGGGGGGCCGATGCGGGAACCGCCGGCACCCGTCAGGGCACCGGCGGTTCACAAGGTTACGGCAGGCGGCTGGCGGGCCGCCAGTCGCGCATCACGCGCCGCCTTCGAGCTTGGCCTTCGCCTTCTTCGCGTCCTCGAACTCGGGGAAGCGGTCGATGGTCTGCTGGAAGAGCTGGATCGCCTCGGTCTTGTTCCCGGCGTCCTGCGCGGCGATCGCGCGGGAGTACATCATCACCGCCTGGAACGGGACCTTCTTCTGCTTCTCGGCCTTGGCCTCGCTCATCTGGCGCGCCTGCGGCGTGAGCGCCGGGAGCTTGAGCCCCGCGTTCGCCGCCTTGCCCGCCTTGGCGACGATGTCGAGGAACTCCTCGGTGCGTCCCGGCTCGACGTGCGTCCAGACCACCTCGCCCGTCTCGGAATCGATGGACTTGAGCGTCACCCGCATCCCACCGCGCATGTCGGTGACGAACGAGCCCGTCACCATGTGCTTGGCGCCGAGGAGCTTGCCGATGCGCACCGCGGTGGCGTCATCCACGCGGCCGTCGCGGGCGAGGTTCTGCTCGGCGAGGAGGCGCTCGAGGTTCTCGCGCTCGACGACGCGGATCCCCGTGTTCTGCGCGAGGTCGATCAGCAGGAGGTCGGCGATGCCCTTGGAGAGGGGCGCCAAGTCGGCGTTGTCGCGCCCGATCGCGCTGTTCACGAAGGGGAGCACGGCCACCGTCGGACGCATGTCCTGGGCGAGCGCGGGGGCCGCGACCAGGGCGAGCGCGGCGGTGGCACGGACGAGCGACTTCGACATCAGCGGCCTCCGGAGAGGTTAGAGAGTCAGCGTCAGGCCTTCGGCCGCGGCGACGACCTGGAGTGAGCCGCCGCGGGACTTCACCAGCGCCCGGCACTCCGCCAGGCAGGCATCGAGTTGATCGTCGGTCCGGCGCGGTTCGTGGTGGAAGAGCACCAGCGTCCCGACCTTCCCGTCCAGCGCCAGCTCCACCGTCTCGCGGAAGGTCGAGTGCCCCCAGCCGCGGTGGTGGTCGTACTCCTCGGTGGTGTAGGTCGAGTCGTGGATCAGCACCCGCGCCCCGCGCACGAACTCCACCATCCGGTCCCGCCAGTCCGGGGGCGACCCGTAGCGCGGGTGCGTCCCCAGCTCGTTGTCCGACACGTACACCAGCGCGCCGCCGCGACCACCCGGTCCCGTGAAGCGGTACCCCAGGGCACCCCCCGGGTGCTGCACGGCGAACGCCGTCACCTCGTACCCCGTCCCGTCGCTCTTCGTGCCTTCCGGCAGCGACTTGAAGTCGATCGTCGCGTCGAGTTCCTCGAACGTGACCGGGAACACCACCGGCGACATCTGGTCACGCACGATCTTGTCCACGCTCCGTTCCAGCGACTGCGAGCCCCAGATCGTGAAGTGGTTCCCACGACCGAAGATCGGCGCGAAGAACGGGATCCCCTGGATGTGGTCCCAGTGCGCGTGGGTGAGGAAGATGTCCCCCTTGATCGGCGCACCGTTCGACCGCTGCAGCAGGTCCCGCCCCAGCTCGCGGATGCCGGTGCCGGCGTCGAGGATGATGAGCCATCCCGAGTCGGTCCGCACCTCCGTGCAGGGGGTGTTCCCCCCGTACCGCACCGTCTGGGCCCCGGGGGTGGGGATGGACCCACGCGTGCCCCAGAAGCGCACTCGCAGGCTCATCGTTCCCCCCGTTCCACGACGAAAGATGCCGGGCGCGGTGTCCCGACTCCAGCGCGAGGGGTCACCCGTCCCTCGTGATGGTGGTCACACCGCGTCACGCCGCGCTCCCGCTCAGAGGCGCTGCTGCGAGCGCTTCTCGAGCGCCGCGCGGTCGGTGATCCGGATGCGCCGCTTCTCGGTGGAGATCCATCCCGCCTCGACGAACTCGCGCATCGCGCGCGAGACGGTCTCCCGCGACGCGCCGATCACGTTGGCGATCGTCTGGTGGGTGAGCGGCTTCTCGATCAGGTCGCTGTTGACCTCGGCCGACGCGTCGAGGATCAGCCGCGCGATGCGGCCGGGGACGTCGAGCAGGACGAGGGAGCCGATCTTGTCGTCGGCGCGGCGGAGCCGCCGGGAGAGCTCGAGCAGCAGCGCCCAGGCGACGGCCGGGTTCTGCTCGACGCGGCGGCGGAAGTCCTCGCGCCGGAGCACGAGGAGGGTGCTCTCCTCCATCGCGACGACGTGCGCCGAGCGCGGCTGGTCGTCGATGAGGGAGAGTTCGCCGAAGTGCTCGCCGACGCCGAGGATCCCGAGAATGACTTCGCGCCCGTCCTCGGCGACGAGGACGACCTTGACGCGGCCCTCGCGGACGATGAACAGGGAGTCGCCGGGATCGTCCTCGAAGAGGATGACGCTCCCCTTGGGGTAGCTCTTCTCGCGGACGAGCTGCGAGAAGGCCGCGGTCTCGGTAGGGACGAGGGACCGGAAGAGGGGGACCGTGGCGAGGAAGTCGGCGGTGTTCACGTCGGGGGGGAGGGGGCGTGAAGATGATGCCCGGCGCGAAGTTAGGCCGAGGTGCGGGTGCTGTCAAACGCGCAGCTCCCGATCCGCATCGCTTGACCGAGTGGCGCGCTCGACGGGTACATTCTGCGTGCCTTCACTCGTGATGCCGAACGCCCTGACGATTGATCTTGCGCCTTCCGGGAAGTGTGCTGGCATCCTCCTCGCGCTCGCGCTCGCCGCTTGCGAGGACACGACGGGGCCATCCCAGCCGCTGCGTGTCCTGTTCGAGCAGGTGGAGCTGCGCACCGACCTCTCCGAGTTCGACGGATACCCGAGCATAGGCTGTCATCTGCGCGTCGAGGCGCGCTCGATCGGCGTCGGGGTGGCGGTGTGGTCCCGCGTGGAAGTGCTCCGGTTCGAGGGACTCGACCGCTCGGTCCCGGTGAGCTCGCTCGAGCTCGACGCGACGGACTTCCCCTTCACGACGCGCGAGACCCTCCGGGCGGGCGAGGTGGATACCCTGACGGTGGGATCGCAGGGGTACGAACCATTCACGCTCGAGGTCCGATTCTTCTATCGCCATTCGCACGATCGCCAGGAGCGGTCGCACGTCACGCGCATCGACTGCGGCGCGGTGATCCCGGAGGGGACGCCGCTTCCCAGCGCGAGCCTCCTCGAGATCCGCGGCTCTGACCCGGTGATCGAGCGTGGCGACACCGTGATCGTCAGCTATGCGTTCGACGGCGGTGGCGCCCTCTGGCGCAGTCGGATCCGCCTCACGGGACCGTTCGAGGCGCAGCGCCTGTTCAGCGAGGAATTCGCCGTCTCACGCGAACGCGAAGAGCGATTCGTCGTGCCGCGCCGTTCCAAGCCGGGCGTGCCGATCACCGTCGAGCTCTTCGTCGAGGACGCTGCCGGGCGGGAAGTCCTCTCCACCGAGTTGACGGATGCCGTCGTCGTCGACGTGACCCCACCGGTGATCAACTACGCGCACATCGTCCCGGGGTCGTTCCGGACCCTCATCCCGGTCTCGGTGGAGGTGCAGCTCGCCGACGAGAACGATCATGGTTGGCTGATCTGGCAACTCGCCGGCGAGGTGACGCTGCGCGACTCGGTCCCCATCGATGATGCCAATGGGATCATCGAGCGACATGCGAGCTTCACGGCCCCCGATGAGTGGACGGGGTTGTCCGGGACCCTCTCGATCTGGGCCCGTGACGCCGGAGGCAACCTCAGCGCGCCGAGCATCTCGCCGCCGAACGGGTACGCGTTCCACGCGACGGTCCCCGCACCGGCGATCGCCACCGCATCGCTCCCGACGCCGAGCGATCTCGTCTACGATGCGGCCCGTCACCGGCTCTACTACACGCACACCTCCGCGGCGACGGTCAGCGTCGTGGACGTGGCGACGATGACGTTGGTCACGCAGATCCCGCTCGGCCCGCTCCCAGGGGCCCTCGACATCTCCCCGTCCGGGGACTCGCTGCTGGTGACGCAGTCGGTCGATCGTGACCTCGCGGTGGTGGACCTGAATACGCTGGCTGTGCTTCCGCCGCTCGCCCTGACGGCCTCGGACTCGATCGCGAGCGAGGAGCCGGCGAATCCACCCCTCCCCAACGGCGTCCGCGTGCTCTCGAACGGTCGCGTCCTCGTCCAGCAGCATCGGGTCTCCCTGAGCGGGCACCGCACGCTCGAAGTGGATCTGGCGTCGGGCGTGACCTCGGTCCGCGTGGATGCGGACCAGGCGGGCGGGGGAGTGAGCGTGTGGTGGCACAGGATGGGCCGCTCGTCCGATCGAGCGCGGCTGGTGCTGCTCGATCCGGCGTGCCCGCGGACTTACGACGCGGCGACGGACGCCTTCTCTCCCTGCCGCCACTCGGTTCCGGACTCGCTCGAGGCGCACGAGATCAGCTTCAGCGCCGATGGCTCCCGGATCCTGGTGGGTGCGACCGTGCTCGACTCGACCCTGACCCCGGTGAATACGCTGCCCTTCGCGGGAGTCCTGCTCCCCGGGGGGGAATTCGCATTGGTGGCTCACTACGATGTCGGGATCGCCCAGATACGCGTGTCGGATGGTCGCATCATGAAGCGCTTCCTCACCCCCGATCGGGTCTCGAGGATGACGCTGCTCCCCGATGGAGAGACGCTGGTCGCCTTCGGTGGCTTGTCGATGCGGATGAACGTCGCGGGATTCCAGGATGCCCCTGAGTAGTCCGGCGCGTTGATGATGCGGTCTGCCTGCTCGAGGGCCTCCAGGATCAGGCGCCGCGTGCAGCGCCCTTCCTCGTATCGAATCGCTACGGATGACGACCGGCGAGAAGGCCGCGGTCTGGGTGGGGACGAGGGGCCGGAAGAGGGGGACGGTGGCGAGGGGGCGTGAACTTGCCCGGACGGGCCGACCGATGTAGCGTGGCACCCGGACACAACTGATCGGCAGAGGTCCGTATGATGCCACCATCCGGCGCCGGCCTGCGCGCATCCGTGCGCGCATGCGTGCGCGCGACCTGCTTGGCCCTCCTCACGCTCTCGCCGCTGCGTGTCGCGGCGCAAGACGAGGTGCCGGTCAGGCCTCTCCCCCCGCCGGAGGCCCTCTCCACCATCCGCTTCGGACCGAACGCCTCGGTCCGCGGACTCTCCGACGGACGCGTCATCGTGCATACGGGCGATGCGATGCGGATCCAGCTCTTGGACCAGCGGCATCGTCTCGAGCGCACGCTGCTCGACTCCGCCGAGATCTGGCCGGAGCGGATCCGTGACGTGCTCCCCTCCTTCCGTCTCCTGCCCCTCACCGCCGACACGACGGCGTTCATGGACATCGCGAGCGAGAGACTGTTGATCCTCGATCGCAACGGGACGATCGTGGCCCGCGTGCAGCATCCGGTCGCCGAGGACATCTGGCCGCTGACGGGGCGCAGCTGGGTCGGGACGCCGCGAGTCGACGCTCGGGGACGGATCGTGTATCTCGGCCGCGCGGTGCGGGGAGCGCCGTCATCGGCGGCCTACCCGTGGATCGACTCCGTTCCCTTGGTTCGCTGGGATCGGGTCACCGGTGCGATGGACACCATCGTGCGGCTACGCGCCGACCGCGTCATCCGGACGACGGGCGGCGGCGCGCAGCCCCGGCGGACGGTGCTCAATCCGGTTCCCCTGCTCGACGCGTGGGTGATGATGGCCGACGGCACCATCGCGGTCCTGCGGGTTGCCGACCGGCGTGTGGACTGGCACGCCGGCGAGGGTCGCGTGCGACAGTCGCCGCTCCCTCTCGCGCCCGGTGCGCCGCTGACGCGGGAGGCGTATCAGCTCCATCGCGATTCGATGGAAGCGTGGGCGGCGTGGCGCGGTGCGGAGTGGTACCTGCGTCGGGGACTCGAACCCGAGCGGGAAGAGGATCCGCCGGACGCCGCCCCGTTCGAGGAGATGCCCCCGCGATTCGCGGCGTTCCACCCGCGGGCGGTGTTCGGCGACGAGGATGGATACGTCTGGATCGCCGGCGGCGCCGAGGCGGGCGGGCGCGTCTACGAGGTGCTCGGACGCGACGGCCGCATCGTCGAGCGGTGGCGGGCACCGGCCAACCTGAGCATCGTCGGCACTGGCCCGGGACGCGCCATCTACTTGCTCGAGGATGGAGGCTCGGGGTTGCTGCGACGCGTGCGACTTCCTCGGTAGACACTGCCGCCGGGCCGAGCGAGGGGATTCCGGACGTCTTCTCCTGAAAACCGTCGAAAACCGCGAAATACCCCGGTTTTTCAGGAGAAGCGTAAGACGTTGGCGCTGAACACCTTGCGGCGCAAAGTGAGCAATTCGGCTGCCGAAAGCCCGAATTCCGGGGGATAGGGTAGAGGGGCGAGAGGACGATTCGGACACGCTGGCGTCCGAACGAAAGGTCGCCCTGAGTGATCCATGCACTCGCGCTGCCAGATCGAGAAGTGCGACAGCGCGAGGCAGGCACTCGCACTGCTCGATCGAGAAGTTCGGCAGCGCTAGGCAGGCACTCACGCTGCTCGGTCGAGAAGTTCGACCGCGCGATCCGGGCACTCGCCCTGCTCGACCGAGAAGTTCGACAGTGCGACCCGGGCACGAGAGCTGCTCGATCGAGAAGTTCGACAGCGCGACCCAGGCACTCACGTTGTCCGATCGAGAAGTGCGACCGCGCGAGTCGGACGACGAATCGCCGAGCTGCGCCCGCGCAACGATCGACCTGCGCACCCCCGATGGTGAGTTCGCCCCGGGCGATGCAGAGGGCACTCAACACGACTCACGGACGGGCTCATCCCGTTCTACCGATCCGCCGGCCTCGCGATGGACGCGGGCGATGCCGGCGCTCTCTCATCCGCGTCCACCACCGTTCCACAGGGAGTCGCACCATGGAGAAGCAGCAGTTCCACGTAGGGCAGTCGCTCCGTCAGGTCCAGCAGTTCCTGACGGTGCACGGGGCCGCCGTGCCGTCGGCGGTCGCGAGCGCTGCGAAGAAGGAGTTGGACACGGCCGTCGCCGCGCTGGACCAGTCGGCGACGGAGCAGGGCGGCCTCACGCGCAGGGTGCGCGGCGAGGTGCAGCGGCGGACGCAGCTCGAGTGCACGCTGCTGAGGAAGTATGTGACGCCGCTGGCGAAGTTCGCCCGCGCGTCACTGCGGGGGGCGCCGGAGTTCGCGGCGCTCACGCCCTCGGCCAAGGCGCTCGAGCGGGAGCGTCTGGTCCGCACGGCGCAGGCGATGGCGGCCGCGGCGGACCCGCACCAGGCTCGACTCGCGGAGGCGGCGTTCCCGGCCGACTTCCTCGAGCAGCTGCGCGCGGCGGCCACCGCGGTGCAGCAGTCGCTCGACGCCGGCATCACCGGACGGGTCCGGCGGACCGGCGTCACGAAGGAGATCCGCGAGGCGCTGGCGAACGGTCGGCGGGCGGTGGCCACGCTCGACGCCCTGGTGCTTCACGCCATCGTCGGCGACGAGGCCCTCGAGCGCGAGTGGCGCGCGGCGAAGCGCGTGCGCCGGAGCGGCTCCGCCTCGGGCGAGTCCACGTCCGAGGTCGCGGGCGAGATCGTGCCGGTGAGCCAGGACCGGGAGGTGGCCGCCGCCGCATAGCCCAACCGAACTCGCACCACCACAACTGAAGACGACAACTGACGGGGACAACTGACGGGCCGAACTGACAGAGAGTAGTACCGGAACC
>CAZYUL010000053.1:0-18423 GCA_964650715.1 uncultured Gemmatimonas sp. | reverse complement strand
GTGATCCGCACCTACCTGGAGACCATCGCCGAGCTGCCGTGGAGCAGCCGCAGCCAGGAGCACCTGGACCTGCCGGCCGCGCAGGCGATCCTCGAGGCCGACCACTACGCCCTGGGCGACGTCAAGGACCGGGTGCTGGAGTTCCTCGCGGTGCGGCAGCTCCGGGCGGCGGCGGGGCAGCGGGCGGCCGCGGCGGCGGGCCAGGGGGAGCCGGAGGCCGGGAAGGCGGATCCGGCGGAGAGCAGTGGTGGGGCGGAGGTGGACCCCGGTGCCGCGGAAGCGAAGCCGGAGGATCGGGCCCTGCGGACCTTTCGCGAGGCTGCCGAGGACCAGGGGAAGTCGGTTCCCTCCCGGGCGCCCATTCCCGGCAATGACGACGACAAGGCCAAGGGGCCGATCCTGCTCTTCGTCGGTCCCCCGGGCGTCGGCAAGACCTCGGTGGCCAAGAGCATCGCCCGGGCCATGGGCCGGGAGTACGTCCGGATCTCCCTGGGCGGCGCCCGCGATGAGGCGGACATCCGCGGCCACCGGCGCACCTATGTCGGCGCCATGCCCGGCCGGATCATCCAGGGGCTCAAGCAGGCCGGCACCAAGAACCCGGTCTTCCTGCTGGACGAGGTGGACAAGCTGGGCGTCTCCTTCCAGGGTGACCCGGCCAGCGCCCTGCTCGAGGTGCTCGACCCGGCCCAGAACGATTCCTTCACCGACCACTACCTCGGGGTTCCCTTTGACCTGAGCGAGGTGCTGTTCATCGCCACCGCCAACTTCATCCAGAACATCCCGGGCCCGCTGCTGGACCGGATGGAGGTGGTGGAGTTCGCGGGCTATACGGAACGGGAGAAGGCCGAGATCGCGAAGAAGTACCTGATCCCGCGGCAGCTCGAGGAGAACGGCCTCGGCGACAAGAAGGTCACCTTCGACGACGAGGCGATCGCCTCGCTCGTCAGCAAGTACACGCGCGAGAGCGGGGTGCGTCAGCTCGAGCGCGAGGTCGGCAAGGTCGCACGCAAGGTCGCGCGCCGCATCGCCACCAAGCAGGGCGACGACCCCACCAAGGACGGGGTCATCACCGCCGAGGAGGTGCGCGAGCTCCTCGGCCGGCCGAAGGTGCACCCAGAGAAGGCCAACGTCGCCCACGAAGTGGGGATCGCGACCGGGATGTACTACACGCCGATGGGCGGTGACATCATGTTCGTCGAGGCGTCGGTGCGGCCACTCACCTCCCCCGCTCCGTCGGACGGCAACGGAGGGGGCGCGCCGGTCGCGCTGATCCTCACCGGCCAGCTCGGCGACGTCATGAAGGAGTCGGCGCGGGCGGCCTTCACGTATGTGACCAAGAATGCGGAACGGCTCGGGATCCCGCGCGCACGGCTCGGGACGGTCGAGACGCACATCCACGTGCCGGCCGGCGCGATCCCGAAGGATGGCCCGTCGGCCGGCGTCGCGATCTCCACCGCACTCGCGAGCGAGTTGAGCGGGCGGCCCGTCCGAAAGGACATCGCGATGACGGGCGAGATCACACTGCGCGGTCGTGTGCTCCCGATCGGCGGCGTGAAGGAGAAGGTGCTCGGCGCCCTGCGGGCCGGGATCACCGACGTGGTGCTGCCCAAGGAGAACGAAGCCGACGTCGAGGACGTCCCCGAGGAGGCACGGGGCAAGCTCCGGTTCCACTTCGTCGAGTCGCTCGAGCAGGCGCTCGCGCTGGCGCTACTGCCGGAGCCGGAGAAGAAGTCCGGGGAACCTCTGGCGGCGGTGGCCTGAGCGCGCGCCGCTGCACCCGGTGAAGACGAAGGGCCCGGCGAGCATCGCCGGGCCCTTCGTCGTTCCCGCGGGAGCCGACTAGTCCGGGATGCCGGTCGCCGTCGCGTAGGTGTGGAGATCCGTCCCCTGGACGGTCGCCTTGAGCTTGTTCGTGGTGCCGGTCCCGAGCTTCCAGGAAGCGCTCACCGTGCCATCGGCCGCCGTGACGAGCGCGATCGGCGTCACGCTCCCGCCGCCCTGCGTGACCTTCCAGGTCACGGCCACCCCCGCGACGGGATTGCCGTACGCGTCCGTCACGCGCGCCACGATCGGGTTGGCGAGGACCGTGCTGCACACCGCCGACTGGCCGTCACCGCCGATGATCGTGATCGCCGCCGGCGCTCCCGCGACCGCCGTGACACTGAATGTCGTGTCCGCCGGCACGAAGGTCACACCCGCCGGCGCATCGCCGCCGACTCCGGGCGTCGCCTTCACGCTGTTGAGACCGAGCGCGCCGAGGTTCCAGCACGCCGCGGCCTGACCCAGCGCGTTCGTCGTCGTGATCGCGGTCGGGCCGTACTCACCACAGTAGGTGGTGCGTGCGGCGACCGTGCCACCTCCCGCGGTGACCGCCCACTCGACCGGCACGCCGGTGAGCAGTGTGCCGAGGTTGGTGCGGACGGTGATGAACGGTCGGCACTCGGGGGCCACCGCGGTGCCGGCGATGCCGGTCGCGCAGTCCACGGTCATCGCCTCGGTCGCCGCGGTCGCGAGGTTCGCGACCGGCGAGGTCTCACGGATGAACTCGGTCACCGTCCCGCCGACGCCACCGCTGAACGAGAGCACCGGGTCCACCGCGGCGAACGGGCTGAACTCCGTGACGGTGCCCCCGACGCCCCCGCCGGAGAAGACGGCCGAACTCGCGTGCAGCGCCTTCGGGGCGAGCTTGCCGAGGAGCCGATTCCAGAGCGGTGCCGGCGAGACCGCCGCGACCTCATTCGGGCAGTCAAGGAAACCCGCCGCCGCTGGGGGCGTGAGTTCGAACCCGCCGTCCTTCCCGTGTCCGAGACGCAGGCGATCGCGGATCGCCTGGGGGATGACACCGGTGGCACAGACACCGACGACCACGGGCTGCGCCAGCCCCGAGCCGCCTTCGGAACTCGTGGAGATGTTCAGGAAGCCCGGGTACTGGTCGAGCTTGGTGTCGAGCGGACCGCCACCGGGCTCCGGGAAGACATCCGGCTGCACGACGAGGTTCAGGATCGTGGGCTCGCTCACCGCGTTCGCGGGCAGCGAGACACCGGCCTCGCCGGTCGAGTGCGTGACCACCTGCGGACCATCGCCGGGAAGAACCAGGACGCTGTTATCGGGATCCGTCACCGACATCGAGATACCGGCCGAGCAGTAGATGGCGTTGATCAGGGCCGCGAGCTGTGCATCGGTGCCGCGGAACTTGCCCGCCGCGTGTCGCTGGAGGAGGTAGTCCACCAGTCCGTGCGCGAGGGCCTGGATGCGCGCACGCCGGTTGCGCTTGAGCTCACCGTCGAGGTCCCGGAGCCCCGCGAGGATCACGCTGGACGCGTCGCGGTCGTGGATCAGGATCGCGGCGGCGAGCAGTCTGACCGTGCCGACACGCGGACAGCCGCCTCGCCAGAAGATGTCCTGCTGCGCGGCGTCGAGCAGGACCGCCGTGTCGGGCGCCGCGGGCGCGGTCAGCGGCTGGTCGGTGGAGCAGGCGGTGATGGAGAGGACAGCGGCGGCGACCACCGCGAAGCGGAACGAGCGGGGCATCAAGGACTCCAGGAGGGCTTCCCGGTGACCGGCGTTCGACCGGGGGATGTTCGGTCGGTCGCGCGGTCGGGAAGGCGCGGGAAGCTGAACCTGCAAATCAAGTGCCGCTAGGGGAGGCAGTGAAGGGATGTGACTCGGGTCATCTTCCGAATGCGCCCCTGAGGCCTGCACGGCCCAGAACCCCGGCAGGAAGCCGACACCGAGAAGGTTGGGGATGGTGGTTGCCTATCCGCGTCAGGCGAACGTCCCGCCGTGGCGCCCCCAGAGCGTGGCGTCGGCCCTACGGTCCCCGGGTGCCGACCGTGCGCTGCCACTCCGGGGTGTTCGCGAAGTCGCGGAAGAACCAACCCGGCTCGGCGGCCAGCGTCGTCGCCCGGCCGGGATCCACCGCGAGCCAGTCCCGGAGCTTCCGGAAGACCTCGGACTGGTCGCCGATCACCCCGGAGACGAACGCCGAGTACATCGCGACGTCGCGCGACGCGTCCACGACGTTGTCCCCGTAGAATCGCTGCGCCACGCGACGCGCGCTGTCGGCCAGGAGGCGCGCCCCGTCCGCATCCCCGCTGGCACGGCGCCGGTTCGCCTCGCGGGCGATCGTCGCGGCGGCGAAAGTCCCGCCGACGAGCCGTTGCTTCGCACTGTCGCGTGGCGCGACGACCATCGCCAGCGAATCGGCCAGGCGCCAGGCACGCGCGATGTCATACCTCTGCTGGCCCGGCGCCGCGAGCAGATAGAGGCGGCAGCGCACCGCGCGTTCGGTCCCGGGGTAGCGCACGCCCAGGTCACTGCAATACTGCTCCGACTGGTCGAAGAGCCCCAGGTCATACGATGCGTTCGCGAGTCGCGTGCGCACGAGCATGATGCTCGAGTGGAACTCATCCGCCTCGAGGGCGCGCTGCGCCGCGACGAACGCCTGGGTCACCCCCTTGCCGGGGATCTGGTAGTAGGCCGCCGAGAGCGTGGACCAGGCCCCGACCTGGTTCGGGTTGATCTCCTTCGCCCGCTCGAGGTCCTGTTGCGCGCGCGCGAGCCATCGTTGGGCCTCGGTCCCCAGGACCACCCGGATGAGGTAGCCGTAGAAGTGCATGGTCCCGCTGATCTCGAGCGCGTCGGGGTTGTCTCGGTCGAGCGCGAGGGCGCGTTCCGCGTGACCGATGCCCAACGTCAGCCACGGACGGATCCGGGCCGGGTCCGAGCCTTGCAGCCGGGATCTCGCGTAGGCGAGGTTGGCGCGGCGCACGATCGGCTCGGCCCAGCTCGGGTCCGCGGCCTCGGCCGCCGCGAAGATCGAGTCGGCCTGGTCGAACAGGTGACCGGCGGTCGTGTCCCCTGCGGCCTGTCGGGCGCTCGCAAGCTGCTGCCGGGCCGAACCCTCCTGCACCGCGACCCAGGCGGCGTTGCTCCGCGTCCCCGCCCGTTGCTCCTGCATCCGGATTTCGGAGCTCACCGTCGTGCGGATCAGGTCCACGACACGGGTCGCGAGGGAGTCCTGAACCAGCGCGACGCTGTCGCGCGGCACCTCGAGTCGCCCCGGGCGCCCGATGCGACCGGCCGGACTCTCGAGGCGGTAGTTGACGACGACTCGGTTCCCGCGCGGTTCGAGGTCGCCGGAGACGAGGTAACCGACGCGCAGGCGGGCGGCGATGCTGTCACGGGCCTGCATCGCGCGAACCTGCTGCGACCCGGCACTGGAGACTGTCGTGATCTGCGAGATCCGCGACAGTGAGCGGATCACGCCCTCGGTGAGGCCATTGGCGACGGCTCCGAGCGACGAATCGGCGCTCAGGTCCTCGAAGTAGAGCACCGCGATGCGCCGCGCGTTCGGGTCGGCCGATGCCGCGCCGCCCCGATCCTGCGTCAGGGCCCAGAAACCGGCCGCCGCGGCAAGGCCGATCCCCGCAACGCCGATCACCACCGACGGGCGCTTCCACGCCGGTGGCGGCGGTTCGACGAATGCCTGCATGTCGTACACCGAGCCGGCTGGCGTCCGACGCATCGCGAGTGCGGTCGACCCCCGCATCATCGCCGAGCCGCGCATCACCCGCATCGTGGCCGTCGCGCCCAGCGGCGTGCCGAGGAATTCGGCGAACTCCCTGGCGCTCTTGGGGCGGTCCACCGGCGCCTTGGCGAGCGCGAAGTAGATCGCCTGCTCCACCTCCTCCGGCACCACGCTGCGCACCACCCGCACGTTCGGCACCTGCTCCATCAGGTGCTTGGCCATGATCGCCATCGCGTTCTGGCCCGTGAACGGCGGTTCCCCGGCGAGCATCTCGTACAGCATGCAGCCGAGCGAGTAGATGTCGGCCTGGGGCCCGACCTGGTCGCCGCTCGACTGCTCCGGGGCCATGTAGACCGGCGTCCCCACCGCCATTCCCGTCTGCGTGAGCTTCTGCTGGCCGGCCTCGTTGGCGGCGCGGGCGATGCCGAAGTCGGCGACGAGGGCGTGGTCCCCCGAGAGGAGGATGTTCTCCGGCTTGATGTCGCGATGGACGATCCCCTGCTCGTGCGCGTGCTGGAGCGCGCCGCAGATCTCGATCGTGAGCCGGATCGCGTCCTCCACCGGAAGCATCTTGTCGCGGTCGAGCCGGTCGCGGAGCGACTCCCCCTTCACGAACGGCATCACGTAGTAGAGCAGGCCCTCGGCGACGCCCGAGTCGTAGAGGCCGAGGATGTGCGGGTGCTGCAGCTTCGCCGCGAGCTTGATCTCGCGCTCGAACCGGTCGGCGCCGATGGAGGCCGAGAGCTCGGGGTGCAGCACCTTGATCGCGACCTGGCGGTCGTGCTTGATGTCGCGGGCGAGGAAGACGGTCGCCATCCCGCCTCGGCCGAGTTCGCGCTCGATCTCGTACCGGTCGCCGACGGACTCGCGGAGGCGACGGAAGGTGTCGGTCACCTCCTTCACCTGCGAGATCGGGGTGCTCTTGAACTCGGTCGAGAAGTTGCGGCCGCAACGCGCGCAGAAGAGCGCGTCGGTCTCCCGCGGAGCCCCACAGTTCGGGCAGTTCGGCGACAGCGGTGGTCCCCTCGAGTGCCGACGGACGCGGCAGGCGCCCGTGTCGAGGTCAAATGTCGTCGCGCGAGCGGGGGCGCGGCAAGCTGCGCGCGCCGTCGGTCAGGGTCTCTTCGTCGGGACCGGGACCATCTTCCCGGTGGAATCCATGATGAACTTGGGACCGAAGGCGGAGTCACGACCGATGGCCGGCGCCGTGGTTCCCGCGGGAGACGGCGTCTCGCCGCCGGTGACCGAGTCCGCTGGGGTCGGCGACGTTCCCGGAGGGGTGCTGCTGTCCGCCGCGGCTCGCGTCGTGTCCGCCGTCGCCGACGATCCTTCGGACTCGCCCTTGGGGCCGCAGGCCGTCGCGATCAGCACGATCCCGAGTCCGAGCGACCGCAGTCCCGTCACTTGAGCGCCCTCAGCCGGACCAGCCTGCCATCGCGACCGATCGTGAACACCGGCGTCGTCGGTTCGGCCAGCCGGAGCGCGGCGCCCCCGGTCGCGGATGCGCCGCCCTCGGCCACCACCTCCGCCATCAGTCCGGCGAGCGCGAAGGCGTCCTGCGGATTGAGGTTCACCGTGAAGCCGAGGTCGGCGAGTGACTGGATCGTCATCGCCGACATCGGAGCGGCTTGGCCGGCGCTGATGAACGGGGACATGAGCTCGGTGGTGAACACGCTCTCGCGCCAGTGCGCGTACGCCGATCCGGCCCCGTCGGTGCTGTGCACCGGGATCGTGGTCGCGCAGGTCGAGGTGCCGTTGTTCACCGTCTCGCACGCCGCACGGGCGAGGGGACCGGTGAACCGCGCGTCGCCGCCACCGACCCCGGTGATGAGGCTGTTCAGCGACCAGGTCGTGCCGATCCCCATGACGTGCAGCATCTCGTGGAGGATCACGGCGTCGATGGTGCCGTTGGACACCATGTTGGCGATGTCCGCCGAATCGAACCGCATGGTACCGAGCGCGGTCTTGTACTTGTCCGACGGGGGGCGCGAGAGGCAGGGGCCGGCGGACCCGAGCACGTTGCCGACACCGTCGATCGGCACCACCGTGGCGTAGATGATCACGCCCTGGATGGCCTGGTTCGGCACCGCGGTGGACGCGAAGTTGCCGTCGCACTGCGTGATGTTCGTGAAGTCGTTCGGCATCCCGATCGGCGTGACCCCGCCGACGATCGTCGCCCTGATCCGATCCACCGCCCGCGTGAACGCGGCCAGCGTGGCGCCGGTCGGCGCCGTGCCGACCCAACGCAGCTCCAGCACGAGCGTCGTCTGGATGTTCGCCGTCGCCACGGCCTCGAACGCCCCCGAGGCGGCGCGGAGCTGCTGCGTGCCTCCGTCCTTGCCGAGGGTCCAGGTCGGCGCGGTCGCGAGCCCCTGCGCGTCTGCGACGGTGCTCGTCGAACCGGTGAGTGAGCCGCCCCCCGCCACGAGGTTCCAGTCCACCGACTGCGAGGCGATCCCGTTGCCGTACTGGTCCACCACGCTCGCGCGGATGGGGTTGCCGACGGCGGCGCCGGCGAGCGCGCTCTGGTTGTTGCCGGCCGCGATCACCATCCCGGTCGCCGGACCGGGAGCGGCGGTCGCGGTGAAGACGAGTGGCGTGACCCCGTTGCGCGAAACGGTGACGGTCTGCGTCCCGGCTTGCGTCCCGAGGGTCCAGGTGCCGATCGCGGTCGGCCCTGCCACGGTGGACGTCGGCTTCGATGTCACGGTCCCGTCGCCGGCCGTCACGGTGATCGTCACCTTCACGCCCGACAGGGGCGTCCCCTCGGAGTTCCGCACCTCGAAGGTCGGCGTGGTGCCCACCACCGCGCCGACGGTGCCGTTCTGCGTCAGCCCGTCGATGGCGACGATCGTCGCCGGGACCTTCAGGGGGTCCACCGGCGAGTCCTTGCAGGCCGCGACGAGGAGCAGGAGGGGGGCGAGGACGCGCGTGGGACGGAACGGCACGAATGACCTCAGGGCAGGGGTGCAGGGCTGAAAGCTATCGTGCGACTCGCGTACGGAACGGCGACGCACGTCACAGGGCCGGCGAGGGTCCGCTCACCGGCACATTCACGGCGCGACGATGGGACCGAGGCGGAACAGGTGCCGGGCATCCACGCGGAGCGCCGGCGGCTCGGTCCCCGCGACGAAGAACTCCCGATAGCGCCGCTCGGGCGGCGTGTCCGCCTCCGCCAGTGCGCCGTTCGCGCGATCGAGTTCCGCGGCCACCACGTGTGACGGCGGCGTCCACGCCTCCGCGGTCAACCCGCCCCAGCGAGCGAGCATCTGCCCGAAGATCGGCGCTGCGAGCCCGCCTCCCGCCGCACCCGGCGTGATCATCTTCGGCCGGTCGAACCCGAGCCACACGCCCGCGACCAGTCGCGGCGTGATGCCGAGGAACCAGACGTCGGTGTTGTCGTCCGTCGTCCCGGTCTTGCCGGCGACGGGCACGGCGTCGGGGATGAAGCGGCGCACCGCGGTCGCGGTCCCGCTCTCGACCGCCTCGCGCATGATCTCCCGCGTGACGAACGCCACCGCGCTGTCCATCGCTGCCGGGAGCTGTGTCACCGGTGGCGTGAGCACGATCCGCCCGAGGCGGTCCTCCACACGAAGCACCACGCGCGGCTCCACCGGCGTCCCGAGGTTCGCGAAGGTCGTGAACGCCGCGACCAGGTCGATCGGCCGCACCGCCGACGCGCCGATCGCGCTCGAGGGATACGGCGCGATCGGGGAGGTGAGTCCCATCCGCCGTGCGAGGGCGACCACGCTGTCGGCGCCGATCGAGTCCCAGAGCCGGACCGCCACCGGGTTCCGCGACTTGGCGAGCGCGTCGCGGAGGGTGAGCGCGCCGAGGAACTCCCCGTCGGCGTTCTTGGGCCGATAGACCTGCGCGTCGTAGGCGAGCTCGATCGGCTCGTCGAGGACGATCGCGTTGGGCGGGAGGGAATCGAGGATCGCGCGCGCGTACACGACCGGCTTGAAGGTCGAGCCCGGCTGCCGGACGGCATTGACGGCGCGGTTGAAGGGCGAGTCCTGGTAGTTGCGGCCGCCGACCAGCGCGCGGACATCCCCCGTCGCGGGGTCCATCGCCACGACCGCGCCCTGCAGGTAGTCCGTGGAGCCGCGGGCTCGCTTCGCATACGTCTGGTGCCGGAAGTCGGCGCGCGCCTCGACCGCCGCGACGCCCTCCACCAGCGCCGCCTGCGCCTGCTGCTGGAGCGAGGGATCGAGCGTGGTGACGATGCGGAACCCTCCCTCGCCGAGCGCGATCCCTTCGCGCTCGACGCGGGTGCGGACGAGGTCCACGAAGTAGGGCGCGGCCACGCTCATCCCGAGCGTTGGCGAGGTCTCGAGCGGCTCGGCTCGCGCGGCGCGGGCCTGCTCGGCCGTGATGAACCCCTGCTCGCGCATCAGGCCGATGATCGCGTCGCGCCGGTTCTTGTTCCGCGCCGGGTAGCGGACGGGGTCGTAGATCGCCGGGCCCTTGGGCAACGCCGCGAGGGACGCCGCCTCGGCGATGCTCAGTCGCGTCGCGCTCTTCCCGAAGTAGTGACGCGCCGCCGCCTCGATCCCGAAGTAGTTGCGCCCGAAGCTGATCTGGTTGAGGTATGCCTCGAGGATCTGCGCCTTCGTGTAGTGCTTCTCCATCTCCCGGGCCGCGGCTTGCTCCCGCAGCTTGCGCGAGAGCGACCGGTCGGAACGGTCGATGATCGTCGGATGCATGTTGCCGACGAGCTGCTGCGTGATGGTGCTCGCCCCGCGGCTCGCGCCGAGCAGGTTGTCCTTGATCGCCGCGGCGATCCCGACGACATCCACCCCGTCGTGTTGGTAGAAGCGCTGGTCCTCGACGGCGATGAACGCCTGGGGCACATGGGCCGGCAGGGTCGCGATCGGGATGCTCGTGCGCCACTCGCGGCCGATCTCGCCGATCAAGGTCCCATCGCGCGCCAGCACGAGGGAGGACTGCGGCGGCCGGACGATCCGCCAGGGCTCGCTCGCCGGCTGCTGCGCGCCCGCGGGGGCACCCACGGGGAGCACCGCGAGGAGCAGGGCGAGCCCGAGGATCCGGGGTCCGGGAGAGGGTGCGGAGGGCACGAAGGTATTCTACACCGGCACGGGGGAGGTGACGCGGACGCGCGCGGGCGGCAAGTTTGAGCAGGCCCATGCTGACCATCGCCATCCCGCAGTTCCGACCCCGCAAGGGGGACATCGGCGCCAACCTCGACCGCGTCGCGCAGCTGGTCGTGCAGGCGGCCGGCCTCTCACCGCGTCCGCAGGTGGTGGTCTTCGCCGAGACGATCCTCTCGGGCTACTTCCTCGAGGGAGGGGTCCGGGACGCCGCGATGACCGTGGAGCAGCTCGTGACCGAGCTCGACACGCGCTGCGGCACGATCGTGCGGAAGCCGGGACCCATCGACGTCGTCGTGGGCTTCTACGAGTCGTTCGGCGGCAACCTGCACAACAGTGCGGCCTGCATCACGCTGCCGACGGACGGGCCGGCGCGGCTCATCCACGTGCATCGGAAGAACTTCCTGCCGACCTATTCGCTCTTCGACGAGGAGCGGTTCGTGGAGCGCGGCTACGGGATCCGCGCCTTCGACACATCATGGGGCCGCGCCGCGATGCTCGTCTGCGAGGACGCTTGGCACTCCCTCTCCGGGACGATCGCCGCGCTCGACGGCGCGCAGGTCGTCTTCGTCGTGGCGGCGGCGCCGGCCCGTGGCCCCGCGCCTCGCGGCGACGCGGTGCCGGGGCCCGGCAGCGTCGAGCGCTGGGAGCGACTCATCCGCGACATCGCCGAGGAGCAGGGGGTGTTCTGCGTGCTCTCCAACCTCGTCGGGAGCGAGGGGGGACGGATGTTCCAGGGCGCGTCGCTCGTCGCCGGTCCGCGCGGCGACGTGCGGGCGCGGGCACCCGTCTTCGAGGAGGCGATCCTCACGGCGAGCATCGAGCTCTCCGACATCAATCGCGTCCGGGCCGACCTCCCGATGCTGTCGGATCTGCGCGTCGCCCTGCCCTACCTGCGCACCGAGCTCGACCGGGCGCTGGGACTCGTCGCGACGCGGGAGGAGCCGCCACTCAGCGCCGTGACGGCGCCGGCGGCGGCCGCGACACGCCCGCCGGCCCCGAAGCGCCGCGCCGTGCCGCTCGGCGACCCGCTCCCCGTCGTCACGGGTGGCGCTGCCTCGCGCGGCACCCCGCCCCCGCTCGACATCGACGCCGGACTCGTCGAGACATGGCTCGTGAGCTTCCTGCGCGACGAGTTCGCGCGGCGCGGATTCGCGAAGGCGGTCGTCGGCGTATCGGGGGGCGTGGACTCCGCGGTGGTGGCCACCCTCGCCGCGCGGGCGCTCGGCGCCGGGAACGTGATCGGCGTGCGCCTTCCGTACCGCACCTCGAGCCCCGACTCGCTCACGCACGCACAACTGTTGATCGACCAGCTCGGGATCGACTCTCGGACGCTCGACATCAGCGCGGCGGTGGATGGCTACCTAGTGCAGGAGGCCGATGCAGACGCGGCGCGCCGGGGCAACGTGATGGCGCGACTCCGCATGGTCGCGCTCTTCGACCTCTCCGCGAAGCACCGCGCCCTGCCACTCGGCACGGGCAACAAGAGCGAACGCCTCCTCGGCTACTTCACCTGGCACGCCGACGATTCGCCGCCGGTGAACCCCATCGGCGACCTCTTCAAGACGCAGGTGTGGGCGCTGGCCACGCACCTCGGGGTGCCGGCCGAGATCATCGCCAAGCCGGCGAGCGCGGACCTGATCCAGGGGCAGACCGACGAGGCCGACTTCGGCGTGTCCTACGGCACCGCCGACGAGATCCTCAACTGGATCCTCCACGGATGGCGCCCGGATGAGCTCGTCGCGCGCGGGATGGATGCGGCGGCGATCGGTCGCGTGACCGAGCGGCTCGACTCGACCCACTGGAAGCGGAAGCTGCCGACCGTCGCGATGATGAGCGGCGCGGCGATCGGGGAGTCGTACCTGCGGCCCGTGGACTACTAGCGCAGGAATCGGATTGAGCCCCCGGCCGGCCGCGCGGAGATTGCGGGCGACCCGAACGGAGCGCCGCCACATGTCCCCTGAACAGCTGACCACCGATTACGCGCGGATCGAGAAGGCGATCCGCTTCCTGGACCGGGAGCGCGCCGGCGCGCCGACGCTCGCGGCGGTCGCCGCGCACGTCGGGCTCAGCGAGACGCACTTCCAGAAGCTCTTCACCCGCTGGGCGGGGATCAGCCCAAAGCGGTTCCTGCAGCACCGCACCGCCGAGGTCGTGAAGCGGCTGCTCCGCGAGGACCGGCCGATGCTCGACGTGACCTACGAGGCGGGACTGTCTGGACCCGGCCGCCTCCACGACCTGGTGGTGAACGCCGAGGCGGTGACCCCCGGGGAGTACCAGCGCGGCGGCGAGGGACTCACGATCCGCTATGGATTCCACCCGACACCGTTCGGCGAGTGCGTGATCGCCGTGACACCGCGTGGCATCTGCCACCTCTCCTTCGTGCATCCGGTGACGAGGAAGGAGGCACTCGCGCGGGTCCGTCGCGATTGGCCGGAGGCGACGCTCGTGCCGGACCAGGAGGCGACGAGAAGCGCTGCGGCGCGGGCCTTCCCTGCCCCGGGAGTCGCACGCGTGCCGGGACTCGCCCTCCACGTGCGCGGCACGAACTTCCAGCTCAGGGTCTGGAGGGCGCTGCTCGAGGTGCCGCCGGGCGACGTGACGACCTACGGCGCGCTCGCCGGGGCGATCGGCGACCCGAACGCCTCGCGCGCGGTGGGGAGCGCGGTCGGCGGCAATCCGGTGAGTTATCTCATCCCGTGCCACCGCGTGATCCGCTCGAGCGGGGAACTCGGCGGCTACGCCTGGGGCGTCGACCGCAAGCGGGTGATGCTGGCGATCGAGACGGGAGGGAAGGAACTCGCATCCCCGACCGCCCCCCTCGCAGCGACCGCTACGCCGCCTGCGCGAACGCCAGCGAGACCGCTCTCCGCGCCCCTCGCTTCAGCTGGCGGTGCACGGCGCGCGCGAATCGCATGAAGTTCTGGCCCGCGACCGGATAGCGGGCGAAGAACTCGGTGGGGAGCAGCGCTCCCTTCAGCTGATTGCATCCCTGGCAGGCGCTCACGAGGTTGCCGGGGTGGTGGCTCCCGCCCCGGGAGAGCGGGATCACATGATCCAGGGTGGCGTTGTCCAGTCCGAGGGCGGTTCCGCAATAGACACAGCGGCGTCCACAATCCCGAAAGGTCTCGCGCTTGACCTGACGCTTGTGCTGCTGGTGGAGCAAGCGGCGAGTGTGGCGGGATAGCCCGCGAGGGGTGCGGGCGAGCGTGACATGGTGGACGACCCGACGTGACATCGAACCTCGCCGGAAATGAGGACACCCCGCGTCGGGGCATCGTGCCGGCGCGGGGTGCCGTCGTGATTGAGGAGGAGGCGCCAGACCGCGGTCGCGAGCGCACTCGCGGCGAGCGATCGGGGGAGTCGGTGCGCGAATGGCGATCCGAGCGTACCGGTCACGGGCCTCCTGGTGGAGGCGGCGCGGGAGGCGTCGCCTCTAGTGGAGAGGACGCGCGTATGAGTGGGGCGTCACGTGATTCCGCGCAAGGCAAAGCGCAGAACTCGCATATTTGTGATGACGCGCCGGGTCAGCGTCGCGGGCCGGTCCAGATCGCGATGAGGGGACAGGTCGCACGACGCACCTTCACGCGCAGTTCCACCGGCGCCGAGGACGCCGTCTGGTAGACCTCAACGCCGGCGATCGAGCCGGGGAGGACGATCTGGTCGAGGGGGACGGCGGGACCCCCGGTGCGTCGCGCGCGATTGGGGCCCAGCGAGCTCTGCGCGACCTCCTCCGCCGCCACCTCCTCCAGCACTCCCGGCGGGATCTCTCCGTCGAGCAGGATGTTCGCCGTGCACCGCCCGCGCCCGCGGACCACGTTCGCCATGTCGTAGCTCGCGGCGCCTCCGGAGAAGTTCTCGCGATAGATGCGGAGGAAATCCACGGCGCGCAGCAGTTCCGTCACCCGACCCGGATTCCGCTGGTCGAGGTCCTCGGGAGTGAAGAACGCCGAGCGGGTGCCGATGCTGAAGTGGTCCTCCATGCGCTGGTAGAAGCCCGAGCGGTAGAGTCGGTTCTCCGACGGCGCACGGACCTGCACCGTGCGCAGCGCCTGTGGGAGTGGCGAGAGGGTCACCTCGATCGGCGCGTTCGCCGCGGCGCGCCGGACCCAGCCCTCGAAGGGCGCGAAGCCGATGCGGCGCACGACCAAACGGAGTGAATCCTGGGAGGTGACCTGGAGGCGGACCACACCGGAGTCGTCGGCGGCGCGCCGCGCGCCGGCGTCCAGCTGGACGACGGCGAACGGCACCCGGGCACCACTCGGGTCCGAGACCACCACGCGAACCGGTCCTGGCTCGCGCTCCTGCGCGCCGGCACCGCTGGCGACCGACGCGACCCCGGCGAGCACGAGCAGGGCGCGAGGCATCGTCCGCTCGCGCCGCTACTGCCGCGCGCCGGTCCAGATCACGATCAACGCGCAGCTCGAGACCTTCGCGTGCAGTCGGAACTCGGGCGGCGCCTGGCTCGCGGTCGCGTACACCTCGAGCGCCGCGATCGAGCCAGGGGAGAGGATCTCGTCGATCGACTGGAGCTCCTCGGCGTACTGACGCCTTGCGGTCGGCATCCGGTCCTCGGGCGCGACGGTGGGCGGGAGGAAGCGCGCGCGCTTCTGGATCTCGTACTCGCCCTCCGGCGTCCCGAGCTCCTCGATCGTCCCCGTCAACCGCTTGCCGTCCATCACGATCGAGACGGCGCATCGGCCGCGACCCTGCACGTATGGCTTCGGACCCTCGCGGCCGACCCGCAGGAAGCTGACCTCGCCCAGGAGTTGCGACACCCGCGACGCGTTGCGGGTGTCGAGCGCCTCGGGGCCGAAGAAGCGCGCCGTCGTGGCGACCTGGTACGACTGCTGCTCGCGCTCGTAGAACCCATTGCGGTAGAGCCGGTTCTCGCGGGGGGCGAGGATGCTCATCCGCTCGAGGGTCTGGGGGAGCGGCGCGAGCATCACGCGGTGCGCACCGAGTGTCGCATCGCGGCCCGCCTTGCCCTCGAACGGCGCGTAGCCGATCCGGCGCACCGTGAGCTGGATCGAGTCCGCCTCGGCGACGGCCAGGTCCACCCGGCCCGAATCGTCGGCGGTGCGCGCCTGTCCACTGCGCGGTTGCACGTACGCGAATGCGACCCGGTTCCCGAGCGAGTCGGTGACCACGACGCGCGTGGTGTTCCCCTGCGCGACGGCGAGGGCGGGGACGAGGACCAGCAGGGGGATGAGCCGATGCATCGAGGGACTCCGGTTCGTTTTCTCGGTCAGTGAGGAGAACCCGCGACCCGCGCCTTCGTTCCCCGGCGACTCATCGGCGCGGGAAGGGCGCGACGCGGCGCGTGACGTCGAGATTCGTGATGTGCAGGTTCACGCCGCCCCCGATACGGAATCCGTAGGCACCGTCCACCGCCAGCGACGCGCGCGGCCATGCCGCGACCCGCTCGCCATTGACGACGAAGCGCACCGAATCGGGTTCGGCGCGGACCGTCACGAAGTTCTTGGCCGTGCCGCCCGAGGCCTTCGGCTTCACGGCCGCGAACGGTGTCCAGTCCATCAGCATGGACCGCTCGCCGGCGACCGAACGGATCACCGCGGCCTGCCCATCCCCGCGCACCACGAAGGCGGTCCACCCCTGGCCGTCGCCGGTGAGGTCTGTGCCGCCGACGAATACCCCGTACTCGCCGTTCGAGGCGTCCGGGAAGAGGATCAGCTCACCCTCGACCGCGAAGCGGCCCTCCGCGGCCTCACCGGCGTCGTACAGCACGCCACCGGGACCCATCGTGATGTGCCAACCCGGCGCCATCAACGAGAACACGAACTGGCCCGCGGTGAGGGGCTCCGCGCCGCCGCGTCGTGGCGTGGCCGGCGCGTCGGTTCGCCACATCCATCCCGGCGGCGTGAGCGGTCCCGGGGACCCCTGAGCCGCGACGGGACGCGTGAGCGCACCGACGGTGGCGAGGGCCGCGACGGCGAACAGCGTGTGGATGACCGGGGAACGGTGATGGCAGGACATGGGACTCCGGGTCGGGACGTGGGTGCGCGAGGTGAGTGAAGCTGCGTGTCGAGACGCGCGAGCGGGAGAGGAACGGACGCCGCCGGTTCCACCCCGTCGGCCCGGATCCTCCATCCCCACTCAGCCGTTCCGACTACCTTTCATTGACCTCGGACCCACCCCAGCCCCTGCTCCGCCATGGCCACCTCCGCGAAGGCGCGTCGCGCCACCCACGGCCTGACCAAGGACCAGCTCGTCGGCGCGTACCGCACGATGCTCCTCTCGCGTCGCCTCGATGACAAGGAGATCCAGCTCAAGCGGCAGAACAAGATCTTCTTCCAGATCTCCGGCGCAGGGCACGAGGCGGTGCTGACGGCGGCGGGCTTCGTGTTCAAGCCGGCCTACGACTGGTTCTACATGTATTACCGCGACCGCGCGCTCTGCCTGCAGCTGGGGATGACGCCTGCGGAGATGCTCTACTCGGCGGTCGGCGCGGCGATCGACCCCAACTCCGGCGGACGGCAGATGCCGTCGCACTGGGGACACAAGAAGCTCAACATCGTCTCGACCTCCTCCCCGACCGGCACGCAGTTCCTGCAGGCCGCGGGCTCCGCCGAGGCGTCAGTGCGCGCCAAGCTCCTCGGGATCACGGAGGGGTTCGGGAAGGACGAGGTGGTGTTCGTCTCGACGGGCGACGGCACGACCAGCGAAGGGGAGTTCTGGGAGTCGCTGAACACGGCGTCGAACCTGAAGCTCCCCGTCGTCTACCTCGTCGAGGACAACGGGTACGCCATATCCGTCCCGGTGGAGGTCAACACCGCCGGCGGATCGATCTCCAAGCTCGTCGCATCGTTCCCGGGGCTCTACGTGCAGGAGGTGGATGGCTGCGACTTCCTCGCGTCCCTCGAGGTGATGCAACGGGCGGTGGACTACGCGCGGGCGCGGAAGGGTCCGGCCCTCGTGCATGCGAAGGTCATCCGTCCCTACTCGCATTCCCTCTCCGATGACGAGGTGATGTACCGCCCCGACGTCGAGCGTGATGCCGACGCGGCGCGCGACCCGGTCACCGTGTATCCGAAGTGGCTCGTGGACGAAGGCTACGCGACCGAGGCGGAGCTGAAGGCGATCCAGGAGTCGGTGGACGCCGAAGTGCTCGCCGCGACCGACGACGCCCTCGCGCAGCCGCAGCCCGATCCCTCGACGGTGCCGTTCGGCGTCTACTCCCCCGACGTGGATCCGACCAGCGAGCAGTTCGACACCGAGGACGACCCGCAGTCGAGCGGCGACCCGACGACGATGGTGGACCTGCTCAACGCCTGCATGAAAGACGAGATGCGGCGCGACGGTCGCATCGTGGTCTTCGGCGAGGACGTCGCCGACGTCTCGCGCGAGGAGTACCTCGGCAAGGTCAAGGGGAAGGGCGGCGTCTTCAAGGTCACGTGGGGCCTGCAGAAGGAGTTCGGCGGGACGCGCGTGTACAACTCGCCGCTCGCCGAGGCGAACATCATCGGCCGCGCGATCGGCATGGCCCTCCGCGGCTTCAAGCCGGTGGTCGAGATCCAGTTCTTCGACTACATCTGGCCCGCCTACATGCAGCTGCGAGACGAGCTCGCGACGATGCGGTGGCGGTCGAACAACACCTTCACCGCGCCGGTCGTCGTGCGCACGACGTACGGCGGCTACATCCGCGGCGCCATCTACCATTCACAGACCGGCGCCTCGCTCTTCACCCACTGCCCCGGCCTCCGCGTCGCCTGCCCCTCCAACGCGCTCGACGCCAACGGGCTGCTGCGCACGGCGATCCGG
>CAZYUL010000052.1:0-19362 GCA_964650715.1 uncultured Gemmatimonas sp. | reverse complement strand
GGATCACCGACGGGTACTTCCAGGTGATCGCCGAGCCGGTCTCGACCTGCGTCCAGGAGATCTTGGCGTTGGTGAACGCCTTTCCGCGCTTCGTCACGAAGTTGTAGATGCCGCCGACGCCGTCCTTGTCGCCCGCGTACCAGTTCTGGACGGTCGAGTACTTCACCGAGGCGTTGTCGAGCGAGACGATCTCGACGACCGCGGCATGCAGCTGGTTGGTGGAGCGCTTGGGGGCCGTGCACCCCTCGAGGTAGCTCACCGAGGCGCCCTCGTCGGCGACGATCAGTGTCCGCTCGAACTGCCCGGTGTCGGCGGCGTTGATGCGGAAGTAGGTGGAGAGCTCGAGCGGGCACTTCACCCCCTTCGGCACGTACACGAACGAGCCGTCGGAGAACACCGCCGAGTTGAGCGCCGCGAAGAAGTTGTC
Source organism: uncultured Gemmatimonas sp. (assembly GCA_964650715.1). Classification (GTDB taxonomy): domain Bacteria; phylum Gemmatimonadota; class Gemmatimonadetes; order Gemmatimonadales; family Gemmatimonadaceae; genus Pseudogemmatithrix. The sequence goes on along the minus strand of CAZYUL010000052.1, from coordinate 18,935 downwards.
CGAGTACGGGACGACCGAGCCGAGGTACTTCCGGACCAGCTCGGGATGCTCGCGCACCGCCTCGCCGAAGGAGCAGAAGACGACGCCGACCTTGGCGAGCTCCTCCTTCATCGTCGTGCCGACCGAGACCGAGTCGAAGATGGCGTCCACCGCCACCCCCGAGAGCCGCTTCTGCTCCGTCAGCGAGATCCCGAGCTTCTCGTAGGTCCGGAGCAGCTCCGGGTCCACCTCGTCCAGCGACTGGAGCGGCTTCACCGACTTGGGCGCCGAGTAGTAGGTCTGCGCCTGGTAGTCGATCGGCGGATAGGTGACGTTCGACCAGTGCGGCTCGGTCATGGTCTGCCAGCGGCGGAACGCCTTCAGCCGCCACTCCAACAGCCACTCCGGCTCCTCCTTCTTGGCCGAGATGAGCCGGATGGTCTCCTCGGTCAGTCCCGGCGGGATCGTGTCCGACTCGATGTCGGTCACGAAGCCGTAGGCGTACTCCTTATTGACCAGTGTTTCGATGGATGCGGACATGGGACCTGCGGGTCGGGTCGGTGCCAGTACTATAGACTAGCATTTTAGTCGGGAATGAGTTCCCGGTCAACGAACCGGGACCGACTCCTCTGCCCCGAAGAACACCTCGACCCGGTCCCGGCCGAGCGTCTTGGCCCGGTACATCGCCTTGTCGGCGTGCTGCATCGCCTCGGCGACCGTCATCCCGTCGCCGAGGGGCGCGATCCCCGCACTCATGGTGATGGTCACCGACGCGTCTGGACCCGCCGGGATCGGCACCTCACCGATCGCCTTCCGGAGGCGCTCGAGGGCGACCAGGGCCTGCTGGGGACTCGTCTCGGGCAGGAGGACGACGAACTCCTCGCCCCCGATCCGGGCGACGATCTGCTCCTGCCGCAGCGTATCCTCGATCCGGCGCGCCACCTCGCGGAGAACGTGGTCGCCGACGGCATGGCCGTGGGTGTCGTTGACGTCCTTGAAGTGATCCAGGTCGAGGAGCGCGATCGCGATCGGCTTGCCGCGCCGCCGGCTGCCCGCGATCACCGGTTCGATGTCGTCGAAGAACGACCGCCGATTCTTGAGGCCGGTCAGTTCGTCGGCCATCGCGAGGTCGGACATCCGCGAGAGCATCAGCTCGAGCTGCTCCCCGCTCGCCTTGGCTTCCTGCAGCAGCCGGTCGCGGTCCACCAGGACCCGGACATTCTCCACGAACTGCAGCCAACTCGTGTGCGTGAAGAGCAGCGCACAGGCGATGAACACCGCGATCGCGATCGGCAGCACCGGCGCCTGCGGCTGCGCGAACGTCACCGCCTGCCCGAGCAACGTGAGCATGAACGGCAGGTAGAACGCCATCGAGGCGACCGGGGACGACGAGAAGAACGAGACCGAGCCGGCGCAGAGGCCCGCCAGCATCATCACGAGCGCCGCCCGCTCCTCCGGACCGCCGGCAGGGAAGAGGACGAACGCCGCGAGGGCCCAGATCGTCCCCGCGGCCGCGGAGAAGAACAGCGCGCGTCGCTCGTTCCCCGGGCTCACGCGCGTCGGGCGCGCCTTCTTCCGCAGGCGCCGCCAGCTGAGGAAGGCCGGCGTCCAGAGCACCAGCATCGCGGCGACGAAGAGCACGAGCAGTGTGCGGAACACGTGATCCCAGTACACCACCGCGATGAACACCGCGAGGAGCGGGTTCGCGACGAAGACCGTGGGCAGCTGCCGGACGCGCGCCACCGCCTGCGAGACGTGCAGCTCGCGCAGGAGGGCCTCGTTGGCTTCCGGGACCGTGAACCGCATAGCCCCATAGGATATTGCGCGATCAGCCAGCGAGCCAGACTGTTGTAACGCCCTCGGGCTCCAATCCACCCTTGGAGGTGACATGCAGTTCCTGACCACGCTGTGGCTGCCGATCCTCGTCTGCGGTCTCGCGGTGTTCGTGGTGTCGGCGCTCGCCTGGACCGTGATGCCGCATCACAAGAAGGAGTTCCGCAGCCTTCCCAACGATGACGCCGTGCTCGGGGCGATCCGCGGGGGGAATCCCGCTCCGGGACTCTACATGACCCCGTGGTTCGGCTCGCAGGAGGCCCGCACCTCCGCCGACGGGAAGGCCAAGCTCGCCGCCGGCCCGATGGCGTTCATCACGGTGATGCCGGGTGGCGACCGCTCGATGGGCCCGATGATGGCGCAGAGCCTCTTGGTGAACATCGTGGTCGCGACGTTCGTCGCTTACCTCGCCTTCCACACATTGCCGGCCGGCGCGGACTATCTCACCGTGTTCCGTGTGACCGGTACGGCGACCTTCATGGCCTGCGGTCTCGGGCATCTCCCCGACTCCGTCTGGTTCGGGCGTCCCTGGTCCTCCTACCTCCTCGGCGCGTTCGACGCGCTGCTGTACGGGCTGATCGCGGGTGGAGTGTTCGGCTGGCTCTGGCCCTAGGACGGAATGAAGAAGGGGCGTCCCCTGCGGGCGCCCCTTCTTCCACCTTCCACCTTCCACCTTCCATCAGCCGTTCACATCGTCACCTTCACCTTCGACACTTCCGCCCGCCCGATGGTCCCCTGGTCGGTCCCGTACCAGAGCATCCCGGTCTTCCTGTCGAAATGCATGTGGCGGATCGTGTTGTTCGCCTGCTTGCCGACGTTCACCGTCGCGAAGAACCGCTTGGTCTTGGGATCGTAGCCGAGCAGCCGCGTCCCGTTCTGCGTGTTCTCGGTGACCCAGATCCGGTCCTGGTCGTCGGAGCCCATCCCGTAGGGGAGCGAGCCGCCACCGCCCGGCATCGGGATCTCCTCAACCTGCCCCGTCTTCGGGTCCAGGCGGCCGAGGAAGCCGAGCGAGTAGTCGCCGTACCAGATGATGTCGTCACTCGTGATCGCGATGCGACGCGGCCGGGAGCGCTCCTGCGGGAGCGTGTAGGTCTTCAGCTCCATCGTCGCCGGATCGATCGTGCCGATCTTGTTCGTCCGGAAGAGGTCGAACCAGGGATGACCCTTCGAGTCCATCACGATCCCGTACGGGTTCGTGGCGGCCCCGGTCTTCACGTAGCGCAGCGCGCCCGTCTTCACGTTCAGGTGACCGACGGCCTGCGACTGCTGGTTCGTGAACCAGATGTTGCCGTCCTTGTCGAACACCATCGTGTGCGGGTCTCGCACCGTGGAGTCGGTCATCTTGTAGCGCGTGATCGCACCGGTCTTCGGGTCGAGCTTCCCGATCATCCCATTGCGATTCCCGGCGTACCAGACCATTCCCTGCGGGTCCACGATCACCGTGTGCGGGTTGGTCCCCGGGTCGATCTCGTACTTCTTGAATTCGCCCGTGCGCGGGTCGAGGCGACCGACGTAGTTCCCCGCCTGGCCCGCGAAGTAGACCATCCCGTCCGGCGCGACGAACGGATCGCGCGGACGGTCGGGATGCGTATTCGGGTTGCGAGGCGGGTTCCCCGAGAGGACCGGGACCTCCCACTCGTTGTTGGCGACGGGGGCGGAGCCCTGCGCGCCGGCCACGAGGGGCATTGCGATGGACGCAGCAAGAAGAGAACGGAGTGCGATGTGCATGGGGGACCTCGAGGATCGGGTTGGGCCGGCTCCGGGCCGGTCGGTACCGTATCGAGAAATGAACGTCCGGGACTCGGGATTCGTTGCCCGGCCAACCTCCCCCCACGGGAGATGGCGGCCTGCATCCGCGGTCGGACTGGTCAGTTCACCAGTTGAGCAACGGCAGGACCCGGCGGCCCCTCGGGTTGTCGCGGATCACGTTGACCACGCCGAGCTGGAAGCCCCCGCTCACCGACCACGCGTAGTTGATGAGTCCGATGCTGGCCCCTCGGACGTCGCCGTACACCTGGTTGAACGCGCTGAGCGACACGCCGACGATCTCGCCGCCACGCGACGTGCGGAAGAGCACCGGCGCGACGACGAAGCCCTCCACTTCCTGCGCACCGACCGCGCTCCCGATCGCGATCCCCTCGATCCGTGGCGCCCCGACCCCGACGCCGCCGAACGCGAGGCCCTTGATCGTCCCGCCGGATCCGACACCGATCACGCTCGCGGCGATGCCGGTGATCCCTCCGCCGGCGCCCACACCGAGTCCCCCGAGGAGGAGGCCCGTGGCCTGACCGCCTGCACCGACGCCGAGTCCCCCGACCGCGACCCATCGGACATCGCCGGCCGCGCCTGCGCCGAGCCCGCCGATGAGGATCCCGGTGGCGTTGCCGCCCACCCCCGCGCCGAGACCACCGAACGCGACACCGGTCACGTCGCCACCGCTCCCGACCCCGAGGACGCCTCCCGCGATCCCCGATACGCCCTCGCCCGCGCCGACACCCAGCCCGCCGATCGCGATGCCCCTGAGACGGCCGCCGCTGCCCACCCCGGCCAGGCCGAAGGCGAGGCCGTGGAGTTCGTCGCTGGCGGCGACGGCGATCGCCCCGAGCGCCACACCCTGGATCCGTTCGGCACCCGTCGCGGGAAGGCCGAGCGCGAGCCCGCGGACCGTTCCGCTCCAGTCGCCCTCATAGGGCATCCACACCGTGACGTTGGCGCCGCGGACGAGGTCGAGGTATTGGTCCCGGTAGTTGATCCGGATGCCGTCAACGCGCGGGTACGACCCGATCGAGAGGACGCGACGCACACGCGGGCCATCGTCCTGCGCCGCGGCGCGCGCGGCCATCGAGAGGAGAGCGCCGATCAGGAAGAGGCCGCGGAGGAGGATCGCGCGGAGTGACCGCGGGTGTGCCAGGACGGACATCGTGTGCGCTGTGGTTTGAGGGTCCGCGCGCCCTACGCCACGCCGCCTAGTCCGGGTTTCGGCTTCCGAGCGCCCGCATGGCCCGACGCAGCAGTTCCTGCGCGATGCGCACCTTGTACGCACTGCCGGGCAGTGGGCGCGCATCGTAGAGCGCGCGCTCGGCGAGCGCATCGAGGCTGTCGTCCTCGAGGCCGCCGGAGGCGACGTCCTCCTCGACCGAGAGCGGCGCGCGCCACGGGCCGGCTGCGACCCCGCCGAGCGAGATCCGCACGATGCCGTCGGCGCGGCGCATCGCGGCACACGAGACGAGCGCGAAGTCGAACGCCCCGCGCTGGATGATCTTCTCCCAGTGCTGGACGCCAGTGCGCGAGGAGGCGGGGAGTACCACCGCCAGGATGAGTTCGTCGCGAGCGAGGACCGTCTCCCCGCGCGGGTTCTCGGCGGCACCCTCGAAGAGTTGGCTGATCGACAGGCGGCGCTGCGAGGTGATCACGGTGGCGTCGAGTGCATCGAGCGCCACCGCCGGATCCGAGGGGTGGACGGCGTGACAGGTGCCGCTCCCGATGATCGCGTGGTAGGCGTGCTCACCCTCCACCGCGGCGCAGGACGTCCCTCCGTTCTTGAAACACTTCACGCGCGATCGCAGGTACCAGCAGTGCTGTCGCTGCGCGAGGTTGCCCCCGAGCGTGCCCATCTCGCGGAGCGCGGGGCTGCCCACCGATGCCGCGGCGCGCGCCAGCAGCGGGAACGAGTCTCGGATCTCCTCGCTCCCGGCGATCTCAGCGATGCGCACCGCGCCGCCGACCCGGAGCCCCCCATCGGGCATCGTCGTGATGCCAGCGAGCTCCGGGACATCGCGCACATCCACGACGCGGGATGGCGCGTCGAGCCCGTCATCGATCGCCGGCAGCAGTCCGGTGCCGCCGGCGACCGCAACCGAGCCCTCCTCAACGAGCGCGCGCTGGGCCTCGGCGAGTGTGGCCGGCCGCAGATAGGCGAAGCCGCTCATATTTCGCGCATGCGCATCGGGATGTCCGCTCGAGGTCTGCTCGTCGCCGCGCTGGTGGTCCCGGGCGAGTCGGCGTCCCAGACGATGGCCGACAGCGTGCGTCCGTTCCTCGTCATGGCGCCCGTCGGCGAAAGGTGGTTCGTGGCCGCGAGTCAGGGCAAGCGCATCCTGCTCGATGTCGGTCGGGTGGACCTCGCGGTGCACCGGGACTCGGCCCTCGCGGCCGGTTTCCGCGAGGCAGCGACGGCCCGAACCACGGTGCCACTGGGCGCGGAATTCCGCTTGCACACGCCGTGGGGGGAGGAGCGCGTACGGCCCGCGGCGATCGACGCGTGGAACGATCGCGTCGTGCTCGTGCTCGAAGGCGGGTCGGAGCGGCTCGACAGTGCGCGGCTCGGCGTCCAGGGATTCGTCGCGTCGGCCGAGCGGCTCCCGCAAACTGGCGATCTCCCCGCGACGCGAGGGTCTGCGACGCGAGCGCCCGCGGCCAGGTCCTTGGCCTCTCGCTCGACGCGCTGCGATGCCGCCACGGAGGGGGCCCGGCTCGCCTCGCGCCTGGCCGTGCTGCGCGACTCGCTGGTGGGCGTCCTGCGCGCGCAGGGACCGGCACCCTCGGAGCGCCTGCAGCGGCGGGTCACCGTGGCGTCATCGCACGTCGTCGGCTGCTTCGGACGCGCCCGCGCGGTGCTCGTGGCGAGCCTGCGGACGCCCGCCACCGAGTGGTCACGAGAGCGTGCCGTGCTCGTGGATGCGGCAGGACGCGCTTCGAGCGTCCGGATCGAGGATCTCCGGTTCCTCACGCACGACCTCCGCCAGGCCTTCGACGCCGACGGCGACGGCATCGATGATCTGGTCACGGTCGGACGGCGACACCGTGCCGGAGCGACGACGATCCTGCGGTTCGATCCCGCGTTGCGCCGATTCGTGCGTCTCGCGTCCGGATTCTCGTGGGAGGACTTCTAGTCGTCTTCCGGGGACGATTTCCGGGCGGCCTTCACCGTGCCTCCCGCTGTGCCTCCTGCGGTGCCTCCCTATGGTGACTGCGTCGGCGCCTTCGGTGGCGCGAGGGTGAAGACGACGAAGTCCCCCAAGGCGCGGTGCGGCTTCCCGTCCACCCGATCGAGGTCCTGCACCGGCAGGAAGCTCACGACCGCGATCCGTGCCCCCGGCATCCGCCGCTTCGCGCGAGGCACGGTCCCGAGTCGGCGATCCGAGTGGAAGGCGCCGTTCGCGTGGATCACGAGCGCGCCCGAGTCCCCGCGCGCGAGCGCGATGGCCTCGCCCATCGTCTCGTCCTTCACGCATTGCGCCTCGTACATGCGCCACACCGTGGCCTCGACCTGGTCCGGGGTGAGTTGCATGCCGTGGCCCGAGAGGTCGCCCATGGTCGCCTGGAAGCGCCGCCAGTACTCATCGCGAGGACAGACGAGTTCGCGAGCGATCAACGCGCGATCGCCGGCGTCGAGGGAATCCACCGCCCCGATCCCCCGACGCCCGACGGCCGAAGCAAGGCGCCGGGGGACGTTCCCGGCGATCACGCGCCACCCCTGCTGGCGCGCGTATTCCACCATCGGGCGATAGTCGGTGGCGTAGCGGGGCCAGGGACGCGCCGCAGCCAGGAACTCCTGCTCCGTGATCGCGCCGGCGAGATAGGCGTCCAGCGAGCCCTGCACGTCCCGCTCGAACATCTCGAGCGCGAGCACGATCGGTCCCGAACGACGACGTGCGATCCCCTCGAGTACGGCCGCCTGGAGCTGGTGAGTCCGGGGATCGTCGTGCTGCTCGCCGAGGAAGACGACATCGAATGTGGCGAGCTTCGCGACCATCGCCTCGAAGTCGGTGAGTCGCTTCCGACCCGCATCGTAGACCCGGTGGGGCGCGTAGCCGGCTGCCACGGACTTCTGCGTTTCGGCCCGTTGGCCTGATGCCATTGCACCGAACAGCAGTATTAAGTAGAAATAACGCACTAGTACTCCATATCTTGCGTGTTGGCTGGCTTCTACTTCCAAGCGACAGCATGTAGACGGCCAGTAAATTAGAGATAGCTGTCTATCCTTTTCTAACAGAAGCGGATGAAACTCCCGCCAGAGTCCGCCAGACTCCTCGAGGACGCGGCCGACGAGGTCGCTCGGCTCGACCTCGCCTGCTCCACCAGTCCACCTGCCGTCGGCATCGCCTGCTGGCTTCGTGCCCTGGGGGCGTTCGCGCCGCGCCAGCCGTCGTCCCTCGGAGCACTCGTCGCTTCGCTCGCCGACCCGATCCACGATCCGCAACTCGGCCGGCACCTTCCTGGAATCCGGGCCTTCCTGGCATCGGAAGAGCGACGGGTCCGCGGAGGGGCCCCCCTCTCGCTCTCGCGCTGGGAGGTCGTCGCACCGGGCCTCGCAACTTACCCCCTTCGCCCGTCGGTGGAAGCGACCCTCCGCGAGGACGTCCGGACGGCGCCCGCGCTCGAACGAGCCATCGCGTTCGCGGCATGGCTCGACGACCCCTCGATCGCCGCCGACGGGAACGATCTCGGATCGCTCGCCATATCCCTCACGCTCTGCGCGACCGGTCGGCTGATGCGCGCGCGGTTCGCTCCTCTCACGTCCTGTCCGCGCGACGAGCGAGCGCGCGCGTCGGCGGAGTGGCGCCAGGGCACCGCCGAGCCTTGGACGGCGCTCGCACTCGAGTCCACCGCCCGCGAGGCGCGGCGCACGCGCCGCGCGCTCGACGCCCTCCCCGGCCTCGTCGAGCGGGACGACGCGGCGCTCGCGGGAATGGGACGCGCTGCGATCTCCGCGCGGCGCGCCCTCGCCGACCTTCGATCGCGCCTCGCGACGACCGCCCCGCTCCTCGCGGAGGAGTTGGCACTCTCCCGTCCCGCGGCGACCGACGCCCTCGAGCGCCTCGCGGACGCCGGCGTTGCGCGGGAGGTGACCGGGCGTGCCCGCGACCGCGTCTTCGCGTGGACTGCGCCACTGGTCGCGCTCGAGGGACGGCCAGGCGAGTGACGTGACCGCCGACGGGGCTCTCTCGTTTCCCCCGTATGACCCGGTGGCCCACCCTGCTCGCGGCGACCCTCGCACTCGTCGCGTGTGGCGGCGCGCGCTCGAGCGTCCGCCCGCTCACGGACGCCGAGTACCTGCGCTCGCGCGAGCTGATGGTTCCGGTGCACGGCGTCTCGCGTCGGGCGCTCCGCGACACCTACAGCGCCCCGCGCAGCGGCGGGCGGGCGCACCTCGCGCTCGACATCATGGCGAAGAAGGGCACCCGCGTCCTCGCCGCCGATGACGGCTTCATCCTCCGCATCACCGAGAACGCGCTCGGTGGCAGGACGATCTACCTTTCCGATCCCGAGCGGCGCTTCGTCTACTACTACGCGCACCTCGACAAGTGGGCCTACGGCCTCAAGGAGGGGGAGCGCGTGAAGCGGGGACAGCTCATCGGATCGGTCGGCACGACGGGGAACGCACCGAAGGACGCGCCCCACCTCCACTTCCAGTTGATGCGGATGGGTCGCGGCCGCCAGTGGTGGAGCGGCGAGCCGATCAACCCCATCCCCTACCTGCGCAAGAAGGGGAAGGAGCGGTTCATCAGCGAAGAGCGGATACGATGACGATGACCGGGAAGGAGCGCGCGGCGCTCCGGTCGGAATGCAATCGGCTGCGCCCGACGGTGCATGTCGGCGCGGAGGGCCTCACCGGAGCCGTCGCGACGGCGCTCGACGAGGCGCTCGACGCGCGCGAACTGGTGAAGGTCCAGTTGAACAGGCAGGCCGACGTGAGCGCCCGCGAAGCTGCGGCGACCCTCGCCCAGCGCGTGCGGGCCGAGGTGATCCAGACGATCGGTCGCACCGCGACCCTCTACCGGAAGAACCCGAGGCTCAAGTCCCGGCCCGGCGCGCCGCCCCCCTGGCGCGACTGACGCTCAACCCGCGATCGCGCCGAGCACGCGCCACGGCGTCAGCGGCAGTTCCAGCACCTCGGCACCGATCGCGTCGGCCACCGCGCCCGCGATCGCCGGCGCGGTGGGGATGATCGCCGGCTCGGCGATGCCCCGAACACCGGTGTGATTCGCCCTCGGATCGGCGCCATCGAGGAAGTGGCCGTCGATCATCGGCGTGTCGGCGAGGGTCGGGATACGGTAGTCGTGCATGCCGGTGTTCAGCGGCTGCCCGAAACGCTGGTCGAGCACGCGCTCCTCGAAGAGGGCGAAGCCGAGGCCCTGGAGGATCCCACCCTCGAGCTGCGACTCAGCGAGGGTCGGATTGACGATCCGTCCGGCGTCATGCACCGCGACGATCCGCACCACGCGCACGACACCGGTCCCGACATCCACCTCGACCTCGGCGAACTGCGCGCCGGTGGTCACGATGCTCGCGTCCTGCGGATTCGGTCCGCGCGATCCGTGGCCCTGGATCATCACGTTCCCGAGCCGCGACATCACCTCGCCGAAGGTCATCGTGCGGTCGGTGTCGCGGACCATCACGCGGCCATCGCGCGTCTCGAGGTCGCCCGGCTGGACGCCGAGCATCCCGGCCGCGGCCTCGAGCAGGGCGCGGCGCGCGTCCTCGGCGGCCATGCGCGCCGCCGGGGCGAGCGATGCCGCGGTCATCGAGCCCCACGAGTTCCCCGCGTATGGCGCCGCGGCGGTGTCCCCGATCACCGCCCGGACTTGATCGAGCCGATGCCCGAGGCCCTCCGCCGCGACCTGTGCGAGGATCGTCCGGGTGCCGGTCCCGAGGTCCTGCGTCCCGGAGAGGATGTCGGCGGTGCCGTCGGGATTGAGGCGAACGGTGCAGTAGCAGGGGGGACCGCCTCCGGTGGACCAGACCTGCGCCGCCACGCCGACGCCGCGCCGGAGGTGCGACGCTCCGGCGATGCGCTTCGCGCCCCAGCCGAATCGGCGCGCCCCCTCCTCGTAACACTCGCCCAGGCGGTTGCCGGTGTAGGGACGGTCCTTCTTCTGGTCCCGCGTCGCGAGGTTCCGCTGGCGCAGCCCCAGCGGGTCCATCCCGAGTTCCTTCGCGAGCGCGTTCATCGCGAGTTCGAGTCCGACCGACCCCTCAGCATGTCCCGGCGCGCGGAAGGCGGCCATCGCCGGGGTATTCACGAACGCGAAGGTCTCGCGGGTCCGCACGTTCGGGCAGAGATAGAGCTCGTGGTAGATGTCGCCCGGCCCTCCCTCCCATCCGCCGATCCCGAGCGGGATGCGCGCCTCGACGTCGATCGCGGTGAGGCGGCCGTCGCGGGTGGCGCCCAGGGTCACGCGCTGCCACGAGCTCGGGCGGTTCCCGGTGTCGGTCTGCTCGCCGACGCGGTCGAAGGCGCAGGCGACCGGGCGATCGAGGCGCTTGGCGAAGAGCGCGGCGACGTAGGTCTGCGTCCCCGCGTAGTTCTTGGCGCCGAATCCCCCTCCCATCGCCTCGCAGATCACGCGCACGTTCGCGATCGGGACGCCGAGCGCCTTCGCGACGTTCTCGCGCACGCGGTAGATGCCCTGCGTGCTCTCCCAGACGGTGAGGCGGTCACCCTCCCACTCGGCGACGCTCGCGTGCGGCTCGAGCGCGGTGTGCAGCGCGCAGGGGGTGCGGACCTCGCGGGTGACGGTCACGTCGGCGCCGGCGAGGCCGCGCGCGACGTCACCGCGCTCGAGCACCTGCGGCTCCTTGAACAGCAGGTTGTTCTCGAGCTTGGGGCGCACCGGCGGCGCGCCCTCGGCCGTGGCCTGTTCGACGGTGACCGCGTGCGGCAGTCGTTCCACGGTCACGCGGACGAGCCGGGCCGCCTGCGCGGCGACCTCGGCGCTCGTCGCACAGACCGCGGCGACCGGCTGGCCGTGATACGTCACGTCAGGGAAGAAGAGCCGCGTGCGCGCGGGCACGTCCTTCGCCTCGAGGACGTCGAGCACGCCCGGGAGCGCGCGCGCGGCGCTCGCGTCGATCGCCGTCACGCGACCCCGCGCGACGCGCGCGCGGACGACGGCGGCGTAGGCTTGGTTGGGGCGCCGCACGTCGGTGGTATAGGGCGCGCGTCCGGAGGCCTTGGCGAGGAGGTCCACGCGCGTGGCGCGGGTGCCGACATGCGTGAGGTCCGCGCGGTCGTCCCACGGGGTCGGCTCGAATGCCGGCACCTCGACGACGCGCTCCTCGGTGCGGCCCTCGACCTCGACGGTCGTGGTGACGAATCGGCGCGTGGGCTCAGGCACGCGCGTCCTCCGGCGCCTCCGAGCGCATCGCGTCCGCCGCGCGTCGGACCGCCCGCAGGATCCTCGGATAGGTGCCGCAGCGGCAGAGGTTGCCCGCGAGTGCCGTCCGGATCGCATCGTCGCTGGGCGCCGGGTCGCGCGCGAGCAGTGCCGCGGCCGCCATCAGCTGCCCCGGCGTGCAGAACCCGCACTGCGCTGCGTCCTCGGCGACGAACGCCTGCTGCAGGGGATGGGGCGCGGTCGGGGTGCCGAGGCCCTCGATGGTGCGGACGCGCTGACCCGCGCAACCGTGGGCGAGCGTGAGGCAGCTGAGAACGGTCCGGTCATCGAGATGCACCGTGCAGGCGCCGCACTCACCGCGGTCGCACACCCGCTTGGTGCCGAGGAGGCCGAGTTGGTCGCGGAGGACGTCGAGGAGGGTCGCGTGCTCAGGGGGATCCATCGCGACGCGCCGACCGTTGATGTCGAGGTGCACGCCGGGAATTACCGGGACCGGCGCGGGCTGTCCAGTCGCCCGGTCCCCGTTATCTTGCGTTGGCCCACGCCGAGTCCGATCCCCGACCGAGGTCCCGTCCAGCGATGCCGTACGTCATCACCGAAGCCTGCATCAACACGAAGGACCGTTCCTGCGTGGACGTGTGCCCGGTGGACTGCATCTACGAGGGCCCGGAGCAGCTCTACATCCACCCCGACGAGTGCATCGACTGCGGTGCGTGCGAGCCGGAGTGCCCGGTGACGGCGATCTTCCCCGAGGAGGATGTGCCGGCGAACCTGAAGCAGTACATCGCGATCAATCGCGATGTGTTCAACCAGGAGCCGAAGCCGGGGCGTCCGCAGCGCTAGGGCCGGCGGCGCGCGTCATCCGCCGGTGCGCCAGCGCGCCTTCACGTAGAACAGGCCGAGGATCACGGCGTACTGCAGGAAGGTGCTGAACTCGCTCCGCCACGCCTCGCCCCAGTAGAAGTCACCACCGGTGGCGCCAGCGGCGGGGGGGCGCGGGAACCAGCGAGGGGTGCGGTCCTTGTACTCCAGATAGGGCGCCCCGAAGATGCTCTCGAGCACCCCCTCCTCGTACCGGACGATGTAGTAGTACTCGATCGCGAAGAGTGCGGCGGCCACCGGGATGAACCAGAGCACGCCGCTGATGGTGATCACGCCCATCCAGATGACGAAGTTCCCCACATAGAGCGGGTTGCGGCTCCAGGCGAACGGGCCGTGGCTGACGAGCTTCTCGACATCGCGGGAGCGGCGACGCGTCACGGTGCCCGCGGTCGCCACGCCCCACATCCGCCATCCTTCGCCGAGCACCATCAGCGCGGCACCGACCGCGATGGTGCGAAGGGCCATCTCCCCGGGCCACAGGAGCAGCACCACGAGGAACGGGACGGGGAGCCAGCCGCGGTTGCGGAACAGCACCGCGCCGATCCGCGCCTCGGTGCTCAGCTCGGCGGCGCTCGGCGTTGAAGAGGGAGTCGCGCTCAGGGTCGTGTCCGTGGTCAGGGGATGGTCCCGCGAATGGTCGCCGAGAGGAACCGGGAGAGCAACCCGTTGAACGCCTCGGGCGCCTCGAGGTTGCTCACGTGGCCGGCGCCGGGGAGTATCGCGAGCTCGCTCCCGGCGATCGCGGCGTGCATCGCCCGGGACTCGGCGACGGGCGTCAGCGCATCCTCCTCGCCGCACACGACGAGGGTCGGCACGGTGATCGTCGCGAGCGTCGGGGTGGAGTCCTCGCGGTCCATGAGGGCGTCGAGGGCGTCGGTGATCGCCGGGATGCTGGCGCGTCGCATCATCGCATCGAGCTGCTGCATCACCTCCGGCCGCTCGGCGCGCGTGGTCCGGCCGACCATCCCGGCCATCATCCGCTCGGACACCGCTCCGGCGCCTTCGGCGCGCGCCAACGCCTGCATCTCGCGACGCTTCGCGCGCCCCTCCTCCGAGTCGGCTCCTGCGCGTGTATCCGCGAGCACGAGCGCGCGGATCCGGTCCGGGTGGCGGCGCCAGAGCGCGAATGCGAGATAGCCGCCCATCGAGAGTCCGCCCACGATGGCGCGCTCGATCGCGAGTGCGTCGAGAAAGCCGGCGATGCCGTCCGCCCAGCAGTCGAAGCCCGCCTCGCCTGCGCTCACGCTCTCGCCGAAGCCCGGGAGGTCCGGCGCGATGCAGCGGATCCCCGGCGCGAGGGCGCCGAGTTGCGGCGCCCAGAGCGTTCGATCGTGCGGGAAGCCGTGCAGGAGGAGGAGCGGCACGCCCGCGCCCGCCTCATCGTACCCCACATCACCGGCGCTCGTGTGGACGATCACAGTGGCGACGCCGTCCGCGGCTCGGCGGACGGTGAGGGGCTTGCGCCCGGGGCGGCTGTGGCGAGCGCGCCGTCGCCGCCGGACGGACCCGGCGCCGGCGGGATGGGGCCCTCCTCGACCCAGAGTGTCCGCACGACGACGACGCTGCTGGCGAGGAGCGGGATCGCGACGAAGAGGCCCAGGAAGCCGAAGACGAACGCCATCACGACCTGGGTGATGAGCGTCAGCGCCGGCGGGAGGTCCAGCTGCTCCTTCATCAGGTACGGGATGAGGAGGTTGTTCTCGAGGAACTGGATGCCCCAGTAGACCAACAGGACGACGAGCGCCATCCGTGGCGAGTCCACGAAGCCCATCAGGATCGCGGGGATGGCGCTCAGGAGCGGGCCGACGTTCGGGATGAACTCGAACAGTCCCGCGAGCACCCCGAGGGGCAGTGCGGCGCGCACCCCGATGATCGCGAGGATCAAGGTCGTGACCGTGCCGATGACGACCATCGCGATGAGTTGCGTGGCGAACCAGGTCCGGAGCGTGACGCCCAGCGCGTGGAGGAGCCCCGCGATGCGCTCTCGCCTGGGCGGCGGCACGAGCGCGAGCACGCCGCGGCGGTACACCTCCGGGTCGCTCGCGATGTAGACCGCGAGGAAGATCACCAGCACCAGTCCACCCACCACTGCGATCGTGGACTGCAGGACACCGAATGCGAGGTTCGTGAGGGCCGCCGAGTACCGTGCGACGGCGCCGACGAGTCGGCCGCCGCCCTCGTCCGTCCGGACCTCGCCGCCGCCGACCGGACCCGTGGGGACCGAGTCCCCGGGGGGTGCAGCGGTCCCCAGGGGCGACATCGAGTCGGGGGGCGCGATCAGGTCCAGGAGGCGCGGCTGGCGCTCGGCGAGCCACTCCTCGACCTTCCCGATCGCCTCCGGAAGCTTGGTGCGCAGTTCCTGCGATTGGCGGGCGAGCGTCGGACCGGTCCAGGCGCCGATGAGCACGAGGAGTCCGACCGTGCCGAAGACGACGGTCGCCGCGATGACGGTGCGCTTGATGCGGACGCGACGGAGGATCCGATCCACCGCACCGGACGCGGCGAGCCCGAAGAGCACGCCGAGGAACGCGGTGAGCACGAGGAATCGCGCCGCCCAGAGCAGCTGAAGGCCGACCAGGGCGGCGACGACCACGAGGGCGGCGCGCACGAGGTCGGACCGGGAGGCATCGCGGAACGAGACGGGGGTCGGGTTCGCCACGGCGGCACTGGGCTGGGGGTGACCCGGGAAAGCACGTACTCGCCGCGGACGGCGGCAAGGGTGCGCGCGGGCTAGATTCAGTCGTGCCACGAACCGCCTCGCCCGCGGCGCCTTCCGCGACTTACCTCGACACCGACGCCGCCGTCGGGAAGTGGCTCGCCGAGATCCGGAAGACGCCGATCCTCGCCCTCGACACCGAGGGCGCGAGCTTCCACCGCTTCGTGGATCGGATCTACCTGCTGCAGCTCTCGACGCGCCACCGCCACGCGGTGATCGATCCGCTGCCGATCGCGCCGCCTGCGGCGCTGGGCGAGATCCTCGGGGACCCGGGGATCGAGATCGTCTTCCACGACGCCGACTACGACCTCCGGCTCCTCCGGCAGGACTACGACTGGGCGATCCGCAACGTCTTCGACACCCGGGTCGCGGCGCAGCTCCTCGGCATCAAGGCGTTCGGGCTCGCCGCGTTGCTCGAGCGCTCGTTCGGCCTCAAGCTCGACAAGAAGCACCAGCGGGCCGACTGGTCCATGCGACCGCTCACCCCCGATATGCTCGATTACGCCGCGCAGGACACGATGCACCTGCTCGGGCTGCGCGACGTCCTGCACGAGGAGCTCGCGAAGAAGGGGAGGCTCGCGTGGGCGCGCGAGGAGTTCGGGCGGCTCGAGTCCATCCGCTGGCCCGAGGAGGACCCCGGCAACGCGTTCCTGAAGGTGAAGGGTGCTCGCGACCTCACGCGCCGCGAACTCGCGATCTTCCGTGAACTGGTGACGTGGCGCGATGCGACCGCCCTCCGCCTCGACCGGGCCACCTTCCGCGTCGTCGGGAACGAAGTCCTCTTCGAAGTCGTGCGGCTCCTGCCCTCGGACCGCGCCGCGCTCGGGCGCATCAAGGGGATGCCGAGGGGGATCCTCGAGCGAGAGGGGGACGCGATCCTCGACGCGATCGCCCGGGGGAGGGCGGTGAGCGAGGCCGATCTCCCGAAGTTCCCGAAGGCTGCCCGCTGGGACCGCGACCCGGAGTTCGACGCGAAGGTCGGCGCGCTGAAGGCCGTGCGCGACGAGGCGGCAGCGCGACTCGACCTCGACCCGGGGGTCCTCTGCTCCCGTGACCGCATGGAGGCGGTCGCGCGACTCCTGCCACGCGAGGTCGCCGATCTCGACGCGATCCCGGAGTTCCGGAAGTGGCAGGTCGCGGAACTCGGCGCGGGCTTCGTGAAGGCGCTCGGACCCTGGGCGAAGAAGGACTCGCCGTACCGCGACTGAGTCCGTCGGTGCGGACGGCGCGCTGCGCCGCCGCCGTGTGGTTCAGAAGCCCAGGTAGGCGCGGACGCGGGGCTCGATGCGCTCCGGCGACCACATCGGCGACCAGACGAGGTTGATCGCGACGGAGCCCACCCCGGGAATCGCCCGCAGCTGTGCCTCGGCATCGCTCATGATCTCGGGCCCGCTCGGACAGCCGGGCGAGGTGAGGCTCATGTCCACGGAGACGTCGCGGCCGCTCACCTGGATCTCGTAGATGAGTCCCAGGTCGAGGATGTTGAGGTTCAACTCGGGGTCCTTCACGCGACGCAGCGCGAGCTTCACCTGGTCCTCGCTGATCGCGGGGGTCCCGGGGGCGGCGTCCTCGACCGGCACGGAGGTCGCGCCGGTCGTCGTGGTCTCGTCGTCGGTCAATTGCCCTTCGCCTTCGTGGTGGGTCGCTTGGGGAGCGTGCGGGTCGGCGGGTTCCAGTCCACCGCCTGTTCCACCCGGAAGGTACGCGGCCACGCGATCTCGCGCAGGAGCGGCTCGTCGGCGACGGCGAGCGCGGCCGCATCGGCGAGGTCGGCGCGGACATCGGCGATGATGATCCCCGGACGCCGCGCGCGCGCCGCATGCACGCGGTTGGTCAGCAGGATCACGAACATCTCGCGGTCAGGGTCGATCCAGAGCGACGTGCCCGTGTAGCCCGTATGACCATAGGCACGCGGGCTCAGGAACTCCCCGGCGCCACGCTCCCCGTTCGCCACCTCCCAGCCGAGGGCGCGGAAGTCCGCGACCGGGGTGATGAAGCGCGCGATCGTCGTGTCGGTCACGATGCGGACCCCGCCGTACGTGCCCCCGTTCAGCAGCATCTGCGCGAAGACCGAGAGGTCGGTGGCGGTGCCGAAGAGCCCGGCGTGCCCCGAGATGCCGCCGAGGGTGAACGCCGACTCGTCGTGCACCTCGCCGCGCAACGGATAGCCGCGCGGCGGGTTGGTCTCGGTCGGCGCGATCCGCGCGACCAGTTCGCGGGGTGGCAGGAAACGCGTGTCGCTCATCCCGAGCGGACGGAAGACGCGTTCCTCGACGAAGCGGTCGAGGGACTGTCCAGTGATGCGCTCGACGACCTTGCCGAGCACCATCGGTCCGAGGTCGGAGTAGTCGAAGTAGGTGTTGGGGCGCGACCCGAGCGGCGTCGAGAGCACCTGACGCCAGGCCTCCTCGGGGGACTGCGCGGTCCGCCAGAGCTGACGTCCGGGGGGGAGGCCGGAGCGGTGGGAGAGCAGGTGGCGGATCGTCACTCGCTCCTTCATCGGCCCCGCGAACTCCGGGAGGAACTCCTGCACCTTGGAGTCGAGCGAGAGCTTCCCCTCGTCGTAGAGGATCATCGTGGCCGTCGTCGTCGCGACGACCTTGGTGAGGGAGGCGAGGTCGTAGATGCTGGAGGCCGGATCGACTGGGGTCGCGTTGCGGCCCCACGAGAGCGTGCCGTACCCCTTCTGCCACACCGCGTAGCCGCGGCGGCCGATCACGACGGCGGCGCCCGGATAGGCCCCGGCGGTGATCCCGCGGGTGACGAGCTGGTCCACCGTCGCGAGGCGGTCAGGGCTCATCCCGACGGCGCGTGGCGGGCGCGTCGGGAGACCATCGCCTGCGGCGAGGAGTGTGGTGAGGGAAACGAGCGGCAACAGCATGGAGCGAGACGAGGCGGGATGCTGGGTGTACAGGCGGACCGGGGCGCGGGTCACCCGTATCCTCGGTACTACCCCTACGCTCCACAAGTGGCCGGGTCACAATCACATCCAGCCCTTGCCTCGTTCCTCGTGCCGCGGCAACCCTTTGGGTGTCCGGCAGTGACCTAGTCCACGTACGGATCCGGAATGGCCACCGACCCCCTCACCATCCGCCGCGCCATCAATGGCGACGAGGCGGCGCTGCGCTCCCTTTGGGTGGAGCACGCGCCGCGGATCGACGCCGTGGTGCGACGCCTGGTCGGTGATCCCGACCAGGCAGCGGACATCGCGCAGGAGGTCTGGATCCAGATCTTCCGCGCGCTGCCCAGCTGGCGGGGGGATTCGCAGTTCTCGACGTGGGCGCACCGCATCGCGGTGAACCGCACGCTCAATGCGCTGCGCTCGGTGCGTCGACTGGCGAAGCTGGAGACGGTGATGGAGGACGACACCGTCGCGGTGGACCAGGACATGGACCGCAGCT
>CAZYUL010000051.1:0-19594 GCA_964650715.1 uncultured Gemmatimonas sp. | reverse complement strand
GGCCTCCCATCGAGGCCACCTCGCCCACCGACAACCCCTTCACCGTCCCGTTGGTCCCGACGGGGAGGAAGGCCGGGGTGTGGAGCTCGCCGTGTGGCGTCGAGAGCACACCCGCGCGAGCGCGACCGCTGTCGGCCGTGACCTGGAACACGAAATCGGGCACGCCGCAATCTATTTGACAGCCTCCTCCCAGACTCGCAGGTTCTTGCCATCGTGAGCCGCCGAGTCGCCCCGTGGGCTGCGCTGTTGGCGGCCTTCGCCCTGATCGGGAGCTGTGGTCGCGAGCCCACGGGCCTCGCCACACGGCACGGCGGTCTCGTCCTCGAGCCTCGATTCGCGAACGCGATGGCGTCGGCGATCCTCGACCTCGGCGTCGTGCGCGTGGTGCTCACGAGACCCGTGACCGAGGCGGTCGTGCTGGACACCGTGGTCCCGTTCCCGGCGACCGCGGACTCGCTCCAGATCGTGCTCCAGGTGCCGATCGAGGCGCCGAGCGAGACCTTCACGCTGCGGATGGCGATCACGAACGCCGCCGGCGACACCGTCTTCCGGGTCGGGCCGGCGCCCGTGCTCGCGACGGACAACCCGTTGTTGCCGCCGTCGGAGATCCCGGACCCGGTGTATGTGGGCGTCGGCGCCGACGCGGCGGGGGTGCGGTTCGTCGATCCTCCCGCATTCGCGTACTTCAGCCAGGTGGTGCCGATCGCGGCGGAGGCCTTCGACGGCGGTGGCGCGGCGATCCCCGGCACGCCGATCGGGTTCGAGCTCGTCACCCCTGCCGACAGCACCCGCGCGCGGTTCCTCGATCGAGGGGTCGGCGCGCTCACGACGTTCACGACGCGCGGCGACGTGCAGGTCAGGGCGTACCTGCTCTCCGGGCAGACGGCCTCGCACACCCTGGCGATCCAGCCGGTGGCGAATGGGATCCAGGTGGTGAGTGGCAACGGGCAGACCCCGACGGTCGGCTCGGCGACGGCGCAGCCGCTGGTGGCCCGGGTCGTCGCGGCGGACGCGCAGGGCGTCGCGGGGATCCCGGTGGACTTCCGCCTCACGCGCGGCGCGGACACGCTGGCGGTCGTGCGGGACACGAGCGATGCGACGGGACAGGTGAGCTTCACGCCGACCGTCGGCACCGTCGCCGGCGCGCACGAGGTGAGCGCGACCGTCGTCGGGATCGACGGCGCGGTCGCGAACTTCGGCGTGACGGCGCTCGCCGGGGCCGCGACGCGACTCGAGTTCACCGGCCAGCCGTCCGACGTGCTTCCCCTCGCGCCGATCACGCCGGCCGTCGCCCTGAGCGCGCGCGACGCATTCGGGAACCTCGCCTCGAGCTTCACGGGGGACGTGACCGTGGCGATGCTCGACAACCCGCAGGGGGCGGTGCTGGGCGGGACGACGACGCGCGCGGCGGTCGGCGGGGTGGCGACGTTCAACGACCTCACGCTCTCGGGGGCCGGCACGGGGCTCACGCTCCTCGCGAGCGCCGGCGGAGTCGCGAGCGACACGAGCGCGACCTTCGCGATCCTGCTGGGGACGCCGGTGCGCCTCGAGATCACGCAGGAGCCGACCGACCGGAACGCGACCGAGGTGTTCACGCCGGCGATCACCGTCGCGCTCAAGGACGCCGGCGGGAACACGGTCACGGGTGCGACCGACGTCGTGGGGATCGAGATCCTCGCGAACCCGTCGGGGGCGGTGCTCGCGGGCCCCACCTCCGTGGCGGCGGTGGACGGGATCGCGACGTTCGCCGGGCTCTCGATCGCGAAGGCCGGCGCCGGCTACACGCTCCGCGTGACCTCGGGGGCGATGACATCGGACACGAGCGCGGCGTTCACCGTGGCGGTGGGCCCCGCGACGCAGCTCGCGTTCCTCACCCAGCCACCGGCGACGCTGACGATCAACGCGCAGATGAACGTGCAGGTCGGCGCCTACGACGCGGGATTGAACCTCACCGCGTTCGGCGGCGCGGTCACCATCACGATCGCGAACAACCCGGGCGGCGCGACGCTGGGCGGCACGACGTCGGTGAACGCCGAGCTCGGCATCGCCTCGTACGGCGACCTCACGCTCGACCAGTTCGGCACCGGTTACACGCTGCAGGCCACCGCGAGCGGGCTCGTCGCCGCCACGTCCAACGCGTTCGACGTGACGCCTCCGCCGAATGCGGTCGTGTGGATGAATCCCGCGGGAGGCGACTGGAACACGCCGTCGAACTGGAGCACGGGAGCGGTGCCGACGGCGTCGGACACCGCGATCATCGCGCTGTCGGGCAACTACGCGGTGCAGATCGCGTCGAACGCGATCCTCGGGCGCGTGCAGGTCGGCGCCGCGTCGGGGACGCAGTCACTCGTGCTGATCGGGGGGAGCGTACAGCTGGCGGATACCGTCTTCATGGGCGCCGGGACGTCGTTCGGGATCAACGGCGCCCAACTGAGTGGTGCGGGGACGGTCGTCGTCGGCGACGACATGAGCTGGAACTCCGGAAACATCTCCGGCGGTGGCGGGACGATCGTCACGCTCCCGGGGTCGTACCTCTCGATCGGTAGCGGCGCGTCGCGCACGCTCAATGACTTCACGATCGAGGTGGGCGGTGCCGGCGGCTGGGACGGGGCGGCGGCGATCGGGAGCGGCTCGGGCGCGGTGTTCCGCGTGCTGCCCGGTGCCACGTTCGACCTGATGGGCTCGGGCGGGTACTTCTACGACCAGGGCGGCACACAGAGCGTCTTCGAGGTGCTGGGCACGGTGAATCGCACGGTCGCCACGGACACGATCCGCGTGCCGGCGCTGAGCGGGACGGGCGTGGTGAATGTCCAGACCGGGATCCTCGAGACGCGGAACGGGGGGACCTTCACGGGGACGATCAACGTGAGTGCGGGCGCCGAGATGCTGTTCTCGTGGAGCGGCGTCCACCTGCTCGGCGCCGGTGGCTCCGTCCAAGGGGCGGGAAACGTCACAGTGACCGGCGGCACGCTCGATGTGCAGGGGAACTGGAACCTCACCGGCGACACCCGACTGTTCGCCGGCACCATCGATTGGGGCGTCGTCGGCGGCACGACGAACGGTTTCACGATGACCGGCGGCAGCAAGGGTGGCACCGGGCTGATGCAGGTGAGCGGGACGATGACGTGGACCGCCGGCCATCTGAGCGGCGGCAGCGGCGCGACCCGCGTGCTCGCCGGTGGCTCGCTCGTGATCGACGGCGCGGCCGCCCGTTCGCTCAATGACCACGCGCTGGAGATCGCCGGCAGCGGCGTCTGGACCGGCTCGCGCGCGATCGGCAGCGGGAGCGGAGGGCGGATCCGCGTGCTCGCGGGGGGCACGCTCGACCTGCAGGGCGGCGGCGGGATCTTCTACGACCAGGGGGGGGCGCAGTCCACGTTCGAGGTGCTGGGGACCGTGACCCGGACCGTCGGGACCGACACGATCCGGGTGCCGGGCCTCAGCGTGGGCAGCACGGGGGTGGTGACCGTCTCGAGCGGAATCCTCGAGTCGAGGAACAACGGCACCAGTGACGGCACGCTCATCGCGGAGCTGGGCGCCGAGCTGCTCTTCACCTCCGGGACGCAGACCCTCACCGCCTCGTCCACGGTGAACGGCGGCGGCGTCATCTCGGCGGGACCGGGGAGCACCGTCACCAGCGCCGGGAGCTGGGCGGTGACGGGGACGACCCGCGTCAACGGCGGAACGCTCGATTACGACGGGAGCGGCAGCACCACGGGGTTCGAGCTCCTGAGCGGTATCAAGGGCGGCAGCGGCTCGCTCCTCATCAACGGGCCGTTCACCTGGACCGGCGGGAGCGTCTCGGGCGGGTTCGGCGAGACCGTCGTCGCGGCCACCGGGTTCGGCGCGATCAGCGGCGCGGCCGCGCGCACGCTCAACAGTCACATCCTCGCCATCGCGGGTACCGTGACGTGGACCGGTACGCATTCCGTCAGCAGCGGCAGCGGCGGCGTCATTCGCGTGGATGCGGGCGGCAGCCTGGACATCCAGGGCGACCCATCGTGGATCTACGACCAAGGGGGCGCCCAGTCGTTCTTCGAGGTGTCGGGCACGGTGACGCGCACGGTCTCGGCGAACGTCGCGCTCGTGCCGGGACTCAGCGTCGCCGGCGGGACGGTGGTGGTCGGGAGCGGGATCCTGGAGGCGCGGAACAACGGCACCTCGAGTGGGACGCTGACGGCCGCCGACGGCGGCGAGCTGCGCTTCACGAGCGGCACGCAGACCATGACGGGTACCGCGTTGGTGGATGGCGCGGGGATCGTCCGTGTGGAGTCCGGGGCCACCGTGACGACACTCGGCGGCTGGGCGGTGACGGGGACCACGATCATCGGCGGCACCGGCGTGCTCGACTTCGACGGACCGGGCGGCACGACCGCGACGTTCGAAATGCTCGGCGGGACGAAGGGTGGATCCGGCATCTTCGAGGTGAGCTCGGTGATGAACTGGATCGCCGGCAGCCTGAACGGCGGCGGTGGGGTCACGCGGGTGCTCGCGGGCGCCGCGATCGGCATCAACGGGCCCGGCAACGCGCGAACGATCAACTCCCACGTGCTGGAGATCGCCGGCAGCGGAAACTGGCTGGGAACGTTCAACCTCTCGAGTGGGAGCGGTGGTGGCATCCGGATCCTCCCCGGTGGTGCCTTGGACATCCAGGGTGACCCAGTCTGGACCTACGACCAAGGGGGCGCACAGTCCTTCTTCGAGGTCCAGGGCGCGCTGACGCGGACGACCTCGAGCGGGACCGTCGTCGTGCCGGGGCTCAGCGTGAGCGGGACCGTCCTCGTTGCGAGCGGCGTCTTGGAGGCCCGCAACGTCGGGACCTCGAGTGGGACATTCACGGCGACAGCCCCGGGTACGCTCCGCTTCGGCAGCGGGTCGCACACGCTCGACGCCTCGTCCGACGTGAACGGCAGCGGCACCGTGAGCTTCATCGCGGGGGCGACGACGAGCGCTGCCGGCGCGTGGAACGTGACCGGGACGACCCTCGTTGCCGGCGGGTCGTTCCTCTACGACGGGGCCTCGGGCTCCACCGCAGCGCTCGACGTCCAGTCGGGAGTGAAGGGCGGGGATGGCATCCTCTCGGTCACCGGCGCGATGACCTGGTCGGGCGGTAGCCTGCAGAACGGCACCGGCACCACGCGCGTGGAGCCCGGCGCGACGCTCGCGGTGAGCGGCGGGACCGGTCGGACGCTGAGCGAACACACACTCGAGCTCCTCGGGACGGGGACTTGGGGCGGATCGCACTCCGTGAGTTCAGGCTCGGGCGCACGGGTGCGCGTCGGCGCCAGCGGGCAGCTCACGATCAATAACGACCCACAGTTCCTGTACAATCAGGGAGGCGGCCCGGTCACCTTCGAGAACCTCGGTTCGCTCCAGGTGAACGGGCCGGGCACGACCGTGATCTCGATGGTGTTCGCGGACGCCGGTTCACTGAGCGTGGGAGGCGGCGCGACGCTGAACCTCAGTGGCGGCGGCACTCTCGGCGGGACGTCGATGGTCGTCGAGTCGGCCGGCATCCTGCAGTTCGTCGGCGGGACGTACGTGATGCAGCCGACGCTGGACCAGACCGGCGCGGGGACGGTGGTCCTCGGGAATGCGACGCTGAACGGGCTCACGACGGGGGACACCGCCCGCTTCTCGAACTTCCAGGCGTCGTCAGGGTCGCTGAATCCGGCCGCCGGCGGCGTCGTGCAAGTGGCGAACCTCATCTGGAGCGGCACGACGAGCTTCGGCGGGGGTGGGGAGACGCTGATCCCGCTCGGCGCCGCAGCGGCCCTCAGCGGCACGGGCGGGCGGTCGCTCTCCGACCACCACCTCGTGGTCGCCGGAACCGCCGTGTGGACGGGCGACTTCACGCTGAACTCCGGGAGCAACGCGCGCATCCGTGTGCTGCCGAGCGGCCAACTCATCGTCCAGCCGCCGAGCGGGACGACGGCGTCGTTCCTCTCCAACCTGGGTGGGGGGACCGCGATCCTCGAGGTGCAGGGTTCGCTCCTGATCAACAGCGACGCGACATTCACCGTGAGCGCTCAGCTGCAGCATGCGGCGGGCGCGACGTCGGCGCACACACTCGGTACCTGGAACGTGAATGGGGGCGGGACGATCGCCGGGGACCTGTTCACCGACGGACCGGCGACGATGGTGTTCGGTGGCGGCACGACGACGCTCGCCGACGACCTCATCCAGACGGGACTCGGGCAGGTCGTCCTGGCGGCGGGGACCCTCACGACGGCGCTGGCCGCGGACACCGCGGAGGTCGGCCGACTGCGCCTCGACGGCGGCACCGTGGACCCGAACGGCACGATCGTCGTGAGTGACCACCTCGAGTGGGCGGGGAACACGAGCATCTCCGGTGGACGCCTCGTCGCGGCGGACACGGCCATCCTGAGCGGGACGCTCGGCCGCACGCTGAACGCGGCGACCCTCGAGCTGCAGGGGGTCACGCGGTGGCTGAGCGACTTCGAGATCAGCAGCGGGAGCGTCGCTCGCCTGCTGAACACCGCGTCGGGCGACTTCGAGTGGGGGGACGGCGACTACGACTCGAACCAGGGCGGCGGGCAGTCGATCCTCGAGAACCACGGTGCGCTCAGGTTCGTGGGTACGGGCACGGCGCAGATCACCGCCTTCGTCAGCGACACGACCAGCAACGCGCTCGTGATCGCCAACGGCGGCACCGTGGACATCGCCTCGGGTGGCCGGCTCGGGGGCGCGATCGCGAACAACAGCGGCGTGTTGCAGTTCGGCGGCGGGACGATGTCGCTCAAGGGCGGAGCGAGCTTCGGCGGACCAGGGGTGGTCCGGGTCACGACGAGCACCGTCAGGGCGGACACGGCCGACCTCGGAGTGATCTCGATCGCGAACCTGGAACTCCAGGGCGGCGTGATGGACCACGAGGGTGAGGTGCAGGTGACCGCATCCATGTCGTGGACGGGTGGCGGCCTCAACTCGAACACAGTCGGCACGCCGGGGACCACGCGGATCATGTCGGGGGCGCTGGCCACGATCTCGGGTGTCAACGGCAAGTCCCTCGCGGCGCATCGGTTCGCCGTCGACGACGGCGGGAGCGTGACATACACCGGCTCGGGGGCGTTCAACACCGGGAGCTTGGCGCGGATCGTGAACGCGGGCGTCTGGGACTTCAATGGCCCGGCGAGCATCACCAACGCGCTCGGCGGCGGCACGTCGGTGTTCGAGAACACGGGCACCGGCATCGTGTACACGACCGCGGCGACGACGGGGATCATGGACCTCCCGATAGACAACCTCGGGCAGCTCGTCGTGCTCGGTGACACCCTGCGGCTCGACGGCGGCAGCACCGGCAACTTCGCGAGCCTGGCGACGGTGAACACCGCGGCGATCCGCCTCGGCGGCGGGATCTTCACGATGACCGGAGTCGTGAGCGTCGGCGGCTCGTCCGGCGCGCTCACGATCGGGAGCGGAGGCACCCTCGTCGTCGGCGCCAATACGCTCTCCGTGGGTGGCGACCTGCGCACGGAGGTGAATGGCGTCCTCAACAGCTCGGATCCTTCGTCGAACGTGAACGTCGCGGGTGATGCGATCTTCACCGGCGGCGCGTCGGTCCTGACCGCCGGTGTGTTGAACCTGACCGGGGACTTCACGCAGGGCGGTGGGAACGGCAGCACCTTCTCCGCGAGCGGGAGCCACGCGACGGTCCTCAATGGGACCGGCCGTCAGACCGTCTCGTTCCTGCATCCGGGTGCAGGGGTCGGCGCGGGCCGCTTCTCGCAGCTCAACCTCGGCACCGCGCCATCGCCGCGGCGCGTGGAGCTGCTCAGCGCGGTCTTCGCCGCCCAACTCCGCGACGAGCTCGTATCTCAGGCGGACTCGATCATCTCGAGCAGCAGCGCGCTGCTGACCGCGAGCAACGCGAACGCGACGAACACCGTGTTCGCCGGTGTCCGGCTCTCGCTCACCGGAGCGACCGGCGGCCACGTCCTCGACCAGATCCGGTTCGATCTGATGGACCCGACGGTGACGCAGTTCGCGATTGACCTGAACGCGGGAGTGTCGCAGGTCTTCACGAACGCGACGTTCGCGACGACGCCGACGACGGGCTTCTACGTCGCGATCCGGCAGATGACCGAGGGTGCGGCCGCTGCGATCTCACTGCCGATCCCGGTCTCGCCGCCCTCGCCGGGCGGGTTCTATGATCGCCTTCGGAATGGTGGCGTGACGACCTTCCCGAACGTCATCTGGGCTGACGTCACCAACCCCTGACCGCCGGGGAGTCGCCCGCTGACGCGGACGCGCGCGCGAGGGTAGAGTAGGGCATGGACCTCGCCACCGTCGTACTTGTCGCCGCGCTCGGTACAGCGCCCGCGCCCTCGATTCAGGCCGTGGACGGCCCCTTTCTCCCTGCGTCGCGCTTCACCGCCCCCCTCGCGTCGCCGACGCCGATCATCGCGCCGCAGGACTTCGAGTACTCCCCCGCCTACTACACCCGTCTCACGATCCACCGCTGGGGGAGCTACCTGATGCTCCCGCTCTTCGCCGCGCAGGTGTACGTCGGCTCCAAGCTCTACTCCGGCGAGGAGCCGGACTGGGCCGAGGATGTCCACGTGCCGATCGCGATCGGGATCGGGACACTCTTCGCCTCGAACACGATCACGGGGGTCTGGAACCTCTGGGAGGGGCGGCGTGACCCGACCGACCGCCGCCGCAAGGTCGCCCACGCGCTGCTGATGCTCACCGCGGACGCCGGATTCCTCACGACGGCGATCCTCGGCGACCAGGCATCCGACGGCGATTCCTCCCGCGCGACGCATCGCGCCGTGGCGCTCGGCTCGATGGCCGTCGCGACCACCGGATGGCTGCTGATGACCGACCTCTTCCGGCGGGATTGACCCGGGGGGGCTTGACGCGGCTCGGCGCGCAGCGCGATACATTCGCTCACAACCGAAGCCCGTGGTCATTTGCCGCGATTGCCGCCACGCTAAAGAACGAGCTAAAACGCGAAAGCCCGCGGCACTCGCCGTGGGCGTTCTTGTTCCCGGCCGGTGCCAACGGAGCGTACACGCGGCCCTCTCCCCCGAGAGGGCCGTTCCGTTTTCCCCCCAGCCCGAGGAACCGATGCCCGCCGCACTCGCCGCCGAACGCACACCGCCGTCACCGGAGCGCACCTCCGGTGGATCGCCCCCCGGCGCGCGGAACCTCCGATTCGCGCTGCTCCCGCCACTCCCACTCGAGTGCGGCGAGTGGCTGCAGCATCCTACCGTCGCCTATCACCTCGACGGCCACCTGGCGGCGCATCGCGACAATGTCATCCTCGTGCTCCACGCCCTCACCGGGTCCGCCGACGCCGCCGATGATTGGTGGGCCGGTCTGATCGGTCCCGGTGCCGCACTCGACACGGACCGATTCGCGGTGCTCGCGCCGAACCTCCTCGGCTCCTGCTACGGCAGTTCGGGCCCCAAGGTGGGAGGCGACCCGTTCCCGCAGGTCACCACGCGCGACATGGCGCGCGCGATCGCGAGCCTCGCGGCATCCCTCGACGTCCGGCGCCTGGTGCTCGTCACCGGCGGTTCGCTCGGCGGGATGGTCGCGCTCGAACTCGTCACGACCTTCCCGGGCTTCGTCGGATCCGCGGTGGTGTTCGCCGCTCCGGCGGCGCAGCCGGCCGCGGCGATCGGCTGGGTGCATGTGCAGCGCGAGGCGCTGCGGCTCGCCGGCGACGCCGGGCTCGCGCTCGCCAGGCAGGTGGCGATGCTCACGTACCGCACGCCGCAGGGGCTCCGGGGGCGATTCGGACGGCTCCGCACCGATCGCGGCGCCTTCGGCGTGCAGGAGTGGTTGCGCGCGCACGGCGCTCGTCTCGACGCCCGGTTCGATCGCGCGAGCTACGCCGCGCTCCTCGATGCGATGGACGCGCACGACCTTGGCCGTGGTCGCGCTGGCGTGGCCGAGCGACTGCGCGCTTCAGGGACGGCGCTCACCGGCGTCGGCATCCCCGGCGACCTCTTCTATCCGCCGGAGGAGGTCGAGGAGTGGGTGCGCGCCGCTGGGGGGACGTTCCGCACGCTGCACTCCGAGCACGGGCACGATGCCTTCCTGATCGAGCGCGAGCGCGTGGGGCGGATCCTGCGCGACGCGCTGGAGGCCGCATGACGCCGCGCACGGTGACCCTCGCGGTCGCGGGGTGCGGCACCGTGGGCGGCGCGCTCCTCGACCTGCTCGCCCGGTTCGGCGAGTCGCACGTGCGACGGTCGGGGGTCCGATTCGAGGTCGTGCGGATCCTCGTGCGGGATGCCAGCCGGCCCCGTTCGGCGCGCGTTCCCGCCCACCTGCTGACCGACTCGCTCGCCGACTTCCTCGCCACCCCGGCAGCCGTGCTCGTGGAGACGATCGGCGGGACCACCGATGCCGCACGGCTCGCGAGCGCCGCGCTGGAGCGCGGGGGGCGCGTGGTCACGGCCAACAAGGCGATGCTGCGGGCGCAGGGCATCGCGCTCGCGCGCCTTGCGGCAGCGCACCGCTGGCGCGGCGCGGCCCTGGACTTCGAGGCCGCGGTGGGGGGTGGCGTGCCGATCGTGCGACTCCTCCGCGAATCGTTGGCGGGGCACGGCGTGCGGGGCGTGCGGGGGGTACTGAACGGCACGACGAACTTCCTGCTCACGCGCATCGCTCGCGGAGCGACGCTGCAGGCGGCCCTCTCCGCGGCGCGCGAGGCGGGGTTCGCGGAGGCGGACCCGTCACGCGACCTCTCCGGGGCCGATGCCGCCGACAAGATCGCGGTGCTCGCCTGGCTCGCATTCGGCACGGATCCGCGCACGCTCCGCATCGACGTCGTGGGAATGCCGCCGGATGTCGAGGCGCAGGTCGCCGCGGCGACGGCGCGGGGCCGCGTCCTCCGCCTCGTCGCGAGCGCCGTGCGCACGGTGCGCGGGCCGCGCGCCTTCGTGCGCCCGATGCTCCTCCATCGTTCCGACCCCCTCGCCCGCGCGCGCGACGAGGAGAACGTCGTCCAGGTCGAGTCGGAGTCGTGCGGCACGATCACGCTCTCCGGCAAGGGCGCCGGTGGCCCGGCCACCGCCAGCGCGATCCTCGCCGACCTCCTCCGCGGGGCACCGCTCCCGTCATCACCACTCCTCTTCCCGCAGCCCGATGCATCCTGAGACCCTCGCCATCCGCACGCAGGCAGCGCGCACGCAGCACCGCGAGCACGCCGTGCCGCTCTTCCTCACCTCGTCCTTCACCTTCGACTCGGCTGAGCAGGCGCGGGCCCTCTTCGCCGACGAGATCCCCGGGCCCATCTACAGCCGATACGCCAATCCCTCCACCGACGAATTCGTCGAGAAACTCCGCCTGCTGGAGGGTGCCGAGGACGGCATCGCGACGGCGTCGGGGATGGCCGCGGTCTCCACCGTGTTCGGCGCACTCCTGTCCCGGGGCGACCATGTGGTCGCGGGGAGGGCGCTCTTCGGCTCCACGCACCAGCTCCTGACCCGCGTCCTGCCGCGATGGGGCGTGGCCCACGACTATGTGGACGGCGACGACCCGGCGTGCTGGGCGCGCGCGATCCGTCGGGAGACGAAGATCATCTTCGTCGAGACGCCGTCGAACCCGGGACTCGACCTCGTGGACCTCTCCGCGCTCGCCGACCTGTCGAGGGAACGAGGGATCCCGCTGGTGGTGGACAACTGCTTCGCGACACCGGTGATCACGCGCCCGCTCGGCCTCGGCGCCTCGCTGGTCATCCACTCGGCGACGAAGTTCATGGATGGGCAAGGGCGTGTGCTCGGCGGTGCGCTCGTCGGCGATGCGCGCCTCGTGGACGAGTGCCGGTTCTTCGCGCGGCACACGGGTCCCGCGCTCGCGCCGTTCAACGCCTGGGTCCTCTCCAAGTCCCTCGAGACCCTCGCCCTCCGGATGGAGCGGCACTCGGCGAACGCGCTCACGGTGGCGACGCGGCTCGAGGGACATCCGCGGGTGGAGGCGGTGCGCTACCCGCATCTCCCGTCGCATCCGCAGGCGGCGCTGGCACGACGCCAGATGCGACTCGGCGGCGGCGTGTTGACCCTGCAGCTCGCCGACTATGCGGCGGCGGTGCGCTTCCTCGACGCACTCGAACTCTGCTCGCACTCACCCAACCTCGGCGACACGCGGACGATCGTGACGCACCCCGCCTCGACGACACACTCCAAGCTGACCGAGGAGGAGCGCGCGCGGGTCGGCATCACCGGTGGGCTCGTCCGCGTCTCCGTCGGCCTCGAGCACCCCGACGACGTGATCGCGGACCTGGAGTCGGCGCTCGCGTCAGCGCCGTGACGGGGTCGCGGCGCGCACCATCACCGAGTCGACGAGCGCCCGGAGCACCTCTGGACGGCTGCCCTGCATGTGAAGGCCCGGGAGCCACACTTGCTCGCGCGGCTGGCCGACCGCCTCCCAGAGCGCGTCGACGGAGCCGCGCGGGATCCTCTCGTCGTCCGTGGCATTCAGCATGACCACCGGGCGCGGGGCCACCCGCCCGACGAATCGTTCCGGAGCGAATCGGGGACCGGAGGCGAGCACGTTCGCGATGACCGCCACCGGCCATCGCAACGGGGCGAACGGGAGGTCGCGCTCGAGCCCGCGCTCGATCATCAGGAGCGGGCGCCCGCCGCCGTGCGCGAGCCAGAGTCGCGACACTCGCCGGTCGCGGGCGGCGGCGATGGTGGCGAACGGCGCGCCGAAGCTGGCGCCGACGAGTTCGACGCGGGCCCGGTCGATCGTCGCGTCGGCGAGGAGGTAGTCGAGGGCGAGCGAGACGGCCGGCGGCGTATCGTAGAATGCGCGACGGATCGCCGGCACCTGCGCGACGACGGCGAGTCCCTTGGCGTCATGGTCGCCCTCGAAGGGGTAGGCGAGCGACGCGACGACCGCGCCGTGGGTCCCATCGAGCAGTGCCCCGGCGCCAGCGCCACGCCGATGGCCGCCGAGGATCAGGAACAGTGGCCGCTGCTCGCCCTCGACGGCGAAGGCCTCCGCCGCGATCCGCACCGCGAGCTCGACGCGGAGTCCCGTGCTCGCCGTGAGGAGCACCCGGGTCTCGCGTACCGCGCCATCCACGATCGAGCCGAGCGTGTCCACCGCGACGAGGGGGCCGAGGCGCCGGTCGAAGACCGGTTCGGGGTCCCGCAGGAGCCACGCGGTCGCCGCGGCGCCGCAGCCGAGCGCGACGGCGACCCCGACGAGGAGGTAACGTCGCCTACGGGACGTCGATCGGCTCGACGGCGATGCTGAGGGCATAGTCACCGACCTCGTCGTCGTCGTAGGTGGTGGCCATGATGTAGTACGTGCCGGCCTGCAGGCGACCGGCGAGGAACGCGTTCCCGCTGTTGAATCCGCCGACGCCGGTGTCGTCGTCGCTGCCGATCTGGTCGTCGTCCGCGTTGCGGAGGACGATGTACGCGTCGAACTCGTCGCTCGTGAGGCTCACCTCGATGTCCACGGTGGCGGGGACGATCAGCTCCCAGCGATCGGCATAGGAGCCGCGTCCGAGCTTGCACGAGGTGGTCGTGAGGGTGCCGACGTCATTGAACGTGACCGGCGGGGTCACCACCTCGAACGTCGCCTGCTTGTTGGCGCACTCGGCGGAGTCCGGCGGCGGCTCCGTCGGGCTCTCGCTGCAGGAGAGCGCGCTGAAGGCGACGAGGATCGGGAGCGATCGTGCGAGAGGGATCGGACGACGGATCATGGGGTCGGGTCTCCGGGGGGTCACGTGTGCACCGCTTGCTACCCGGACGTCGGTCGTCGGTGCCACGGCCCGGGGGTCACGGGGCCCGCAGTGCCTTGATCGCCGCGGGGAGTTCGAATCGTGATGCGTCCTGCTCCCCGTGCTCGATCGCGGTCACGCGGATCACCTGCTGGATCCCCATCATCGAGGTCACCATCAGGTGGGGCATCTTCACCCCGCCGACGTCTCGATAGTCGCTGATCCGGGTGCTCGTCTGGATCTCACCCTGCGGGGTCTGCTGCGTCCCCGAGGATTCGATCACAAGGCCGCTGGTCACCGAGAAGCACTCCGTCGTCTTGCGCCCCGACTTCCAGGTGAGTTGCACGCGCACACACTTCTCGCCCTCGACCTCCGACTCCCCGGCGGCCTCGACCGACGCGAAGTTCGAGCGAGTCCGGCGGATCGCGTCGAAGTCGGCGCCGTCGGCGATGGGGGCGGCCTCGAGGCCGGTGAGGATCCGCGGGCCTCCCATCGGGTCGCTCGACCAGGTCGTGGTGCCGTCAGACCCCTGGCGCATCTCGCCAAGTCCGGGGATCTGGATCACGGTCAACACCTGCCTCGGCCGGCGCTGGAAGACCTCCATCGTGGCCTTGATCCCCGCGGCGGCCATCTCGAACTCGCCGGTGAGCTTCATGCCCTGGATGGCCGATGCCCGGTTCCCCGGATCGATGGCCGCGTTGTAGCGCTCGAAGATGGCGTCGACGTCCTGCGCCGCGAGCGAGGACACGGGGAGAAGGACGGAGAGGGCGAGCAGGGAGAGTCGGCGGACCATCGGGCCTCCGGGGTTGGCGAGCGTCAGCGGGCTTGGGCGAGGATCCAGTCACGGGCCGCAGAGAGGACCGGGTCGCGGCCGCTCCGCAGGTCGGCATACGTGAAAGCTAGCGGCACGTCCGGCACGACACCGACGCCTTCGATGCGCCGTCCCGACGCATCCTCGTGGTCGGCGATCGCGTGGACGAGGACGTCGCCGTTGGGCAGGCGGCCCATGAGCGCTGGGAGCGACTGGCCCGCCGTCCGGTCGCCGAAGACGCGCGCCCGGCCGAGGGACTGCATCCCCGCGGCGAAGAACTCCGAAGTGCTGCCGGTCAGCTCATCGGTCAGCACGGCGACGGGGCCGGCGAACGGCGGGAACCGACGGCCTTCCGAGTCCACCCGACGCGGATTGGCGCGGAAGTGGATGGTCGAGCCGCGCCCGCGCAACGTTCCGAGCGAGACGGTCGTGTCGAGGAGGTGGCCGCTCACCCCGGCCAGCATGCCGATGATCCCGCCCGGGTTCCCCCGAAGGTCGAGGACGATCCCCGATGCCGATCGCGAGGCGAAGAGGATCGAGTCGAGCTCGGCGCTCAGGGCGGGGAACCACGCGGAGAAGCGGACGACGGCGATCCAGCCAGCTCCGCGCCCGAGCGGGATCGAGTCCCGCGAGGCATGCACGGCGAAGGGCGGGAGGTTGCCGAACTGGGTCACGCGATGGGTGACCGGTCCCAGGACGACGCGCGCCGCCCGCGGGCGGCCGCGCGCACCCTGCACCTCGAGCCTCACCAGGTCCCCGACGCTGCCGCCGAGCGCGCCGAGCGTGAGGCGGGTGACCATCCGCTCTGACTCGGCGCGTGGCAAGGTGGCCATCAGCGTTCGCCGCGCGCTGTCGAGGTCGCGGCCGTTGATCCCGGTGATGCGATCCCCCGGACGGATCCCGGCGGCATCGGCGCCGCTCCCCGGCGCCACGCGCCATGCCACGACGTCGCCGCCGATCGAGCGCAGCTCGAGACCGGAGGTGCCGGGCGCCGGTCGCCCCGGGCTCGGCGCCGCAGTGCGCTCGCCGGAGTCCCGGAGTGGGATCGCGACCGCCGGGATGAGCACGAAGTGCGACTGGCGGGGCACGGCGATCAGGGCGCGGATGGCGCGGCGGACCTCCTCGTCATCCGGTGATCCGCCGAGCGCGACGCGCAGCGAGTCGTGTGCGCTCCGCCAGTGCGATGCGATGAAAGCCGTGTCCCAGTACGTGCGCGAGATCGCGGCCCACGCCGAATCGAAACTGGCGAGCGGCGACTGCTGCGGTTGCGCGGGGAGCCCCGCCGGCAGCGCCGTGAGGAGGAGCAGGATCGGCCGGAGGCGCAGGAGGTGGCGCGTGGACACGCCCACGATCATCGTCAGCGGCGCGTCGGGGGTCAACTGGCGGGACGGGCACGCCGGGCGTCATTAGCTTTCCCGCGTGCCAGCCACTATCCTGTCGCCCGACGACTGCCGCGCCGTCGTCCCGGAACTCGACGCCTCGCTGAACCCGCAGGTCTGGGTCTACCGCTTCACCTCGCCGCGCGACGAGTGGACGCTCTCGGTGGCGACGCACGCCGAGCCGGGCAGCGGCCGCCTCTCCCTCGGCGGCTTCCGGATCGCCCCGGTCGAACGGACCTCCTCTCCCGGCTTCACGACCGACCGCGAGGCGATCGCCCTCGCGATGGGGATGGAGGAGAAGGTCCACTGGTCTCGCGTGCTCCACGTCGGCGGACCGCTGGCGATGCGCGACATCAATCGGATCGTCGGCGGCAAGTGCGTGCTCGCGCCCACCGCAGACGCGCGGGTCGGCCAGCCGCGCGACGCGGAACTGCTCGACTTCGCCATCGCGTGCTTCCAGGAGATCGAGCGGACCGCGGGGATCCTGCTGACGACCGGCCAGGACCTCGGGCACGGGCTCATGCACGACGGACGCACGCCGTCACTGCAGTACCTCAATGCGCGGTACCGGGGGAGCGTGGTCGCCGACACCTCGATCCCGACGGGCGAGGGGAACTTCCGGTTGCTCGACGGGATGCTGCGCGCGTCCGGGGTACCGCTCGAACGCTCGGTCGTCGCGCTGATCGGCTGCGGGAACATCGGGATGCACATCGTGCGGCGCCTGCGCGAACGCGGCGCCACCATCCTCGCCTGCGAGTCACGCGCCGACCGACGTGGCGAACTGGAAGGGCTCGGCATCCGGACGTGGGCCCCCGAGGGGAAGCACGCGATGCTCGCCGAGCCGGTGGACGCGCTGGCGGTGAACGCCGCGGGTGGCACCCTCGACCTCGCGACGGCACGGGCCTGTGCCGCGAATGCGCGCCTCGCGGTGGTCTGCGGCAGCGAGAACCTCACGATGCCCGACCCGCTCGCCGCGGCCATCCTGCACGAGGCCCGGAAGGTCTTCGCTCCGACCGAGTTGGGCGGGATGATGGGCTATCTCACCGCGGTGGAGGAGTACCTGGCTCGCGCCGAGGGCGTCCCGTTCGAGATCGCGACCCTGCTGCGGGCCGCGGAGAAGCTCGAGGCGATCGGCTATCAGGTCACCGCGACTGTCCGCGAGGAAGCCTTCCTGCGGACCTTCGAGCAGGTCGCGGCCGACCGCGACTGACGGCGGACGGTCTCGGCGCCGCGCCGCCCCTCGCCGCGCCGGCGCTAGCGCGCGCGGAACCGCGCGAGGGCGGCGCGGGTGAAGTCGGAGAGCACCATCCGTCCGCTCATCCGCGCGCGCTCCGCCATCAGCGCGTCCCAGTGTTCGGTGTCCCGCCAGAAGATCCGTTTCATCTCCCGCATCGCCTCCGGGTTGGCGGCCGCGAGCCGTTCGGCGTGTGCCGCGACCGCCGCGTCGAGGGCCGCGACGTCGTCGCAGAGGAGGGAGTAGAGGCCGTGGCGCTCGCACCATTCCGCGTCGTGCCAATCCGCGTGGACCCCGAGGTTCATGAACGGGGCGGGGCCCAGCTTGCGCTCGAGCGCGACGCCCACGACGAAGGGGCCGATGCCGACCTGCAGTTCACTCAGCTTCACCTGCGCGCCGCGGGTCGCGATCGCGTAGTCGCTCGCGGCGATGATCCCGAGGGCGCCGCCGGCGGCGCGGCCCTGCACCCGCGTCAGCACGAACATCGGCACGCGGACCATCGCGAGGATCACCCGCGCGAAGCCTCTGAAGAACTCGGCGCCCGCCTCGGGGGAGTCCACCGCGGTGAACTCGTCGAACGACGCCCCGGCGCAGAAGGTCCCGCTGCCGGCGCTCCGCAGCACGATCACCCGCGTCCCGGGGTCGCGACCCACCTCGCCGATGACGTCGGCGAGCTGCCGAAGCAGGCGCGCCGGCAGGGAGTTCCCCTTGGGGTGCGAGAACTCGACCGTCGCGATCCCCGCGGCGATGCTGGACGTGACGCGGCCGTCGGCCAGCGGCGAGGTGTCGGGCATGGGGAGGGAAGTTACCGAGCGCCGCTCGCGCGCGGCAGACAGCGGGTGGAGCCCTTAGATTGCGACGCATGTCGAACCAGACGACTCCCCCGACCCCCGAGCCCTCCGACCCGGCCCTCGTCGCCGCGTTCGACGCGCGCATCGCGGCCGGCGAGAGCATCGAGCCGAAGGACTGGATGCCGGAGCGCTACCGTCGGCAGCTCACCCGGATGATGGCGCAGCACGCGCACTCTGAGGTCGTCGGCATGCTCCCCGAGGGCAACTGGATCACGCGCGCGCCCTCGCTTCGCCGCAAGATGTCGCTCATCGCCAAGGTGCAGGACGAGGCCGGGCACGGCCTCTACATCTATTGCGGCACCGAGACCCTCGGCGTGGACCGGCACGACCTCTACCAGCAGCTCCTCGACGGGACCGCCAAGTACTCCAGCATCTTCAACTACCCGACGCTCACCTGGGCGGACATGGGCGTGATCGGATGGCTGGTGGACGGCGCCGCCATCGTGAACCAGACCGTGCTCGCCAAGACCTCCTACGGACCGTACGCGCGGGCGATGGTGCGGATCTGCAAGGAGGAGAATTTCCACAAGCGTCAGGGCTACGAGATCTGTGCGACGCTCGCCAACGGCACCCCGGCCCAGCGCGAGATGCTGCAGGATGCGGTGAACCGCTTCTGGTGGCCGTCCCTGATGATGTTCGGTCCCAGCGACACCGACTCGCCGAATTCGGCCGAGCTGCTCAAGTGGAAGGTGAAGCGGAAGACCAACGACGAGTTGCGCCAGCGCTTCGTGAACCTCACGGTGCCGCAGGCGCAGGCGATCGGCGTCACGCTCCCCGATCCCGACCTCCGCTTCGACGCCGAGTCGAAGAACTGGGAGTTCGGGCCCATCGACTGGAGCGAGTTCAAGCAGGTGATCTCGGGCAATGGCCCCTGCAACCGGGAACGGCTCGCGGCGCGCAACAAGGCGCACGAGGAAGGGCGTTGGGTCCGTGAAGCGGCCCTCGCCTACGCGGCGAAGCAGCGGCGGACCACCGAGGCGGCGTGATGGGCGACGGCAAGGGAGCGAAGGGTCCTGGCGACGGCAAGGGAGCGAAGGGTCCGGCCGTCAGCGAGACCAAGGTCGCGGGCTCGATCGGCAACGAGCCATCGTGGCCGCTCTGGGAGATCTTCACCCAGGGCAACCAGGGGGGACCGTTCGAGCACGCCGGGAGCCTCCACGCGACGGACGCCGAGCACGCCCTGCAGAACGCGCGCGATGTCTACACCCGGCGCGGCGAGGCGGTGAACCTCTGGGTCGTCCCGAGCGCGGCGATCACCGCGAGCGCGCCGGGGGACGCCGGTCCCTTCTTCGACCCTGGCAACGACAAGCCGTACCGTCACCCGCAGTTCTACAAGGTGCCGCGCGGCGTCCGCGTCTTCTGATGACGAGGCACGAGGACGAGGAACCGGGCGTCGCGGCGGGCGACGCGAGCGCCGGCTCGCGACCGGTCGCCGCGCCGCGTGAGCGGCCGGTGGGCGATCCCCTCTTCGAGTTCCTCCAGCGCCTCGGGGACGACCGGCTCGTGCTCGGGCATCGGCTCTCGGAGTGGACCGGACACGGCCCCATCCTCGAGGAGGACATCGCGACCGCGAACCTCGCGCTCGACCTGATCGGGCAGGCGGCGTCG
>CAZYUL010000050.1:0-20295 GCA_964650715.1 uncultured Gemmatimonas sp. | reverse complement strand
ACCTCCGGAAGAAACGGGAAAGATGGAGGTGTTGCGATGACCCTCTGACTCCAGACGAGCTAACGTGGGGCTGTGCAGCAGCCGATTCAATAGTTGCGGCGGCAGGGCCGCCGCCGTACTTGCCTTCCAACATAGGGCGGCGGCCCTGCCGCCGCCTCCGCAGACGGCTGCCTGCACCAGCCGGCGTTAGGGCGCGGGTGTCACCATGACTGGCAGCTCCGCGATATCGTCCCAGTGTTCGACAGTCACGCGAACAGACGACATGCCGGGCTGAATTGCGGTGACGGTGCCCGTGGCCGAGTCGACCGCGATCGCGGCGCCAGTCGTGGATAGCAACACCCGCGGATGCGCAATTGACCGGCCGCGACAGTTGGTGACACTCACCGAGGGTGTGAACGACTGCCCGACGGTCATGGCGGTATCTGCTGGAACGAGCCGCACCTCGACGCTCTCCAGGACGCAGTACACCGGCACGTCGTCGCTACAAGCGAGCAGGCCCCCAAGCAAGGATCCGGCTGCCAGAAGGCGGCGGCGCGCGCGCCGACGATTCAGGGTGTGACCGACGGGTCTCATATGTCTCTACCTACCTCGCGGCGCATTCGGACGGTCACAAACGCGGATCACGTCGCCATAACGTTTGGCTGTGCAGCGGCCGATTTCCACAATTGCGGGAGCGGGGCCGCGGCGTTCCGTGCCGTACGATGCAGCCGCGGCCCCGCGACCGCCACCGCAGACGGCCGCCTGCACCAGCCGTCGTTATGCCGGCCCCTGCTGGCTACAGCCGATCCTTCCAGTAGCCCGGGCGCCGTCGAAAGTGCGCGACGGCGACCACCCAGACGCGCGACGCGTCGCCTTCGTAGAGGACGAAGTAGGGAAACCGACGGACGAACACTCGGCGGAGTTCGACGCCGAGCGGTGATCCCGCGAGGGGGTGATCCAGTGCGCGCTCGGTCGCTTCGTAGACCGCCCCGAGAAAGGCAGCGCCGAGTCCGGGACGCGCGGCCTCGTACCAGTCGATGGCTGCGTAGAACTCCTCTTCGGCGCCCGGATGAAACTCGAGGACGCGGGCCACTACCGCGCGAGGCGCGCGGCGGCGGCGGCGAAGACCTTCGCGGCAGGAACACCGGCGACGGTACCGTTCCGGAGTTCGGCCAACCGGCGCTCGCCCTCGAGCCGCCAGGCCTCCTCAATCTCTGCGACCGGTCCCGCCTCAACCTCGGCGTCAAGACTCGCGAGCAGGATCTCAGCGAGTCGAGCGCGGTCCGCGGCGGGAAGAGTGAGAAGCTGAGCTTCGAGGCCTTCTGTGGATCGGACCATGGGAGGGCTCGCGAGAGGGTGCTTTCAACGATAATACCCCAGCCTTCCTGCCGCACCGCTCGGCATAACGTGTATTATGCCGAACTACGTAGCGCATTATCCCCGCGTTCTGCAGTTCAGCATAATCTGGTCCACGAAAATCACATCTGCAATCCGGGTCGCGACTTAGGCTCCGGCTACTCTACATAGCACGGCCGGAACACTGCATAACACCACCAGATAATCCGGTCGTTGGTCGCTGCGAAACACAGCCTTACCGCGCCGCCAACCCCACCCGCGCGGCTTCAAGCTCGCCCGCCAGCCGATCCAACGCGCGCTCGATCCGGCCGACTTCTTTCGCCACCCGACCGGCATCCCTTACCCGAATCGCCTCCGCCAGCCCTGGGAAAGGCTGACCGTCATACAGCGAGTAGATGTTCCATCCATAGATCACGTGGCGGTACCACGCATTCGACTCATCGCCTGCGTCATCCGCCAGCACCTGCTCCATCCGTGCGAGGCGGTCGTTGAGCGCGCGCGCCACCGCCGCGTCCAGCCCGCCGAGCGCCAGCGCTGAATCCACCGCGGCCTCGAGCGCCGACGCCCGCTCGGACACGATCCGCACCCGCTCGCGAACGCCACTGAGATCCACCGGGACGACCTCCCGCCCGTCGGCGCCGCGCGCCCAACCGGATGCCGACTCCGTCGCGATCCCCAACGTCCGTCCATAGTCGCTGAACCGGAACGGCAGCACCTCGGCGTCCGCCATCCGCAGGCCGAGGGTGCCGAGCATCCGCACCAGCGTCACCCCCTGCGCGAAGCCGGGATCGGCCACCCGCTCGACATATGCCCGCGAATCGTAGTTCGAGTGGTACGTCCCGAAGCCGTACCCGTTGGCCCCGACGAACTCGATCGAGAGCGTCGGCACGCCGAGATGGTCCTGGAACGGTACGAAGTCGGCGCCGCTCCCCAGCGCCTTGAGCTGCGGCTCGAACGAC
This sequence comes from uncultured Gemmatimonas sp., assembly GCA_964650715.1. Taxonomy (GTDB): domain Bacteria; phylum Gemmatimonadota; class Gemmatimonadetes; order Gemmatimonadales; family Gemmatimonadaceae; genus Pseudogemmatithrix. The sequence continues at coordinate 18,001 of CAZYUL010000050.1, read as the reverse complement.
GCCGAGTCCCCGGTCCGCTGGGCCAACGGCAGCCGCGACCACGCGCTCGCACGCCAACCATCGAGCACGTTGGTGCGCGCGCCGCCGGCGCCATCACCCTCTCCCTCAGGGATGTCGCGCGCCACGTCGGCCACGAAGTCGCGCAATGAGGGCACGCCCCCGGCATCCAACCGGCCCGCCATATAGAGGTCGGTGTTGATGTACGCGACCAATCGCTCGCGCAACTCCTCCTTCAGCTGCTCGGCATACTCGGTGCTCCCGACGAGCCCGAACTCCTCGGCATCCCAGAAGGCGAACGCGATCGAGCGACGCGGGCGCCAGCCCTCCTTCGCAAGCGCCCCGAGCACGCGCGCGGTCTCGAGCAGCGCCACCGCTCCCGTCCCCGGGTCCACACCCCCGAAGGTCCACGCATCGTGATGCGTGCCGAACAGGATGGTGCGCTCCGGAGTCTCGCTGCCCCGCAGGGTCGCGACGACGTTGCTGATCGGCTTGAGTCCATCGTCGTGACGCACCTCGAGACTCACGCGCGCGGGCCCTGGCCCGACGCGATACGTCACCCCCGGCACACCACCACGGAAGGTCGCCGGCGCCTCGCGGCCACCAAGCGCCGAGAGGATGTGGCGCGCCGCGTCCCAGCCCAACGCCATCACGGGGATCCGCGGCACGGTCGGCGCCTCCCGCGGGTCGAGTCGCGGCGCGTCGGCGGTGGCGGCCACCCCCGGCGTCAGCGCATCCCCGTGGAAGTACCAGCTCATCTTCGCGTTCCCCCGCTGCGCCATCTGCGACCCGCGCCAGTAGCCATCCGGCCACGGGGCGCCGCGCACCTCGCCATCGTCCGCGGGATCGCTATAGAACACGATCGCGCGCGCGCCCGCGTTCTGCGCCCCGAACACCTTCACGGCGCGATGGCTCCGACCGTAGCGCGCGAGCGCGATCCGGCCGCGCACGCTCACGCCCATCCGCTGCAGCTCGGCGTAGTCCGCCGGCAATCCGTAGTTCACGTACACGACCTCGCCCTCGGCCACGCCACTCGCGGAGTAGGCGATCCAGGAGCCGCCGAGTTCGGGATGCGATGAGGTCGGATCCTCGGCGATCGCGGGTTCGTCGAGCGGGAGCTCGCGACGCACCGGCGCGGTGAGGGTGATCCGCTCGGAGACGGGCGCCGAGAGGTAGGCCTGGTAGTCGAAGCGTTCGACGTCGAGCCCGAATCCGCGCAGGGTGCTCTCGAGATGCGCGATGACCTCGGCGGAGCCAGCCGACCCCGCGAAGTGCGGCCGCTGCGTCAGCGGGAGGTGCAACGCCGAGATCGAGTCCGCCGAGACCGCCGAGCGGAACCGCTCCTCGATTCGAGCCTGGTCGGCTGCGGTGCGTGGGCTGAACCCGAGCGGGACACGCGCCGGCGCGCCATCGCACGCCGTGAGGAACAACGGCGCGAGGAGCAGCGGCGCGAAGCGGACGGCAGTGCTCATAAGCTCGATGGTGGGGATGTGGGAGGCCGACGCCTCAGCGCGGGATCACCGGCAGGAGCAACCGGCTGGGACGCCCGGCGTCGTGGAATACCGTCTGCCGCGCCGGCACCGGCGTGCGCTCGGTGCCGAACGGCGCATCGGTGTTGGGATTGCGGTCGTAGCGCGGGAAGTTGCTGCTCGACACCTCGAGGCGGATGCGGTGACCGGCCTTGAACAGGTTGCTCGTCGCGCCGACATCAATGACGAGTTCGGTCGGCTCGCCCGGCGTGAGGAACGCCGGCCCGCGGTCGCCGCGCCGGTATCGCGCCCGGATGATGCCGTCGGTGAGCGCGCGCGCGGTCCCATCGGGATGCACGTCCACGAGCCGCGCCGTGAAGTCGGTGTCGCGCGCACTGGAGGCGATCCAGAGCACGAGCCGCACGTGCCCTGTGACCTCGATCGGCTCGGGCAGGGGCTCGGTCGAGTACACGAGCACGTCGCGACGCCGCTCGAGCTCGCGCATGTCGGTCGGGGCGCGTGAGTACGCGCCCGACGCGCCCGAACGGACCGGGCCGTTCGGGTCGTAGGTGAAGGTGTCGGGGCGCATCCCCGCCGGCGCTGGCGTGAACGAAAGGCGGCCATCCCCATCCCGGGAGTTGGCGCGGCCGTCGCTCGCGAGGTGGAACGCGGTCTCGCGGGCGCGCCGGAGCGGCCACTCCTCCTCGTCGCGCCAGCGGTTCTCCCCCATCACGAAGATCCGCACGGGCGGACCCGGGAAGTCACCCGGCGACGCCGCGCCGAGCCAGTGCTTGAACCACCGCACCCGGAGCGCCTCGGCGTCGAACCCGGCGTCGGGCCCGTAGTCCACGTCGCCGATCGTCCGCGTGTCGGGACCGGGGCTCGCGTGGGTCCACGGCCCGACGATGAGCCGCTGGTTGCGGCGCGCGACGGGCGTCGCGGCGTTGGCCCGGAGTCCGCTGAAGTTGGCGAGGGTCCCGGTGAGGAGCGCGTCGTACCAGCCGGTCAGGTGATAGGCCGGCACGGTGAACCGCGGGTGCCGCGCCCGCACGTCGAAGGTGTCCCAGAACGCATCGCGCCAGGGATGCGCGAGCATGTCGAAGTATCCCGGCGCGAACCGGCGCAGCTCCATCTCGTTCATCGAGACGAGGGGCATCCGCCAATACCAGTCCTGGTCGAGCGCGCGACGGTGGGCGGCGCCGAGACCGATCGCGCTGTCGCGGCTCGCGGCGGGCTCGAAGGCGCGCCGCCTCACGTCCATCGCCTGACCGAGGTTCCAGGCGAGACCGTCGCCGAGATAGAAGGCGCCCCCCTGGAACACCATCTCGTAGCGGCTCGCGTACGACGCGCTGGGCATCAGCGCGACGAGGCCGCGCGGCCGCAGCGGCGCGGCGAGGAGCTGGGTGGTGGCGCTGTAGCTGCCGCCGAACATCCCCACGCGCCCGTTCACGTAGGGGAGGCGCGCGACCCACTCCACGGTGTCGTGGCCGTCCTCGCCCTCGTCGTGCGGCACGGCGACGCCATCGCTCGTGTAGCGGCCGCGCGTGTCCTGCACCACGACGACGAATCCCTCGGCGGCGAGGCGATGGTACCGTGACCAGGACTCGCCGGGGTTCTTGGAGTAGGGCGTGCGGATGAGGAGGGCGGGGAGCTTCCGCTGCGCCGACGAGGTCGCGGGCCGGTACACGTCGGCCCGGAGCACCACGCCATCGCGCATGCGGGCCTCGACATCCTTCTCGATGAGCAGCTCGGGGCGGGACTGCGCCTCGAGGGCGACGGCGGGGAACGCGAGCGCGAGGGCGAGCGAGGCCGCGACGGCGCTCGACGCGCGCATCAGCGGCCGGCGGCGATCGCGCGGACCAGCGCTGCCGCGCTGGCCGCGAGGAGGGCCGCGAAGCAGAGTGTCAGCGCGGTCACCCCGAGCGCCCCGATCCCGATCACGCCACCGACGGCGTCCGCGATGCGCGCCACGCCGCCTCCCGGTGCCTGGACCATCAGCAGGAGGGCCCAGGCGACGAACCCCGCGATCGCCGAGCGCAGGGGCACCCAGGGATCGTCGCGTTGGAGGTAGCCGTAGAGGGCGGCGATCATCGGAACCGTCCACCAGGCGAGGAACCAGGTCGCGACCATCATCAGGGCGATCGTCGCGAGGAAGAGCCGGTAGCTGCGCGTGAACATCGTCATTCCGGCGTGAAGGTGAGCCGCGCCGAGAGTCGGCGGCGGTCGAGATCCTCCGGGGTGCGCGGCAGGCGCAGTTCGGCGAGTTCGCCGCGCTGCCACTGCTCGATGCGGTCATCGTACCGCGCGCTCGCGGGATTCCCCGACTGGCCGCCGGGGTAGGTGCCCCAGGCCTTCACCTCGGGACCGAGCTCGACGACGAACCGCCAGCTCGCCCCGTGGGTGCCGCCGCCGTCGCTCGGGGAGAGGGTGCCGGGGCCACTCGTCACCTGGAGTCCCTCGCGGCCGAGGCCGGGGAGCTGCAGGAGGTGGCGGATGTTGATGCGTCGCGCGGCGCCCCAGCGCCAGGCGGTCGGCTCGGGCCCCCAGCGCGCGGTCACCGCGTCCACGGCCTCGTGCATCGCGGTGAGCACGACGCGGTCGCGGGTCTCGCGCACGTCGGGGGTGCTGCGGCGGTCCCACCAGGGGGAGGCGCTGTCGGCGAGGAGGAGCGCGAGTGACGCCGTGCCCGGCGTCATCACGCGGCGCTCGCTCCCCTCGGGCACGAGCTCGTCCCAGAGGAGGCGGCTGAGCGCGCTCACGAGCGCGTCGAAGAGCACGGGCGACGACTGCTCGGGCGTGAAGGCCCCGTTCCAGTCGGCGAGCGCGCTGTCGGCGAGGCGCTGCTGCGGCGTGAGCGCGCGCACGTACCGGCCGTCATCGGTCCGCGTGAATCCCGCGCGCTCGACCGCCCCGACGACCGCGTCGCGGAGGGGGCGGGTGAGCTCGCTGTACGGATCCACTTGCGCGGCCCGCATCGCGTCAGGGGTCATCGCGCTGTCGGCGCGCAGGATGCTGTTGATGCGCATCGCGCGCCAGGGCGAGGGCCAGTTGAAGCCGAGGTACCCGTCCCGCGCCTCGGGATCCACCGGCTGCTGGTTGGCGGTCGCGAGATATCCCTGCGCGGGGTCGAGCGCCTGGGGATAGCGCGCGACGGGCCACTCGCCGGTCCAGTCGCTGCGGCTGGTGCTGCCGTCGAAGAGGCGGTCGCCGCGGCCATCGCCGGGGCGGATCGGATAACGCCCCGTCGAACGGATGCCGATGGTGCCGCCGCGGTCGGCGACGAGGAAGTTCTGCGCCGGCGCGCGGTAGCTCTCCATCTCGCGATACCAGTCGCGCGCCGAGCGCGCGCGCGCGGCGCGGCGGAGCGCGTCCCCTTCGTCGGAGGGCTCGAGCGCCGTCCAGCGCATCGAGGTCCAGCCGGCGGCGCTGCGGGTCATCGGGCCGCGATGCGTGCGGTAGAGGGTGTCGGTCGCGAGGACTCGGCCAGCGGCGTCGCGGTACTCGGTGGTGCGCACGGTGAGGTCGCGCCACTCGCCATCGAGCCGGTAGCGTCGCGGCGCGACCGAGTCATCCACCGTCTCGCGGTAGAAGTCCATCACGTCGGCGCCGGTGTTCGTCGCCGTCCACGCCACGTCGCGGTTGAAGCCGATGGGGACGATCGGGGCGAGCGGGAGCGTGACGCCGTACACGTCGAGGAGGTCGGGGACGACGATGTGCGCCTCGTACCAGATGCTCGGCAACGTGAGCTGGAGGTGGGGATCGCCGGCGAGGAGGGCGTGCCCGTCGCGCGTGCGGCGCGGCGCCACCGCCCAGTTGTTGCTGCCGACGACCGCCTCGCCGCGCGTGAGCGCGCCATCGGATGCGCCGAGCGCCTCGCGGAGGTCGAGCCAGGCGCGGGCCTCGGCGACCTGCGCCGGGTCGGGGAGTCGCGGCGGGGGGAGCGCGCGCGTCGGGTAGCGAGGCGCGCGTCGCCCGGCGACCGGTTCGATCGGCTCCTGGATCGGCGCCTGCGGACCGAAGAGGGCATCCGCGGCCTCGGCGCCGATGAGCGCCTCGACCGCGGCGCGCTGCAGCTCGTCGTCCTGCCACGCGAGCGTGAGGGACATCCGCGCGAGCAGGTAGTAGGTGTCGCGCGGCTCGAAGGTGCGCGGGCGCCGCCCCAACAGCCGGTACTCGAGCGGGAGGTCCACCGCGCGCATCGTCTCGACGTAGGCGTTCACCCCTTCCATGTAGGCGACGACGGCGCGGTGGGTCGGCGAGCGCGGGTCGGTCGCGGCCCACTTGGCATCGGCGGCCTCGGCAAGCCCCTGGCGACGCGCGGTGCGGTCGAGTTCGAGGGCGCGCGCGCCGACGAGCTCGGTGAGCGTGCCGGCGACGGCGCGCTGCGTGAGTTCCATCTGGAAGAGCCGGTCGCGCGCGTGCACCCAGCCGAGCGCGCGCGCGGCGTCGAACTCGTCGGCGGCGAAGATGTGCGGCACGCCGCGGTCGTCGTAGCGGACCTCCACCGGCGCGGTGGCGCCGGGGAGGGGAAGGGACCGTTCGCGCGGGAGCGTCGCGCTCCGTGCGAGCGACCAGACGCCGCGCGCGGGGTCGAGGAAGCCGCCGAGCGCTGGTGCCCCGAGCGTGGGACGGAAGCCGACGTGCAGCGCTGCGGCGAGGGCGAAGGCGGCAACGGCGCCATTCACCCAACGTGGCAGGCCGCGCCGCATCAGCCGTGGTCCCCGAGGATGCCGCCGAGGATCCCGCGGGCGCCGCCCTGCGATTGCGTCGCCGGCGCGTGGGCGATCACCCGCTCGGCGAGGCGCGAGAAGGGGAGGGTCTGCAGGATCACGCGGCCGGGGCCGGTGAGCTTCACATAGAAGAGCCCCTCGCCGCCGAACACCATCGTCTTGATCCCCTTCACCATCTCGATGTCGTAGTCCACGGTCGCCTGCATCGCGACGAGGCAGCCGGTGTCCACCCGGAGGACCTCGCCCGCCTTGAGGTCGCGCTCGATCAGCGTGCCCGACGACGCGAGGAAGGCGAGCCCGTCGCCGCGGAGGCGCTGGAGGATGAATCCCTCGCCGCCGAAGAAGCCGGCGCCGAGACGCTTGGTGAAGGCGATGTCCATGTCCACGCCTCGCGCGGCGCAGAGGAAGGCGTCCTTCTGGGCGATGAGCTCGCGCCCCCACTGGGTGAGGTCGGCGACGAAGATGCGACCGGGTGTCGGCGCGGCGAACGCGACATCACGGCGCTGGGCCGCGCCGTTCCCGAAGAGGGTGATGAAGAACGACTCGCCGGCGAGGATGCGCTTGCCGGCGCCGACGAGCTTCCCGAAGAGGCCACCCTGGTTCTGGTTCGGGTCGAGCGTCGTCGCGACCTGGATCCCGTCCTCCATGTACATCATGGCGCCGGCTTCGGCGAAGACGGCCTCGCCGGGGTCGAGGGTGATGATGACACCCTGCATGTCGTCGCCGACGACACGGTAGTCGATCACATCTGCGGGCATTTGAACGGCGGTTGAATGGTGAACGGTGGAGGGTGGAAGGTAGGGGCCTACGCCTTCGGTGCGTACCGAACGGAGACAGGGATGTGTCCGCACGGAGGGACAGCCGGCGCGGCTGGTCACCCGGACCCCGTTGCTGGACAACAACTTACGGCGCGGGCATGCGGTGGTTCAATACCTGCTCTTCGTGGTACGCGCACACGAAGACGACCACCCCACCTCCCTCGGGAGCACCGCATGACCCGCCTCAAGACCGTCCTCACTCTCTCCCTGGCGTCGCTCGCCCTCACCGCCTGCTGGAACAAGCGGGTGGAGCGCATCGAGCCCACGGCCGTGACCGACCTGAGCGGCCGGTGGAACGACACCGATTCCCGCCTGGTCGCCAACGAGCTGATCGCGCAGTCGCTCGGCGCGGACTGGGCGCGTGGCTACGCCGTGGCCAACGGCGGCACCCCGCCGACGCTGATCGTGGGCGAGTTCCGCAACCGGACGATGGAGCACATCGCCGTCGGGACCTTCGTCCGCGACCTCGAGCGCGCCTACATCACGAGCGGCACGGTGCGCGTGGTGGCGAGCGCCGAGGAGCGCGAGGAGGTCCGCGCCGAACGCGCCGACCAACAGGTGAACGCGTCGCCGGAGACGCGCCTGCGGATCGCCCGCGAACAGGGCGCCCGGTTCATGCTGCAGGGCGACGTGCAGGCGATCCAGGACTCCGAGGGCCGCGAGCGGATCATCTACTACCAGGTGGACGCGACGCTGATAGACCTCGAGTCGAACGCGAAGGTGTGGGTCGGCCAGCACAAGATGAAGAAGTACGTGCAGCGGCGCCGCCTGACGCCCTGACCCGGCCCGCATCCCGCATCCCGCATCGCCCCCGCATCCCGCATCGCCCCCGCATCCCGCATCGCCCGTACCGCATCCTCCCCCGCATCCCGCATCCACAGTGGAGCCGACCGTGTACCTCCCCCGCATCCGCAGCGCCGCGGCGCTGCTCATCCTCGGCGCCTGCGCCCCCTATCCGCAGCGCATCCACGAACAGCCCGTGATCGCCAATGGCGACCGCGTCCCGCACACCGAGGCCATTCCCGCATCGCCCGGCGCGGTGGGCCAGGCGCCGGAGCCGGTGTCCGTCACCGATGAAGCCCGCCGCAACGCCGCCCAGCTCATCCGCGAGGGCGACGACCTCGTGATGGCCAACGACCTCGACGGGGCACTGAACCGCTACGACCGCGCGAGCGTCCTCGATCCCCAGGCCGTCGAGGTGCAGTACAAGGCCGCACGCCTGCTCGACCTGCAGATGCGCCCGAAGGAGGCGCTGATGCGGTACAAGCGTTTCCTCCACGGCCTCGACCTCGAGAAGATCCAGGCCCAGGGCGACGCCAACGCCAAGCTCGCCGAGGCCATCGCGCTCGCGCAGCAGCGGATCGTGGTGCTGGAGAAGCAGGCCCCGTAACCGTCCACCTTCCTCCGTCCACCTTTCACCGCCGTCAGCGCCTTCCCTTGTCCCGTTCCCGCATCGCCCTCGGGTTGATGGTGATGGCGCTCTCCGGCTGCGCCTCCGCCGGCCACGCCTGGCGCGCCGGCCCCGCCGGGATCGAAGCCGAGCGCGTCATCCGCGGCCAGCTCGCGAGCGGCCAGCACGAGGCCCTGCTGGCGTCACTGCGGCACAAGAAGATCGCGCCGTCGGACAAGCTCCTGCAGCACATGTACCGCGGCGTCGCGGCGTTCCACGCAGGCGAGTACGAGGTCGGCACCCGCGCCCTCGACCGCGCCTGGCAGATCGCCGACGACCGCTGGACCAAGCGTGTGGGTGATGCGGCAGCGGGGATGGCGACCGGTGAGGGGGCGTTGCCCTACTCGCCGCCGCCGGCGGAGCGGATGTTCATCCCGTACTACGGCGCGCTCAACTGGCTCGCGCGCAACGAGCGCGACGATGCCGCCGTCGAGGCGCGCCGCCTCTCCGGCCTCCTCGCCGGCGAGAACGCCGCGATGCCCGACTCGGGCTTCCTCGCCGGGATGCGCTACATCGCCGGCGTCGTGTTCGAGAGCGTCGGCGAACGCAACGATGCCGACGTCGCGTATCGCAACGCCGCGGCGCTCCTCGGCGGCGCGCTGCCGGCCGACACCCTCCCGCCGGGGCCGGGGGAGGGGGATGTGGTGGTGCTGATCGAGGACGGGTTCGTCGTGCGGCCCGAGCCGGCGGCGATGGACTTCTGGGTCAACGACGAAGAGGTCTCGATCCTCGACGGCCGCGACGACGTTGCGCGGATCGAGACCTTCCAGCGCGTACGCGGCCGCCACGGCGTCACGCGGAACTGGGAGGCCGAGTCGTACCGGCTGGTGAGCCTCCGCTGGCCGACGATGCCGGCGGCGATGGAGTTCCAGCCGCGGGCGTCCATCGGCGCGCGGGTGTGGAACGGTGAGGCGTTCAGCTACGCGCCTGCGCTCGAGGTGGACGTGAGCGCCGCGGTGCGCGAGGACTTCGAGCGCCGGCAGCCCGCGCGTCTCTCGCGCGCGCTCGCCCGTGCCGCGATGCGCGAGGTCACGGCCAATGGCGCGGGGAAGATGATCGAGGTCGCCGGGAAGGAGGCCGCGAAGCCGAAGAAGGACAAGGACAAGGACGACGACGGCGAGGAGTACGAAGGGAAGTCCGACGGCCGCGGGTGGAAGATCGCGGGCGCGCTGTTGCTCGGGATCGGGATGCTCGCACTGCACACGTCGTCGGTCATCCTGGACCAGCCGGATCTCCGTGCCTGGCAGGTGCTCCCCGATCGTGTAGCGATCGCGCGTTTCCGGCTCCCTGCCGGTGAGCACCAGGTGGAGGTCACGCGCGACGGCGTGGCGTACTCACTCGGGACGGTGACGGTGCAGGGTGGCCAGGTGACGGTGCTGACGCACCGCTGGTGGCCGGAGACGCCACGGGTTGTGGCCGCGGGGGACGACCCCTAATCCAGCGCCGCGGCGAACTCGCGGACGATCCGGCCCGCGGGCTCGATCTCGTGGATGCCCGCCACGGACTTGCCGGCCTGCCAGTAGTCGGTGCTCGCGGCGGCACCGAGCGACTTCTTGAGACGGCGAAGCGAGGTCAGCGCGTAGATCGTGCGCATCCAGTGCTTGGTCTTGCGGCCGCGGAGCATCCATCGCGCGAACGGCCCGGCGCGGGTGCCGAGCTTCTCGATGAACGCGTTGCGGATCACCGCCACCGGCACGCCGGTGAGCCGCTCGGTGAGGACGATGTCCGCTTCCTCGGCGTCGAGGATCGCCTGCTTGTAGGCATCGCTCGCGCGGCACTCCGGCGTCGCGATGAACCGCGTGCCGAGCTGGACCGCGGCATAGCCCATCCGCAGGAGCGCCGCGAACTGCTCGGGGGTCCCCACGCCACCAGCGGCGACGAGCGGAAGGCCCAGCGGGGCGAGCTCGTCGAAGAGTTGGCGCGGGTCCTTGCCGCCGGCGTGCCCGCCGGCCCGTGAGTTCACCGCGATGAGGCCGTCCACGCCACCGGCGATCCCCTTCTCGGCCCACTTCCGCTCGGTGACGTCGTGATAGACCACGCCCCCCACGGCGTGCACGCGCTCGCAGACCCACTTGGGGTTCCCGAGCGAGGTGAGGAAGAAGCGCACCCCCTCCTCGAGGGCGATGTCTATCCACCGCTGCATCCGCGCGAAGTAGGTCCTGCTGCTCGCCTCGATGAGCGCGTTGAATCCGACCGGCTTGCTGGTCAGCCGCTTGATGTAGCGCAGGCCCTCGCGGTACTCGTGGCCGTGCACGTAGGTGAGCGAGATGGGCTGGATGATGCCGAGTCCGCCGGCCTCGCTCACCGCGGCGACGAGCTCGGGGTTGGAGCAGGGGTACATCGGCCCGCAGATGAGCGGGACGGCGACGCCGGCTTGGCGGGTGAAGGGGGTCTCGATCATGCCCCCTCTGTCGGCACACGCGCGGCGGCGGAGCCGCGGTACGGACGCCGCATCCGGAGCGCCGCGAGGAGCACGCCGATGATCGCGCCCCCGAGTTCGCGTGGGATACTGTACTCGGGGCCGTGGAAGAATGGGCCGGCCGCGAGCATCCCGGCGAACGTCCCCAGGAGCAGTCCCAGCAGCGCGTTGCGCGCGATGATCCGGGCGGGCCAGCCACGGACGGCGAGCGCAGCGCTCGGCAGCGTCGCCACCGCTCCGACGAGCGCGCCGATGCCGGTCCAACCGGCGACGGACCGCAGCGCGCGCGCCCGCGCGGCCGGGTCGGTCTCCGGCGAGGCGAGGCGGGGTCCGACGTCCAGCAGGGTCAAGGCGAGGGCGAGGACCGCCGGGACCAGCGCGCCCAAGGCGAAGGCGCGGACGAAGCGCCGTCCGTCGAACCAGGACGCTTCGGCGAAAGTCGCGGGCGTCGTCGTCGCAGCCGGCGTTCGTACGGGGCGCCGGAGCAGGAGCAGGGCGATCGCGAAGCCGAGGATCGGTGGGACGATCGTCCGCGCGGTGAACCCGTACGGCGAGAGCATGGGGACGGCGGTCCCGGAGCCGAGGAAGCCGGCGTAGAGCCCGGCCACGACGGTCGCGCCGATGGCGCGCTCCGATCGGCCCGGCGCGGCCACCATCGCCCCCACAGCGGCCGACGCGGCGCTGAGGCTCCCGAAGCCTGCGGCGAGGATCGACCACGCGGCCATCATCTGCCACAGCGGGTGATCGGTGGTACGGACGTACTCGACCGCGCCGAGCAGCAGCAGGAGGCCCACCAACGTGGCGCCCACGGCGATCGCCGGCCCCGGCCCGCGGAACGCCGCGACGAGCGCGCTGACCGCGAGGAGCAGCGGGGCGGTCGTGCCGATGCGGAGCCGGCCCAGCGAGATCGTCGCGAACTCGTCGAGCATCAGCATCGCGACGCTGAGCGACGCGCCGAGGAGGAGCGCGGTCCCGGCGGCGCGGATGGCACGACTCGCCGTGGGCGCCGTCACCCTGTCCCGCCCCTGGCGCCCGGTGGCTGCGGTCCGAGTCGCCACTGCACGAACGCGCGCGCGACCACGGTGAGCGTGGAGTCGCGCAGTTCCGCCATCACCTCGTGCGTGAGGTCGCCGGTGACCGCCGGCAGCTCGACGCGCGCCTCCGCGGTGATCGTCCCCCGCGCCTTCTTGAGGTACTCCATGCGCAGCGACGTGACGATCCCGCGCACGTCGTCGGGGAGGCCGCAGATCATCGCGAGTCCGCTCGTCATCTCACCGAGGTTCACCAGCGCGATGGCGTGGACGGAGCGCAGGTGGTTGCGGTTCGCGCGGCGGTCGGGGATGGCGACGCGCGCGAAGCCGGGTTCGAGATGGAGGATGCGGGGGCGGACCGAACCGGAGTAGGGGACGAGCCGGCCGAAGATGCGGGAGAAGAGCCAGGCGCCGCCGGGGAGGGAGGAGAGGCGGCTCCAGAGGACAAGGAGGCGGGGGCCGGATGCGGGATGCGGGGGCAACGGCGGTGAAGGGTGGAAGGTGGATGGTGGAAGGTAGCGACGGCGGCGGCGCCGGGTCGGGCAGGTCTCACCTCCCGCGTGGGGACACGCATCCGTAGCTTCGAGCAACCGCCTCCGAGGTGGACCTCTTGCGCCTTCCGCTCGCTCCCGCCGCACTCCTCGTCCTCGTGAACGCATCCGCCGCACAATCGCCGACCGCCACGCCCCCCGTCGCGAAGAGGCTGCCGGTCGTCACGACGCTCCACGGCGAGCGCCGCGTGGACGACTACGCCTACTTCCGCGACAAGGACCACCCCGAGACCATCCCGTACCTCGAGGCGGAGAACCGCTACACCGATGCGATGATGGCCCACACGGTGGAGCTGCAGCAGAAGCTCTACGACGAGATGCTCGCGCGGATCAAGGAGGACGATTCGCAGGTCCCCGTCCCGCGCGACGGCTGGTTCTACTACTCCCGCACCGAGAAGGGGAAGGCGTACCCGATCTACGCGCGCAAGCGCGGCTCGCTCGAGGCGCCGGAGGAGGTGTACTTCGACCAGAACCACGAGGCCCAGGGGCAGAGCTACTACCAGCTCGGCGGCCTCGAGGTGAGCCCCGACCACCAGTTCCTCGCCGTCCTCGTGGACACCAACGGCTACGAGGACTTCTCGCTCCGGGTGAAGGACCTCCGCACCGGCGCCTGGCTCGAGGACCGCATCGAGAAGCTCGGGTTCGGCATCGCCTGGGCGAGCGACAACCGCACGCTCTTCTACGCGACGACCGATTCCGCCAAGCGGAACGACCGCATCTGGCGGCACGTGGTCGGCACGGCGCAGGACAAGGACGTGAGCGTGTACCGCGACAGCGACGTGCTCTTCAACGTCGGCGTGCAGCGGGCGCGGAACGGGGAGTGGGTCCTCATCTCCTCCACCTCGTTCACGTCGAGCGAGTTCCACGTGATCCCGGCAGCGGACCCCACGCGCGACCCGCGGGTGATCGCGCCGCGCCGGGCCGGCATCGAGTACGACGTGGAGCCGGGGGAGCGGGTGTTCTACATCGTGACCAACGAGGGGGCGCGGAACTTCAAGGTGATGGTCGCGCCGGTGAACGACCCCGCGCCGCGCAGCTGGACCGACTGGCTCCCGCACCGCGACGACGTCTTCGTCGAGGGGGTGATGGCGTTCAAGCGGCACGTGGTGGTGCAGGAGCGGCGCGATGGGCTCCGACGCCTCCGGATCACCGCGCTCGACGGCGGCGCGACGCACGACGTGAGCTTCCCCGAGTCGGCGTACGGGGTGTTCCTCGGCGGCAACGCGCAGTACGACTACGGCACGCTCCGCTTCACGTACACCTCGCTGGTCACGCCGAACTCGGTGTTCGACTACGACATGACCGCGCGCACGCGCGAGCTCAAGAAGCGCGACGAGGTGCTCGGCGGCTACGACCCGGAGCGCTACACGGTGGAGCGGCTCTACGCCACCGCGCGCGACGGCACGCGGGTGCCGGTCTCGCTCGTGTACCGCAAGCCGCTCCGCCGCGACGGGAAGCGGCCGATGCTGCTCTACGCCTACGGCTCCTACGGCGCCACGACGGAGCCGACCTTCAGCTCCCAGCGCTTCTCGCTCGTCGACCGCGACTTCGTCTGGGCGATCGCGCACGTGCGCGGCGGCCAGGAGATGGGCCGCGGCTGGTACGACGACGGGAAGATGATGAAGAAGATGAACACCTTCACCGACTTCGTTGACGTCGCCGAGCACCTGGTGAAGGAGGGCTACACCTCGAGCGACCGGCTCGCGGCGAACGGCGGGAGCGCCGGCGGCCTCCTGATGGGGGCGATCGCGAACCTGCGCCCCGACCTCTTCAAGGTCATCGTCGCCGACGTGCCGTTCGTGGACGTCATCAACACGATGCTCGATGCGAGCATCCCCCTCACGGCGCAGGAATGGGAGCAGTGGGGGAATCCGAACAAGCCCGACGAGTACCGCTACATGCTGTCGTATTCGCCCTACGACAACGTCGCGGCGAAGGCCTATCCGCGGATGCTCGTGACGAGCGGGATCAACGACCCTCGGGTGGCGTACTGGGAGCCGACCAAGTGGGTGGCGAAGCTCCGCGCGACCAAGACCGACGCCAACCCGCTCCTGCTCAAGATGCAGATGGGCTCAGGGCACGGCGGCGCGTCGGGGCGCTACGAGCGGCTCAAGGAGCAGGCCTTCCGGTACGCCTTCATCGTGGACCAGACGCTGATCGGCCTCGTGCAGTAGGAGGCCGCGCGGCGGGGGGCGGCGGTTCGCCCCGCCCCCCCCCGGGGGCGCGCGTTAGGAGGCGGTCACCCCCGGGGGCCGGGGTGACGCGGGTCTGTGGGCCGCCCACGCCGATCCGGCCGCGCAGCTGGCGCCGGCCGAACTCGTTCATCGTGACGGGGAAGTCGGATGTGATCCCGCCGGAGCCTGTCTCGATGTCGAGGTCGGCGTTCACTCCAGCCGGCAGCACGAGGTGCACGGAGCCGGAGCCCGTGTCGAGATCGGTGCGCGCGGGGACCTTGAGGAGCTCGATCCGCACGCTCCCGGACCCTGTCTCCACCGTGAGGTCGTCAGTGATCAGCCCCTCGGCCTGCACGCCACCCGAGCCGATATCGGCCGAGAAGCGCTGGGTCTCGACGCCGCGGAGGGTGATCGTCCCCGAGCCCGCGTCAACGGAGACGCTCGTCATCTTCACGTTGGTGACCGTCGTCGAGCCGGAGCCGGTGTCCACGTCGAGGTCGCCGCTGGCATCCTCCACGCGCACCGAGCCCGAGCCGGCGTCCACGGAGAGCCGTCCCTTGGTCCCGTGGGCCGCGACGCTCGCCGAGTGCACGTCAATGATGAGGTCGCCCTCGACGTTGTTCGCCTCGACGTGGCCGACGGCGAGGTTGAGCTCGACGCGCTGGCCCTTCGGGACGCGGATGACGAGGTCGGCGTGCGCCTCGAGGCCCTCGCCGTAGGTGCGCACCGTCGTCCGGCGGCCGCCGCTGCGCCAGTCGCCATTGAACGAGCCATCGGAGCGGACCGAGAGCGTCGTGCTGCTCCGCCAGCTGCGCGCGCCGCCGTCGCGATAGACGACCGCGTCGTCGGGATAGCGCACCGTCAGGCGGCCACCGGAGGCGAGCACCTCGAGACGCCGCGCGTCGGGGCCGCCGCGGGACACCTCGACGATCACCTCGTTGCCCTCGCCGGCCTCGATCCGGGCCTCGCCGGCGAGGTTCCAGATCGCGACGGACGAACCGCTGAGGGTGTGACGCTCCTGTGCGCCGACCGGCGACGCGCCGAGGAGGCTCGCGGCGACGAGGATCGCCGCGGTCACTCCGCCGACGATCAGGGCCCACCGGAGGGTGGACTCGGCGCCGGCGAAGGCGAAGGCACGGCGCTCGGCCGTGTTGAAGGTCGGGAGGGGGAACTCGGCGGTCGTGGCGCCGCTGGAGCGACGCGGGACCGGGACTGGGCGGGAGGAGCGGCTCAACATGCGATCCGGGGTTGCGGGTACGGTGGTCCTACGGGGTGCGGCGGAGCGGGGTTTCCGCTCCTGAGACACCGCCAGGAGATGCGGGGTTTGACGGGCCGGGACGACGGGCACCGCGCTCCCGGCGCGCACGTTCATCCCCTGTGCTGCCCACTCTCGCGATCCTCCAGAGCCTCCTGCTCGTCACCCTCGTCCGGCGACTCATCGGGGGGTGGCGCAGAAGGCCGGCGGAGAGGCCGATGAGGGGAGGGGGCGCAGGGGCCGGAGGCGACGCGGTGGGCGGGGTGGGGCCGGTGGGCGGGGCCCTCAGCGTGGTCGTCCCGACGCTCGACGAAGCGGCGCGACTCGGGCCCTGCCTCGACGGTCTGATGGCGCAGGGCGCCGAGGTCGCTGAGATCCTCGTCGTGGACTCCGGCTCGCGCGACGGCACGCGGGAGCTGGTCCGGGCCGCCGCGGCGCGCGACCCGCGGGTCCGCCTGCTGGAGGATCCGCCCCTCCCGACCGGCTGGATCGGGAAGGCGTGGGCGCTGCAGCACGGCGCGGAGCACTCCCGTTGCGAGTGGGTGCTCGGGATGGATGCCGACACGCGCGCGGTCCCCGGAGCGGCGGCGGCGGCGCTCGCGGCCGCGCGGCGCGAGGGGTTCGACGCGGTCTCGTTCTCGCCGCGCTTCGCGGGGCAGGGCGTGATCGAGCGCTGGCTGCAGCCCGCGCTGCTCGTCGGGCTGATCTACCGCACCGGCGTGCCCGGCGACCCGCGGGTGAGCGCCGACCGGGTGTTGGCGAACGGGCAGTGCTTCCTCGTCCGGCGCGCGGTGCTCCTGGAGGAGGGGGGCTACGCCCCGGTGCGCGACTCGTTCGCCGAGGACGTCTCGCTCGCGCGGCACCTCGCCCGCGCCAGCGCGAAGGTGGGCTTCCTCGACGGCTCGCGACTGTACGACGTCGAGTCGTACGAGAGCGGGGCGCAGATGTGGCGCGAGTGGGGGAGGTCGCTGGACCTCAAGGACGCGACGGCGCGCCCGCAACGATGGGCGGACGCGGTCCTCGTCGTCGCGGCGCAGGGGCTGCAGTGGCCGCTCATCGCCTGGCTCGTCGCCGCGTGGCCGTCGCTCGCGCCGGGAGCGGCGCGGTCACTGCTCGCCGTCGCGACGGCGGGGATCATCGCGACGCGTTTCGGGATCCTGCTCCCGCTCCGCGCCAGCTATGCGCGCCGCGGGATGGTGTGGTGGCTGAGCCCGTTCGCGGACCCGTTGGCGGCGGCGAGGCTGGTGATGTCGTCACTGCGGCGGCCGCGGAGTTGGAGAACGCGGGAATACGGGTGAGTGGTGGAGGGTGGACGGTGGACGGGAACGGCAACGACCATCCACCATCCGTCCACTCACACTTGCTTCACCTCGGCGACGAGCTTCGACAGCGTCCCCTTCGCATCCCCGAAGAGCATCTGCGTCTTGTCGTTGTAGAACAGCTCGTTCTCGATCCCGGCGAAGCCCGCGCTCATCCCCCGCTTCATCACGATGATCCGCTTGGCGTGGTCGGCGTTGAGGATCGGCATGCCGAAGATCGGACTCGACGGGTCGGTGCGCGCCGCGGGATTGACGACGTCGTTGGCGCCGACGACCAGCGCGACATCGGCCCGCTCGAACTCGGGATTGATGTCGTCCATGTCGAGCAGCTTGTCGTAGGGGATGTTCGCCTCGGCGAGCAGCACGTTCATGTGGCCAGGCATCCGGCCGGCGACGGGGTGGATCGCGAACTTCATCGTCCCGCCGCGCTTCTCCACGAGGTCCATCAGCTCACGCACCTGGTGCTGGGCCTGCGCCACCGCGAGTCCGTAGCCCGGGACGACGATCACGCTCTGCGCGTACGCGAGGAGCAGCGCGGCCTCCTCGACGTTCGTCGTCTTCACGGTGAGCCCGGCGGCGCTCTTGGTGCTCGCCTGCGTCGTCGCGCCGAAGGCGCCGAAGAGCACGTTGGCGAGCGACCGGTTCATCGCCTTGCACATGATCTGGCTCAGGATGATGCCGGACGAGCCGACCAGCGCGCCGGAGATCACGAGCACCTCGCTCTTGATCACGAAGCCGGTCATCGCCGCGGCGATGCCCGAGTACGAGTTGAGGAGCGAGATCACCAC
>CAZYUL010000049.1:0-21221 GCA_964650715.1 uncultured Gemmatimonas sp. | reverse complement strand
TATTGTCGGGTGGCCAGCTGTCGAGCCGGCGGCCCTGGAAGACGAAACGCCAGCGCATACCGGATGCTCGCCGGTCACGTCCCGTTCGACGGCGACTCGGCGATCGACATCCTGCACAAGCACTGCATGTTCCCGCCGCCGTCGCTGCACGAGGCGGCACCGCACCTCCCCGAGCATGTCTGCGCGGCGATCGAGCGCGCCCTGTCGAAGAACGGCTCCGAGCGCTTCAACTCGGTGAGCGACTTCATCGCGGCACTCAAGGACCCGGACTTCCAGGAGAAGCCCGCCGCCCGCGCGAGCGTGGCGACCGTCGTGATGAGCGCGGCCGAGGCGAAGGCGGCGCGCAGCGCCGCGACCACCGGCAAGCCCGGGGGATCGACGGATCCCTCGGCGAAGACCGTCGCGGCGAAGCCCGGGAGTCCGGTGGCGCGTCCGAAGCCGGCCGCCGCCGCTCCCGCACCGGCGCCACAGCGGAAGTCCAAGGCGCCGCTGATCGCCGCTGCGCTCGCCGTCCTCGTGGGCGGTGGCGGCTTCGCCGCCTGGCAGTTGACGAAGGGGGAGCCGACTCCACCGGCGTCCCTGAGCGCGACGCCGCCTTCGGCCCAGCCGCAGACGCCTCCGGCGAGCCCGCCGCCGGCAACGACGACCGATCCCGCCGGACCGGGGACCGTCGCCGGCGCCGGGACCAAGGCGGCGGACCCGGTCGCGACCCCACCAGCGCCTGACTCGAAGGCGACGACCCCGACGACGAAGGCACCGGCGCCGAGGCAGACGCCGCCGCCCCGCCAGACGACCACTCCTCCTCGCCAGACGGCCACCCAGGGTTCGTCGACGCAGACGCAACCGACGACCACGCCAGCGACACAGCCGGCCGGATCAGGTGCGACGCCCGCCACGCCGACCGGTGACGGCGGCACACCGGCTGGTGGTGGCCTCGGGTCACGCGGGATCGTCCGCGTGCGCATCTCTCCTCCGGCCACGGTCCTCGTGGACCTCATCTCCCGCGGGGAGCGCTCGGCGATCATCGATACACTCCCGGCCGGCCAGCACCTCATCCGCGTGCAGAAGGACGGGTATGTGACGCGCGATACCGCCGTCGTGGTGCGCGCGGGTGAGACCATCACGCTCCCGACGATCACGCTGCAGCGCACGCCCTGAACGCAACGCAGTCCGCTGGATCCCACCACCAGTTGGAGCTCCGAACCTGATGCGCCGAGTGCTGTCCGTCCTGTTCCTGCTCACCGTCGCCGCCTCCGCGGCGGACGCCCAGCAGGAGACCCGAGCCTCGCTCCTCCGCCAGGCCGCTGCCGCGCTCGACGACTTCGCCCCCGAACGGGCGCGTGACCTCGCTCGCGCGGCGCTCGATCCGGCATTCGGCACGCCCGACACCGTATGGGTCCGCGGCGTCCACATGCTCACCCAGGTGCTGATCGAGGCCGGGGAAGAGAGCGTCGCGCAGACCTGGGCCCGCTGGGCGATGCGGACGCATCCCTCGATGGCGATCGACTCGGTGAACTTCGTAGCCGGCGTCGTGACCGCGCTCCGCGACGCGCGCACCTTCGTCGGCGCGCGGACCGCGGGCGACGAGCTCACGACGATGCAGTGGCGGTGGGCGGCTCGCGGGTCGCAGGAGACGCAGGGCCGCATCCGGTTCGACCCCTCGACGATGCCGGTGCCGGTGAATGTCGTCGTCCGCGGTGTCGGCCTGCTCCCCGCGGGCGACGGGGTCCCGGTCGCGCCGGGCAGCTACGAGATCGAGGTCGCGGCCCAGGGCTACCTGCCCGCGCGCATCACGCGCGAGGCCCTCCCCGGCATCACGCTCACCCTCTCCTTCCGCCTCACGAGCGCGGTCGTCGCGTCGGCGACGATCGCCGACGACGTCCGCCAGTCGGCGTACCGCAGCGTCGCCGCGCTCTCGACGACGCGGTTCGGTGCGCCGCCCGCATGCGCGGCGGGGACGTTCGTCAGCGGCCAGGGCCGACTCGCGCTCACGACCTACACGGCGATCCGCGGCGTGACCGGGATCTCGGCGAGCTTCCAGGGCTCCACGCAGCCGGTGACCGACGTGCGCGTGGCAGCGTACGACGCCACCGCCAACCTGGCGGTGCTCCTCTTCCCCGCGCCGCGCCCCGATTCGTCGGCGATCACCGCCAACGTGATCGAGAGCCAGGCCGTGTGGGGCGTGGGCCTCACCCAGTGCGCGACCCGCACCGACACGCGGGCGGTCGTCAACGAGTGGATGCAGCGGCCACTGGGCAACCTGCAGTTGAGCGGCACGGTCGCGCAGGCGGTCCCGGGCACGCCGCTGGTGGACTACCAGGGGCGGCTCACCGGCATCTGGGCGGGGGGCA
Source organism: uncultured Gemmatimonas sp. (assembly GCA_964650715.1). Lineage (GTDB taxonomy): Bacteria > Gemmatimonadota > Gemmatimonadetes > Gemmatimonadales > Gemmatimonadaceae > Pseudogemmatithrix. The sequence goes on along the minus strand of CAZYUL010000049.1, from coordinate 18,870 downwards.
CGGAGGCGATCGCCGCCCCGAATGCCGCCGCGCTGCTCGCGACGGCGCGGACGAACATCACGGCGCAGCAGACACTCGCGCTCGCCGACGTGGCCCGGCGCGAGAACCACCTCTACGGCTCCGTGCAGGTGACGGCGGACGTGACAGGGGCGCGGATGCAGATCACGCCACTCGAGGCGTGGCATTGGCGCGAGCTCGCCACGACCGGGACGGCACCATCCACCTTCAGCGGTCCGATGGGCCGCTACCGGGTCGAGGTCTCCTCGCAGGGCCTGCCGACGCGGACGCAGGAGGTCGTGATCCGCCCCGGCGAGACGGTGCGGGTCAACGCCGTGCTCCGCGCGGTGACGGGCGGTGGCGCGCCGGCCGGCGCCGCGGCGCGCCGCGGCGTGCCGAGGTGGGTCTGGATCGCGGGAGGCGGCGTGGCGGTGGCCGCGGTGGCACTGATGGGAGGTAAGCCTGGCCCGGAGTCCGGGTCGATCACGGTCAGCATCCCGAATCCCTGATATGCGCAATACACGTCGCATCTCCCCCATCGCTGCCGCGACACTCGCGGTCCTCCTGGCCTCGTGCGACGCGGCGACGCGTCCCGAGACCGAGGGCACGCTCCGGCCGATCGTGACCTTCGTGCGCGACTCCGGCGCACTGCCGCCGGCGTTCGCCCAGCCGCTCACCTCGATGCTCCTCACGGTGAGCGGGCCGACCTCGAAGTCGGTGGAACTCACCAAGAACGGCAACCTCTGGCAGGGGAGCGCGACCGGGCTCGCGAAGGGCACCTACACGGTCAGCGTCACCGGGATCATCAGCGGCGGCAGCGTCCAGCACTACGGCGTGAGCAATCCGGTCGAGGTCGTCCCGGGGAAGACGGCGTCGGCGTCCGTCCCGCTCGCGCTCATGGCTTCCGAGCTCACACCGCCGAGCGTGACGAACACGACGGACTTCGCGGTGCAGATGACGTTCGCAACCGTCGCGGCGGCGAGCGGCTACCAGCTGCAGGCGAGCCAGTCGAGCGACTTCTCCGGCACGCCGATCACGCAGAACTCCACCGGAACCTCGCCGGTGGTCACCGTGCCGCTCAACGCGACCGGCACCTGGTTCATCCGCGGGCGCGCGCTCCTGCCGGCCGGCGTGAGTGGCCAAACGGCGTTCGGCCCGGCGTTCTCGATCACCGTTGACGCCGCGACCGGCGGCCGCACGTCAGCGCTGCCGAACAGCGCCGGCCTGGCGATCGGGACCACCACGACCGTCACCGAGCGCAACATCACCGCGACCGAGACCGAGGACTGGCATTCGCTGCCCAACGTCCGCGCCGGCGACTCGATCTTCATCGACGCGGTCGCGAACGGTCTCACGGCGCCGACCCCGGTCTCGCAGCTCAACACGTTCCTCGAGCTCTTCCGCACCGACGACACCGACCTGATCGCCTCGAGCGGGACAGGCGGCGTCGGCAACGACGCGCGACTGGTCCTCGAGGCGCCGAGCAACGCGACCTATCTCGCGCGCGTCACGGCCACGAACAACACCGTCGGCCATTACAACCTGGTCTACCGGGTCACCCGGCTCCCCGCGACGCCGACCGGCTTCACGGCCGTCGCCGCGAGCAACGCGTCCATCGCGCTCAGCTGGACCGACAACGCCTCGGTCGCCAACAGCGACCAGGAGGCGGGGTACGAGATCTGGCGCTGCCAGGGGGCCGGTTGCTCCGACTTCGCGCTGCTGACGACGACCGCGGCGGACGCGACGACGCACACGGACGTCGGCCTCACCACGGGTGCGAGCTACACCTACCGCATCCGCGCGCGACTCGACGCGACGCATAACTCGCCGTTCGTCGGTCCCCTCGAGGTCAGCCTCATCGGTCCCGACGCGCCGACCGGCTTCACCGCGACGACCTTCAGCGGCACCCGGATCGACCTCGCGTGGACCGACGCCTCGGACAACGAGTCGTCGTTCATCGTCACGCACTGCGCTGGCGCGGGCTGCTCGGACTTCACCGTGCTCGCGACGCTGCCAGCGAACACGGAGGCCTACCAGCACACGGTCAGCCTCGACGAGACGCACACCTACCAACTGCAGGCGATGAACGCGGTGGTCGGGTCGGCACTGGTGGGCCCGGTCACGGCCAACACGGTCCGTCCGGCCGCGCCGTCAGGCCTCATCGCGACGACGCAGGGACCCACGTCCATCAAGCTCGACTGGACCGACAACGCGACGAACCCGGACAACGAGACGGGCTTCCGGATCGAGCGTTGCTCGGGCGCCGGCTGCACGACCGGCTTCACCGAGATCCAGACGGTCGGACCGAACGTCGTCACCTTCACCGATGCGACGGTCGCCTTCGACAACAGTTACGGCTACCGCGTGCGCGCGTACAACACGCCGGGCGCGTCGGCCTACACGAACGTCGCCAACGCGGACACGCGCGCCCCAGGCGCGCCCGCCAACTTCACGGCGACGATCTTCTCCGCCACGCGCGTGGACCTGGCGTGGAGCGACACGACCGCCGCGGAGACCGGATTCAAGATCGAGCGTTGCGAGGGCATCGGCTGCTCGGGCTTCAGCGACCTGCACACCACCGCCGCCGGCGCGACATCGTACAGCGACAACACGGTCACGATCGGCAACGTGTACGCCTACCGGCTCACGGCGCTCGGCGTCGCCGGCAACTCGAGCGAGTCGGGTCCGGTGATCGCGCCGATCCTGCTCCCGGCGTCGCCGACCGGCCTCACGGCGCAGACGATCTCCGCGACGCAGGTGAACCTCGCGTGGACCGATGCCTCGGTGAACGAGACCGGCTTCAGCATCGAGCGCTGCCTTGGGGCGGGCTGCTCGTTCGTCGGCGAACTCGTGCTCGTGCCCGCCGGGACGTCCGCCTACAGTGACCTGACGGTCACCGAGGGGAACGAGTATAGCTATCGGGTACGGGCGGTGAACGCTGTCGGCAACTCGGCGGCATACACCAATGTGGCGACGATCAGCACCGCCCTGCCGGCGGCGCCGACCGGGCTGACCGCGACGACGATCAACACGACGCGGATCGACCTGCAGTGGACGGACCTCGCGGCCGACGAGGACGGCTTCCGGATCGAGCGGTGCACCGGCCTCGGGTGCAGCGATTTCACGCTCTTCACGACCGTGGCGGCCGACGTGACGTCGTTCCAGAACACGGTGGCGGCCGGCGAGTACTTCGCCTACCGCGTACTGGCGTACAATGACGCCGGGCCGTCGGCGCCGACGAACACCGCCACCGCGAGCACGATCGCACCGCCAGACCCGACCGGACTCGTGGCGACGACGATCAACGCGACGCAGATCGACCTGTCGTGGACGGATGTGGCGACGAACGAGTCGGCGTACCACCTCGAGCGCTGCGCCGGCGACGGGTGCGGCGGGGCGCAGTTCAGTGTCATCGCCTCGCTCGGCGTCAACACCAGCGACTACTCCGACGCGACGGTGACGCCCGGGGAGTCGTACACGTACCGGGTGCGGGCCGAGAACGTCATCGGCCTCTCTGGCTACTCCAACACCTCCACCGCGACCACCCGCGTACCGGGCGTGCCGGCGAACGTCGTGGCGGTCACGATCAGCGGTACGCAGATCGACCTCGCTTGGACCGACACGCTGAGCACCGAGCAGGGCTTCGCGGTGTTCCGGTGTGCCGGCCCGGGCTGCGTGGACTTCGCGTTCGTCGGGAACACCGGCACCAACGCAACGCAGTACAGCGACCTGACGGTCGTCCTCGACCAGCAGTACCGCTACTACGTCGAGGCATTCAACGCTTCGGGCGGATCGGACCCCGACGAGATCGTCGAGGCCAGCACGATGCGTCCGGCGTCGGCCACGGGCCTGACCGCCACGACGAACTCGCCGACCTCCATCACGGTCAGCTGGAACGACATCACGGCGATCGAGACCGGCTGGGTGGTGGAGCGGTGCGTGGGCGTGGGCTGCTCCGACTTCGTGGTCGTGGCGAACCTGCCCGTGGATGCGGTCAGCTACGTGGACGACGCCGCCGTCGCCGCCGACAACTCGTACAGTTACATCGTCTACGCGACCGGTGTCGCCGGCAACTCGGACGACGCGGGACCTGTGACGGCGCTGACCTTCGTCCCACCGGCGCCGACGTCGCTCGTGGCGACGACGGCCTCGGGCACGCAGGTGGACCTCACCTGGGTGGACAACGCGACCGACGAGGTGAGCTACGAGATCGAACGGTGCGCCGGTGACGGCTGCTCCGACTTCGTGAACGTCGCGACGGTCGGGGCGGACCAGCAGGCGTACTCGGACATGGGCTTGGCCACCGGGGTCGCGTTCTCCTACCGCGTCCGCGCGGTGAACGGCTCCGGTCCGTCTGCGTACTCGAATGAGGCGACCGCCACGACCAACCTGCCGGCGAACCCGACCGCGTTGGTCGCGCAGATCGTCGACGCGTCACAGGTCCAGCTCACCTGGGCGGACAACTCCGCCCCGCCCACGGAGGAAACCGGCTTCGAGATCGAGCGCTGCGAGGGCGCCGGTTGCGCGGCGTTCGCACTCGTCAACACGACGTCACCGAACGTCGCCGGCAGCACGGACGCCGTGGTCGTCGGCACGACCTACCGGTACCGCGTGCGTGCGATCAACACGGTCGGGGCCTCGGGCTACACGAACGAGGTGCAGATCACGATCCTCGCACCGAACACCCCGCTCGCGCTCTCGGCGATCGGCACCTCCCCGACTACCATCGCGCTCGTCTGGAGCGACGACTCGGACAACGAGGCGACGATCGAGATCGAGCGCTGCGCCGGTGCGGCGTGCAGCGACTTCGGGCTGGTCGCGACGATCGCGGCCGCTGATTCCACGCAGTATGTGGATACCGGGCTCACCCCGGAGTCCGACTACCGCTATCGCGTCCGTGCACTGAATGCCGTCGGCGCCTCGGGCTTCTCGGTCGAGGCGGCGGCGCACACCAAGCTGCCGCTGGCGCCGACCACACTCGACGCTGCGGCGACCTCGTCCACCGTGGTCGGACTGACCTGGGTCGACAACGCCACCGATGAGACGTCGTACGCCGTCGAACGCTGCGAAGGGGCCGCGTGCACGGACTTCGTGCAGGTCGCGTCGCTGGTCCTCAATTCGACGTCCTACTCCGACGCCGGACTCACGCCGAACTCGCTCTACCGGTACCGCGTGCGCGCGATCAGCTCCGTCGGCGGCGGCGCATACTCGAACATCGACGACGCCCCGACCGACATCCCGATCGACCCGAGCGGCCTTGCGGCGGTCGCGATGTCGTTCACCGAGATCGCGCTCGACTGGCAGGACGAGTCGAACAACGAGACAGGCTTCATCATCGAGCGGTGCCAAGGGGTCGGGTGCGGCGACTTCGCCGTCATCCAGCTCGTCGGAGCGAACGTCAACTCGTACTCCGACCCGACGGTGCTCGCCGACCAGTCCTACTCGTACCGCGTGCAGGCGGTGAAGACCGGCAGCGGCGCCTCGGGCTTCTCCAACACGGCGAGCGCCGTGACGAGCGTCCCGGGGGATCCCGTGAACCTCTTCGCGACCACGGTGACGGGCTCGCAGATCGCCCTCACGTGGGACGATGACGCGGTGAATGAGCTGAACATGGAGGTCGAACGCTGCACCGGCGACGGCTGCTCCGATTTCTCGACCCTCGTGACGCTGCCGGCGAACACGACCTCCTACGCCGACAACGCGGTGGCGCTCAACACCACGTACCGGTATCGCGTCCGGGCCACGAATAACGTCGGCCCCTCGAGCTACACCAACGAGGTCACGGCGAACACACTCCAGCCGGCGATCACGTCCGGCCTCAGCGCGACGACGATCTCGGCGACGCAGGTGGACCTCTCGTGGGTGGACGGGTCCACCAATGAGACGCATTTCCTGCTCGAGCGGTGCACCGGCGCCGGTTGCGTGGACTTCGCGCGTCTCGACAGCCTCGGCGCCGGGACGATCACGTTCCAGGACCTCACGGTCACTCTCGGGAACATCTACCGCTACCGCGTCGGCGCCTTCAACAACTCCGGCACCGCCGGCTACGACGGACCGGTGGAGGCGAGCACCCTCCTCCCGACGACGCCGACCGACTTGGCGGCGACCGTCATCAACTCGGGACGCATCGACCTCTCGTGGAGCGACACCTCCGACAACGAGGACGGGTTCCGCGTCGAGCGCTGCTCGGGCATCGGCTGCGCGAGCTTCGTCGAGCTCACCACCCTCCCCGCCGGCACCACGGCCTACTCGAGCACCGGGCTCGCGGGGAACACCTTCTACACGTTCCGCATCCGCGCGTACAATGCGGCCGGCCCGTCGGCCTACACGGCACCGGTGGACGCGAACACCTTCCTCCCGGCGGCGCCGAGCGCGCTGACGGCGACGACGGTGCTGGCGGACCGGATCGACCTGACGTGGAACGACAACTCGAACAACGAGGTCAGCTTCGGGATCGAGCGCTGCACGGGCGTCGGATGCGTGAGCTTCGCGCCGCTCGTCACGGTCGGCGCGGACGTCGAGTCCTATTCGGACCTGACGACCATCCTCGGCCAGCAGTACGGCTACCGTGTGCGCTCGGTGAACGGCGTCGGCCCGTCGGGCTATGCGACGGCGACCGCCAGCACCGCCGATGTGCCGACCGCTCCGTCGGCGCTGACGGCCGAGGCGACGAGCACGACCTCCATCCAGCTCAACTGGCAGGACGACTCGGCGAACGAGCTCCGCTTCCGCATCGAGCGCTGCGCCGGCGCGGGATGCTCCGACTTCGCTCCGCACGACTCGGTGGGCGCGGGGATCGTCTCGTTCGATGACGTCGGGCTCTCCAACGACCAGAGCTACAGCTACCGCGTCCGCGCGGTGAACAACGGCGCCTCGACGCCGACCAACACCGCGACCGCCACCACCTTCCTCCCGGCAGCGGCAAGCGGGCTGACCGCGACCGGCGTGTCGAGCACACGGGCCGACCTGGCCTGGACCGACAACGCCGACAACGAGTACGGCTTCGAGATCGAACGCTGCACCGGCGCCGGCTGCACGGACTTCGCGCCGCTCACCACGGTGGGCGCCGACGTCACTTCGTACTCCGACCTGACGCTGGCGCAGAGCACGAGCTACACGTACCGCGTGCGGGCCTACAACGGCGCCGGCGCAGCGGCCTACAGCAATGAGGCCGCGGCCACGACGAACGTGCCGGACATCCCGACAGGTCTCGCCGCGAACACCGTGTCGAACACCCAGATCGACCTCTCGTGGACGGACAACGCCACGGGCGAGACGGGCTATGAGATCGAGCGCTGCGCCGGCGTCGGCTGCACCGACTTCGCCCTCGCCCAGACGGTGGCCGCGGACGCCACCTCCCACCAGGACACCGGACTGCCGAACGGGACGGTGTTCCGGTACCGTGTGCGGGCCATCAACGCGTCGGGCGGCTCTGGCTACTCGAACGTCGTGACGTCCGGGACCAACGTCCCGGCGGCGCCGAGCGACCTCGTCCCGACAACGATCACGGATAGCCAGGTGGACCTCACCTGGACCGACAACGCCGACAACGAACTCGGCTACGTCGTCGAGCGCTGCACCGGCGTGGGCTGCTCCGGCCACACGCAGATCGCGACGCTCCCGGCCGACGCGACGTTCTACTCGGACAACACGGTCACGCCGGGCAACGACTACGTGTACCGGGTGTACGCGCAGAACAACGCGGGGGTCTCGGACTTCTCGAACCCCGGCGACGCGCAGACCCGCACGCCGGCGGCGCCCACCGGGCTGACGGCGACCACGATCTCGGCCACCCAGATCGACCTCACGTGGGCGGACAACTCCGACAACGAGCAGACCTTCCGCGTCCGCCGCTGCGCGGGCGTCGCCTGTTCGCCGTCGGACGAGATCGCCTCGCTGCCCCCGGGCAGCACGGGCTACAGCGACCTCGGTCTCACGCCGAACGAGTCGTACTCGTACATCGTCGAGGCGAACAACGTGAGCGGCTGGTCGGGCGTCTCGAATGAGGCGACCGCCACCACGAACATCCCGGCCGACCCGAGCAACCTGGTCGCGACGACGCAGAGCGCGACCTCGATCCAGCTCGACTGGACCGACAACTCGAACAACGAACTCCGGTTCGTGGTCTTCCGGTGCGACAACGCCGGATGCCTCTCGGAGACCTTCGTCGAGGTGGATTCCGTCGCAGCGGACGTGACCACCTTCACCGACCTCTCGCTCACCTTCGGCAACAGCTACGCATACCGCGTGGTCGCACGGAATGCGGCGGGGACGTCGAACTTCATCCAGGCGGCGGCGACCACCCTCGCGCCGGCGGACCCGACCGACTTCGTCGCGACGGTCATCGGTGACACCCAGATCGACCTGGCGTGGACCGACAACGCCGACAACGAAGCGGGCGTCGAGGTCGAGCGCTGCACCGGCGCCGGCTGCAGTGACTTCGCGCTGCTCACCACGACCGCGGCGGACGCGACCGGCTACAGCGACGCCTCGGCCGTGCTCGGCACGGTCTACCGCTACCGGATCCGTGCGGTGAATGCCGCCGGCACCTCGAGCTACAGCGCCGAGGACGAGGAGGGCACCGTCGTACCGAACGGCGCGGTGCCGACGCTCACGGTCAGCGTGCTCTCGGAGACGCAGGCCAGCCTCACGTGGGGCGACAACGCCGACAACGAGGCAGGCTACCGGATCGAACGGTGCCTCGGTGCGGCCTGCGTGGACTTCGCCGAGATCGGCACCACCGGCGCGAACGCGACCGAGTTCCAGGTCGCTGACCTCGCGGTGGACAACCAGTACCGGTTCCGGATCCGGGCCTTCAACGTCATCGGCAACGCCTCGTACTCCAACGAGGCGTACGCGAGCACGTTCCTGCCGGTGGCCCCCACCGGGCTGACCGCGACCACGGTCGCGTCGGGCCAGATCGACCTGGCGTGGACCGACAACGCGGACAACGAGGTCACCTACCGCGTTGAGCGCTGCCAGGGCATCGGCTGCGCCTCGTTCGTCGAGATCGCCACGGTGACCGCGAACAGCATCTCGTACGAGAACACCGGAGTCTCGCTGAATGGCGTGTACCGCTATCGCGTCCGCGCGCTGAACGCGATCGGCCCCTCCGGCTACTCGAACGAGGACCAGGCGAATACGCTGCTCCCGAGCGCGCCGACGAACCTCGTCGCGACGCCGGTGCACGGCGAGCGTATCGACCTGAGCTGGACCGACTCGAACCTGGAGCAGGGGTATCAGCTCGAGGCTTGCTCGGGCTTCGGCTGCAGCGACTTCACGGTCATCCAGGCGATCCCGGCGGACCAGACCGCGCTGCAACTCGCGGTCAACTTCGGGAACGACTACACCTTCCGGCTCCGTGCGGTCAACATCTCCGGTCCCTCGCCGTATTCCAACACCGCCGATGGCTCGACGGTCCTCGCGGCACCGACGCTCGTTCGCGCATCCACGTCCGGTCGCACCTCGATCACGGTGACGTGGCAGGACAACTCGACCATCGAGACGGCGTATCGCATCGAACGGTGCACCGGAGCCGGATGCGGCGCGCCCGACTTCTTCCAGCTCCTGCCCCCGAACACCACGTCGTTCGCGGATGACCCGCTCTCGCCGAACGGGACCTTCTATACGTATCGCGTGCGCGCGATCACGACGGGTGGCAACGTGCTGTCGACGACCGGCTCGGCGGCGATGACGCCCGTGGTCGTGACCGCGCCGATGACCGCGTTGGTCGCGTCCGACACCTCCCGGAGCGAGCGGCACTGGGTGGTGAGCGTGCCTCCGGGAGCGCGCCAGCTGGTATTGAAGCAACTCACGGGAACCGGCGATCCGGACGTCTATCTGAAGTACGGCTCCGTCCCGGTGGCCTTCGACATCTCGGGCGCCGTCTCGACGAACAGCTCCCCCACGGGAACGGATAGTGTGTATTGCGTGCCGTACACCGGGGCGAATCCCGAGTATTGCGTCGTCAACAACCCGACGCCGGGCGATTGGTTCATCATGTCGCAGGGCTTCTCGGCCTACAGCGGACTCCAGGTGGAGATCTCGATTCCCGGCGACGTCGTTGTGATCAATGATCTGAACGTCCTGTTCAGCAACATCGGCCTGACCGACAACGCACAGTTCGCGCGCAACCTCGCGCAGATCACGCCGGGCGTCGGACCTCGCACGTCCAACACCGCGGCCTACATCGATATGGGACGCGCCTCGTACGCGCCGACGATCGTCCACGCGGATCTGGCCAACACGTTGGCGGGCATCGGTCATACGCTCACGATCATCAACTCCACATCCGGCACCTTGCCGTCCGTCGTGCCGGCGGACGCGAAGCTGTTGTTCCTGTACATCCCGGCGACCGCGTTCGAGCAGAGCGAGATCGACTTCCTGCGCACGTTCCTGCGCGAAGGAGGCCGCATCGTCATCATCGGTGAGGCGGCATCGATCACCAACCCGACCGCCACGGCGACGATCAATCAGTTGCTCGCGGCGTTCGGGTCGTCCACGATCCACGACGGGGTCACCAGCGAATCGAGCGCCGGCATCATGAACGAGCTCGACGTCCTGACGAGCGGTCTCTTCGTCACACAGTCGTTCCACGGCGGACTGATCATGGGTCCGTGGGACAAGTCGCTGGCGATCGGCGGCATCGCCTTCCGGACGTGGCTGGCGCTCATCTCACCGCGGTGGACGTGGTGAGGATTCGTCCCGGACGCTAGTTCGAGAAGGGAACGCAGGTCCCCGCGCCCCCCGTCGCTCCGCGGCGGGGGGCGCGGCGCTATCTTCCCCGCCCATGATCACCCCGGCGCCACTCACGCTCGAAGGCCACGGCGTGCGACTCGAGCCGCTCTCGCCGGCGCACGCCCGCGACCTCGCCGCCGCGTGCGCCGACGGTGAGCTCTGGGAGCTCTGGTTCACCTCTGTCCCCAGCCCGGACGAGGTCGACGCGTACATCGCCGACGCGCTCGCCGGCGCCGCCGCCGGCCACATGCTGCCCTGGGCCGTGCGCGAGCTCTCGAGCGGCACGATCGTCGGCAGCACGCGGTTCCACGACATCGTCGCCCCGATCGACCGGGTCGAGATCGGCTACACCTGGTACGCCCGCCGCTGGCAGCGGAGTCACGTCAACACGGCGTGCAAGCTCCTCCTGCTGGCCCATGCCTTCGACACGCTCGGATGCGCGGTCGTCGGCCTCCGGACCGACCGGTTCAACGTCGCGTCCCAGCGGGCCATCGAGCGACTCGGCGCCCGCCGGGACGGGGTCCTGCGCCATCATCAGGCCCGCCGCGACGGCACGGTCCGGGACTCGGTGATGTACAGCATCCTCCGTCAGGAGTGGCCCGACGTCCGCCGGAACCTCGCGGCCCGCCTCGCGCGCGGACCGTCGGCGCATCCCTCACGCGGCTTCGGTCAACCGCCCGACTGACCCTCGCGGCCCCTTCCGCAGATTGGTCCTCGGACACCACTCCCAGAGGACCCCATGCTCCGGATCCGCGACATCATGACCAGTGAGGTCGTCACCCTCTCGCCGGATACCAGCATCCGCGAGGCGGCCGAGCTACTCACGACCGAGCGGGTGGGCGGCGCGCCCGTCGTGCGACTCGGCACACTCATCGGGATGCTCACCGCGCAGGATCTCATGGACTTCGTCGCCTCGCTCGCCACCGAGCCCGCCGAGGTCCGGACCCGGACTGAGCACGGGATCCTCGATGACCACACCGTGGAGGAGGCGATGAGCCGCGCCCCTCTCCGCACCGTCACCCCGAGCACCCCGGTCGAGAAGGCCGCCGAGATGCTCGCGGTCGAACGGATGCATCGCATCCCCGTCGTCGAGGAGGGCCGCTTGGTCGGGATCGTCTCAACGATGGACGTCGTCCGCGCCGTCGCCGACCGGAAGCTCAGTCACACCACGTTCGTCTTCCCCTCGCCGGCGTCGCTCTCCTGAACCGGCCCCCGCCGGGAGCTCCGATGACCACCACCAATGAACTCCGGCAGTTCCTCCGCGCCCATCGCGACGAACTCGTGCTCAGCCTCTATCTCGAGTCCCGTCCGGCCGACCCGGCCCTGCGACGCCAGCGGCACGTACACCTCCGCCAGCAGCTGGCGGCCGCCCGGGACCGGATCGCCGATGCCCCACATGACGAGCGCGAGCTCTTCGAGAAGCTCGTCCAGGTCGCGCTGGACCGGCTGCCGGCGGAGCCGGCCACGGAAGGCGGCGGGAGTTGGGCGTGCTTCTGTGCCGCCGGCGGTCGCGTCCTCGAACTCGCCCTCCCGCCCGGGATCGAGACCACGGTCCACTGGGGCCTCGGCGCTTTCGTCGTGCCATTCGTTCGAGTCGCCGAGCCCGAGGCTGCCCTGATCGCCCAACTGGATCGCGGCCACGCACGACTCACCCGTTGGCAGGATGGTCGATTCGAGACCCTCTTCTCGCTCGACGCTGCTCCGATCACCGACGCGGGGATGCACACCAGCGAGGCGCCGCGACCCGGGTTCCACCCCGGCACGCGCGGTCGCAGCGGGGCCGACGACGCGCAGCGGCAGCGACGCGAGGATGCCGAGAAGCTGCAGTCCGCGCTCCTGCACCGGCTCGGATCGCTCCCCGGTCCGGAGTTGCCGATCCTCGTGGGCGGAGCGTCGGAGTCGGTGGCGCGGCTGATCAAGGAACTACCGGCGAACCTCGTGGATCGCGCGACCGAGGCAGGCGATCTCCGGATGGAACCCCCTCAGGACGCGCTCCCCGTGATCCGCGAGGCACTCCACACGCACCAGGCGCGTCGGCTGGGGCAGCGGCTCGAGGCGCTCCGTGACGCCGCCCACGCCAATGGCCTCGCCACGGCGGGTCTCGCGCAGGCGAGCCGCGCCGCGGCCCGGGGGGCAGTGGCCGAACTCATCTTCGGCGATCACGCCTGGCGCCAGCATCCCGACGAGATCGCGGCGCTGGTGCAGCGGGTGATGTTGGACGGCGCCGAGGTCGCGTGGGCCGGCGGGGACGCCCCGGCGCTGGACGGCGAGGCGGACGGCCTCGTCGCCGGACTCAGGTTCGCCCTTTCCGGCTCCTGAGCGGCATCGAGAGGAGCGCACCGACCGTGGTGTGCTCCTTGGGGTCCATGTGGGTGTCGATCCCGTAGACGAGCTTCGCGCGATCGAGGCTCATGAAGGTGCCGAAGAGCCGGTCCCACACGGAGAACACGTTGCCGTAGTTGGAATCGGTATAGGGCAGCACGAAGTGGTGATGCACCTTGTGCATGTCGGGTGAGACGATCACCCAGCTCAAGGCGCGGTCCAGTGCGGCCGGGAGCGAGATGTTGGCGTGGTTGAACTGGCTCAGCACCACACTGAGCGATTGGTAGAGGAACACCAGCCACATGGGAGCGCCGGCGACGAGCACGGCGATCGTCGTGAACACGAACCGCACGACACTCTCGCCGGGATGGTGTCGGTTGGCGGTGGTGGTGTCCACGTGCGTGTCGGAATGGTGGATCAGGTGCAGGCGCCAGAGGAGCGGCGTCTTGTGCTGTACCCAGTGCGGGAGCCACGCCGACACGAGGTCCAGGAGGAGGAGTCCGACGATCGCCTGCACGGCGAGTGGGAGCGCCGGCGCGAGGAAGAGGACGCCGACCCGCTCGCGCACCGCCCAGTCGGATGCCAGCAGCAGCACGAAGGCGAGCGCGAAGTTCACCGCGATCGTCGTCGCCGTGAAGAAGAGGTTCACGAGCGCGTGCGACAGCTTGCGGTACTCGAACCGGAAGAGCGGCGCGGCGCTCTCCCAGAGCCAGAAGGCGGCGATGCCACCGGCGAGGATCAGCGCGCGATGGCTCGAGGGGATCGTGCCGAAGTACGCGACGAGCGATTCCATGGTCCCGGAATCTACGGTGCCACGATGGCCGGCGACCCCTCGCGGTCGAGGAGGGCGCGGACCCGTCGGCCGATCTCATCCGGGGTGAGTGGCTTCGCCAGGAACTCGCTCCCCTCGGGCGCACCGGAGCCGAACATCGACTCGGCGGCATACCCCGAGATGAAGAGGCAGGCGATCCCCGGTCGCGCCTCGCGGATCGCCCGCGCTGCTTCGGGCCCCCCCATCCGCGGCATCACGACGTCGGAGATGAGCAGGTGGATCGGGCCGGGATGCGCCTCGGCGACCTCGACCGCCTCCCGTCCGTCCGCCGCCTGAAGCACTTGGTAGCCGCGGCTCTTCAATGCGCGCACCAGCAGCTCGCGGATCACGCGTTCGTCCTCGACGACGAGGAGCGTCTCGCTCCCCTGCCCCGCGGGTGTGGCGACACTGGTCGCCGCGGGGTCCGCCAGCCCGGCAGCCGCCGGCAGGCGCACGGTGAAAGTGGTGCCCTGACCGGGCGCGCTCGTGACGGAGATGTCTCCTCCCGCCTGGCGCACGATCCCGTAGCAGACGGCGAGGCCGAGCCCCGTCCCCTCCCCGAGCCCCTTCGTGGTGAAGAATGGCTCGAAGATCCGGTCCATCGTCTCGCGAGACATCCCGGCGCCGGTGTCCGCGACCGCGATCTCGACGAAATCACCTGATGCGGGTCCCGACGCGGCCGCAGTCATCTCGGAACCCACGTGGACATCGCGCGTCCGGATCGTGATGACCCCTTCACCCGACATCGCGTCCCGCGCGTTCACGGCGAGATTCATCAGCACCTGCTCCAGCTGCCCGGTACCGAGTCGCACCGGACGCACGCTCGGCGCGAGCTCGGTGCGGAGTTCCACCGAGTGCCCGAGCAGCCGCCTGAGCATGCGGTCGGCATCGCGCGTGATCGTGTTGACATCCACGAGCCGCGTCTCGACGAGCTGGTGCCGAGCGAACATGAGGAGCTGGCGCGTCAGCTCGGCGGCACGCCGCGCCGCCTGCTCGGCCTCGTCGATCGCGATGGCGATCGGATCACCCGGCCGGAGCTCGCCGCGCACCGCCTCGAGGTTCCCGAGGATCGCCGTGAGGATGTTGTTGAAGTCGTGGGCGACGCCGCCGGCCAGCTGGCCGATCGAGTCCATCCGCTGGGCGCGCGCGAGCGCGGACTCGAGCACGCGCCGCTCGGACGCCTCCATGGCGCGAGCGACCAGCTCGGCCACGGACCGCGCGAAGGCCTCCTCCTCGGCGCTCCAGAGGCGATCGACATCCCCCGGATCGAGCGCGAGCTCGGCCTGCGCCCGCCCGGCGACGATCACCGGCACGACGAGCCACGCGTCACTCCGCGTCCGCGGGATGGCGTCGAGCGCTGCGGCGTCGACGGCCTCGCCGCGCCGGTGGTCCCAGGCGGCGAGGCAACGCTCCGCTCCCGTCTCGCCCCGCCAGAGCTCCACGCTGGCCGCCCTCAGCGCCTCGGACGCCATCGGGCCGATCCGGCGAAGGACGTCGGGGAGCTCAGAGCGGAGCAGGGCGCCCTGCTCCGCCAGCGCGAAGTCCCGCAGTCGCTGCTCGAACCCGCGCACGCGCTCGCGCGCTCCGGCGTCCTCGCTGACGAGGATGAGCACCCCTCCATCCCCCTCGGTGAGGTACTGGAGCGTCGCCTCGACCGGATAGCTGGTGCCGTCCCGTCGCCGCTGCTGGGTGGAGAGGTATACGCGGGGCTGCGCGCCACGCCGCAGGCGGTCCAGGTGCGCCTCGAGGGTCCCCCGATCCAACGACGCCAACAGGCCGGGCAAGGTGACGTCCCCGAGCTCGTGCGCACCGAGTCCCAGGTGCGACCGCGCCCCTCGATTCGCCTGCACGAGCCGGAGCGAGGTGGCATCGAAGACCAGGATCTCGTTCGACGACGCGTCGAGGATCCGCCCGAAGCGCTCCGCGAGGTTCTCGCGCCGCCGCATCTCCTCGGCGGAACGCTCCCGGAGCACGGCGGTCATCGCGTTCAGGTGCTTCGCGAGGCGACCGAGTTCGTCCACGCGGTGCACTCGCACCTCCGAGTCGAGCTGGCCGGCGGTGATCCGCTGGACCGTCGTCTCCATCTCCCGGACCGGCCGGTAGAGCCGCTGGCGGACGAGCCACGCGCCGAAGGCGAAGAGGAAGGCGCCGACGACCGCCCAGATCACGGCCCAGTCGACGAGCTGACGGAGGCGGTCGCCGAGACGGTCCTCGCGCGCGAGGAGATCCTGGAGCGCCACTACCTGCGCGCCCGAGAGCAGCACGGCGGAGGAGTCCGAACGCACCCCGGAGCGGCGCAGGGCCTCGACGGCGTCCGTTGGCCTCCCGAGTTCGACCGCGCGCAGCGCCTCGAGCAGGTGGATCGCCACGGCGGATTCCTGCTCGAGCGCCTGGGCGAGCAGCAGTCGCATCTCGATCGGGACGTCGGAGCGATCCACGGACGCGCGGAGGACGGCACCCGCGTCGACCAGCGCGCGCGCCTCGGCCTCGAGCTCGGCGATGGGACGTCGAGGCGGGCTGCCGGCGTCGAACGGCGGGACGTGCCGGGTGATCTCGCGCCGGATCGTGCGGGCTTCGGCGAGGCTCGCGGCGATCGCATCGTGGTCCGAGAGCAGGTCTCGCGTCCGGCCCTCGAGGTCCGCGGCGGCCGGCCGCACCACGCGGACGAGCTGGTAGGCGATCGTCGCCGCGTAGGCGAGTCCCGCCAGCCCGATCAGGATCAGGATCGTGCGGACCTGGAGGGTGCGCTTCGCCCTCACGGGCGGCCCTCCACGATGACCGACCCACGCCCCTGCACGCGGGTCATCACCATCGGTCGCAGCGCGTCCGGGGTGAACGCGATCGGACCGGTCAGCCCTTGGAACGGCGGCCGCGAAATGCCGAGCGCGCGGAGATAGCGCCGCACGGCGGGCCGCGAGGGACCGCCGTCGCGTATCGCGGCGGCGGCCAGCAGCGTGGCGTCGTAGTAGACGACGTCCGCGTGGCGGATGGGACGGTCAACCGCCGATTCGAATCGCCGGACGAACTCATGACCGGCCTCCCCCGCGGCGTCGGGATGCCAGAAGGCCACGATGTGGACACCCTCGGCGCTCGCCCCGGCGATATCGAAGAATGTCGGGTCGAGGAGCGTCCCGTCTCCCGCCAGGATCGCGACGCGCGGCCAACGGCGTCGCAACTCCCTGGTGAGGCAAGCCGCCTCGGTCTGTCGCGAGGCGAGGACGACCGCGTCCGGTGTGCCCCGCCCCGCGAGTTGCGACACGAGCGCCTCGTAGGCGGACGAGGCACCGGACGAGCGGCAGTCGAGCGTGAGCTGCATCGGCGCCCGGAGGAGGATCGTCGCGCCACGCGACTCGAGCGCGGCGGCCGTCCCCGCCGCGAGGCCGATCCCGTACTCGTCCGGGACGTAGTAGATGGCCAGCTTCCGTGCCGCGAGTCGGTCGAGCGCGAACCGTCCGATGAACTCCCCCTGCACCGAATCGTTGGCCACCAATGCGAGCGTCCACTCCCGCATCGGCTCCAGCAGGCGACTCGTCGCGGTCGGCACGAGTTGCATGACCTCCGAGTCCCGGTAGATCGGCGCCACCTGTAGCGCCTCGCGGCTTCCCCCGGGTCCGACCACGACCACGATGGTGCTGTCATCGGCCAAGGTCCGCGCCCGGCCGACCTCCGCGGCGAGGATCGTCTCCCCGAATGCCGGCCAGCCGCCGGAGTCCGCCGTGACCAGTCGGATGATGACGCCGCCTTCCGGGCGCGTGCGCTCGAGCTCGGCGCGGAGGAACGCCGCGAAGCGTTCGTCGCCCCAGTTGTACGTGAAGCCGATCGCCGGACTGACCCCGCCCTCCCCGCAACCTCCGAGGAGGAGCGGTGCGAGGAGGGCGGCGATCAGGCGGCGGGTCGTGGCCGTGCCTCCGATCGCTACGGCACCACCGGACGCGGGAGGAGCTTCGCCGCCCAGAGCCCGGAGTTGAAGTCGGTGAAGAGCACGCGGCCCTTCCAGGGCATCGCGTTCATCACGAACGGCGCGTTCGGCGTGTAGCCCTGCGGATCGTACGGCTTGAAGACGGCGATCTCCCGGTTCTGGTGCTCGAGGTTCCCCATCAGCTCGCCACTGACGTCCACCATGCGGACGCCGCCGTCGTAGTACGCCTGGTACAGAACGTCGTCTTCGACGATGATGTCGTGGGAGCCGTAGTCCTCCAGGTGGTAGCGGCCCACCGGCAGCGGGTTCATCGGATCGGTGAAGTCCACGATGTGCGTGTAGCCGCCGGAGGTCTGCGGCACGCCGTTGCGCGGCGGCCGGCCGTCGGCGCCGGAGAGCGAGTAGCCCGATCCTTCCCAGACGCGCCCGCGACGGCTCATCTCCTCGTCGCCGATGAAGAGGTAGGTCCGTCCGGTGCTCCGCTGGAAGTAGGGGAAGATCTCGTGTCCCGAGTTCACGCGGTACGTCGTGATCAGCTTCGGGCTCTCGATGGATCCGCCGTACTTGCCATTGCCGACGTCCACCACCACCACCCCGACGCCGCCCTGCGCCGAGTAGGCGATGCCGTCGCGGACCCAGAGGTCGTGGATCCGCGCGTTCGGGTGGCGGTACTCGCTCACGTACCTCGGCTTGTAGATGTCCTTCACGTCGATGATCACGTACTTGGCGCCGCCCGAGATCGCGAAGAGATGGTCGTTCGTCGCGAACATGTTGTGCACGCCGCCGGTGAGCTCCTGGTCGAAGGTCGAGGCGACCTTCGGGTGGGCGGGATCGGCGAGGTCCAGGATGACCACCCCGTTCACGCGGTTCGACGCGCCCTCGCGTGAGAGGACGCCGTAGCGCCCGTCGGGCGAGACCGTCACGTCGTTGATGGTGCGCGCGTCCACCTTCACAGAGTCGGTCTTGGTGATGTTGTCCATGTCGGTGATGTCGAACACGAGCGCGTACCCGTCGCCGCCCCATGTCCCCACGAGCACGTAGTCGCGGCCGTCCTTCCCCGTCCAGGGCCAGAGGTCGGACGTGT